>NZ_VIDQ01000001.1 GCF_009760915.1 Azohydromonas aeria
TCGTTCGAGACCAGGACGTTGATAGGCTGGGTGTGGAAGCACGGTGACGTGTTAAGCTGACCAGTACTAATTGCCCGTGAGGCTTGACCCTATAACTTTGACCAAGCGGTCAAAGACACGGTATTCAAGTTGTTCGCCAAGACGGCGACGCAATCAATACGCTGAAACGACTCTATCGAATTGGCTGTGCTGATCCAGAAATCAGCATGGCAACCAGTCAAGCCTGATGACCATAGCGAGGTGGTCCCACCCCTTCCCATCCCGAACAGGACCGTGAAACACCTCAGCGCCGATGATAGTGCGGATTCCCGTGTGAAAGTAGGACATCGTCAGGCTAATATCCCGGCAAACGCCCCGACCAACATTTGGTCGGGGCGTTTTGCTTTTGGGGTCTTGATTCCTGCATGAATACAGTTGCGGGTACGCTGGCTTGTGAAACCCTCATGAACCCCTGCGACCGGTTCGACCCATGATTGCCCGCCTGCAGCAGTTCACGACCATCGCCTGGCTGCTCGGCGCGCTGGCCTGGTTCGCCTGGGCCTGGTCGCACCAGCACCGCCTTGCCGCCGTATTGGGCACGCTGCTGCTGCTCACCCTGCACGCCGCCGTGCTGGGCCTGGAGTTGACGCTTCAATACTTCGCTTCACGCCGCGATCCGGTGCAACCCGCTTCCATCCCGGCACTGCTGAAAGCCTGGCGGGCGGAATGCATCACCGGCGTGCGCGTGTTTTGTTGGCGCCAGCCCTTTCAGCACCGCTTGGAGCCTGACCATCTGCCGTCCAAGCCCGTGGCCGCGCCCGGCGTGCTGCTGGTGCATGGGCTGGTGTGCAACCGCGGCGTCTGGATCCCCTGGCTGCGCGAGTTGCGCGGGCGCGGCATCCCGGTGCTGGCGCCCAGCCTGGAGCCGCCGTTCGGCCTGATCGACAGCTGGACACCCGCCATCGACGCGGCCGTGCGCCGCCTGCACGCCGCCACCGGCCGGCCGGTATTGATCGTCGCGCACAGCCTGGGCGGCCTCGCGGTGCGCGCCTGGCTGCGCAACGGCGGCGATCCGGCGCTGGTGCAGCGCGTGGTCACGGTCGCCTCGCCGCACCGTGGCACCTGGCTGGCGCGCTTCGGCTTCACGCCCAACGCGCGCCAGTTGCGGCTGGACAGCCCCTGGCTGCAGGCGCTGGCGCGCGACGAGGCGGACCGGCCGCATGGCGTGCCGCTGAGCTGCTTCTTCAGCGACTGCGACAACGTGGTGTTCCCACCCTCGGTGGCCGCGCTGCCGGGCGCGGAGAACCGGCTGCTGCGCGGCTGGGCACATGTGGACCTGCTCGATGCGCCGGAGTTGCTGGAGGCGGTGCTGGCCTACGCCGCGGCCGACGGCGGGGCGGCTGCGCCAGCCGCGGCCCGGGCTGCCGCCGGCGCTTCCCGGCGCAGCGGCACGGCCCCGGGCCGGTGAATCACTCCTCGTCGCGCACCTTGAACTGGCCGACCAGCTGCTGCTGCGTGTTGGGCGGCACCGGGTCGTAGTGCGACAGCGCCAGCGTGTAGCGGCCCTGGCCGCTGGTCATGGCGTTCAGGCGCGACTGGTAGTTGCTCAGCTCGGACAGCGGCACCTGCCCGCGCACCAGCATCGTCCCGACCGCGCCGTTCTGCGTGCCGCTGACCTGGCCGCGGCGCGACGACAGGTCGCCGGTGATGTCGCCCATGGCGCTGTCCGGCGCCAGGATCTCCACGTTGACGATCGGCTCCAGCACGATCGGCCGCGCCTCGCGGATCGCCGCCATGAATGCCTTGCGCCCGGCGGTGACGAAGGCGATTTCCTTGCTGTCCACGCTGTGGCTCTTGCCGTCGAGCACGACCACGCGCACGTCCACTACCGGGTAGCCGGCGATGGCACCCGAGGCCAGCACCTCGCGCACGCCCTTTTCCACGGCGGGGATGAACTGCCCGGGAATCGCGCCGCCCTTGACCTGGTCCACGAACTCGAAGCCCGCGCCGCGCGGCAGCGGCTCCACGCGCAGCATCACCTCGCCGAACTGGCCGGCGCCGCCGCTCTGCTTCTTGTGGCGGTGGTGCCCCTCGGCCGGGGCGGTGATGGTCTCGCGGTAGGCGATGCGCGGCGGCCGCGTCTGCACCTCGAACTTGTAGACCTCGCGCAGCCGCTCCAGCAGCATGCGCAGGTGCAGCTCGCCCAGGCCGTAGACGATGGTCTCGTTGGTGGTGGGCACGTGCTCGACCTTCAGGCACGGGTCCTCGTCGAGCAGCTTGGTCAGGATCTCCCACATGCGCTGCTCGTCGCCGTGGCGCTTGGGCTCGATCGCCAGGCCGTGCACCGGCACCGGGAAGTCCAGCGGCTGCAGGTGGATGTGGTCGTCCTCGGCCGCGTCGTGCAGCACCGCGTCGAAGTGCAGCTCGTCGATCTTGGCCACCGCGCACAGGTCGCCCGGCAGCGCCTTCTGCACTTCCACGTGCTCCTTGCCCTGCAGCATGAAGAGGTGGTTCACCTTGAAGGGCTTGCGGCCGTCGCCGATGTAGAGCTGGCTGTCGCGGGTGAGGGTGCCCTGGTGCACGCGGAAGATGCCCATCTTGCCGACGTAGGGGTCCACCGTGACCTTGAAGACGTGCGCCAGCACGTGCATTGACGGGTCGGGCTTGGCTTCCAGCGGCCTGGCGTCCTCGCCCTCGCCCTTGAGGAAGGCCGGCGGGTTGCCTTCGCCCGGGTGCGGCAGCAGCTTCACGATCACGTCGAGCAGCTGCGCCAGGCCGGTGCCGGTGCGCGCGGAGACGAAGCACACCGGGATCAGATGGCCCTCGCGCAGCGCCTGCTCCAGCGGCGCGTGCAGCTCGGTGGCGTCCACGTCACCGTCGTTGAGGTAGCGCTCGACGAACTCCCCGTCCACCTCCACCACCTGCTCCACCAGCGCGCGGTGCGCGTCCTCGACGGCGCCGAAGTCGGTCGTGCCCTCACGGTTGAAGAAGCAGTCCACCACCTGGGCGCCGCCCCCGGCCGGCAGGTTCAGCGGCAGGCACTCGCGGCCGAAGGTTTCCTTGATCTGGTCCAGCAGGCCGGCCAAGTCCACGCCCTGCGCGTCGATCTTGTTCACGATGATCAGGCGGTCGAGGCGCCGCTGGGCCGCGTACTCCATCATGCGCACCGTCATCGGCTCGATGCCGGTGGCGGCGTTAACGACCACCGCGGCCGTCTCCACCGCTTCCAGCGCCGGCAGCGACTGGCCGACGAAGTCCGGCGCCCCCGGCGTGTCGATGAAGTGGACCCGCGTGCCCTGGTGGTCCAGGTGCATCAGCGCCGAGTTCAGGGAGTGCTGCATGCGGCGCTCCAGCGGGTCGAAGTCGCTGACCGTGCTGCCCCGCTCCAGGCTGCCCGGCGCGCCGATGGCGCCGGCGTGGTGCAGCAGCGCCTCGGCCAGGGAGGTCTTGCCGGAGGCGGCCGCGCCCACGAGGGCCAGGGTGCGGATGGCGGCGACGGAAGTGGATGGGCTCGACATGCTGGGTCTCCTTGTGCGCCGGCCCCGCGGCTGGCGCTGCTGAGGTGGTGGAAATCCAGCGTACGGGATCGCCCCGGGGCGCACAAGGCACGTGCCTTGCGCCATGTCGTGGTGCATGGCATGGGCGTTTGTGCCCGGTCAACGCCCTTTCAGTGCCTCCCTCGATGCCCCCCGATACCCCCCTCAATGCCCGCGCACCGGGCGCGGCGCCGCTGCCCGCGCCGCGGCCGCGCTGTGCCGCAGCCGCGCCTCCAGTCCCAGGTAGACCAGCGCCGCCACCGCCAGCGGCAGCAGGTAGAACAGCGCCCGGTAGGCCAGCAGCGCGGCCAGCAGCTGGGCCTCGCCCTCGCGCCCGGCCAGCAGCGTCAGGAAGGCCGCTTCCAGCACGCCCAGGCCCGCGGGCACGCGCAGCGCGATCACGGCGATGCTGGCCAGCATCAGCGCGCCCAGCACCGTCGGGTAGTCCACGCCGCCGTGCAGCAGCACGTACAGCACCCCTGCGACCAGCGCCCAGTGCGTGGCCGCCAGCGCCACCTGCGCGAAGGCCAGGCGCGCGCGCGGCAGCTCCAGCCGGTGCCCGCGCAGCACCCACAGCCGCTTGCGCGACCAGCGGCACGCCACCAGGTACAGCCCCACCGCCGCGCACAGGCCCGCGCCCACGCCGCGCAGCGCGTGGCCGCTCAGCGGGGCGTCCGGCGGCAGCTGCACCCAGCCGCTGAGGAACACGGCGCCCGCCAGCGCGGCGAAGCCGATCCAGTTGGTGAGCAGGCTGAAGCCCCAGACGCGCACGATGGTCGCCATCGGCAGCCCCTGGCGCGCGTACAGCCGCAGCCGCAGCGCCACGCCGCCCACCATCGCGCCCAGGTTGAGGTTGGCGGCGAAGCTGACAAAGGCGGTAGCCGCCACCCGCCCCGGCGCCAGGCGGTGCCCGCTGTAGAAGCGGCCGAGCAGGTCGTAGCCGGTATAGAGCGCGTGCGCCACCGCCGCGCTGAGCGCGGCCAGCGCCAGCGTGCCGGGCCGGTAGTCCAGCAGCGCGGCCCAGGCCGCGGCCCAGTCCAGGCTGCGCGCGCGCCAGGCGATGAAGGACAGCAGCGCCAGCAGCGCCAGCGCCAGCAGCGGCCGGCGCACCCGTCCCCACACGGAAGCCAGGTGCCGGTGCGCGTGCAGCGGGCCGCGGGTCATGGCGCGTGCCACGATGGCATGCCCGGTGTCAGCGCTCGACCTGGCGCAGCGCCTCGGGCGGGATGTCCACCTGGCGCCGCCCGATGAAGGAGCGGACGAACTTGCCGTCGCGCGGCAGCGCGTCGGCCCAGCTCGGGAAGTGGCGCAGCAGGTGGAAGGCGACGGCGCTGGTGAGGTAGCGCCACATCGTGCGCTTGGGCAGCGCGTCGTGCGCCATCTCGCGGCACTCGTTGTCGATCAGCCGCTGCAGCCGCCGCCGCAGCTCGGCGGCGAAGCCGGTGTCGCGGATCAGCAGGTTCGCCTCCAGGTTGAGCGACAGGCTCAGCGGGTCGAGGTTGCTGGAGCCGACCGTGGCCCATTCGCCGTCCACCACCGCCACCTTGCCGTGCAGCGGGCGCCTGCAGTACTCGTGCACGTGCACGCCGTCCTTGACCAGCGAGTGGTAGAGCAGCCGCGCGCCGATGCGCACGATCGCCATGTCGGGCTCGCCCTGCAGGATCAGGTGCACGTCCACCCCGCGGCGCGCGGCGCGGCGCAGGTCGCGCAGCAGCCGGAAGCCGGGGAAGAAGTAGGCATTGGCGATGACGATCTCGCGCCGCGCGGTGCGGATGGCCATGCGGTAGCAGCGCTCGATGTCGTTGGTGTGGCGCTCGTTGTCGCGCGTCACCAGCGCCGCGTGCGCCTCGCCCGCGGCGGGCAGCTGCACCGGCGCCACCTTCGGCGCGCGGCGGAAGCCCTGCCGCACCCAGCCCATGAGCGCGCTGCGCACCGGCGCCAGCACCTGGTGCACGAAGCCGTGCAGCTGCGCCACCACCGGGCCGTGGACCTGCACCGCGTAGTCCTGCTTGGATTCCGGGCCGCTGGACAGCAGGTGGTCCTCGGAGAAGTTGATGCCGCCGATGAAGGCGGTTTCCCCGTCGATGACCACGATCTTGCGGTGCATGCGGCGCACGAGGTTGTAGCGCAGGCCCAGCAGCCGCGGGCGCGGGTCGTAGACGTGCAGCCGCACGCCGGCGTCGGTGAGCGCGCCGATGAACTCCGGCGTCAGGTCGGGCGAGCCGTAGCCGTCCACCGTCAGGTCCACCTGCACGCCGCGGCGCGCCACTTCCAGCAGCACCGCGTGCAGCTGCTGCCCGACCGGGTCGTCGAACAGGATGAAGGTCTCGATCACCACCTCGCGCCTGGCCGCGGCAATGGCGGCGAACACGCGCGGGAAGTACTCCTCGCCGTTTTCCAGCAGTTCGATGCGGTTGCCCGCGTTCCATTTCAGTTTCACAACATCACCTCCGCTGCCAGTGGCGCGTGGTCGGACAGGTGTGACCACGGCCGCTTGGGCAATCCGATGGGGGCATGGCGCAGGTTGCGCACGTAAATCCGGTCCAGCCGCAGCACCGGGTGCCGGGCCGGGAAGGTGCGCGGCGTCCGGCCATGGGCGTGCTCGTGCACCTCCTGCAGCCCGAGCTCGTCCTGCAGCCGCTGGTGCGCGCACAGCCGCCAGTCGTTGAAGTCGCCGGCGATCACCAGCGGCGCCTGCGCCGGCACGGCCTCGCGCAGCAGCTCGCCCAGCAGGTCGACCTGGCGCTGGCGCTGCGCCTCCTTGAGCCCCAGGTGCACGCAGATGGCGTGCAGCGGGTATTCCGAGCCCGGCATCTCCAGCTCGCAGTGCAGCAAGCCGCGCTTCTCGTCGCCGTCGAAATCCGCGCTCACGTCCACGTTGCGGTGGCGCAGGATCGGGAATTTCGAGAGCAGCGCATTGCCGTGGTGCCCGGCCGGCGACACCGCGTTGCGCCCGTAGGCATGCTGGTGCCAGATGGTGTCGGCCAGGAACTCGTACTGCGGCATGCGCATCAGCGCCGTGCCCACGCTCGCGGCCGTGCCGGCGGACGACGCGGCCGAGCCGCGGCCGCCGATGCGTCGCGCGGCGCGGCCGGCGATGCGGCGCACAGGCCCCAGGTCGTGGCGGTGCGAGGCGGCGCCGGCCACCTCCTGCAGGAACACGATGTCGGCGGACGTGGCGCGCACCGCCTCGCGCATCTCGGCGAGCACGTAGCGGCGGTTCATGGCCGTGAAACCCTTGTGCAGGTTCAGCGTCAGCACGCGCAGGTGCGGCGCGCCGTCCACCACGGGTTCGTCATGGCGCAGCGGGACCGGCAGTCGCATCGCGGCTCGGCTCCCCGTGCTTCAGTGCTGCCGCAGCGCGTGGGCGCTGCAGACGCCGGCGGCGGGGGGCTGCTCTTCAACGGGGGCGGCGACCGGGTCGTCGTCGAGCGGCAGGTCGTCCATGCCGGGCTCGCCGCCGTAGAACCAGCGCTGGATGCCGTCCAGCCGGTCGTGCACGTCGTTCATGGCTTGCTCCTGAATGCTTGGCATCACTGGGAGCAATGGTTGCGCCCGGCGGTGCGCGCGTCAGGCAGCAGCCGCCGCGTCCGGACGTAGGAAGCGGCCTACCCGAGCCCCTCCCGGGGCCGGGCGGCGCAGAAGGGGCGGCGCCTTACTGGAAGGCGACTTCGTTGAAGCTGCGCAGCTTGCGGCTGTGCAGCTGGTCCAGGCGCTGGCGGCGCAGGATGTCGATGGCGCGCATGCCGATGCGCAGGTGCTGGTCCACGCGCTCGCGGTAGAACTGGTTGGCCATGCCGGGGAGCTTGATCTCGCCGTGCAGGGGCTTGTCCGAGACGCACAGCAGCGTGCCGTAGGGCACGCGGAAGCGGAAACCGTTGGCAGCGATGGTGGCCGACTCCATGTCCAGCGCCACGGCGCGGCTCTGGCTGAAGCGTTGCTCGGGGCCCGGATGCGGCAGCAGCTCCCAGTTGCGGTTGTCGGTGGAGGCCACGGTGCCGGTGCGCAGGATGCGCTTGAGCTCGAAGCCGCGCAGCTGCGTCACGTCCTCCACCGCCTGCTCCAGCGCCACCTGGATCTCCGCCAGCGCGGGGATCGGCACCCACAGCGGCAGCTCCTCGTCGAGCACGTGGTCCTCTCGCACGTAGCCGTGGGCCAGCACGTAGTCGCCGAGCTGCTGCGTGTTGCGCAGCCCCGCGCAGTGGCCGAGCATGATCCAGGCGTGCGGGCGCAGCACGGCGACGTGGTCGGTGATGGTCTTGGCGTTGGCCGGCCCGACGCCGATGTTGACCATGGTGATGCCGCTGCGGTCCGGCCGCACCAGGTGGTAGGCCGGCATCTGCGGCAGCCGCGGCGGGGCCGCGCCCAGCGCGTCGTGCGGCTGCGCCGGGTGGCCCGCGCGGCGCGTGACGACGTTGCCCGGCTCGATGAAGGCGCAGTAGCCGTCGGCCACCTCGTCGCCGTCGGGCGCGGCCATCAGGCTGCGGCCCAGGCGCACGAACTCGTCGATGTAGAACTGGTAGTTCGTGAACAGCAGGAAGTTCTGGAAATGCTCCGGCGCCGTGCCGGTGTAGTGGCGCAGCCGGTGCAGCGAGTAGTCCACGCGCGGTCCGGTGAAGAGCGCCAGCGGCATGGGCTGGCCCGGGGGCACGCCGTGGGTGCCGTTGGCGATGCCGTCGTCCATGGCCGCGAGGTCGGGCAGGTCGAACAGGTCGCGCATGCGCTGGCGCCGCTCGACGCTCATCGTGCCCTCGATGTGGTCGTGCTCGGCGAAGGAGAAGTGGATCGGGATGGGCTGCGTGCTCATGCCCACTTCCAGTGCCACGCCGTGGTTGCGCAGCAGCAGCTCGAACTGCTCCAGGTAGTAGTCGCCGAAGAGGTCGGGGCGCGTGAGCGTGGTCTCGTAGCTGCCCGGGCCGGCCACGAAGCCGTAGGCCAGGCGCGAGTCGGCGCGCGCCACCGTGTCGACGTGGATGCGCGCGAACGGGTAGCAGGCGCGCACCCGGCGCGCCGGGTCGGTGCCGGCCACGAATTCCTGCAGCGACTGGCGCAGGTGCGTGATGCCGATGTCGTAGATGTGGCGCGCGTGCGCCAGGGCGGCGGCCGCGTCGGTGAAGGATTGGGTCGCGATGAGCGTGGGCATGGGCCATTGTGGCCCGCACGCCTTGTTGCTGCAGCGCAGCGAATACTTGCGGCAACAGCGGTCTGGCCGCTGTGGCGGACCGCTAAACTGCCTACCTTTTAGGCTGGTTCCGCCCCATGGCCGCTGTTTCCGCCGGAGTGACGTCCCCGTTCGACCTCAGAAGCGCCTCGCTGACGCTGCTGGCGCTGCTGCTCAAGAGCACCGACCTGAAGCTGCTGGCGGCGGAGCTGGCGCAGCGCTTGGCCGACACGCCCGAGCTCTTCAACCAGGAACCCGTGCTGGTGGACCTGGCGGCCGTGCGTGACGACCCGACGCCGCTGGACATGGAGGCGCTGGTCAAGCTGTTGCGCCGCCACCGCATGCTCCCTGTGGCCGCGCGCGGCGGCAGCCCGGCGCAGATGGAGGCGGCGGCCGCCGCCGGGCTGGGCGACTCGCCCGACGCCGTGCCGCTGACGCCGCGTGCCGAAACCGTGCGCGAAGTGGTGCGCGAGGTCGTGCGCGAGGTGCAGGTGCCCGTGGGCGGCACGGCGATGCTGGTGGACAAGCCGCTGCGCTCGGGCCAGCAGGTCTACGCCCGCAGCGGCGACCTAGTGGTGCTGGCGCAGGTGAACTGCGGCGCGGAAGTGATTGCCGACGGCAGCGTGCATGTGTACGCGCCGCTGCGCGGCAAGGTGGTGGCGGGTGCGCGTGGCGACACCACGGCGCGCATCTACACCACCTGCCTGGAGCCGGAACTGATCTCGATTGCCGGTACCTACCGCACCGCAGAGAACCCGCTGCCCGCCGACGTGCTGGGCAAGCCGGCGATGGTGCGGCTGGAAGGGGAGAAGCTGGTGATCGAGCCGATCAAGATCTAGCGCGCGGGGGGCGCGCTGCTGTAACTACACACCGAACCGACAGCTGAAAGGATGTACCTGAGATGGCCAGAATCGTCGTCGTGACCTCCGGCAAGGGCGGGGTCGGCAAGACCACGACCAGCGCGAGCTTCTCCTCCGGCCTGGCCCTGCGCGGCCACAAGACGGCCGTCATCGATTTCGACGTCGGGTTGCGCAACCTGGACCTGATCATGGGTTGCGAGCGCCGCGTCGTGTACGACCTCATCAACGTCATCAACGGCGAGGCCAACCTCCACCAGGCGCTGATCAAGGACAAGCACTGCGACAACCTCTACGTGCTGCCGGCCTCGCAGACGCGCGACAAGGACGCGCTGACCAAGGAAGGCGTGGAGCGCGTGCTGGCCGACCTGGCCGAGCAGGGCTTCGAGTACATCGTCTGCGACTCGCCCGCGGGCATCGAGAGCGGCGCGATGCTGGCCATGCACTTCGCCGACGAGGCGCTGGTGGTGACCAACCCCGAGGTGTCCTCGGTGCGCGACTCGGACCGCATCCTGGGCATGCTGGGCTCCAAGACGCGCCGCGCCATCAACGGCGACACGCCCATCAAGGAGCACCTGCTCATCACGCGCTACAACCCGCTGCGCGTGGAGGACGGCCAAATGCTCTCGCTGCAGGACATCCAGGACATCCTGCGCATCGAGCTCATCGGCGTGATCCCGGAATCCGAGGTCGTGCTGCAGGCGTCGAACCAGGGCGTGCCGGTGGTCCACATGAATGGCACGGACGTTGCCGAGGCCTACAAGGACGTGGTGGACCGCTTCCTGGGGGAGCAAAAGCCCATGCGCTTCACCGACGCGGTCAAGCCCGGCTTCTTCAAGCGACTTTTCGGCGGGAGGTAACGCGTCATGAGCTTTCTGTCCTTCCTGATGGGCGAGAAGAAGCGCTCGGCCAACGTCGCCAAGGAGCGGCTGCAGATCATCCTGGCGCACGAGCGCAACGGCCGCAGCCGCAGCCCCGACTACCTGCCCGCGCTGCAGCGCGAGCTGCTGGCGGTGATCACGAAATACGTGGCCATCAGCTCCGACGACATCAAGGTGCACTTGGAGCGGCAGGACAACCTGGAAGTACTGGAAGTCAAGATCGAGCTGCCCGAGGCCGCGCGCTGAGGGCCAGCCCCGGGCAGCAGCAGGCAGTACTGAACTGAACTGAACGGCACAGGCCATGGGTTGGCTCAGCGCACTCAAGCTCGTGCCCTGGTCCGAGGTGATCGAGGCCGCCCCCGGCCTGGTGCGCGGCGCGCGCCGCATGTTCGCCCACAGCCAGGACCTTTCCTCCGGCGCCGAGGAGGCCGCCGCGGCGGCCACGCCGGCCGCGGCCGACCCCGACTCCGCCGCGGCGTTGCGGGCGCAATTGCAGCAAGTCTCGGCACGGCTTGAAGCGCTGGCCCGCCAGCAGCAGGACAGCGCCGCGCTCATCGAGTCCCTCACCGAGCACAACGCGCGGCTGGTGGAAGCCGTGCAGGTGCTGCGCCTGCGCCAGCGCTGGCTCGCGGGCGGCATCGCCGCGCTGGCCGTGGCGGTGCTGGCGCTGGCCCTGTGGCGCTGAACAAGCCTTGATCCCGTTCAGCGGCGCCGTCGTTTCACCCTGATACCCTCGCCGCCATGAGTTTCCTGGCCATCGACATCGGCAACACGCGGCTCAAGTGGGCGCTGTACGCCGCTCCCCAACCCGGCGCGGCCGTCCTGGCGCAGGGCGCGGCATTCCTGGAGACCATCGACGAGCTGGCCGAGTCGCAGTGGAAGGGACTGCAGCCGCCGAGCTCGATGCTGGGCTGCAACGTCGCCGGCGACGCCGTGCGCCGGCGCGCCGAGGAGCAGCTGGAGCTGTGGGACATCGCGCCGCGCTGGGCCGTGTCCAACGCCCGCGACGGTGGCGTGCGCAACGGCTACGACCATCCCGGGCGCCTGGGCGCCGACCGCTGGGTGGCGCTCATCGGCGCGCGCGCGCATGCGCTGTCCCGCGGCGTGGACGGCCCGGTGCTGGTGGTGATGGTGGGCACCGCGGTGACGGTGGACGCCCTCGACGGCGAGGGCCGCTTCCTCGGCGGGCTGATCCTGCCGGGCCACGGCATCATGCTGCGCGCCCTGGAGAGCGGCACCGCCGGGCTGCATGTGCCCACCGGCGAGGTGCGCGACTTCCCCACCAACACCTCCGACGCGCTCACCAGCGGCGGTACCTTCGCCATCACCGGCGCCATCGAGCACATGCACCGGCGGCTGCAGCGCCACTGCGGCCGCGCGCCCATCACCGTCATGACCGGCGGCGCGGGCTGGAAGGTGGCGCCCCACCTGGACGTCGAGCACGAGCTGGTCGAGTCGCTGATCTTCGACGGTCTGCTGGCGCTGCAGGCGCACCGGCTGGCGCTGTAGGCCGCCGGTCTTGTCCCCCCGGACATCCGGCGCGGCCGGGTTGCGCGGCAACCGGCCGGGGGCTGCATGGGGGTACGCGTCACTTACTCCGTGACCTGCACGCCCTTCCAGAACGCGATGCGGCCCTTGATCTCGGCCGCGGCCTCGCTGGGCTCGGGGTAGTACCAAGCGGCCTCGGGGTTCAGGTCGCCGTTGACCAGCAGCGACCAGTAGCGCGCCTGGCCCTTCCACGGGCAGCTCGTGCGGTGGTTGCTCGCCAGCAGGTATTCGCGCTTGACGGCGCTTTCGGGGAAATAGTGGTTGCCCTCCACCAGCACGGTGTCGTCGCTCTCGGCGATCACCTCGCCGTTCCAGATCGCTTTCATCGGTTCACCTCCTGACTGACATGGTCGCGGCGCGGCTCAGGGCGCATCGCGCGCCAGCCGCACGCCCGTGAACTGCCAGCGCGCCGCCGCCGGAAAGAAGTTGCGATAGCTCGGCCGCACGTGGCCGGCCGGGCTGGCGCAGCTGCCGCCGCGCAGCACGTTCTGGCCGACCATGAACTTGCCGTTGTACTCGCCCACCGCGCCGGCCAGCGGCTGGAAGCCCGGATAGGGCTCGTAGCCCGAACGTGTCCACTGCCACACGGCGTCGTCGAGCTGCAGCAGCCCGGGGCCGTCGGCGGCCGGGCGCGGGTGC
The DNA here is from genome assembly GCF_009760915.1 of Azohydromonas aeria. GTDB lineage: Bacteria > Pseudomonadota > Gammaproteobacteria > Burkholderiales > Burkholderiaceae_C > Azohydromonas > Azohydromonas aeria. The sequence continues at coordinate 12,602 of NZ_VIDQ01000001.1, forward strand.
AGGTGCTCCGCCAGCGATTTCCCGGCGGGGGCTGCCGCGGCAGGCTGTGCCTGCGCCGCCGCCTCCCACTCGGCCTCGGTCGGCAGCCGCGCGCCGGCCCACTGCGCGTAGGCCGCCGCCTCGTAGAGGTTGAGGTGGCAGGCGGGCTCGGCGCGGTCCAGCGGGCGCGGGCCGCGCAGCGTGAAGAGCAGGCCGTCCTGCGGATGCCAGTACGCCGGCGCGGCCACGCCGCCGGCCTGCACCCAGGCCCAGCCGTCGCTGAGCCAGAGCTCGGGTCGGCGGTAGCCGCCGTCGGCGATGAAGTCCAGGAACTCGCCGCAGCTCACCGGGCGGTTCGCCAGCCGGTAGGGCTCCAGCCAGACGCGGTGGCGCGGGCCCTCGTTGTCGAAGGCGAAGCCCGTGCCGGCGTGGCCGATCTCGGCAAGGCCCCCCTCGAAGTCCAGCCAGCGCAGCGGCGGCGCCTCGGCGGCGGCGGCCGCCGCCGGCGCTGCTTCGGGAGCGAGGTAGGCCGGCTGCAGCGGGTTGAGCGACAGCAGGTGCTTCACGTCCGTGACGATCAGCTCCTGGTGCTGCTGCTCGTGCTGCAGGCCCAGTTCGATCAGCGCCGCCGCGGCATTGAAGGCCTCTTCCGCGCCGGCCTCGACGAACTCCTGCAGCGCCGCGTCCACGTGCCGGCGGTAGTCCAGCACCTCGGCCAGCGCCGGGCGCGAGAGCAGGCCGCGCTGCGGGCGCGGATGGCGCGGGCCCAGCGCCTCGTAGTAGGAATTGAAGAGGTAGGCGAAGCGCGCGTCGAAGGCGCGGTAGCCCGCGCAGTGCGGCGAGAGCACCAGCGTCTCGAAGAACCAGCTGGTGTGCCCCAGGTGCCACTTGACGGGGCTGGCGTCGGGCATGGACTGCAGCGCGCAGTCCTCGGCCGAGAGCGGCTGCGCCAGCGCCAGGCTGTGCGCGCGCACCGCCTGGAGGCGGCGCAGCAGTCGGGAACGGTCCATCGCTCGGGAGTCTCCTTTCGCGGCCGTCAATGCGACGCGGCGTACACCGGGCACGCAGCGCGGCAGCGCGGGCCGGCCGCCTCCGGGGCAAGCGGCCGGCCCGGGCTTGCACCGGGGAGTCACCGGCGATTCACCGGCGATTCACAGGATGAAGCGCGACAGGTCCTCGTTGCGCGAGAGCTCGCCGAGCTTGGCATCCACCGCCGCGGCATCGATCGTGACGGTCTGGCCGGAGAGGTTGGGCGCGTCGAAGCTGACCTCGTCGAGCAGCCGCTCCATCACCGTGGCCAGGCGCCGCGCGCCGATGTTCTCGGTGCGCTCGTTCACGTCGTAGGCGATCTGCGCCAGGCGCCGGATGCCTTCGGGCGCGATCTCCAGCGTCACGCCCTCGGTGGCCAGCAGCGCCTGGTACTGCTTCACCAGGCTGGCGTGGGTGGACTTGAGGATGGCCTCGAAGTCGTCCACCGACAGCGAGCCCAGCTCGACGCGGATCGGGAAACGCCCCTGCAGCTCCGGGATCAGGTCGCTGGGCTTGGCCAGGTGGAAGGCGCCCGAGGCGATGAAGAGGATGTGGTCGGTGCGCACCATGCCGTACTTGGTGTTGACGGTGGTGCCCTCGACCAGCGGCAGCAGGTCGCGCTGCACGCCCTGGCGCGAGACGTCGGCGCCGCGCGACTCGCCGCTGCCGGCAACCTTGTCGATCTCGTCGATGAAGACGATGCCGTTGCCCTCGGCATTGGCCAGCGCGGCGGTCTTGATCTCGTCCTCGTTGACGAGCTTGGCCGCTTCCTCCTCGACCAGCAGCTTCAGCGCCTCGGCGATGGGCAGCTTGCGCGTGTGGCGCTTGGCCTGGCCGAACTGCGAGAACAGGCCCTTGAGCTGCTCGGCCATCTCCTCCATGCCCTGCGGGCCCAGGATCTCCAGCGCGGGGCGGTGGTCGGCGACCTCGATCTCGATTTCCTTGTCGTTGAGCGTGCCCTCGCGCAGCCGCTTGCGCATGCCCTGGCGCGCGGCGTTGTCGGCGGGCGGCTCGGCCGGGGTCAGGCCGAAGCCGGGGTGGCGCGGCGGCGGCACCAGGATGTCGAGCACGCGGTCCTCGGCGGCGTCCTCGGCCTGGGTGCGCTTGGCGCGGATCTGGCGCTCGCGCTCCTGCTTCACGGCCACGTCCACCAGGTCGCGCACGATGGTGTCCACGTCCTTGCCGACGTAGCCGACCTCGGTGAACTTGGTGGCCTCGACCTTGATGAAGGGCGCGTCGGCCAGCCGCGCCAGGCGCCGGGCGATCTCGGTCTTGCCCACGCCGGTGGGGCCGATCATCAGGATGTTCTTGGGCGTGATCTCCGCGCGCAGCTTCTCGTCCACCTGCTGGCGGCGCCAGCGGTTGCGCAGCGCGATGGCCACCATGCGCTTGGCCTGGGCCTGGCCGACGATGTGGCGGTCGAGCTCGGAGACGATTTCCTGGGGGGTCATGGCGCTCATGGCGGGACTCACGGGGGAAGGGTTGTCGGACGGCACGCTGGGAATGGCCCCTGGTGTCAGGCGCCGGCCGCGGGAGCGGCGGTGCCCAGGGTTTCGATGACGTGGTTCTGGTTGGAGTAGATGCAGATGTCGCCGGCGATCTGCAGCGACTGCTTGACGATCTCCGCGGGCGACATCTGCGTGTGCTGCAGCAGCGCGCGCGCCGCGGACTGCGCATAGGCGCCGCCGGAGCCGATGGCCACGATGCCGTGCTCGGGCTCGAGCACGTCGCCGTTGCCGGTGATGATCAGCGACGTTTCCTTGTCGGCCACGGCCAGCATGGCTTCGAGGCGGCGCAGCACGCGGTCGGTGCGCCAGTCCTTGGTCAGCTCGACAGCGGCGCGCACCAGGTGGCCCTGGTGCTTCTCCAGCTTGCCCTCGAAGCGCTCGAAGAGCGTGAAGGCGTCGGCCGTGGCGCCGGCGAAGCCGGCCAGGACCTGGTCGCGGTAGAGGCGGCGCACCTTGCGCGCGCTGGACTTGACGACGATGTTGCCCAGCGTCACCTGGCCGTCGCCGCCCAGGGCGACGAGCGGGCCGCGGCGCACGCTGAGGATGGTGGTGCCGTGAAAGGATTCCATGGGATCGGGGTTTCGGGCGGCGCCAGGGCCGCGGGTGGCGCCGTCCGGCGCACAGGGCGCGGACGGCGGGCTCTCAGGTGCTGTGCACGCGCACGCGCGCGTGCTCGTTGATGCCCATCGCGCCCAGCAGCAGCGCGACGAGGCGGTGAGCGTCGCAGAAATGCAGGCTGCGGTGCTCCTGGCGCCGCGCCACGACCCATTTGAGCAGGTCGCCGGCGGCGTTGAAGTCCACCCGCACCAGCCGTGCGCAGCATACGTTGACGCTGGCGGCGTCGCCGAGCTGCTGCTGCAGCCGGCCGAGGGTCGAGCTGATGTCGCCGGTGAGCTGGCCGGCGAGCTCCAGCTCGGCCACGGCCTCGGCGCCGTAGTGCAGCGAGGAGTCGAAGCCGCTGGCCACCACGGACAGCAGCGTGGAGGGCGGCGGCAGCGAGGACACCGGCGCGGGCGCGCCGTCGCGCGTCAGCCGCACGCGGCAGGCCGGCGCCTCCCAGGGCGGGGGCGAGATCTCGTAGGTGATGCAGTAGTCGATGGCGGCCTCGTCAAAGGCCTGCGCGCGGTGCAGCAGCCGCAGCGCCTGCAGCCGCAGCAGCCACAGCGCCGGGTCGGTGTCGCGCACGCCTGCGGGCGTGGCCTCGCGCAGGCGCTGCAGCAGCGTCTCGCTGCCCAGCCAGTGCAGCTGCAGCGGCTGGCTGGCCCATTCCTGCAGCAGCGGCGCCAGCAGCGCCGGGGCGTCGGCGTGCACGTGCTGCAGCCCGGACCACTCCAGCAGCCACGGCGCGGGCATGCGCCGCACATGCTCCTGCAGCCGCCGCACCGCTGCGGCGTCGAGCACCGCCGGGCAGACCCAGCCCTGGCCCGGCTGCGCCGCGGCGCAGCCCTGCGGCGGCTGCAGCGCCAGGCGCTGCGGCAGCGAGAACCATTGCGGGGGGGAGCGGTGGAAGCGCTGCGCGAACTCGGCCGCGAGCGTTTCGAAGGAGGCCTGCGCGCCGGTGGCGCGGTAGAGGTCGAGCCGCACCAGCCAGGTGTCGGGATGGTTGAAGCGCAGTCCGCCCGGGCCGGTGAGCTCGGCCAGCAGCTGCTCGCAGCGCACGAACTCGCCGTTGGCGAAGGCGATGACGGCCTCGTCGAGCAGCGGGTCCTGCGCCACCTCGGTGCTGGCGGCAGTGGGGAAGCCCGCAGGCGCGGGCTCCAGCATGGCCAGGGGCCGCGCCGGCGCGCGCGCCAGCAGCCGGCTGGCGGACGCGGCATCGCCCACCATCTGCTGCTCGATCGCGTCGATCTTGGCCTTGACGCCGTACTCCGGCGGCAAGGCGCCGGCGCTGTCGGCGCGTGGCTCGGTGTCGAGCTGCAGGGCGTCGAGCGGGACGCCGCTGGACAGGCCCTCGCGGCGCAGCTTGCGCAGCATGTCGAATTCGCGCTTGCGCACGAAGTCGTTGCGGCGCTTGCGCTCGATCATGGCCTTGAGCTCGGAGCGCTCCAGGCCCATGAGCGTGCTGTCTTCGGCCGGGCTGTCGCCCTCGGCGCCGCCGGTGGACACGAAACGCGCCACCTTGCGCAGGAAGCTCGTGCCGTCCTTCGGCTCGGCCATGGGGACTGCTGGGTCGAGTGGACGCGGCGCCGTCAGTCGCCGAACATCTTCTGCTTGAGCTCGCGGCGCTGCTGCGCTTCGAGCGACAGCGTGGCCGTCGGGCGCGCCAGCAGCCGGCCCAGGCCGATGGGCTCGCCGGTCTCGTCGCAGTAGCCGTAGTCGCCGGCGTCGATGCGCGCCAGCGACTGCGAGATCTTCTTGAGCAGCTTGCGCTCGCGGTCGCGCGTGCGCAGCTCCAGCGCGTGCTCCTCCTCGATCGTGGCGCGGTCGGCCGGATCGGGGACGATGGAGGTGTCCTCGCGCAGGTGCTCGGTGGTCTCGCCGGCGTTGGACAGCAGGTCGTCCTTGAGCGCCGACAGCCGCGTGCGGAAGAACTCCAGCTGCTTGTCGTTCATGTACTCGCTGTCGGGCATGGCGAGCAGCTCTTCTTCGGTCAGCTCGCGGCCCGACTTGGTCTTCCAGGCGTTGGCGAGCTTGGGGTCCGCCTTGACGGGTTGCTTGAGGGATTCCATGGCGGGTTCGGGATAGGTTCTGGCGGCGGGTTGGGGAGAAGGCGAGAAGCGCTCGGCGAAGCGGCTGGAGGCGGCGGATGAGGCCGCCACGGCGGCGGCGCCGGATTCGATCGCAGGGGAGGTGCCGGCGGCTGCCGCGCTCTTGACCGGGGTCTTGCTCACTTCGCTCTCCTCGAATCGACGGCACGCCCTGCGGCGGGCAGGTGCGCAAGGCGCGCGGCATTGTAGCCAGCGCCTTGCTTGCAGCTGCTTACACCAGGCATTGCTCCAGGCCTTGCAGCAGGATGTCGCGCGGCAGGTCCACGCCGATGAACACCATCTTGCTCTGCTTCTTCTCGCCCGGCGCCCATTTCGGGCCCAGGTCGCTGCCCATCATCTGGTGCACGCCCTGGAACACGACCTTGCGGTCGCTGCCCTTCATGTAGAGCACGCCCTTGTAGCGCAGCATCTTGGGGCCGTAGACCTGCACGATCGCGCCGAGGAAGTCTTCGAGCTTGGCCGGGTTGAAGGCCTTGTCCGCCCGGAACACGAAGGACTTGACGTCGTCGTCGTGATGGTGGTGGTGCGGATGGTCGCAGTGCTCGCCGTGCTCGTGGTCGTGGTCGTGGTCGTGGTGATGGGCGTGAGCGTGGCCGGTGTCGTTGAGGAACTCCGGGTCGATCTCGAGCTTGGTGTTGAGGTTGAAGCCCTTGAGGTCGAAGACCTCGCTGATGGGCACCTCGCCGAAGTGCACCCGGCGCTGCGGCGCGCGCGGGTTCATGTGCTTGATGCGGTGCGACAGCGCCTCGACCTCTTCAGGCGCGACCAGGTCGGACTTGCTGATGAAAATCTGGTCGGCGAAGCCGACCTGGCGGCGCGCTTCCTGGCGGGTGTCGAGCTGGCCGTTGGCGTGCTTGGCGTCCACCAGCGTCAGGATCGAGTCGAGCAGGAAGCTCTCGGCGATCTCGTCGTCCATGAAGAAGGTCTGGGCCACGGGGCCGGGGTCGGCCAGGCCGGTGGTCTCGATCACGACGCGGTCGAAGCTGAGCTCGCCGCGGCGCTTCTTGGCCGCCAGCACCGACAGCGTGGAGCGCAGGTCCTCGCGGATGGTGCAGCACACGCAGCCGTTGGACAGCTGCACGATCTGTTCCTCGGTGTCGGCCACCAGGATCTCGTTGTCGATGTTCTCCTCGCCGAACTCGTTCTCGATCACGGCGATCTTCTGCCCGTGACTCTCGCTGAGGACACGCTTGAGCAGCGTCGTCTTGCCGCTGCCGAGGAAGCCGGTGAGGATGGTGGCGGGAATCAATCCGTTGGACATGGGAATGTGGGCTGCTGTCCGGCCCATGAGCCGGGGGGGCGGTTGAGGGCGACGGACTGTCATGCAAGCTCCGTGCCCTGTCAAGCCGATCGGGTATTCTTGGCCCCCTTGCCACTTGCGACACCCGCCGTGTCAGAGCCGCCTCAATCCGTCAAGTCCCCCTCTGGCAGGATGCCGCGCCTGCCGGCCGAGAAACGCAGCCTGTTCGAGCGGCTGGTGGAGTTCATCTCGCCGGGGCCCGATTCCAAGGCCGAGCTGATGGAGACGCTGGCCGACGCCGAGCAGCGCGAACTCATCGAGCCGGAGTCGCGCCTGATGCTCGAAGGCGTGCTGCGCATGGCCGACATGAGCGCCGGCGACGTGATGGTGGCCGCGCCGCGCATGGACCTGCTCGACATCGAGTCGCCCTACGAGGAGCTTCTGGAGCAGGTCATCGCCGCGGGGCACTCGCGCTTCCCGGTGTTCGACGACCGGCGCGACAACATTATCGGCATCCTCATGGCCAAGGACCTGCTCAAGCTGCAGCGCGCCCCGGAGCTGAGCCTGCGCACGCTGCTGCGCCCGGCCGTGTTCGTGCCCGAGAGCAAGCGGCTCAACGAGCTGCTGCGCGACTTCCGCAGCAACCGCAACCACCTGGCCATCGTCATCGACGAGTTCGGCAACACCGCCGGGCTGATCACGATCGAGGACGTGCTGGAGCAGATCGTCGGCGAGATCGAGGACGAGTTCGACGACAAGGACGTCGAGAGCGCCGTCTACACGCTGGCCGACGGCAGCTACCGCGTGGCCGGCGACGCCGAGATCGACGCCGTCAACGAGGCCTTCGCCGCGGCGCTGCCGCGCGAGGACTTCGACACCATCGGCGGGCTGGTGGCGCACGAGATGGGCCACGTGCCGCGCCGCGGCGAGGCGGTGGAGATCGGCGCGCTGCGCTTCACGGTCATGCTCACGCGCGGCGGCGCGGTGCGCTGGTTCAAGGTGACGCGCACCGCCCCCGGCGCCGACGCGCCCGCATCTTGACTGCCGCTGCCTGGATCCGCCGGCTGGAGCCGTTGCTGCTGGCGGCGCTGGGGGCGCTGCATTCGCTGATCTTCGTGCACACGGCGGCCTGGCCGCTGCAGCTGCTGTGCGTGGCGCTGCTGGCCTGGCGGGTGCAGGCGGCGCCGCCGCGGCGCGCGGCGCTGCTGGGCTGGGCCTTCGGCAGCGCCTGGGTGGGCGCGGGCACCTGGTGGCTGTTCGTGAGCATGCACCGCTACGGCGGGCTGCCCGCGCCGCTGGCCATGGCCGCGGTGGCGGCGCTGGCGCTGGCGATGGGGGCGTACCTGGGCGTGGCCATGGGGCTGTACGCGCGGCTGCGGCGCGGCCGCGGCGTGCTGCCCGACGCGCTGCTGTGGGCGGCGCTGTGGCTGCTGGCGGAGATCGCGCGCGGGACGCTGTTCACGGGCTTCCCGTGGCTGGCCAGCGGCTACGCGCAGGTGGACGCGCCGCTGGCGGTGCTTGCGCCCTGGGTCGGCGTCTACGGCATCGGCGCGGCGCTGGCGCTGCTGTCGGCGCTGCCGGCGGTGGCCGCGCGCATGGGCGCGCGCGCGCTGGGCCTGTCGCTGGCCGGCGTGGCGGCCGTGCTGGGGCTGGCCGCGGCGCTGGGGCCGGCGGCCTTCACGCTGGGCCACGGCACGCTGCGCGTGAGCCTGGTGCAGAGCAACGTGGCGCAGGACGAGAAATTCGCCGTCGAGCACCTGCCTGGCGCGCTGCAGTGGCTGCGCCAGGCGCTGGACGCGGCCCAGGGCGACCTGGTGGTCGCGCCCGAGACCGCCATCCCGTTGCTGCCGCAGCAGTTGCAGGAATTCGACCCGAATTACTGGCCCGCGCTGCGCGAGCGCTTCGAGCACTCGCCGCAGGCCGCGCTCATCGGCGTGCCGCTGGGCGACTTCGAGCAGGGCTACGCCAACTCGGTGCTGGGGCTGTCCTCGCACACCGCCGACCGCGACCCCTACCGCTACGACAAGGTCCACCTGGTGCCCTTCGGCGAGTTCATCCCGACGGGGTTCCGCTGGTTCACGCGGCTGATGGAGATCCCGCTGGGCGACTTCGAGCGCGGGCCGCTGAACGCGCCGTCCTTCGTCGCGCTGGGCCAGCGCCTGGCGCCTAACATCTGCTACGAGGACCTGTTCGGCGAGGAGCTGGCGCAGCGCTTCGGGGAGCCCGCGCACGCGCCCACGGTGTTCGTCAACGTCAGCAACATCGGCTGGTTCGGCCAGACGGTGGCGCTGCCGCAGCACCTCAACATCAGCCGCATGCGCACGCTGGAGTTCCAGATCCCGATGCTGCGGGCCACCAACACCGGCGTGACGGCGGTCGTCGACGAGCAGGGGAAGGTGACGGCGCAGCTGCCGTCCTTCACCCGCGGCACGCTCGACGCCGTGGTGCAGGCGCGCGAGGGCGTCACGCCCTTCGCCTGGTGGGCCGCGCGCGCCGGGCTGTGGCCGCTGCTGCTGGCGGCGCTGGCCACCATCGCGCTGGTGCTGCTGCGCGTGCGCCGCGCCTGAGACTTGACGCCGGCCCGGGGAGAGGGCCCGGGCGCCACCCTAAAATCAAGGGTTTATGTCCGGAACTTCCACCTCATGGCCACGCTGAGCTTCCAGCAAATCATCCTTCGCCTGCAGGAGTACTGGGGCGCCCAGGGCTGCGCGCTGCTGCAGCCCTACGACATGGAGGTGGGCGCGGGCACCAGCCACACCGCCACCTTCCTGCGCGCGCTCGGCCCCGAGCCCTGGAAGGCCGGCTACGTGCAGCCCAGCCGCCGCCCCAAGGACGGGCGCTACGGCGACAACCCGAACCGGCTGCAGCACTACTACCAGTACCAGGTCGTGCTCAAGCCCGCGCCGGCCAACATCCTGGAGCTGTACCTGGGCTCGCTGGAGGCGCTCGGCTTCGACCTGAAGAAGAACGACATCCGCTTCGTCGAGGACGACTGGGAGAACCCCACGCTGGGCGCCTGGGGCCTGGGCTGGGAGGTGTGGCTCAACGGCATGGAGGTGACGCAGTTCACCTACTTCCAGCAGGTCGGCGGCATCGACTGCAAGCCCATCACCGGCGAGATCACCTACGGCCTGGAGCGGCTGGCGATGTACCTGCAGGGCGTGGAGAACGTCTACGACCTGGAGTACACCGAGGGGCTCAAGTACGGCGACGTGTTCCACCAGAACGAGGTCGAGCAGAGCACCTACAACTTCGAGCACTCCGACGTGGAGTTCCTGCTCACGGCCTTCGGCGCGCACGAGAAGCAGGCGCAGCACCTGGTGGCGCAGCAGCTGGCGCTGCCGGCCTACGAGCAGGTGCTCAAGGCCGCGCACACCTTCAATTTGCTCGACGCGCGCGGCGCCATCAGCGTGACCGAGCGCGCGGCCTACATCGGCCGCATCCGCAACCTCGCGCGCTCGGTGGCGGCGAGCTACCTGGACAGCCGCGCGCGCCTGGGCTTCCCCATGGCACCCAAGGCCTGGGCCGACGAGGTGTCGGCACAACTCGAACTGAAGAAGAAGGCGGCGTGATGGCGGCTTCGGACATGAATACCAAGAACCTGCTGGTCGAGCTCTTCGTCGAGGAGCTGCCGCCCAAGGCGCTGAAGAACCTGGGCGAGGCTTTCACGCAAGGGCTGCTCAAGGGCCTGCAGGCCGCCGGCCTGGCCGGCGCGGACGCGGTGGCGACGCCCTTTGCCTCGCCGCGCCGCCTGGCCGCGCACGTCACCGCCGTGGCCGCGCAAGCCGCCGACCGCGAGCAGCTCGTGAAGCTGATGCCCGTGGCCGTGGCGCTCGATGCCGAGGGCCAGCCCACGCCGGCGCTGCTCAAGAAGCTCGGCGCGCTGGGCGCCGACGCCTCGGTGCTGCCGCAACTGCAGCGCCGCCCCGACGGCAAGGCCGAGGCGCTGTTCCTGCAGAGCACGCTGCGCGGCGCCGCGCTGGCCGAAGGGCTGCAGAAGGCGCTCGACGACACGCTGGCAAAGCTGCCCATTCCGAAGGTCATGAGCTACCAGCTCGCCGACGGCTGGAGCAGCGTGAACTTCGTGCGCCCGGCGCATGCGCTGGTGGCGCTGCACGGCGCCGACGTGGTGCCGGTGCAGGCGCTGGGCCTGCAGGCCGGGCGCGCCACGCACGGCCACCGCTTCGAGGCCGCGGCCGACCCGGTGCAGCTGCGCGACGCCGACGGCTACGCGCCGCAGCTGCAGGAGGAGGGCGCCGTCATCGCCAGCTTCGCGGACCGCCGTGCCGACATCGCGCGCCAGCTGCAGGAGGCTGCCGCGCGCGAGGGCCTGCAGCCCATCGAGGACGAGGCGCTGCTCGACGAGGTCACGGCGCTGGTGGAGCGGCCCAACGTGCTGACCTGCCAGTTCGAGAAGGAATTCCTCGAAGTGCCGCAGGAGTGCCTCATCCTGACGATGAAGGCCAACCAGAAGTACTTCCCGCTGCTCGACGCCGCCGGCCGGCTGACCCACCGCTTCCTGGTGGTCAGCAACATCCGCCCGGACGACGCCAGCGCCGTGGTGCAGGGCAACGAGCGCGTGGTGCGCCCGCGCCTGGCCGACGCCAAGTTCTTCTTCGACCAGGACCGCAAGAAGACGCTGGCCTCGCGCGTGCCCGCGCTGGCCAAGGTGGTCTACCACGGCAAGCTCGGCACGCAGGGCCAGCGCGCCGAGCGCGTGCAGGCCATCGGCCACGCCATCGTCAACCAGCTGCGCCTGGCCACGGTGCCGTACACGGTCGAGGCCAAGGACGAGTTCGACGTGCTCGACAGCAAGGTGCGAGAGGCCGCGCTGCTGGCCAAGACCGACCTGGTCACGGACATGGTGGGCGAGTTCCCGGAGCTGCAGGGGATCATGGGCGGCTACTACGCGCGCCACGAGGGCCTGCGCGACGGCGTGGCCATCGCCATCGAGGACCACTACAAGCCGCGCTTCGCCGGCGACGTGCTGCCGCGCAACCACACCGGCACGGTGCTGGCGCTGGCCGACAAGCTGGAGACGCTGGTGGGCCTCTTCGGCATCGGCCAGCTGCCCACCGGCGACAAGGACCCGTTCGCGCTGCGCCGCCACGCGCTGGGCGTGATCCGGCTGCTCGTCGAGAAGAACCTGCCGCTGGCGCTGCCGGAGCTGCTGGCGCAGGCGGTGCCGCCCTTCGGCGAGCTGGTCACGAACCCCGTGGCGCCGCTGCAGGACTTCATGTTCGACCGCCTGGCGGTGTCCCTGCGCGAGCAGGGCTACAGCGCGCAGGAAGTGGACGCGGTGCTGGCGCTGCGCCCCGAGCGCCTGGGCCAGGTGCCCAAGCGGCTGGCGGCGGTGCGCGCCTTCTCCGGGCTGCCCGAAGCCGCCGCGCTGGCCGCGGCCAACAAGCGCATCGCCAACATCCTGAAGAAGTCGGCCGAGCCGGCGCCGGCCGCAGTCAACGCCGAGCTGCTGCGCGAGCCCGCGGAACAGGCGCTGGCCAGCCAGCTGCGCGCCGTCCAGCCGGGTGCCGACAGCCTGTTCGAGCAGGGCGAGTACACCGCGTCGCTGCAGGCGCTGGCCGCGCTCAAGGCGCCGGTGGACGCGTTCTTCGACCACGTCATGGTCAACGCCGAGGACGCGGCGCTGCGCGCCAACCGGCTGGCGCTGCTGTCGGCACTGCACGCGGCCATGAACCGCGTGGCCGACCTGTCGCGGCTGGCGCAATGAACCCCATCCCGAAACTCGTCATCCTCGGTCGCGACGGCATCCTCAACCAGTACCGCGACGACCACGTCAAGGAGCCTTCGGAGTGGGTGCCGGTGCCCGGCGCGCTGGAGGCCGTGGCGCGGCTCAACCATGCCGGCTGGCACGCGGTGGTGGCCACCAACCAGGCCGGCATCGGGCGCGGGATGATCGACATGGCCTCGCTCAATGCCGTGCACGCGCACATGATGAAGACGCTGGTGGCCAACGGCGCGCGGGTGGACGCGGTGTTCCTGTGCCCGCACACGCCCGAGGACCGCTGCGACTGCCGCAAGCCGCTGCCCGGGCTGATGCTCGACATCGGCCGCCGCTACGGCGCGGACCTGACGCAGGTGCCGCTGGTGGGCGACACCGCGCGCGACATGCTCGCCGCGCGCGCCGCGGGCTGCCAGCCGCACCTGCTGCGCAGCGGCCGCGGCGCGTCGCTCGACGAGGCGCAGCTGCAGCAGCTCGCCGCCCAGGTGCCCGGGCTGATGGTGCACGCCGACCTCTCGGCCTTTGCCGACTACCTGCTCGAGCGCGAGCGCCCCGAGCGCTTCGGCGCCGAAGTCGAAGGAGGCCGCTGACATGGGCCGTCTGCTGTCCATCGTGCGCTCGGCGCTGTACCTCGTCTTCCTGGCCGTGACCGTCATCCCGTGGGCGCTGGCGGTGATGCTGGTGTCGATCTTCCGGCGCGGCGACCCGGTGTACTGGATGTGCGCGGGCTGGCTGCGCCTGGCCATCTGGGGCGCGCGCATCATCTGCGGCGTGCGCTGGCGCGTGCAGGGCCTGCAGCACCTGCCCCAGGGCAAGACCGAGGCGGTGCTGCTGGCGGCCAAGCACCAGTCCACCTGGGAAACCTTCGCGTTTCCCGCGCTGATGCCGCACCCGCTGGCCTACGTGTTCAAGCGCGAGCTGCTCTACATCCCGTTCTTCGGCTGGGCCATGGCGCGGCTGGACATGATCCACATCGACCGCGCCAAGCGCACCGAGGCCTGGAACAAGGTTGCCTCGCAGGGCCGCAAGTTCATGGCGCGCGGCACCTGGGTGATCATGTTCCCCGAGGGCACGCGCACGCCGCGCGGCGAGCAGGCGCGCTACCAGAGCGGCGCGGCGCGCCTGGCGCTGGCAGCGGGCGTGCCGCTGGTGCCCATTGCCGTGACCTCGGCGCGCTGCTGGCCGCGCAAGAGCTGGCTGCTCAAGCCGGGCGTGATCGACATCTCCATCGGCGCGCCCATCGCCGTGCAGGGCCGCAGCCCCGACTCGCTCACGCGCGAGGTGGAGGGCTGGATCGAGGCCGAGATGCGCCGCCTCGATCCCGAGGCCTACGCCGCGGCCGAGCCGCGGCAGCCCGCCGCCACCGCGCAGTCCTGAGTTGAGCCCGCGCGCGCCGCGTTCCCACGACGACGCCGCCGCCGCGCCGGCCCGGGCGCGCGACGCCGAGGCCTCCACCCCGGCGCTGTGGCGCCATCCCGAGGCGCGGCATGCCGTGGCGCTGCCGGGCGCGGAGGTGGCCTACGCGCTCAAGCGCAGCAGCCGGCGCAGCATCGGGCTGGTGGTCGATGCGCAGGGCCTGCGCGTGGCCGCGCCGCGCGCGGCCACCCTGGCGCAGGTGGAGCAGGTGCTGCGCACCAAGGCGGCGTGGATCCTGCGCCACCTCGCCGCGCAGCAGGACCAGGCGCTGCGCCGCCGCGCCGCGCAGCCGGTGTGGGGACCGCAGGCGACGCTGCCCTGGCTGGGCGGGACGTTGCGGCTGCAACCGGATGCGATCGACTGGCGGCTCGACGTCGAGGCCGCGCTGCTGCACATGCCGCTGGCCGCCGACGCGCCGCCGGCGCAGTGGGCCGCCGCGCTGCGCGGCTGGGTGCAGGCGCGGGCGCTGGAGCTGTTCCGCCAGCGCCTGTCGCTGTACGCGCCGCGCCTGGGCGTGCGCCCGACGCGGCTGTCGCTGTCGGCCGCGGCCACGCGCTGGGGCAGCGCCAGCGCCGGCGGCGCGATCCGGCTCAACTGGCGCCTGGCGCACCTGGCGCTGCCGCTCATCGACTACGTGGTCGTGCACGAGCTGGCGCACCTGCGCGAAATGAACCACAGCACCGCCTTCTGGGCTCACGTGCGCGCCGTGCTGCCCGACTTCGCCCAGCGCCGCGCCGCGCTGCGCGCCGCGGTGCTGCCGCTGCTGGAGTGAGAAAGCCTGGCGGCGGCGCGCGCAAGCCGGGCCGCACGGGGCGCTTGCAATAGCGCAGAAACGTGGCGTTCAGCACACGGCATCCCCCTCTTGGGGGGAGCGGGGATGCGGGGGTGGGCCCAGACTGGCGGCTCGCTGTCCATGACGGCGTGCACCGAGGGAGGAGGCCGCGTCCGACGGCGAGGGCGGTGCACCGGCAGGGCCTGTCCGCATGTGCGGGCAGGCCCTTCTTTTTTGCCCGCGTTGCCGTCGCCGCCGTCAGGCGGCCCCGGGCAGGGCGAAGCGCCACACGCCGTCGTCGCCGAGGCGGCGCTCAAGCCGGCCGCCGTGCCACAGCGCGTGCAGGTGCGCGATGACCTCGCCCAGGGCGAAGGTGGTCTGGTGCAGGTCCATCGGGCGGCGGAACAGCACCGGCAGCAGCGCCGCGGCATGCAGCGGCTCGCGCGCGCAGGCGTCGAGCACTTCCTGCAGCCGCGCCGCATGGTGCTCGCGCAACTGCTGCACGCGCGCCCCGATGCCCGTGAAGGGCTTGCCGTGCGAGGGCAGCACGAGCGTGTCGCCGGGCAGCTGCGCCAGGCGCTCCAGCGAGGCCAGGTACAGCGGCAGCGGGTCGGCCTCGGGCTCGAGGTCGACGACGCTGACGTTGGTGGAGATGCGCGGCAGCAGCATGTCGCCGGAGATCAGCACGCCCAGCGCCGGGCAGTGCAGGCTGATGTGCTCGGGCGCGTGGCCGTGGCCGGCGATGCAGTGCCACTCGTGGCCGCCGACGAGCAGGCGCTGCCCGTCGATCAGGCGCCGGAACTGCGCCGGCACCTCCCGCACCATGCTGGCGTAGAAGTTGCCGCGCTGGCGCACCTCGTCCAGCGCGGTCGCATCCGACAGGCCGTGGCAGTGGAAGAACTCGGCCGCGGCCTCGCCGCCGTGGCCCGTGGTGCTGCGGCTGCCCTGGCAGGCCGCGAGGTAGTCGGTGGCGCTGATCCACAGCCGGCAGTCCCAGCGCGCGGTGAGCCACTGCGCCAGGCCAATGTGGTCGGGGTGCATGTGCGTGACCACCACGCGCAGCAGCGGCAGGCCGTCGAGGGCGTGCTCGAAGAGCTGCTCCCAGGCCGCGCGCGTGGCGTCGTTGGCGATGCCGGTGTCCACCACCGTCCAGCCCTCGACGCCGTCGATGCGGTCGCGCAGCAGCCAGAGGTTGACGTGGTCCAGCGCGAAGGGCAGCTCCATGCGCACCCAGCGCACGCCCGGGGCGATGTCGAGGGTGCGTCCGGTGGCGGGAAGCTGCTCGCCCAGCGGGTAGTGCAGCGCTTGTGCTTGTTCCTGCGAATGGCTCATGCGCGGGCAGTGTAGCGAGGCCCCCCTAGAATCCGGGGACTGCCGCCGAGTACCCGGAGAGGATTGATGAGCTTCGTTCCCGCAGATCCCGGCTACGCGCAGCGCGTGCGCGAGAGCTTCGCGCGCCAGGGCGCCATGCGCACGCTCGGAGCCTCGCTCGACGTGGTGTCGCCCGGGCACGTGGTCATCGTGCTGCGCCACAAGGCCGAGCTGTCGCAGCAGCACGGCTTCATGCACGCGGGCATGCTCACCGCGGCGCTGGACTCGGCCTGCGGCTTCGCCGCGTTCTCGCTCATGCCCGCCGATGCCTCGGTGCTGTCGGTGGAGTTCAAGGTCAACCTGCTTGCGCCCGCGCAGGGGCCGTGGCTGCGCTGCGAGGGCCGCGTCATCAAGGCCGGGCGCACCATCAGCGTCGTCGAAGGGCGCGCGCTGCAGCACGACGGCGGCGGCCCGGAAAGGCTCGTGGCCACCATGACCGCCACCATGATGACCGTGCAGGGCCGCCCCGACGTGCGCGGCTGAGGCGAGCCGCCTCTCCCGGCCGCATCCGCGCGTCCTGCATCCCGTTACCGAAGCAACCACACCCCGCCATGCCCAACAACGACCTGCAGGACCTTTTCGAGCGCAACCAGCAATGGGCTGAAAGCACCGAGACGCGCGAACCCGGCTTCTTCTCGCGGCTGCTCAAGCAGCAGACGCCGCAGTACCTGTGGATCGGCTGCGCCGACTCCCGCGTGCCTGCCAACGAGCTGGTCGGGCTGCTGCCGGGCGAGCTGTTCGTGCACCGCAACGTCGCCAACGTGGTGGCGCACTCGGACCTGAACTGCCTGTCGGTGCTGCAGTTCGCCGTGGACGCGCTGCGGGTGCAGCACGTCATCGTCGTGGGCCACTCCAACTGCGGCGGCGTCAAGGCCGCGCTGCACGACCTGCGCGTGGGCCTGGTGGACAACTGGCTGCGCCACGTGCAGGACGTGCGCGACAAGCACCGCGAGTGGCTCTTCGGCATCGCGCCGGAGCTGCGCACCGACGCGCTGTGCGAGCTCAACGTGCTGGAGCAGGCGCTCAACGTGTGCCAGACCACGGTGGTCAAGGACGCCTGGCTGCGCGGCCAGGGCGTGGTGGTGCACGGCTGGGTGTACGGGCTGCACAACGGGCTGCTGCAGGACCTGGCCATGACCGTCGGCGGCCCCGACGACATCGCGCCGGCCTACGAGCAGGCGCTGCACTCGCTCAAGCAGCGCGTGGCGGTGCTGGAGGAGAAGCTGCTGGCCGGGTCGGGGAGCGAGCCCGCGCCGGCCCCCGCGCCCGAGGCCGTGGCCCCGCCGTCCGGGGCCTGAGCCGCACGGCGGCCGTCCGGCCCGCGCCGCGAGGAGGAGACACGACGATGCTGAACAACCCGCAGCGCTTTCCCCGGGTGCTCGACGACAGCCGCGCCTATGCCATTGCCGGCGCGCTGCTGGAGGGCTTCAACCGCCACTACCGGCTCTTTCGCGAGACCAGCGCCGCGGCGCGGCAGCGCTTCGAGCAGGCCGACTGGCACGGCCAGCAGCGCGCGCAGCGCGAGCGCATCGAGTTCTACGACATGCGCGTGGACGAGGCGGTGGAGCGGCTGCAGACGCAGTTCCAGGCGTCGAGCCTGCCCATGGACACCTGGCAGCAGATCAAGCTGCACTACATCGGGCTGCTGACCAACCATCACCAGCCCGAGCTGGCCGAGACCTTCTTCAACTCGGTCACGACCAAGATCCTGCACCGCAACTACTTCCACAACGACTTCATCTTCGTGCGCCCGGCGGTCTCGACCGAGTACATCGAGAACGACGAGCCCGCGGCGGCGCCGACCTACCGCGCCTACTACCCGACGCCGGCGACGCTGCGCGAGACGCTGGAGCGGATCGTGCGGCACTTCGGGCTGCAGCTGCCCTTCGAAGACCTCGGCCGCGACCTCGACGACGTGCTGGAGGCGCTGCGCCGCCAGCTGGGCGACACGCGCTGGCGCACCAACTTCCAGATCCAGGTGCTGTCGTCGATGTTCTTCCGCAACAAGGGCGGCTACATCGTGGGCAAGATCGTCAACGGCTTCCACGAGACGCCCTTCGTGCTGCCGGTGCTGCATGCGCAGGAGGGGCGCACGCTGATGATCGACGCGGCGCTCTTCGGCGAGGAGGAGCTGCTGCTGCTGTTCAGCTTCGCGCGCGCGTACTTCATGGTGGACATGGAGATTCCCGCAGCCTGGGTGCAGTTCCTGCGCAGCCTCATGCCGCGCAAGCCGCGCTCGGAGATCTACAGCGCCATCGGGCTGCAGAAGCAGGGCAAGAACCTGTTCTACCGCGACTTCCTCTACCACCTGCGCCACTCGACGGACAAGTTCCGCATCGCGCCGGGCATCAAGGGCATGGTGATGCTGGTGTTCGACCTGCCGAGCTTTCCCTTCGTGTTCAAGTGCATCAAGGACTTCTTCCCCTCGCCGAAGGAGACCACGCGCGAGCTGGTGCAGGCCAAGTACCAGCTGGTGAAGACGCACGACCGTGTCGGGCGCATGGCCGACACGCTGGAGTACTCCAACGTGGCCTTCCCGCGCATGCGCTTCGATGACGCGCTGGTGCAGGAGCTGCGGCACTTCTGCCCCAGCCTGGTGGAGATCTCCGACCGCGACGGCGACGGGCAGGTGGAGGTGATCCTCAAGCACGTCTACATCGAGCGCCGCATGATCCCGCTCAACATCTACCTGCAGGAGGCCACGGCCGAGCAGATCGAGCATGCCGTGATCGAGTACGGCAACGCCATCAAGGACCTGGTGGCGGCCAACATCTTCCCCGGCGACATGCTGTGGAAGAACTTCGGCGTCACGCGCCACGGCAAGGTGGTGTTCTACGACTACGACGAGATCGAGTACATCACCGACTGCAACTTCCGCCGTGTGCCCGAGCCGCGCAACGAGGAAGAGGAGATGTCGGGCGAGATCTGGTACCACGTCGGCCCCAAGGACGTGTTCCCCGAGACCTTCGCGCCTTTCCTGCTGGGCAACGCCAGCGTGCGCGAGGTGTTCATGAAGCACCACGCCGAGCTGCTCGACGCCGGCTTCTGGAACGCGCACAAGCAGCGCATCCAGGCCGGGCACGTGCACGACGTCTTTCCCTACGACCCGCACAAGCGCTTCGTGCACCAGCGCGCGGCGCGGGCCGCGGCGGCCGCTGCCGAAGCCGCCACTGAATCCGGCATCCCGGCAGCTTCCTGAAGGCGCGCGCGGCCGGCGTCGCGATTGCCCCTGGATTCCGACGCCGGCGGCGTGGTGCCGGGCCGGCTGCGGACACGGCAGGGGGAGCATTCCATGAAAGTCCTGGTGATCGGCGCCTCGCGCGGCATCGGCCTGGAGTTCGTGCGCCAGTACCGCGCGGCGGGCGCGCAGGTCTGGGCCACGGCGCGCGGCGAGGCATTGCAGGCGGTGCAGGCGCTGGGCGCCACGGCCTTCGAGCTGGACGTGGCGGACGCGGCCAGCGCCTCGTCCCTGAGCTGGCGGCTGGACGGGCTGGAGATGGACGTGGCGATCTACTGTCCCGGCCTCATCGGCCCGGCCAGCGCCGGGCTGGAGCCGCCATCGCAGGCCGACTTCGACGCGGTGATGCACGTCAACGTGCTGGGCGCCATGCGGCTGCTGCCGGTAATGGCCGAGGTGCTGGCGCCGGGCGCGCGGCTGGCCGTGCTGTCCTCGCAGATGGGCTCCATCGGCGCTCGCAATTCATCCGGGCGCTGGCTCTACCGCGCCTCCAAGGCGGCGCTGAACTCGGTGCTGAAGGACGCGGCGCTGGCGCTGCAGGGCCGTGCGCTGTGCGTGGCGCTGCACCCGGGCTGGGTACAGACCGACATGGGTGGGCCCGGCGCGGCGCTGACGGTGGAGGACAGCGTGGCGGCGCTGCGGCAGGTACTTGCCGGGCTGACGGCGCGGCAGCACGGAGGCTTCTTCGACTACCGGGGTCAACCCATTGCCTGGTAAACGTGAAACAGGCCGCCCTGGAAAGGACGGCCTGCGGGTGTCAGGGGGCTGAACCGCGTGGCGCCTTTGGCTGCGCTTCAGCGCGGCGCCACCGGCAGGTAGCGTTGGTCGGAATAGGTCATGAGCCACTGCGGGCGCCAGGCCACGAAGATGGCGCACAGCATGCCGGTGAGCACGGCGTCGCTCCAGGCCACCAGCCAGCGCCCGGTGAGCACGGCGGCGACGTCGCTGCCCGCGGGCAGCGGATGCGCCAGCAGCCACAGCCCGCCCGTGAACGCCATGGCCAGCAGCGTGGCGCCGAAGCCGCGCGCCAGGATGTAGACCATCAGGTGCTGCGGCAGCCAGCGCCGCGTCAGCAGCCCCACGCCCAGCGCCAGCGTGGCCGGCAGCACGCCGTTCCACACCGCCTGGTGCAGCGCGGCGGCGGCGCCGCCGGCGTCGATCAGCGCGGTGCCGATGGCCACCGGCACGCAACTCAACACCGCCAGCGGCCAGCCGAACATCAGCACCAGCAGCGCCACGCACGACAGTTGCAGCGGCGGCCCGCCCGGCAGCACGCCCTGCATCGACCAGACCCAGGGCATGAGCACCAGCGCGCCGAGCCAAGGGTTGCGCAGGTCAGCGGCGCGCAGCGTGGCCCAGGGCTTGAAGCACAGGGCCACGCCGCAGGCGGTGAGCAGGGCGAGAAGTTCAAGCAGCATGCGCATGGTCAGCATCCATCGTGCCCAAATTCCGGTGCAGTCTCCTTTGCCCAGCGCAAGGGAAGGCGCGGATTCGGGTTCATATGGACCATGCTTACGGTGTGAAGAGGGAAACCCAGGAGGAGAGCCATGAAGAAGACCGCTCAACAGCTGGTGGAGGAAGCGCTGGCGTCGATCGAGACCTGCACGCTGGCCGAGGCGCTGGCGCTGCACGGGCGCGAGGACGTGCAGTTCATCGACCTGCGCGACATCCGCGAGCTCGAACGCGAGGGCACCGTCCCCGGTGCCTTCAATGCCCCGCGCGGCATGCTGGAGTTCTGGGCCGACCCGCAAAGCCCGTACCACAAGCCGGTGTTCGCCTCGGGCAAGCGGCTGCTGCTGTTCTGCGCCATGGGCTGGCGCTCGGCGCTGGCCACGCGCACGCTGCAGGAGATGGGCTTCGACAACGTCGCCCACATCGACGGCGGCTTCAAGGCCTGGAAGGAGGGCGGCGGGCCGGTGGCGGCGCTGGCGCCGCGCAAGGCGCCGGGTGGCGAGCCGCCGGCCGCGGCCGGCCGCGCGGCTTGAGCACCGGGCGGTTCCCGGTCCCGAAGCGGCGTGCCGCCCGGGCCCTGGCGGGCCTGGCCCTGGCGTTCGTGCTGGGGCCAGCGGCCGCGGCCCCGGCCGTGGCCGTGGAGCCGGCGCTGGGCGAGAGCGTCGAGCTGGTGCGCTCGCTGCGGCTGCTGCCGGTCGGAGAGGGCCTGGAGACCACCGTGTTCCGGCCCGCCGGCCCGGGGCCGTTCCCGGTGGCCGTGGTCAACCACGGCAAGGCCCCGGGCAACAACCAGCAGCAGCCGCGCTACCGGCCGCTGCTGCTGGTGCGCGAGCTGCTGCAGCGCGGCTACGCCGTGGTGCTGCCCATGCGCCAGGGCTTTGCCGGCTCCGGCGGCAGCGTGGTGGGCAACTCCTGCAACACGGCCGCCGCCGGCGACGCGCAGGCCCTGGACCTGGACGCCGTGACGCAATGGCTGCAGCAGCAGCCCTGGGCCGACACGCAGCGCATGGTGATGCTGGGCCAGTCGCACGGCGGGCTGGCCACGCTGGCCTACGCGCAGCAGCCGCATCCGGGCTACCGGCTGTTCGTCAACTTCGCCGGCGGCCTGCGCGGCAGCGATGCCAACGGCTGCGACTGGCGCGAGGGCATGGTGCAGGCCTTCCGCCGCTACGGCGCCGCCACGCGCGGCGCCTCGCTGTGGTTCTACGGCGCCAGCGACAGCTACTTCCCCCCGGCGCTGGCCAGCGCCGCGCATGCCGCCTACCGCAGCGCCGGCGGCGCGGCGCAGCTGGTGAGCTACGAGCTGCCGGGCCGCGACGCGCACGGGCTGCTCAACCATCCCGAGGGCGTGTCGGTCTGGCTGCCGCCGCTGCTGCAGGCGCTGGCGGCGGCGCAGCTGCCGGTGGACGTGGTGCTGCCGCAGTACGCCAGCGCGGGCAAGGCGGCCGTGCCGCCGCCCAGCGGCTTTGCCGCGCTGCACGACGTGGAGCGGCTGCCGCACCTGCGCGACACCGGGCGCGCGGGCTACCGCGTGTTCCTGGACAAGCCGCCCCCGCGCGCCTTCGCGCTGTCGGCCGGCGGCGCCTGGGGCTGGGCCCAGGGCGGCGACGACGCGCCGGGCCGCGCGCTGGCGAACTGTGCCCGCGTGCAGCGCGGCGAGTGCACGCTCTACGCCGTGGACGACGCGGTGGTCTGGCCCGTGCCGACGGACGCGCCCTGAGCACGGAAGCGGCCCCGCACCCGCCCGCCCCTGCGCGCCGGGCGGGTGCAGGGCGGCCGCTATAGTCGCCGCGCGCCGTCCACCGCGGCGGCGGTTTCGAGGAAGAAGAAGACATGGACGACGATCTCCAGCAGCGCCCGGAAGGCTTCATCCGCGTGGCGCGGGCCCTGGCGGCGCAGGGCCATCCGCACGCGCCGCGCTACCTGGACACCGCAGCGCGCACCGCGCAGGAGGCGGCCGACGCGCTGGGCGTGTCGGTGGGCCAGATCGCCAAGAGCGTGATCTTCAAGCTCCGCGCCGACGCGCCGCGTGCCGTCCTCGTCGTCACCTCGGGCGACCGGCGCGTGGACGAGAAGAAGGTGGCGGCGCTGGTCGGGCCGGTGGGCCGCGCCGACGCCGACTTCGTCAAGGCGCAGACGGGGTTTTCGATCGGCGGCGTCTCGCCGGTGGCGCATGCGAACCCGCCGCTGACGCTCATCGACCGGGACCTGTTCCGCTTCGACGAGATCTGGGCCGCCGCCGGGCATCCCAACGGCGTGTTCCGGCTCAGCCCGCGCGAGCTCGAAGCGCTCACCGGCGCGCCGGTGGCCGACGTGGTGCAGCTGCCGTGAAGGCGCCGCCCGCACCGCCCTGCGGCGACACGCCCGCCAGCCCGCCCGCGCGCGTGTCCTCGCCCTGCACCGGCGTGTGCCGCATGGACGCCAGCACCGGCTGGTGCCTGGGTTGCGCCCGCACCATCGACGAGATCGCCGCCTGGTCCACGCTCGACGACGCGGCCCGGCATGCCGTGTGGCTGCAGCTGCCGCCGCGCCAGGCCCGGCTGAAAACCCTGCACGGCGCGCTGCCCGCGCCACGGAAGCCGTGACATGAAGACCCTGGACTTCTGGTTCGACGCCGTCTCGCCCTACGCCTACCTGGCCTTCGAGCGGCTGCCGCAGGCGCTCGAAGGCTGCTCGTACCGCGTGCGCTACCGCCCGCTGCTGTTCGGGGCGCTGCTGAACCACTGGGGACAGCTCGGCCCGGCCGAGTTCGAGCCCAAGCGGGCCTGGACCATGCGCCAGGTACACTGGCTGGCGCACGAGGCCGGCATCGAGCTGGCGCTGCCGGCGCAACATCCCTTCAATCCGCTGGCGCTGCAGCGCCTGGCGCTGGCCTGCGGCGAGACGGCGGACGCCCTGCCCAGTCGCCGCGTGGTGGAGGCGCTGTTCCACCACGTCTGGCGCGGCGGCGGGGCGGATGCCAACGACCCGGCGCGGCTGCAGGCCCTCGAGCGCGAGCTCGCCCCCGCGCTGGACCCGCGCAGCGACACCGTGAAGGCGCGGCTGCGCGAGCACACCGACGAAGCCATCGCGCTGGGCATCTTCGGCGTGCCCACCATCGCCTGCGAGGGCCGGCTGTTCTGGGGCCTGGACGCGCTGCCGATGCTCAGGGCCGCGCTGCAGGGCGACCCGTGGTTCGACGGGCCGTGGCAGGAGGCGGCGCGGCCGCGGCCGGGCGTGAAGCGGCGCTGAGCCCGGCCCCGGGCGCGCCGGCCCGCCGGTCACCGCGCACCGGGCACGCGCTGCATCAAGTTCGCGTCAGGCACCGGTGCTCACAATGTCCGGTCATGCCTACCGCCTTCAATTTCGACGCCTCGCCCTTCGACTGCCTCGACACCGAGGAGCGGCAGCTCGTGCGCGACAGCGTGGACATCGCCTACTTCCGCGCCGGCGAGGCGATGCTGGAGCCCGGCATCGAGCCGGGCTACCTGTTCGTGCTGATCAAGGGCCACGTGCAGCAGTTCGACGAGGACCAGCAGGTGCTCGCCACCTACGGGCCCGACGACACCTTCGACGGCCGCGCGCTCGTGGCCGGGCGCGTCACCAGCCGCTTCGTGGCGCAGGAGGAGGTGCTGGCCTACCAGCTGGCGCGCCGCGCCGTCAACGAGCTCATCGCGCGCAACGCCACCTTCGGCGCGCTGCTGTTCTCCGACCTCTCCAACAAGCTCTCGGCGCTGTCGCAGCGGCGCAGCCAGCACGAGATGCAGTCGCTGACCATGGCGCGCGTCGCCGACAACGGCGTGCGCCCGGCGCAGATCGTCGCGGCCGACACCTCCATCGTCGAGGTGGCGCGCGTATTCCAGCAGCACAAGGTGTCGAGCGTGCTGGTGCGCGACGACGGCGGCGAGGCGCCGCGGCTGGGCATCTTCACCACCACCGGGCTGCAGCGCGCCATCCTCGACGGCACGCCGCTGGAGCAGCTGCCGGTGGGGCGGCTGGCCACCTTCTCGCTGGTGTGCGTCAAGCCCAGCGACCCGGTGGGCGAGGCGCTGGCGCTGATGCTGCGCCACAACCTGCACCGCGTGGTGGTGCGCGACGAGGACGGCACGGTGCACGGCGTGCTGGAGGCGCTGGAGGTGTTCAGCTTCCTCTCCAACCACTCCTACCTGGTGGGCGTGCAGATCGCGCAGGCGCGCGACCTGGCGGCGCTGAAGGAGGCCTCGCAGCAGATCACGCGGCTCATCGCCATCCTGCACCGCGGCGGCACGCGCGTGGGCATGATCGCGCGGCTGGTGCGGGAGCTCAACGCCAAGCTGTTCGAGCGCGCCTGGCAGCTCATCGCGCCGCGCGAGCTGGTGGCCAACAGCTGCCTGTTCGTCATGGGCAGCGAGGGCCGCGGCGAGCAGCTGCTCAAGACCGACCAGGACAACGGCCTGGTGCTGCGCGACGGCTACGAGCCCCCGCCCGACCTGGAGGACATCTGCGCGCGCTTCACGCAGGCGCTCATCGACTTCGGCTACCCGCCGTGCCCGGGCAACATCATGGTCAGCAACCCGGCATGGCGCCAGCCGCAGGCGGCCTTCGCCGAGACCGTGCGGCGCTGGATGCTCATGCCCACGGCCGACAGCCTCATGGCGCTGGCCATCTTCGTGGACGCGCATGCCGTGTCCGGCGATCCGGCGTTGCTGGAGGCGCTGCGCGAGGAGGTGTTCGCGCTGGCCGCCGACAGTGACGCCTTCAAGGCGCGCTTTGCCGCGGCCATCACGCTCTTCGACGAGCACAGCGGCTGGTGGAACCGGCTGCTGACGCTGGGCGAGCAGGACCCGCAGCGGCTGGACCTGAAGAAGGCCGGCATCTTCCCGCTGGTGCACGGCGTGCGCAGCCTGGCGCTGGACAAGCGCGTGCGCGAATGCGGCACGGTCGAGCGCGTGCAGGCGCTGGTGGCCGCCGGCCACATGGCGCCCGAGATCGGCAGCGACGTGGTGCAGAGCCTGCAGTTCTTCATGGGACTCAAGCTCAAGGCCGGGCTGCAGGAGCTGGAGCTCGGCCGCGACGTGACCGGCGCGGTGCACACCTCGCAGCTCAACAGCCTGGACCGCGACCTGCTCAAGGACACGCTGGGCGTGGTCAAGCGCTTCAAGGCCACGCTGCGGCTGCGCTATCACCTGGACGCACTGCATTGAAGTCCACCGTCAACCTTCTCGGCCCCCTGGCCGGCCCCTGGGAGAAGCTCAAGAAGGGCTGGCTGCTCTACCACCTGGCCAACGACAACTTCCGCTTCATGTTCGAGCCGCCGCCGCCCGACGAGTGGGTGGCGCTGGACTGCGAGACGACGGGGCTGGACCGCCGGCGCGACGAGATCATCTCCATCGGCGCGGTGCGCATCGTGGGCAGCCGCGTGCTCACCAGCGAGCGCCTGGAGCTGATCGTGCGCCCGGAAAAGCGCACCATCTCCTCCGAGGCGGTGAAGGTGCACCGGCTGCGCGAGCAGGACGTGGCGCAGGGGCTGCAGCCGGAGGAGGCCATGGCCCGGCTGCTGCGCTTCATCGGCAGCCGCCCGCTGGTGGGCTACTACCTGGAGTTCGACGTGGCCATGCTCAACCGCGTCGTCTGGCCGATGCTGGGCCTGCGGCTGCCGCAGCCCAAGATCGAGGTCTCGGCCCTGTTCTACGAGTGGAAGAACCGCCGGCTGCCCGCGCACGAGCGCGGCAACCGCAACGTGGACCTGAGCTTCGCCGCCGTCATGGGCGAGCTGGAACTGCCGCTGCGCGAGGCGCACGACGCCATGAACGACGCGGTGATGGCGGCGCTGGCCTTCGTGAAGCTGCGCCGGCTGCTCAGCGGCACGTAGGCACGGCAGCGAGGCCCGCTGCCTCCAGAGGAAAAAAAGCCCGCGGCAGCGGGCTTTTTCCATGGGCCGGGCCGGCAGGCCCGGCCTTGCCGGCCTCAAGCCGCCACCGGCGCCGGGCTGCGGATGAGGTGGTCGAAGGCGCTGAGCGCCGCGGCCGCGCCGGCACCGGCGGCGATGATGATCTGCTTGTACGGCACCGTGGTGCAGTCGCCTGCGGCCAGCACGCCGGGCAGGTTGGTCTGGCCCTTGGCGTCGATCACGATCTCGCCGAAGCGGCTGAGCTCGACCGTGCCCTTGAGCCACTCGGTGTTGGGTACCAGGCCGATCTGCACGAACACGCCCTCCAGCGGCACGAGGTGCTCCTCGCCCGTGGCGCGGTCCTTGTAGCGCAGCCCGCTGACCTTGCCGCCCTCGCCGGTGATCTCGGTGGTCTGGGCGTTGGTGATGATGGTGACGTTGGGCAGGCTCTGCGCCTTCTTCACCAGCACCGCGTCGGCCTTGAGCTGGTCGGCGAACTCCACCAGCGTGACGTGCGCGACGATGCCCGCCAGGTCGATGGCCGCTTCCACGCCGGAGTTGCCCCCGCCGATGACGCTCACGCGCTTGCCCTTGAACAGCGGGCCGTCGCAGTGCGGGCAGTAGGCCACGCCCTTGTTGCGGTACTCCTGCTCGCCGGGCACGCCCACGTTGCGCCAGCGCGCGCCGGTGGCCAGGATCACCGAGCGGGCCTTGAGCAGCGCGCCGTTGGCCAGCCGCACCTGCGCCAGCCCGGAGGCATCGGCCGGCAGCAGCTCTTCCACGCGCTGCGCGGCCATGATGTCCACGTCGTAGTCCTTGACGTGCTCTTCCAGGGCGAGCGCGAACTTCGGCCCTTCCGTGGCCAGCACGGAGATGTAGTTCTCGATGCCCAGGGTGTCCAGGGTCTGGCCGCCGAAGCGCTCGGCCACCACGCCGGTGCGAATGCCCTTGCGCGCGGCGTACACGGCCGCGGCCGCGCCGGCAGGGCCGCCGCCGACGATGAGCACGTCGTACGGGTCCTTGGCGTTGAACTTGGCGGCGTCGCGCGCGGCGGCGTTGGTGTCCACCTTGGCCAGGATCTCCTCCAGGCCCATGCGGCCCTGACCGAAGTGCTGGCCGTTGAGGAAGATCATCGGCACGGCCATGACCTGGCGCTCCTCGACCTCCTTCTGGAACAGCCCGCCGTCGATGGCCGTGTGCTTGATGCGCGGGTTGACGGCCGCCATCAGGTTCAGCGCCTGCACCACGTCCGGGCAGTTGTGGCAGGACAGCGACATGTAGGTCTCGAAGTGCAGGTCGGCGTCCAGCGACGCGATCTGCTCGATGAGCTCGCGCTCGACCTTGGGCGGGTAGCCGCCGACCTGCAGCAGCGCCAGCACCAGCGAGGTGAACTCGTGGCCCATGGGCAGCCCGGCGAAGCGCACGCCGATGTCGGTGCCCACGCGGCGGATCAGGAACGAGGGCTTGCGCTCGGCGTCGTCGCGGCTCTCGACCAGCGACACCTTCTCGGACTGCTCGGCCACGTCGCGCAGCAGCTCCAGCATCTCCTGCGCGCTCTTGGAGTCGTCGAGCGAGGCGACCAGCTCGATGGGTTGCGTGAGGCGTTGCAGGTAGCCCTTCAACTGGGCCTTGAGGTCGGCGTCCAACATGGCGGTGTCCTTCGGGTCGAAAAACTTCGAATTGGGATTCGTGCTTGCAGCTCGTGGCCGCATGGAAAGCGCCTGGCGAGGCGGTGCGCCGCAGGCGCTTTCCGGGAGGCCCGGGCAGGGCGCGTGCCGCCGGGGAGACGGCACGTGGGTGTTGCGCGGCGGCGCAGCCGCCGCACAGCCGGGAAGGGTGGCCGCAGGCCACCCGCTCCTGCGACTTAGATCTTCCCGACCAGGTCCAGCGACGGCTTGATCGTGTTGGCGCCTTCCTGCCACTTGGCGGGGCAGACTTCGCCCGGGTGCGAGGCCACGAACTGGGCGGCCTTGAGCTTGCGCAGCGTCTCCTTGACGTCGCGGGCGATGGCGTTGTCGTGCACTTCCATCGTCTTGATCACGCCCTGCGGGTCGATGATGAAGGTGCCGCGCAGCGCCAGGCCTTCCTCGTCGATGTGGATGTCGAAGGCGCGCGTCAGGGTGTGCGTCGGGTCGCCCACCAGCGGGAACTGCGCCTTGCCCACGGCCGGCGAGGTCTCGTGCCACACCTTGTGCGAGAAGTGGGTGTCGGTGGTGACGATGTAGACCTCGGCGCCGGCCTTCTGGAACTCGGCGTAGTTGTCGGCCGCGTCCTCGACTTCGGTCGGGCAGTTGAAGGTGAAGGCGGCCGGCATGAAGATCAGGACCGACCACTTGCCCTTCAGGTCCTCGTTGCTCACCGGCACGAACTTGCCGTTGTGGAAAGCGGTGGCCTTGAAAGGCTTGACTTCGGTGTTGATCAGGGACATTGCGTGCTTCCTGTTGGCTGGGTGGTTGAACGGAACGGGATGAATACTATAGCCATCGGCTTCTCAATTGTGAAAGTTAATCAAATGAGGCCGATTGACGCTGCCTATCACCGGGCTCGTGACCCGGCGCGGGCCCTGTCCGGCCACAGCATGGCGCGGACATCCCGTCAACCTTAGCGCAGGGGGCAAGTGCGTGCAGGCCTCGCATGCCCACGCCCTGACCCGTGTCACTGCCGCCGGTACGGGCGCGCTTCCTACGATGGGCGCCCTTTACCGACAAGCACAGGAGACAAGCCATGCGATACGCGATCAGGCGCTGGGTCGCCGCGGCGGCGCTGGCCGTGGCGGGCGGCACCGCGCTGGCGGGCACGCTCAGCAGCTTCGACGTCGGCCCGCAGGGCTACGCCGGCTCGCAGCTGCGCCGCGTGCAGGTGTACGTGCCCGACGGCCTGAGCGGCCCGGCACCCATGGTCATGGCGCTGCACGGCTGCCAGCAGACCGAGCAGGACGTGCTCAATGACTGGGGCCTGCGCGCGGCGGCCGACCGCCACGGCTTCGTGCTGGTGACGCCCTTCATCACGCGCTACGACGGGCTGCGCAACGCCAACTGCTGGGGCTTCTGGTTCGAGCAGCACCGCCACCAGGGCGCCGGCGAGGTGGAGGACCTGCGCCGCATCGGCCAGGAGGTGGAGCGGCGCTGGAGCATCGACCCGCGGCGGCGCTTCATCACCGGGCTGTCCTCGGGCGGCGCGATGACGGTGGCGGCCTCGGTGGCGCACAACGAGTACTGGGCCGCGGCGGCCAGCGCCGCGGGCCTGGGCTACGGCGAGGACGCGGCCTCGGTGTCCTTCTCGGGCTGTCCCGGCTCGGCCACCTTCCATTCGGCCGACCGGCTCGCCGCCGACATGCGCGCCGAGCGCGACAGCGCCTACCCGATCCCGCTCATGGTCCTGCAGAACCAGCGCGACTGCACCGTGCTGCTGCAGGCGGCCCACCTGCTGCGCGACGCGCAGCTCAAGCTCAACGGCGACGCGGCGCACGACACGCCGGCCGAAGCGCTGGCCGAGGACAAGGCCTGCACGCCCGTCTTCGGCAGCGACTACGGGTGCCGCCATGCGCGCTACACCGTGGACGGCCGGCCCGAGAGCCGCTCGCTGGTGGAAACCGTGATCTACGGCGGCCCCACCGCCACGCCCAACACCGCCGACACCGACCACGGCCACTACTGGATCGGCGGCGAGCAGGGCCTCGACGGCAAGTGGGCGCTGCGCCAGGGGCCGGTGTATCCGGACATCGTCTGGAGCTTCTTCGCGCGCCATCCGCGCACCGACGGCGGCACGACGCCACCCCCGCCGTCCCCGCCGCCGCCGCCCACGGGTGCGGACTGCACCGGCACCGCCGCCACGCCCATGGCGCACATCGGCGCGGCGCGGGCGGTGGCGGGCGGGTACTTCAACCTGCGCGCGCTGGCCACGGCGAACCGGCAGGACATCGGCTTCGCCTGGGACAGCTGGTCCAGCGTGCGGCTGTACCAGGTGTCGGCGGGGCAATGGCAGCCACAGCGCCCCGCGGGCTGCGGCGGCTGAGGCCGACCAGAAAAAAACACGCGGCCCCGGGCGCTCCTCTCCTGCCGCCCGGGGCCGCGCGCCGGCCGAGGGGCCTCTCAGGGCCGGGCCGTGTGCCAGACCTGGTTGACGCCGTCGCCGGTGCGGTCGCCGGGCTTGGCGTCCTTGGCCCAGTAGTACAGCGGCTTGCCCTTGTAGGCCCACTGGCGCGAGCCGTCGTCGCGCGTGACCACGCTCCAGTCGCCCTGGGCGCGGGCATCGGCCGCGGCCACCAGCGGCGGCCAGTTGGTGGCGCAGGGGCCGTTGCACACGCTCTTGCCGCTGCCGGCGGCATCGCGGTCGAAGGTGTAGAGCGTCATGCCGCTGGGGCCGACCAGGGCGCCGTCGGCCGTGCGTGCCGGCGCGCCGGCGCCGCCCGTCATGGCGCAGCCCTGCAGCAACGCCGCCAGCACCAGCGCGGCCGTGAACTTCATTCGCATCGCGTCTTCTCCTGTCGTCGATCGTGACGGCAGGTGTACGCGCGACGCCCGCCTTTTATTCGGCGCTGCCGGCCACGGTGCCGGCCACGCGCAAGGAAACCCCGGGCCAGTCGCGGCCGATGAGCACGCGCACGCCGGTGCGCTGGGCGGCGTCGGGCTGCAGCGGCACCGACAGCGGCAGCGAGCGCGCCACGCGCCGCGCCGCGGCCTCCTGGCCGGGCTGGTACAGCACCACGGTGTGGCGCTGGCGGTAGGGCGTCTGGTTGGTGGTGCGATGCACCGCGAAGCCGCGGCGCTGGAGTTGAGTGCGCAACTCGGTGGCGGCGCCGCGCCGGCCCGCGCCGTTGCTCAGCTCCAGCGTGAAGGACTGCGCGGGCGTGTCCGCGGCTGCCCTGGCCGCCGGCGTGCTCGCCGCAGCCGGCGCCGGGGCGCCCTCGGGCGAGGCCGCCGGCAGGGCGGCGGTGGCCGCAGCCGCGCTGGGCAGCGGCGGCGCGGGCGCGAAGCCGGGTTCCGCCGCGGTGTCCGCGCCGGCATCGGCCGCCTGGACCCGGTCCAGGGCCGCCAGCGTCGGGCGGTCCGACGCCTGCAGCGCCGCCGTGCCGGGGTGCTGCTGCGGTGGCGCCGCGGCGGCCGGGACCGCCGCCGCTGGCATGGTCGTCGCCGCTGCCGCAGCGCTGGCTGCGGCAGGCGCCTCGGCCCGTGCCAGCGCCGTCTCAGGCGTGGCCGGTGCCTCGGTGCGTCCCCGGGCGAGTAGGAGGTTGGCTTGCGCCACCGGGTTGTGCGGATCGAGCGCCAGCGCTTCCTGCAGCGCCGCCTGCGCCTGCTGCGGCCGCTGCCGCAGCAGCAGCAGGTAGCCCAGGTTGCTGTGCAGGTCGGCGCGCTGCGGCGCGGCGGCCAGCGCCAGGCGCAGCTGCGCCTCGGCCTCGGGCAGCAGCCCCAGCTGCGCCAGCGCCACGGCCAGCGCGTTGCGCGCGTCCACGTGGCCGGGGTCCAGGCGCAGCGCCTGGCGGTAGGCGTCGGCGGCGCGCATCCAGTCGCGCGATCGCTCGACCTGGCGCCCCACCACGTAGTAGCCCTGGGCCGAGGCCGTGCCGTGCTTCACCGACTGCACCGGCTCGATGCGCCAGGGCAACGGGTTCTTCTGGGTGGCGCAGCCGCCCAGCGCCAGCAGCAGCGCCGCGCACCAGGGCAGCAGGGAAGAGGGTGGTTGCGTCATCGACATGGCTCGCACTTTCAGCCGCCGGCCGTCAGGGCCGGCATGAGCACGCGGTGGATGTTGATCATGGCCGGCCCCAGCAGCACCAGCAGCAGCGCCGGGAAGATGCACAGGATCAGCGGCAGCAGCAGCTTCAGCGCGATCTTGGCCGCCGCCTCCTCGGCGCGCTGGCGCCGGCGTGTGCGCAGCATGTCGGCATGCACGCGCAGCGCCTGCGCGATGCTGGTGCCGAAGCGCTCGGCCTGGATCAGCATGGACACGAAGCCGTCCACCTCCTCCACCCCGGTGCGCAGCGCCAGGTTGTGCAGCGCGTGCTCGCGCGGCGCGCCCGCGCGCAGTTCCAGCCCCACCAGGTGGAGCTCGTTGCACAGCACCCGGCTGCGGTGCTGCATGTCATCGGCCACGCGGGCCAGCGCCGACTCGATGCCCAGGCCCGCCTCCACGCACACCGTGATGAGGTCCAGCGCGTCGGGGAAGCTCTCGAAGATCTCGCGCTGGCGCAGGAAGACCATGCGCGACAGCACCACGTTGGGCAGGTAGTAGCCCAGCGCCGCGGCCAACAGCAGGGCCAGCATCAGCGCGTTGCCCTCCAGCGGCTTGGGCAGCAGCAGTTGCGCGCCGAACGCCAGCAGCGGCAGCCCGATGGCCAGCAGCGTCTTGGTGCCGAAGTAGGCGCCGGGCGCCTGCGGATGGCGGATGCCCGCGTTCAGCAGCCTGCGCCGCAGCGCCGAGGCCTGTGCGCCGGTTTCGGACTCCGAGAAGCGTGCCAGGGGCTGCGTGCCACGCGCCAGCAGCTCGATCCAGGGCCGGCGCTTGCGCGCCTGCGTGTCGCTGCCGCCGGCGACCAGGCGGCGCGTGCGCTCCTTGGTGGCGCCGCGGGCCGCGAACTGGCCCACCAGCAGCACCAGCGCGACCGAGGCCACGAAGATCAGCCCGACGAAGCTCAGCTCCGCTGTATTCATTGCAAGCCTTTCAGATCCGGATGCGGATGATCTTGCGCATCCACAACACGCCCAGCGCCATCACGCCCAACGCCGTGCCGACCAGCTTCGTGCCCGCCGGGTCGGTCCACAGCACCTTCATGAACTCCGGGTTGATCATGTGGATCAGGAAGGCCATCACGAAGGGCAGCGTGCCCAGCATCCACGCCGAGAGCTTGCCCTCGGCCGAGAGCGTGCGGACCTGGCCCATGAGCTTGAGCCGCGCGCGCACGATGCTGGCGATGTTGTCCAGCAGCTCGGCCAGGTTGCCCCCGGTCTCGCGCTGGATCAGCACGGCGATGACGAAGTAGCGCGCGTCCTCCAGCGGCACGCGCTGCGACAGCCGCATCAGCGCCTCGGACAGGCCCATGCCGAAGTTGGTTTCCTCCGCAAGCTGCCGGAACTCGCGCGCGATCGGGTCGGAGGCCTCCTCGCCCACCAGGCGGATGGCCGTGGGCAGCGCATGGCCCGCGCGCAGCGCCCGGCCCATGAGATCCAGCGCCAGGGGCAGCTGCTGCTCCAGGCGGCGCAACCGCTTGGCGCGCTGGCGCGCCAGCCAGAGCCACGGCAGCACCGCGCCGGCGCCGCCCGCCGCCAGCGCCTGCAGCCAGGGCCAGTCCAGCATCAGCACCGGCGCCAGCCCCAGCGCGGCCAGCCCCGCGCTCGCCAGCACCAGCTCGCCCGCGCTGCGCCCGGTGGCGGCGCTGGCCACGTAGTCCAGCACCCGCTGGCCCAGGGGCAGCGGCTGCAACAGCTGGCTCTCGATCCATTTCCAGCGCTGTTCGGCATTGCGCCGTGCGCCGGACTCGGGATCGACCGCCGGCGCGCCTTCGAGGTAGCGCAGCCGCGCCTCCAGGCGGCGGGCCTCGGCGCTGTGGCGCGAGTTCCACATCTGGTACAGCCCTTCCAGGGCCAGCACGACGGCCAGGAACAGCAGCACGCCAAAGAGCAGGTAGCTCGTGTCCATGGTGTGTCACTCCCAACGGATGCCCGGGGTGAACAGGTCGTCGGGCAGCACCAGCCCGCGCGCCTTGAGCCGGTCCATGAAGCGCGGGCGCACGCCGCAGGCCTGGAAGTGACCCTTGACGCTGCCGTCCTCGGCCACGCCCGTCTGCTTGAAGACGAAGATCTCCTGCATCGTCACCATCTCGCCTTCCATGCCGGTGACCTCGGCGATGCTGGTGACCTTGCGCCGCCCGTCGCTGAGGCGGTTGGCCTGCACCACCACGCCGATGGCCGAGGCGATCTGCGCGCGCGCCACGCGCGGCGGCGCATTCAGGCCCGCCATGGCCAGCATGTTCTCCAGGCGCGAGAGCGCGTCGCGCGGCGTGTTGGCGTGGATGGTCGTCATCGAGCCCTCATGGCCGGTGTTCATGGCCTGCAGCATGTCCAGCGCCTCGGCGCCGCGTGTCTCGCCCAGGATGATGCGGTCCGGGCGCATGCGCAGCGCGTTGCGCAGCAGGTCGCGCTGCGTGATCTCGCCGCGGCCCTCGATGTTGGGCGGGCGCGTCTCCAGCCGCACCACGTGGGGCTGGCGCAGCTGCAGCTCCGCGGCGTCCTCGATGGTGACGATGCGCTCGCCCGCATCGATGAAGCCCGACAGGATGTTGAGCAGCGTGGTCTTGCCGCTGCCCGTGCCGCCGGAGATCAGCAGGTTGACCTCGGCCGTGGCCAGCGCCTGCAGCAGCTGCGCCATGCCCGGCGTGAGCGTCTTGTACTCGACCAGGTTGTCGATGGTCAGCGGCACCACCGCGAAGCGCCGGATCGACATCTGCGCCCCGTCCAGCGCCAGCGGCGGGATGATCACGTTCACGCGCGAGCCGTCGGGCAGCCGCGCGTCGGCCATGGGGCTGAGCTCGTCGACGCGGCGTCCCACGCGCGAGACGATCTTGTCCACGATCTTCATCAGGTGGTCGTCGTCGGCGAAGACCACGTCGGTGAGGCTGAGCTTGCCGCGGCGCTCGACCCAGACCTGGCGCGGGCCGTTGACGAGGATGTCGGAGACGGTGGGGTCGGCCAGCAGCGGCTCCAGCGGTCCCAGCCCCAGCATCTCGTGCTGGATGTCGCGCACCAGGGTGCGCCGCTCCGCGGCGTTGAGCACCAGGTTTTCCTCGCCCAGCAGCCGCTCCACGAGCGCGCCGAGCTCCTGGCGCAGCCGCTCCGGCGCCATGCCTTCGAGCGCGTGCAGGTCCAGCCGCTCCAGCAGCCGCTGGTGCACCTGCGACTTCATGCGCTGGTAGGCGTGCAGGTCGCGCCCGCCGGGCTCGGACCCGCCCATCGCCGGGGCGTCGATGCCCGGCCCGGTCACGAGTTGCTGTCGCAGGTTCATGGTCTGGTCCTCTCCCTCTTCCTTGGTCTTGGTCCTGGCCGGGTCTTCAGGCCCGGGCGAACCACTGCGCGAACCAGCGCTGCTCCCTGGGCGGCGCGGCTTCCTGCGGCGCCAGGCGCTGCGCCAGCCCGTCGAGCGCGCGCGTCACGGGGCTGCCGGGCGCGATGGGGTGGCCCTGGTTCACGGCCGCGTTCACGCTGGCGTAGTGGTTGGGCACCGTGTGCACCGGGTCGCCGCCGAGCACCTGCGTCAGCGCCTGCAGCGGCAGCTCGCTGTTCTTCTGGTAGCGGTTGACGATCCAGCACAGCTTGTGCTGCGGCACGTCCACCGACTGCAGCGTGGCGCGCATGCGCCGCGCGTCGCGCAGCTGCGGCAGGTACAGCTGCAGCACCGGGAACACGTGCGTGGCCTGGTCCAGCGCGGGCAGGCTTAGCGCGTCGATGCGCCCGCCCAGGTCCAGCACCACGCAGTCGAACATCTGGCGTGCCTGGCGCACGATGGCCTGCACGTGCTCGGCCTTGACCTCCAGGGCCTGCGCCACGTCCTCGGGCGCGGGCAGCACGTGCAGCGTCTCCGACAGCGACACCATGGCCGCGCGCAGCAGCTCCGCGTCGAGCCGCTGCACGTTGCGCGCCACCTCGGCCACGTCGCTGGCCGCATGCTGGCTGCTCAGCAGCAGCAGCGCGTTGCCGCCGTGCAGGTCCAGGTCGATGAGCGCCACGCGCTGCGTGCCGCCGGCGGCCAGGCGCTGCGCCAGGTTGGCCGCCAGCACGCTGGCGCCGTTGCCGCCGCGGCAGCCGATGAAGGCCGCCACGCGGCTTTGCTGCACCGCCGGCGGCGCGTGGCGGCGTGCCGCGCGCTGCACGGCCGCGCGCAGCGCCGCGGCGTCGGCGCCGGCGGGCAGCACCTCGCGCACGCCGGACTGCATGGCCTGCATCAGGAACGCCGGCGACTGCTCGGCCGAGAGCACCAGCATCTCGATCTGCGGGTGCTCGGCCGTGAAGCGGCCGATGGCCGGCAGCGCCGGCGCGTTCACGCCGTCCACCACCACCAGCGCGGGCCGGCTGCCGTTGACGGCTTCGGCCAGCGCATGCGGCTCGGCCGCGGCACTGAGCACTTCCAGGCTGGAGTCGCCTTCGCCCAGCAGCCGGGCGACCTGTTCGGCGCGTTGTGCGAGAGGGGAGATGACCTTGATCTTCATGGCGTTTCCTGCATGGGGGAGGTCGGTCGGGTCACGAGGAGCATTCCGGCGAGTTGCCGCTGTCCATGACTTCGCGCGGCACCGTGGTCGTGAACGAGGGCATCGCAATGGCGCCCAGCGAGGTCGGCAGCGGCATCAGCAGCTGGTGCGTGTAGCCCTGCAGCTCGACGCTCACGAAGCGGCAGTTGTTGGCGTTGCACGCG
Source organism: Azohydromonas aeria (assembly GCF_009760915.1). GTDB lineage: Bacteria > Pseudomonadota > Gammaproteobacteria > Burkholderiales > Burkholderiaceae_C > Azohydromonas > Azohydromonas aeria. The sequence goes on from NZ_VIDQ01000001.1 coordinate 49,304, forward strand.
CCCCCGCCGCCGCCGGGGTTGGAGTAGGTCAGCGAGATGTTGGTGGTCACGATCCCGGGCGGCAGCTGCGCCAGCATGCGCGTCTTGATGCGGTTCTCGTCCGGGCTGCACACCGCCGCCAGCCGCGCGCCCAGCCGCGTGGCCTCGGCCCCGGCATTCCAGACCCACAGCAGCCGCGACACCTCGATGGCGCCCAGCAGCGCCGTGCACAGCAGGAAGGCGCCCAGGCCGAACTCCACCGCCATCGCGCCGCGCTGGCGCGCCCTGCGGCAACCGCCACGACTCATCAGCAGCATGGGTGGGACCTCATCGTCATGTTGATCGTGCTGAAGGCCAGTTGGGCCGGCAGCACGGCGCTGAAGAGCGAGGTGTAGACGTAGCCGCTGATGCGCACCGACACCAGGTTCACCGTGCCGGAGCCGGTGGCCACGGCGTCGTGGTCGCCGCAGGTGCTCCTAGTGCAGATCTCGATCTTGTCGGCACTCAGGTTCGACACCAGCAGGGTGCCGGTGCCGTGGATGTTGCCGTAGCGCACCAGGTTGCGGGCGCGATCCTTGGCCGTGTCGTCGAGCGGATTGGACAGCGCCAGGAAGCGCGTGGCGTTGCGCGTGCTGCTGGTCAGCGTGCTGTAGGTGTAGAAGGCGCGGCCCAGGTCGGCCGTGGCTGCCAGCAGCAGCACCAGCGGCATGAGCACCAGCGCGAGCTCCACGGTGGCCACGCCGCGCTGGTCGCGGCGGCGCGCACGGGAGCGGGGGAAATGCAGTGCCTTCATGGAATGGTTCCTCACCTCACCAGGCTGGCCACGGTGGTGCAGTTGTCGGGCGGCCGGGCTGCGCAGTTGTTGCCGCTGATGTCGCGCGTGGCGCCGGCCAGCGCGTTGACCTGGGCGCTGCCCTGACCCAGCACCGGCATGAACCACAGCGTCACGGCGCTTGGTGCCACCTTGCAGCGCGCGAAGCGCGCATCCGCGGGCGCGGCATCCGCTGCCAGCCAGGGGTTGCCGGTGGCGCTCCTGGAGAACTCGACCGTCACGTCCGCATCCGTGAGCGCCTGCTGCTGGAAGTCGATGCGGTTGCGCGTGGCCACGCGCAGGCCGGCGTCGCGGGCGCGCTGGCGCAGCGCCAGCGTGGTGTTGCCCGACGACGGCAGCTCCTGCGCCACCGCCAGCGCGCAGGCATCGGCGGCGTTCTGCAGCTCGGCCCGGTTGACGTAGAGCCGTGCGCCGTCGAGCGCCAGCCCGGCAAAGCCCATGAGCACCACCAGCGCCAGCGCGAACATGACGGCCACCGCGCCCTGCTGCCGGGCGCGGCGCCGCGAGCGGAAGTTGCGGTGCGCCTGCATGTGCGGCTCCTGGTCTCAGCGCGGGTTGATGCGTTGCGGCAGCAGGGTGCGCGGCGGCCGCTCGACGTAGTCGAAGGTGTCGGCGTAGTCGCGCAGCGAGCCGGCCACGGCCTTGCCGTCCACGGTGGCCGGCGGCGGCGTGCGGCTCGATGCCGCCGGGTCGATGAGTTGCGCGGCGCGCGCCTGGCGGCTGCTGTGGCCCAGCCGGGCATCCCAGTCGGGCGTGGAGCTGCAGCCGGCCAGCACCAGCGCCAGCAGGGCCAGAGTCGTCTTCATGGTGCGCTTCTCCTTCACTTGACCTGGAAGCCGGGGGCGGCAGCGGCGCTGGGTGCAGCCTGGGTCGCCGCCGCCTCGCCGTCCTGGGCGGTGCGCTGGCCTTCGAGCCGGCCCAGCAGGTGCAGCTCGGCGCGGCTGGGCGGCACGAACTGGTCGGTCGGCAGCGCGTAGCCCGAGGGCAGCGGCTTGACCAGGCGCGGCGTGATCACGAACAGCAGCTCCGACTGGTCGGTCTGGAACTGCGTGCTGCGAAACAGCGCGCCCAGGATCGGGATCTCGCCCAGGCCGGGCAGGGCGCGGATGCTGTTGGTGCTGTTGTTCTTGATCAGCCCGCCGATGGCGAAGCTCTGGCCGTCGGCGAGCTGCACCGTGGTGCGGGCGCGGCGCGAGGTGAACGAGGGCAGCACGGCCAGGCCGCTGCTGCCCGGCACGGTCAGCCCCACGCCCTCGCGGTTGAGCTCCGACACCTCGGAGGACACCTCCAGGTTGATGCGCCCGCCGCTGAGCACCGTGGGCAGGAAGTTCACCGAGACGCCGAACTCCTTTTCCTCCAGCGTGATGGTGCGGCCGCTGCTGCCGTTGTCCACGGCCACGGGGATGAAGATCTTGCCGCCGGCCAGGAAGTGGCCCTTCTGGCCGCTGATGGCCATCACGGTGGGCTCGGCCAGGATCTTGATCAGGCCGTCGTCCTTTTGCGCGTCCAGCACCACGCTGGAGCCGTTGATGGGCTTGGCCGCCCCGGCCGCAGCGCCGCCGCCGCTGAGGAAGTTGGTGAGGAAGCTGTAGGTCCAGTCGCCCTTGGTGCGCGAGGCGGCGATGCTCGTGCCGAACTTGTCGAGCACCGACTTGGAGATCTCCGCCACCTTGACTTCGAGCATCACCTGCTGCGGCGCGTTGACGCTGAGCATGTTGACGATGCGCGGGTTGATGCCGGCCACGGCGGAAAGCCCGTTGAGCGAGCCGCCGATGCCCGGGCCGCGCACGTAGGCGTTGGTGATCTCGTTGACGTGCGACAGCGTGATGGAGTCGCTGACCGTGCCGGAGAGCACCACGGCGTCGTAGGCGGCGCTCACGCGGATGTTCTTCTCCTCGGGCAGCAGTTGCGTGAGCATCGCCTGCAGCCCGCTGGTGTCCATGCTCACCACCACGTCCACCGCCGTGCAGCGCCCGGACTGCTCCAGCAGCACCAGGTTGGTCGTGCCCAGCGACTTGCCCAGCACGTAGACCTCGGTGGGGCCCAGCAGCAGCACGTCGATGTCGGCCACGCCCGGGCGCTGCGCCGAGTCGTCGGCCGGCGCCGGCGTGCCGGCGGCCGCGCCCGAGGCCGGCGCCGCCGGGCGCGGCGCCACGGCGCGCGATCCCTCGGCATTGCCCAGCAGCACGCGCCGGATGGCGCCCGCGGGCCGGATCACCGTGGACTTGCCCGCGGTGACCTGCACCGGCGGTGCGATCTCGACGCGGCTGCACGACGGCCCGGCACCGGCGGCACCGGCGCTGGCGCCGGGGGCCGGTGCCGCGGCCATGCCCGGCACGGCCGGCGCCAGCGTGCCCAGCAGCATCAGCGCCGCCAGCGTCGCCGGCGCGGCGCGGCCCGGCCCCGGCAGGCGCCGCGCGAAGAGGGTCTGGAAGGTGATGCGCATACGACGGTGAGGCTGGTTCATCAGAAGCATTCGTTGGTGCGAGTCGTGCCGCGGATGACTTCGACGCAGTGCCGCGCGGGCGCCGCGGCGGCTGTGGCCACGGGCCTGTGGCGGACCGCGGGCTGCTGCGCGCGCGGCGCCGGCGCCGCGGGCGGCTCCACGGTGGAGACGACCTGCAGCAGCGAGTCCTTGGTGGCGCCGCCGGTGCCCCCGGGCTGCGGATCGACCTGGTTGCGCAGCACCAGCGACAGCGTGCCCACGCTGCGCGCGAGGTCGAGCATCTCGGCCTGCTCGGGCGTAACCTCCAGCGTCACGGCGTTGACGACCTTGGGCTTGGTCTCGTCGCGGTTGGCCTCCTGCGCCACGGCCAGCACCAGGATGCGCTCCAGCACGATCTTGCTGATGGCCTTGTCCTGCTCGCTGACCTGCGAGCCGGCCTTGTCCTTGTTCTGCGTGTTGACCATGATGTCGACGTAGTTGCCCGGCAGCGCGAAGCCGGCCACGCCGATGACGTCGTTGACGCGCACGGTCATGGCGCGCTTGCCCTCGACCACCACCGCCGAGAGCCCGCCCTTGGTGCCCACGGGCGCGAGCTTGGCTTCGAGCACCGGCTCGCCGCGCGTGAGCGCGGTGCGCGCCACGCGCCCCTGCACCTTGGCGAGGTCGTCGAAGGCGCCCGGCGGCTCGCTGCCCTTGGGCCACTCCACGAGCTTGACCGCGTCGGCACCGATGCGCGCGCCGATCTCCACGTCCTGCGCCGCCACGGCGATCCTGCCCACGTTGCCCGACTGGCTGCCCAGCCAGCGCGCCGCGGACAGCGCCGCCAGCAGCCCCGCGATGAGTGCCACCGCCAGCATCGTCAATCCTCGCTTGCCGCCGCCCATGTCAAGTCCTCCCGTGTGCGCTCAGGTTTGGCGGTGCCGGCTCAGGCCCACACCGCGCTGTTGGCGAAATAGTTGCCCCAGGCCCACTTCATCAGCCTGGGGCTGAGCTCGGGCTTGAGGCCGTTGTAGTTTGCAAAGTCAACGATCTGGCTGACCAGGTCGCGCGGGTAGCACGGCATCAGCGGCCGGCCCTCGGGCTGGTGCATCTCGTTGAGCAGCTGCTCGAAGGCCGCTTCGTCGTAGGGCACGCCGTACTGCTCGCAGCTCTGGCGCAGGATGTGGCGGTAGTCCTCGGGCGGCACCGGGCCGACGAAGATCTTGTAGCCGATGCGGCGCAGGAAGGCCTCGTCGCCAAGCTCCTCGGGACGCAGGTTGGTCGAGAAGAACAGCAGGCTGTCGAAGGGAATGCGGAACTTGATGCCGTTGCGCAGCGTGAGGTAGTCGTGGTGCTGCTCCATGGGCATGATCCAGCGGTTGAGCAGCTGGCGCGGCGTGACGATCTGGCGCCCGAGGTCGTCCACCAGCAGCAGCCCGTTGTTGGCCTTGAAGTGCGGCGGCGCGTGGTAGAAGCCCGAGCGCGGGTCGAACACCAGGTCGAGCATCTCCAGCGTGAGCTCGCCGCCGGTGATGACCACCGGGCGCTCGCACAGCACCCAGCGCGCGTCGTCGCGGTGCGTGTCGTAGAGCCCGGCGCAGTCCTGCGCGGCCGCGGGCAGCGCGCGGTGCACCAGCGGGTCGAACACGTTGATGATCTCGCCGTGCACCTCCACCGCGTACGGCACCGCCACGGCGCCCTGCAGCAGCGAGGCCATGCGCTCGCACAGGAAGGTCTTGCCCGCGCCGGGCGGGCCGTAGAGCAGCTTGGCGCGGCGCGAGTTCATGGCCGCGCCCAGCTGGTCGCGCAACTCGCGGCGCATCACCACCGGGGCCATGGCCTGCTCGAAGCGCTCGCGCGTGAGCCCCATGTCGCGCACGCTCTGCGCCTGCACGCGCTCCACGTAGGCATGCAGCGGCACCGGCGCGGCGCCGCAGTAGAGGTTGTGCACCAGGGCCTCGTCGGCGCGCCGGTGGCCGGCCTGCGTGAGCGCGTAGCTGACGTCGCCGGCCAGCGCGCCGCGGTGCTGCACTTCCACCAGCGCCTCGCGACGCAGCTGGCCCAGCAGCGACTCCAGCAGCAGCGCGCCGAGCTTGAGGTGGGCGCAGAGCTCGCGCAGCGAGCGCAGGCCGTGCTGCTGCATGGCCTTGAGCACCAGCTCGTTGAGCAGCATCGGCGGCAGCCCGGTGTCCTGGGCACGCTGCGGCGCCGGCGGCAGCGCGCCGCCCGGGCCCGCGGCCCGATCGTTCGTTGAGGAAGGCAAGGCGGACATGGCAAGCTCCAGTGGATGGCGTTCAGGCCGCCAGCAGCCGCGCCATCTCGACGCCGGTGCCGGTGGCGATGGCCACCGCGTAGGGCAGCCGCCCGGTGGTCTGTACCGGTGCCTGCACCAGCATCCCGGCGCTGGCGCCGCGCAGCAGCGCCGAGTGCACGACGCGCATCGTGTTGTGCACGGCCTGGCGCAGCGCGCCGCTGGCCAGCGCCACCACCACCGCCAGCACCCCGCCGGCCAGCAGCGTGCACAGCGTGGCGTGCCAGACGTTGTCCACGCCCAGCCACACGCCGGTCATGGCCACGAGCTTGACGTCGCCCGCGCCCATGACGCGCAGCAGGTACAGCGGCAGCAACAGCCCCAGGCCGGTGAGGCCGCCGAGCAGCCCCGCGAGCAGGCCCGGCTCGCTGCCGGGAAACAGGCCGGCGCCAGAGGCCGGGGCCAGCGCCTGGAAACACAGCCCCAGCGCCGAGCCGTACAGCACCAGGGTGTTGGGAATGCGCCGGGAGCGCAGGTCGGTGACGGTGGCGCCCAGCAGCAGCCCCGAGACGATCAGCAGCGACAGCAGTTGCAGGTTCATGGCGATCGGGTTCAGGACGGCGGATGGCGTGGTGCGGGCGGAAGGGGTTGCAGCCAGCGGCGGCGGGTCAGGTCCTGGCCGCGGGCGGTACGGGCCGTTTGATCAGGTGGTGACGAGCTTGTTGCCGATGGCGGTGAACATCTGGCCGAGCTTGGTGCCCAGGTCCGACATGGCCGTGACGGCGGCCAGCGCGATGAGCGAGGCCACCAGCGCGTACTCGATGGCGGCGACGCCGTCTTCCTCGCGGACGAAACGCTTGATCAGGTGAATCGTGTTCATGGTGTTTCCTTGTCGATGGCAATGCGTTGGTTCATTAACTTCACGGCAGAAACTGCGGGACCTGGAGCCTGGCCATTCGCCGTGACGGATGGCCAGGTGCGCGAACGCGAGGGCTGGCTCAGGTGGTGACGAGCTTGTTGCCGATGGCGGTGAACATCTGGCCGAGCTTGGTGCCCAGGCCCGACATCGCCGTGACGGCGGCCAGCGCGATGAGCGAGGCGATGAGCGCGTACTCGATGGCGGCGACGCCGTCTTCCTCGCGGGCGAAGTCCTGGATGCGGTTGATCAGGTTCATGGTCTGTCCTTGGCGGTTGCTGAAGGAATGCAGGGTTGCCTGCGGATTCGGCGCAGCGATCAGGTCGTCACCAGCTTGTTGCCGATGGCGGTGAAGAACTGGCCAAGCTTGGTGCCCAGGCCCGACATGGCCGTGACGGCGGCCAGCGCGATGAGCGAGGCCACCAGCGCGTACTCGATGGCGGCGACGCCGTCTTCCTCGCGGGCGAAGTCCTGGATGCGGTTGATCAGGTTCATGGTCTGTCCTTGACGGTTGCTGAAGGAACGCTGGGTCGTCTGCGGATTCGGCGCAGCGATCAGGTCGTCACCAGCTTGTTGCCGATGGCGGTGAAGAACTGGCCGAGCTTGGTGCCCAGGCCCGACATGGCCGTGACGGCGGCCAGCGCGATGAGCGAAGCCACCAGCGCGTACTCGATGGCGGCGACGCCGTCTTCCTCGCGGGCGAAGTCCTGGATGCGGTTGATCAGGTTCATGGTCTGTCCTTGGCGGTTGCTGGAGTGATGCAGCGTGACTGGCGGTGCGGGGCGCAGCGGGGCGAGACGCTCAGGTCGTCACCAGCTTGTTGCCGATGGCGGTGAAGAACTGGCCGAGCTTGGTGCCCAGGCCCGACATGGCCGTGACGGCGGCCAGCGCGATGAGCGAGGCCACCAGCGCGTACTCGATGGCGGCGACGCCGTCTTCCTCGCGGGCGAAGTCCTTGATGTGGCGGATGAGTTCCATGGTGTTTCCCTTCAGTTGCATGACGCGCCGTTGCCGGCTTCATCTCCAGCCCGGCCGGGCTGGACCCAGGTTGAGACTGCAACCGCACACACGGCGGTTTCAGGTACTGCTTGGTGGTGTCCGCGAGTTGACGGCTGCCGTCACGCTGGCCGGGCGCGCGTCCCGCTGTGGGGCCGCTGCGTCCGGGGCGGTGTGTATCGCGTTGCCATGGGAGCGAATCTAGGCCTGGGCCCGGCTGGCGCCATCGGAGGAGCGTCCCGGTGCAACCGGGTGTTCGCTCCTTTTCGGGCAGGACAATTCACCCCCCACGTTCGCAGGTGCGGCCGCGCGCAGGCACTCCAGCAGCTCGGCCGCGGGGACGGTCTTGCACAGGCAGGCGTGGGCGCCCAGGGCCAGCGCGCGTGCGCGCACGCCCGGCGTGGCCGCGCTGCTGAGCACCACCACGGCGCAGCCCGTGTCGCGGCGCATCGGCGCGATCAGCGCCAGGCCGTCCTCGCCAGCCAGGTCCACGTCGAGCAGCACCAGCGCCGGGCGCAGCCGCCGCGCCATCTCCAGCGCCTGGGCGGCGCTGGCGGCCGCGCCGGCGCTGCACAGCCGCGGGCGCTCGGTGTCGATGAGCAGCGTCAGCCCGGTGCGCACGCCGGGGTGGTCGTCCACCACCAGTACCGAGGCGCAAGGGGGCTGCGCGGACAGGCCGGCGGGGCTGGGCGCGGGTGGGAAGGTTTCCATGCCCCACAGGGTAGGGAGGGCATGGGCCGCCGTCACAGGGCAGCGGCGCCCGCTCTGGAGGGGGATTTTTGTACCGGTGCCCCGGGCACCGGGCGCGGCCTCAGGCCGGGTCGAGGTCCTTCAGGGGCAGCCCCGCGGGCGGCGTGGCCAGCCCGTTCTCCAGCGCGAAGGCGTACAGGTCGAGTCGCCCGTGCAGCGCGAGCTTGCTGTAGATCACGGTGAGGTGGTTGCGCAGCGTGTGCTCGCTCATGCCCAGCGTCTCGGCCACTACCAGCCCCTTGGCGCGGCGGTGCTGCACCACCGCGGCCACCACCTGGCGCTCCTTCGGGGTGAGCGAGGCGATGCGCTGCGCGGTCTCGTCGCCGCGCGCCGGCGCGGGCGCGGCCGCCGGCCCGCTGGAGACGCTGCCCAGCACCTGCGCCATGAGCGCGCGCTCGACCCACACCTCGCCGGCGTGCACGCACTCGATGGCGCGCAGCAGCAGGTCGGGCGAGTGCGACTTGAGCACCACGCCGCGCGCGCCCTGCATCACCGCCTCCAGGTGCTGCGCGGCGTTGAGGTTGCCGGTGAGCACCACCACGCGGATGCCCGCGGCCGTGACCTTGCGGATGCACTCCAGCGCGTCGCCGTCGGGCAGCCCCAGGTCCAGCAGCAGCACGTCGGTGTCGGCCAGCGCCGGGTGCGCCAGCAGCTCGCGCCGGCTGCTGGCCGTGCCCACGACGCTCATGCGCGGGCGCGCGCTGTCGATGAGCTGGCGCAATCCCCACAGCACCACGGCATGGTCGTCGGCCAGCAGCACGCGGATGGGCTGGATGTTGCTTTTGGTGTTCATGCGGTGGTTCCTGTCAGCGGCAGCTCGATGGCCACCTCGGTGCAGCCCGGCGGGTGACTCACCCGGACCTGGCCGCCGAATTCGCGCGCCCGCTCGGACAGCGAGCGCGGCGTGAAGGGGGCGGGCGCCGCGGCCCCGCCGCGGTCGTTGCGCAGCCGCATGCACAGCCGCTCGGGCTGCACGTCGAACTGCACGGTGACGCTGCTGGCCTGGGTATGGCGGCGCACGTTGGTCAGCGCCTCGTTGAACAGGTGCAGCAGCGCCTTGGCCAGGCTGCCGTGCAGCGGCGGCGCCTGCGCCGGCAGCTGCACCTCGACCTTGAGCCCGTAGAGCGATTCGAAGCGCTGCGCCTGGCGCTGCAGCGCCGCCAGCGCGCCCGCGGGCGCAGCCGGGTCCTGGCCGCGGCGCAGCCCGCTGACGACGTCGCGCAGCGCCTGCAGCTCGTCGTTGGTCATCTGCACCAGCTGCGCGATCTGCGGGCTCACGGGGTTGTCGGGCCCGGCCACGCGCGCCAGCGCCTCCAGCCCGTACTTCAGCCCCAGGTACGGCTGCACCGCGCTGTCGTGCAGGTCGCGCCCGATGCGCTCGCGCTCGCGCGCGGTGGTCTCGTCCTGCAGCTGCTCCAGCAGGTCGGCGCGCTCGAGCAGCGGCAGCAGCTCCTGCATGAGCGCATGCAGCCAGCGCAGCTCGGCCACGCCGAACGGCGGCTCGGCGCGCACCAGGCACAGCTGGCCCTGGGTGCGGCCGTAGCTGTGCAGCGGCGTCCACAGGCTTTGCAAGCCCGCGCCCAGCAGCGTGCGGCAGGCGCCCGGGTGCAGCGCCGCGCCGGGTGCGCCGCTGGCCGGGTCGAAGGCACGCACCGACACCAGCGGCTCGGCGCTGACCAGGCAGCCCAGGCCGGCGGGCAGCACCCGGCGCTGCGCCTGCCAATGCCCCAGCAATTCGCCTTCGAGCACGTGCACACCCACCATGCGCGTCCAGCAGAACACCCGGGGCTCGGGTCCCGGCAGGTCCAGCAGCGCCTGTTCCAGGCCGAAATAGCGGCCCAGCAGTTCCAGCAGCACCTCCACCTGGTGGCGCAGGCCGTGACGCGGGTCGGCCTGCGCGGTGAACTCGGCCGCGAGCCGCTGGCGCTCGCGCCGCGCCGTGCCGGGGCGCGCCAGCAGCGCCGCGGCCGGGCTGAGCGCCAGCAGCAGCGGTGTCACCAGCGCCATCGCCCCGCCGGCAGTCGGCAGCAGCGACAGCGCGGCGCAGCAGGCCAGCGCCAGCCAGGCCGCCGAGCGCAGGCCCCAGAGCAACGCCAGCGCCACCACGGGCAGCGCGGCCAGCGCGGCCAGCGACGGGGTCAGCATCGCGCTGGCCAGCAGCACCACCAGCGCGTCGAGCCACAGCCACAGCCGCCACTGCGTCTGCGGCCAGCCGCGCAGCGTCAGCGACACCAGCACCACCGCGGCGAAGGCGTAGGCCAGCAGCAGCACCGGGGCCGGGCCGTGCATGGCCGGCAGCAGCGCCAGCCCGGCGCTGAGCGCCAGCAGCGCGCGCGTGCCGGCGACGTGCCGCAGCAGCGCCTGCTGGGCCTGCTGAGGCAGGCGCGGCAGCGGCGATGGCGGCTCGATGGCTGCGGACGGGAAGGCCTTCCCCTCGACGCTCGGCATGAATTCCTCTACTTCCCGGACGGGCATTACGCTTTTTCGGACGCGTTGCCCATCACTGCAGTCCGGGGCGATCCCTTGGATTCATATTGAGACATAGGTCACGATTAATTGTCTATTGCTGCAATGCAAAACCTCGTGACGCCCTTTGTCACTTTCTTGCCGATGCCGGGAAAAGCGTGCAGCAACGGCCGGATCCCTGTGGCCACATCCGTGTTCACGGCCGGCACGCTGAGGTCGCGCCATGAAAAAAGGCCGGGGAAACCCCGGCCTTTGTGGCAGTGGGCAGGGCCGTTGCGGCCCGCCCGGTGGTGGATTGCAGCCGATCAGTGACCGGAGGCGCCGGCGGCACCCAGGCCCGTCTCCGAGCGCACCTGCTGCGCCGGGAAGTCGGCGCGCTCCTTGGCGGCTTGCGCGCTGCGGTCCAGGATCGAGACCAGCCAGATGCCCACGAAGGCGATGGTCATCGAGAACAGCGCCGGCGAGCTGTAGGGGAACCAGGCCGAGCCCTTGGGGTTGCCCAGCGTGACTTCCCACACCGAGGGCGACACCACCGTGAGGGCCACGGAGCTGATCAGGCCCAGGAAGCCGCCGACGACGGCGCCCTTGGTGGTGCAGTCCTTCCACAGCACGCTCATGAAGAGCACGGGGAAGTTGGCGGACGCCGCGATGGCGAAGGCCAGGCTGACCATGAAGGCGATGTTCTGCTTCTCGAAGGCGATGCCCAGCACCACGGCGATGACGCCCAGGGCCAGCGTCGTGATGCGCGAGACGCGCAGCTCGGCGGCGCTGTCGGCCTTGCCCTTCTTGAACACGGTGGCGTAGAGGTCGTGCGAGACGGCCGAGGCGCCCGAGAGCGTCAGGCCCGCGACCACGGCCAGGATGGTGGCGAAGGCCACGGCCGAGATGAAGCCGTAGAACACGTCGCCGCCGACCGTCTTGGCCACCAGCACCGCAGCCATGTTGGCCGTGCCCGCGCCGCCCTTGATCACGCCCTTGGCCGTGTCGGCCATGTCGGGGTTGGTCAGCACCAGGGTGATGGCGCCGAAGCCGATGATGAAGATCAGGATGTAGAAGTAGCCGATCCAGGTCGTGGCCCAGAACACGCTCTTGCGGGCTTCCTTCGCGTCGGGCACGGTGAAGAAGCGCATGAGGATGTGGGGCAGGCCGGCGGTGCCGAACATCAGCGCCATGCCGAAGCTGATGGCCGAGATCGGGTCCTTGATGAAGCCGCCCGGGCCCATGATGGACAGGCCGGTGGCAGCCGCCTCTTCAGGCGTCTTGCCCGCGACGACGGCGATGGCCGTCTTCACGCTCACGCCCTTGGCGAACAGCGCCTCGGGGCTGAAGTTGAACTGCGCCAGCACCATGAAGGCCATGAAGCTCACGCCGGACAGCAGCAGCACGGCCTTGATGATCTGCACCCAGGTCGTGGCCGTCATGCCGCCGAAGAGCACGTAGATCATCATCAGCGCGCCCACGATCACCACGGCCAGCCAGTACTCCAGGCCGAACAGCAGCTTGATGAGCTGGCCGGCGCCGACCATCTGCGCGATCAGGTAGAAGGCCACCACCACCAGCGTGCCGGAGGCGGCGAAGGCGCGGATGGGGGTCTGCTGGAAGCGGTAGCCGGCCACGTCGGCAAAGGTGAACTTGCCCAGGTTGCGCAGCCGCTCGGCCATCAGGAACGTGATGATGGGCCAGCCCACCAGGAAGCCGATCGAGAAGATCAGGCCGTCGAAGCCCGAGGCCATCACGGCCGCGGAGATGCCCAGGAACGAGGCGGCGGACATGTAGTCGCCCGCGATCGCCAGGCCGTTCTGGAAGCCGGTGATGCCGCCGCCGCCGGTGTAGAAGTCAGCGGCCGAGCGCGTCTTGGCCGCGGCCCACTTCGTGATCCAGAGCGTGCCGGCCACGAACAGCGCGAACATGGCGATGGCGGTCCAGTTGGTCGCCTGCTTGGCCGTGCTGCCCATGTCGGCGCCGGCGGCCAGCGCGGCGCCGGCGGTGCCCAGGGCCGCCAGCGCGGCCAGGCTCTTGAGATGCTTGCTGCTCATTTGGCGGCGTCCTTCAGGATTTCAGCCGTCAGCGCGTCGAACTCGCTGTTGGCGCGGCGCACGTAGAAGCCGGTGATGGCGATGGTGAAGACGATCACGCCCATGCCCAGCGGGATGCCCAGCGTCGTGACGCCCTGGCCCAGTGGCGTGGCCAGGAAGGGCTTGTTGAACGCGATCAGCGCGATGAACCCGTAGTACACGACCAGCATCAGGATCGTGAGCATCCAGCCGAAGCTGCTGCGCTTGTTCTTGAGCTCGTGATACTTGGGGTTGGCCTGGATGCGGGCCACCACGGGGTCGATCTTTGTCTCCGCCGGCCTGGATCGGGCCGGTGCACTTCCGACGGCAGTTGCCATGTCTTGCTCTCCTGTGCGGGATGTCGGTGTCTGGGAATGCCGCACCACGCAAGGCGCGGCATTCGGCGAGGACCAGTTTCAGCAGGGCGTCTGACCAAGCTCTTACAAAAACCCGGCCCTACGGGTTCATCCCGAGGCGTCAGGCGATCGTCAGTGGTATGTCAGCGGGCCGTCAGGAAAGGTGCCGGCCGGGTGCGGGACGTGCGTGGCCGCAGGCCGAGGTTGTTGACCATCAAACCATCCGCGGCCAGCGCGCATGGTGCTCGGGATTTCGGCCAGACTTGGCGGCAGTTGCCACTGCCGATGCGTATCACCATGCCCAGCGCCTGCCTGCCCGAGCCGAGCCTGAGCGAACTGCTGGGCCGCCATCGCGTGTTCTCGCTGCTGGACGCGGCCTCGCAGGCGCGGCTGGCGCGGCGCCTGGCATGCCGGCGCTTCGAGGCCGGGGAGCGCGTGGCGGCGGATGCGGCGCTGGGCCGCCGCCTGGGCTGGGTGCTGTGCGGGCGCGTGGCGCTGCTGCGCGAGGGCGGCGCGGCCGACGTGGCGACGCTGGAGGGCGGCGAGCTCTTCGGCGCCGGGGCGCTGCCGCGCGGCGAGCCCCAGGGCTGGACGGCCGTGGCCCGCGAGCGCACCGACATCGCCTTCCTGCCCGCGGCGGACGTGGCGCAGCTGTGCGCCGAGCACCCGGCCATGGCGCTGTTCCTGGCGCCGCCGCCGGCCGGCAACGGCGCCGGCGGCAGCGCCGCCGAGCGCGGCAGCGACCCGCACCTGGGCCTGATGGCGCAGCCGGTGCGCGGGCTGCTCAAGCGCGCGCCGGTGACGCTGGCGCCGCACGCTAGCATCCTGCAGGCGGCGCAGACCATGCGCGACGAGCGCGTGTCCTCGGTGCTGCTGCTGGAGCAGGAGCACCTGTTCGGCCTGGTGACGGACCGCGACCTGCGCAACCGCGTGCTCGCGGCCGGGCTGGACCCGCAGGAGCCGGTGCACCGCGTCGCCACCGTCGCGCCGCTGGCCGTGGACGTCGCGCAGCCGGCCTTCGAGGCGCTGCTGCTCATGGCGCGCCACAACATCCACCACGTGCCCGTGCTCGACGGCACGCGCGTGGTGGGCATGCTCACCGCCACCGACATCACCGAGCAGCACAGCACCTCGGCGGTGTACCTGGCCGGCGAGGTGCACAAGCAGACGACGCTGCAGGGCCTGGTGGAGGTGGCGGGCCGCGTCAAGGCGCTGCAGCGCAACCTCGCCGCCGCGCAGGCCAGCGCCTGCAGCACCGGGCACATCGTCACCGCCGTCACCGACGCCGTCACGACGCGGCTGCTGCAGATGGCCGAGGCGCAGCTGGGCCCCGCGCCGGTGGACTACGCCTGGGTGGCCGCGGGCTCGCAGGCACGCAGCGAGCAGACCGCGCGCAGCGACCAGGACAACTGCCTGGTGCTCGACGACCGCTACGACGAGGCCGCGCACGGCGCGTACTTCCGCGCGCTCGCGGCCTTCGTCAACGACGGGCTCAACGCCTGCGGCTACGTCCACTGTCCCGGCGAGATGATGGCGCGCACCGACGAGTGGCGCCAGCCGCAGTGGCGCTGGGCCGAGTACTTCCGGCGCTGGACCGAGGAGCCCGAGCCCCGGGCGCTGATGCTCACCTGCGTCTTCTTCGACCTGCGCGCCATCCACGGCCGCGCCGAGCTGCTCGACTCGTTGCGTGCGCAAGTGCTGCGCCAGACCCAGGGCAACCGCATCTTCCTGGCCTACATGGTGGGCAACGCGCTCAAGCACCGCCCGCCGCTGTCGCTGTTCGGCGGCATCGCCACGGTGCGCGCGGGCAAGCTGCGCGACGCCGTGGACCTCAAGCACAGCGGCATCGTGCCCATCGTGGACCTGGCGCGCATCTACGCGCTGGCCGGCGGCCATGAGGCGGTCAACACCTACGCCCGGCTGGAGGTGGCCGCCCAGAGCGGCGAGATCAGTGAGCAGAGCGCGCGCGACCTGCGCGACGCGCTGGAGTTCATGGCCGGGCTGCGCATCCGCCACCAGGCGCAGCAGACGCGCCAGGGCCAGGCCGCCGACAACATGCTGTCCTTGTCCGAGCTCAGCAACTTCGAGCGCAGCCAGCTCAAGGACGCCTTCGCCGTGGTGCAGACGCTGCAAAGCGTGCTGGCGCAACGGTATCGCTGAAACGGACCGGCGCGCAGGGGCGTTTCATTCCAGCTTCGATTCAGGCCTGAGAGAAAACTCACCAAGCCGTTGGTAGGAGGCCCGCTTGCGGGCCGAATCCGCGGCCGGGGCAGGGTTCGGCTGAGGTATCGAAGGCCGAATCCGAGAGGCTCGGATGCCCGCACCGAGGTGCGGGCCGTCCACCCTTCGATACCTCAGGGCGAACGGAATACTTCACTGGCTGAAGCGATCTGGGCTCAGTACTTCAGCCGCGCGAAGTAGGTCTGCTGCGCCGCCTCGCGCGCCTGGCGCAGCGTGTGGATGCCCCTGTCGGCCAGCAGCGGCACGAGCTTGAGGAAAACCTCGGCCGTCACCATCGCGTCGCCCAGCGCGGTGTGGCGCCCGATCACGGGCACGCCGAAGCGCTCGGCGATGTCCTCCAGCCGGTGCGAGGCCTGCTGCGGGTGCACCAGCGCCGACAGCAGCAGCGTGTCGAGCACGGGCTGCTCGAAGCGCACGCCGCTGGCCTTCTCCTTGAGCTGCAGGAAGCGCATGTCGAAGGCCGCGTTGTGGGCCACCAGCACCGTGTCCTGCGCGTAGGCGTGGAAGGCGCGCAGCACCTCGGCGACGCGCGGCTGGGCGGCCACCATCTCCGGCGTGATGCCGTGGATGGGGATGGTCGCGCGCGGGATGGGGCGCCCCGGGTTGACCAGCTGCTCGAAGCACTCGCCGCGCAGCAGCTTGCCGTTGACCAGCCGCGCCGCGCCGATCTGGATGATCTCGTCGCCGCCGGCCGGGTCCAGCCCGGTGGTCTCGGTGTCGAACACCGTGTAGGCCAGCTCCACCAGGCGCCGCTCGTCGAGCGCGCTGGCGGCCTCGTTGTGCGCCAGCAGGTCGAAGTCGTAGTACTCGGGGCGGCTGTGCCCGTGCACGAAGGCGGCCTCCAGCGTCTGCTGCGACGCGGCCGCGGGCGCCAGCGGCAGCAGCACGCGGAAGAAGGCCTCGTGGCGCACGCGCTCGCGCTCGAACCAGAACTCGCCGCCGTGGCGCTGCACCACGTCGCGCACCGTCAGCGCGCTGCTGGCGCCGCCGCCGCTGGCCATGGGGTCGATCTCCCAGCCCGCCACGGTGGCACTGCTGACGCCGGGGCCGCTCCACACCAGGTCGAGCTGCGCGCGCTGCGCCTGGCCGGTGCCCAGGCGCAGCCGCACCGTGCCGACGTCGAACTCGTCGTGCAGCCGCTGCGCCAGGTAGGCCAGCATCTGCAGCAGCGAGAAGCTGTCCACCTTCAGCCACGGCGCGCCCTGCACCGGCTCCACGCCCGCGCGCAGCCCGGTCTGGGCCTCGATGCGGCGCTGCGCCGCCTGCAGCAGGTCCTCGCCCAGCATCTCCTCCAGCGGCCAGCGCGTGGCCAGGCCCTCGGCGCTCTGCGCGGCGAGCTCATCGATGCGCCGCGACATGGCCCGGGCCTCGTCGCGCGCCACGCCCAGGAAGCGCTCGCGCATGCCGGCGTCGAGCGCGGGGTCGCTGAGCATCTCCACGGCCGTGCGCAGGTTGGCCAGCGAGCCGCGGCTGCCCTCGGTGAGCCCGTGCAGCAGCCGCTCCTGGGCCGACTCCTGCTCGTACTCCTGCGTGATGTTGTCGAGCATCAGCACGAAGCCGCTGAGCGCGGCCTGCGGAGCGCCGTCGGCCTCCCCGGCGCCATCCACGGCGCGCACCGGCGCCATCTGCGCGCGCAGCAGCTGGCCGCCGCGCGTGACGGTGACGAACTGCGCGCTGGGATGCGCCGCGCCGCGCTGCAGCCGCTGCTGCACGCTCTCCAGCGCATGGGCCACGAGCTTGCGGTCGAACACGGTGTAGATCGAGCGGCCCAGCCCGATGAGCTCGGCGCCGCCGGCCGGCGCCGGCGCGTCCGACAGCGCGCGGAACTGCATGCGGGCGCGGTTGTTGTAGAGCAGGATGCGGCCGTCGAGGTTGCACACCACCACGCTTTGCGTGAGCTCGCTCATCAGCGCCGCGAGCCGGTTGCGCTCCTGCTCGATGCCGCGGCTGGCCTGCGCCACCTGCTGCGCGATGTCGCTGTGCAGCTGCCGGCGCTGCGCCACGAGCGCGTCGACCGCCTGCGCCAGCCCCTGCAGCGCCGGCGTCGCGTGCTCGACCGCCAGCGGGTGCTCCACCTCGGTGCCCAGGCGCAGGCGCACCTGCTCCAGCAGCCGCGCCGGCGCGGCGATCCAGCGCTGGTACAGCGGCTGCGCCGCGGCCGCGGCCAGGCCGGCCACGGCGCAGGCGGCCATGAGCAGCAGCGGCCAGCGCGGCGCCAGCAGCGCCGCCAGCGCCTGGCGCTGCGCGGGCTCCAGCGTCAGCCACAGCAGCGTGCCGCCGCCCAGCGCGAACAGCGCCAACCCGGCGGCGGCCGCGCCCGCGGCGGCGGCGGTGGCGGCCAGCAGCCGGCGGTCGCGCCTCATGCCTCGCGCGCGGGTGCCTGCAGCAGCGCGCGCACCTGCTGCGCCAGCTCGGCCGTGGAGAAGGGCTTGGTCACGTAGGCGTCGGCCCCCATGGCCAGGCCCTTGGCGACGTCGGTGTCGCGCCCCTTGGCCGTGAGCATGAGCACGCGCGTGCCGCGCAGCGCCTCGTCGCCGCGCAGCTCCTGGCAGACCTCGAAGCCGTTCTTGCCCGGCATCATCACGTCCAGCAGCACCAGCGCCGGGCGCTCGCGGCGCAGCACCTCCAGCGCCTGCAGCCCGTCGCGCGCCACGTGCACCTCGTAGCCCTCGCGCTTCATGAGGTACTCCAGCGAGATCAGGATGTTGGGTTCGTCGTCAACGACGAGGACCTTGGTCGTCATGGCTTGTCTCCTGCGGCGGCCCTGGGTGCTTGCCCGGCGCCGTCTGTGGTGCTGACGGTTGGTTCCACGGTAGTGTGAAGGCGAAGCACGCGCCTTGACCGTTGTCAGGGCGCAGCTCCAGCTGCCCGCCGAAGTGCGCCACGATCTGGCGGCTGATGGGCAGGCCCAGGCCCGTGCCCTGCGGCCGGTTCGCGGCGTCGCCGCCCTGGCGGAACTTCTCGAACACCAGCTCGCGCTGGTGCGCCGGCACGCCCGGGCCGTTGTCCTGCACCTCCACCGTGGCGCCGTGCGCGTCGCTGAGCAGCCGCAGCACGATGCGCCCGCGCCCTTCGGGCACGAACTTGACCGCGTTGCTCAGCAGGTTGAGCAGCACCTGCATCAGCCGGTCGGGGTCGGCGCGCAGCGGCGGCGGCGCGCCTTCGGGCAGCTCCAGCGCCAGCTGCGCGCCGCGCTCGTGCACCAGCTCCTCCACGGTCTGCGCGGCCTGGCGCAGCAGCGCCACGAGATCCACGTCGGTGTCGTGCCACTGCGCCTGGCCCGACTCGATCTTGGCCAGGTCGAGCACCTGGTTGACCAGGCGGCTCAGGCGCTGCGACTCCGCCACCACCAGCCCCAGGAACTGCTGGCGCTGCGCCGCGGGCATGTCCGGCTCGGCCAGCATCAGCTCGGCCAGCGCGCGGATGGAGGTCAGCGGCGTGCGCAGCTCGTGCGTCACCGAGGACATGAAGTCGTCCTTGAGCCGGTCCAGGCTCTCCAGCCGCTCGTTGGCCGCGCGCAGCTCGGCGCCGGCGCGCTCCAGCGCGTGCGAGTAGGCGCGCAGCTGCGAGGCCTCGTCGAGGATGCGCAGCACGTCGTCCATGTCCAGCGCCTCTTCCTGCACCACCGAGGCCACCACCACGCGCGCGGAGGCGCTGCCGATGGCCCCGGCGAG
Organism: Azohydromonas aeria; assembly: GCF_009760915.1. Classification (GTDB taxonomy): domain Bacteria; phylum Pseudomonadota; class Gammaproteobacteria; order Burkholderiales; family Burkholderiaceae_C; genus Azohydromonas; species Azohydromonas aeria. The sequence continues at coordinate 68,244 of NZ_VIDQ01000001.1, forward strand.
CTCGGTCTCGACGAAGTGCACCAGCCGCGCGTCGGGCTCGATGTGCTCGACGGCCGCGGCGCCGCTGCGCCGGGCGTAGTCCTCGAACAGCCGCTGCGCCTGCGCCGCGCCCAGGAAGCGCGCGGCCAGCGCGTGCAGGTCCGCCAGCTGCGCGCGGCCGCGCCAGAACACCGGCTGCACGGCCCGGCTGCGGTCGAACACGCCCACGAACAGCAGCGCCTGGCTGGTCTCGCGCGGCGAGGGCGTGCGCAGCAGCGACAGCGCCACGAACAGCCCGGCGTTGGCCAGCAGGCTCCAGAACAGCGAGTGCGTCAGCGGGTCCAGCCCCGTGAGGCCCAGCAGCGCCTCGGGCCGCAGCAGCGCCAGCCCCCACGGCCCGCGCTCGATGAAGTCGGTGTCCCACCAGCCCGACTTGGCGATGGAGGGCAGCATCAGCGTGTAAGCCCACAGCGCGAAGCCCGCCAGCAGCCCGGCCACGGCGCCCTGGCGCGTGCCGCCCTTCCAGTACATGCCTCCCAGCAGCGCCGGGGCGAACTGCGCCACCGCCGCGAAGCTGATGAGCCCGATGCTCACCAGCGCGTAGGCCTCGCCGGCGAGGTGGAAGTACAGGTAGCCCAGCAGCAGCACCACGACGATGGCGGCGCGGCGGATGGCCAGCAGCACCCCGGTGAGGTCGGCGCGCCGCGCCAGCGCCGGCAGCCGCAGCAGCAGCGGCATCACCAGGTCGTTGCACACCATGGTGGACACCGCGATGGCCTCGACGATGACCATGCCCGTGGCCGCCGAGAGCCCGCCGACGAAGGCCGCCAGCGCCAGCGCCTGCTGCCCCGCGGCCAGCGGCAGCGACAGCACGAAGGTGTCGGCATTGGCGCCGCGGCCCAGCACCAGGAGCCCGCCCAGCGCGATGGGCAGCACGAACAGGTTGATGGCCAGCAGGTAGGCCGGGAACAGCCAGGCCGCGCGGCGCAGGTGGTTCTCGTGCACGTTCTCCACCACCATCACCTGGAACTGGCGCGGCAGCAGCAGCACCGACAGCATCGACAGCAGCGTCAGCGCGAACCACTGCCCCCAGGCGAAGGGCCGCTCGGGCTGCGACAGCGCCAGCAGCGCCCGCAGCTCGGGCTGCGCCAGCGCCTGCCCGAACAGCGCGCCGGGCCCGTCGAACAGGCCCCAGGTGACGAACACGCCCACGGCCACGAAGGCCACGAGCTTGACCACCGACTCGAAGGCGATGGCCGCGACCATGCCCTCGTGGCGCTCGGTGCTGTCCAGGCGCCGCGTGCCGAACACCATCGTGAAGCCCGCCAGCGCCAGCGCCACGGCCAGCATGCCGTCGCGCCACCACGGCCCGGGCGCGGCCGCCGGCGCGCCCGCGCCCTGGGTCAGCACGGCGTAGCCGCTGGCGATGGCCTTGAGCTGCAGCGCGATGTACGGAACGATGCCCACCACGCAGATCAGCGTGACGAGCCCGGCCAGCAGCGGGCTCTTGCCGTAGCGGCTGGCCACGAAGTCGGCGATGGAGGTGATGCGGTGCAGCCGCGCGGTGCGGATCATGCGCCGCACCACCAGCCACGCCAGCAGCATCGCCAGCGTCGGGCCCAGGTAGATGGGCAGGAACCACACCCCGCCCGAGGCCGCGCGGCCGACGCTGCCGAAGTAGGTCCAGGCGGTGCAGTACACCGCCATCGACAGCGCGTAGACCCAGGCGTTGCCCACCACCGAGCGGCCCTGGCGCGCGCGCCGGTCGCCCCACCAGGCCACGGCGAACAGCAGCAGCAGGTACGCCGTCGAGGCGACCAGCACGGCCGCGGGCGTCAGCATCGCGCGGGCTCCGGGGCGGGGCGCTCGCGCATGCTCAGTCGGGCCGCTCCATCAGCCACGCCAGCAGCGCGATCAGCAGGGCCCACAGCCCGAACAGCGCCAGCGGGAACAGCGGCAGCCCCAGCACGAGCGCGTCGCGGTCCCACAGCGCCAGTAGCGGGAAGTTCAGCAGCAGCAGCGCCAGCGCGAACAGCCCCAGCAGGCGCTGATGCAGCAGCGTGGCGCGCATGGGCATGGCGGCGGCCCGGCCGGCTCAGGCGCGCCGGCGCGCCGCGGCGGCATGCGCATGCCGGCTCAGCGCGAAGCTGAGGAAGAACTTGCACCAGATCGTGGTGCCCGCGATGGCGGTCCAGCTCTCGTAGGGCAGGCCCGCCAGGACGATGGCCACGATCACGCACACCACCACCGTGCCGGCCACGGCGTTGATGGCCATTTCGTAGGGCGCCCAGCGCCAGGCCTCGGGCGGGGGCTCGCCGTGCTTGAGCGCGACTTCGGAGAAGTCGCGCCGCATCAGGATGCGCCAGGCCCGGCGCAGCCAGAAGAAGGCCATCGGGAACAGCGCGAGGAAGAGGAGCCACGTCAGGACGACGCTGACATCGAAGGCCATGGTTACTACTCCGCAAATGAAAAGGGGCCCTGCGGGCGGCGCCGGCAGGGCCCCATACGGTGGCCGGCGCATGCAGCCCCGGCCGCGAGGCCGGGATCGGGGGCTGCGTGCGCCAGCCCGGCACGGGCTGGCGTGCGGCTGGCGCGCTCAGTGTGCGCCGTCCACCGCCTTGGCGCCGCGCGGGATGCGCACGGCCTCGACCATGGCCTGGATGTGCACCGGCGGCTCCTTGGTCACCTTGTCAACGACGAAGGCCACCACGAAGTTCACCGCCGCGCCCACGGCACCGAAGGCCTCCGGCGTGATGCCGAAGAAGCTGTTGGGCCCGCCGATCAGGTCCACGTACTCCGTGCCCTTCACGAAGAAGATGCCCTTGTGCGCGAACACGTAGAACAGCGTCACGAACAGGCCCGCGAGCATGCCGACGATGGCGCCTTCCTTGTTCATCTTCTTGCTGAAGATGCCCATCATGATCGCCGGGAACAGCGAGCTCGCGGCGATGCCGAAGGCCAGTGCCACGGTGCCCGCGGCGAAGCCCGGCGGGTTCAGGCCCAGCCAGCCCGCGATCACGATGGCCACGGCCATCGAGATCTTGCCCGTGAGCAGCTCGTTCTTCTCGCTGATGTTGGGCGCGAACACGCCCTTGACCAGGTCGTGCGAGACGGCCGCGGAGATGGCCATGAGCAGCCCCGCCGCGGTGGACAGCGCCGCGGCCAGGCCGCCGGCAGCCACCAGCGCGATCACCCAGTTGGGCAGCAGCGCGATCTCGGGGTTGGCCAGCACGATGATGTCGGGGTTGACGGTGAGCTCGTTGCCCTTCCAGCCGGCTTCCGCGGCCTTGGCCTTGGCGTCGGCGTTGGTGCTCTTGTCGTTGTAGTACTGGATGCGGCCGTCGCCGTTCTTGTCCTCGAACTTCAGCAGGCCGGTCTTCTCCCAGCGCTTCATCCAGTCCGGACGCTCCTCATAGCGCAGGCTGGCGTCGGGCGCGTAGAGGTTGCCGCCGGCAGCCACCGCGGTGTTGACGGTGCCGTGCAGGTTGAGCTTGGCCATGGCGGCCACGGCCGGCGCGGTCGTGTAGAGGATGGCGATGAAGACCAGCGCCCAGCCCGCCGAGGAACGGGCGTCCTTGACCTTGGGCACGGTGAAGAAGCGCATGATCACGTGCGGCAGGCCGGCCGTGCCGATCATCAGCGACAGCGTGTACATGAACATGTTGAGCGTGCTGCCGGCCGTGGTCGTGGTGTACTGGCCGAAGCCCAGGTCCGTGACGACCTGGTCGAGCTTCTGCAGCAGCGACACGTCGGAGCCGGAATAGGTGCCGCCCAGGCCCAGCTGCGGCAGCGCGTTGCCCGTGAGCTGCAGCGAGATGAAGACCGCGGGCACCGTGTAAGCCAGGATCAGCACGATGTACTGCGCCACCTGCGTGTAGGTGATGCCCTTCATGCCGCCGAACACCGCGTAGGCGAACACGATGGCCATGCCCACGTAGATGCCCGTCTCGGCCGAGACGCCCAGGAAGCGCGAGAACGCCACGCCCACGCCCGTCATCTGGCCGATGATGTACGTGATCGAGGCGGTCAGCAGGCAGACCACGGCCACCGTGCTGGCGCTCTTGGAGTAGAAGCGGTCGCCGATGAACTGCGGCACGGTGAACTTGCCGAACTTGCGCAGGTACGGCGCCAGCAGCATGGCCAGCAGCACGTAGCCGCCGGTCCAGCCCATGAGGAACAGGCCGCCGCCGTAGCCCATGTTGGAGATCAGGCCGGCCATGGAGATGAACGACGCCGCGCTCATCCAGTCGGCCGCCGTGGCCATGCCGTTGGTCACCGGGTGCACGCCGCCGCCGGCGGCGTAGAACTCGCTGGTCGAGCCCGCGCGCGCCCAGATGGCGATGCCGATGTAGAGCGCGAAGCTCAACCCGACAACGAGGTAGATGGTGGTTTGCAGATCCATGGTGCGCTCAGTCCTCGTGCACGTCGAATTCGCGGTCCAGGTCGCCCATCTTCTTGGCGTACCAGAAGATGAGCGCGATGAAGACGTAGATCGAGCCCTGTTGCGCGAACCAGAAGCCCAGCGGATAGCCGCCCAGGTGGATGCCGTTGAGCGGGCCGGCGAACAGGATGCCCGCCCCGAAGGACACCAGGAACCAGATCACGAGGATCTTGCCCAGCAGTGCCAGTGTCGCTCGCCAGTAACCGGTCGAGTCGTGATTCATGTCGTTGTCTCCTACACCTCAAGGAAGAAAAGGTTGTGGGTGCATCTGCACGGCAAGGCCCCCCGGCCAGAAGGGCCCGCCGCCGCAGGCGAAGGTTTGCCGCGCTTCCTGACGCGTAACTGAATGCTGGCTGACGTTTCCGGGTTTCCCGCGGCCGTTTTTTTTGGATTGTGAAAAATGGCGCGTCGCCAAGGGTAATTCCCAGGTCGCCACCCGCCCCGCGCGCCGTCCCGCTGTCAGTAAGCCCACCGTCAGAAGGGTCCACCACGATGCCCGCGGCACGGCCCGCAGAGGCTCATCGAATCGACAGGAGACATGCATTCATGGCCAGCACTGCCCGTGCGTACAGGCTTTCGCGCTCAAGGGCGCCAATGACGCGCGAGGAGCGCAAGGTCATCTTCGCCTCCAGCCTGGGGACGGTTTTCGAGTGGTACGACTTCTACCTCTACGGGGCGCTGGCGCCCATCATCGCGCGGCAGTTCTTCTCCGGGCTTGAGGCGGGCGCGGCCTTCATCTTCGCGCTGCTGGCCTTTGCCGCGGGCTTCCTGGTGCGGCCCTTCGGCGCGCTGGTGTTCGGGCGGCTGGGCGACATGATCGGGCGCAAGTACACCTTCCTGGTGACGATCCTGCTCATGGGGCTGTCCACCTTCATCGTGGGCATCCTGCCCACCTACGCCAGCGTGGGCGTGGCCGCGCCGGTGCTGCTGGTGCTGCTGCGCATGCTCCAGGGCCTGGCCCTGGGCGGCGAGTACGGCGGGGCGGCCACCTACGTGTCGGAGCATGCGCCGCACGGCAAGCGCGGCTTCTACACCTCGTGGATCCAGACCACGGCCACGCTGGGCCTGTTCCTGAGCCTGGGCGTGATCCTGGGCACGCGCACGCTCACCGGCGAGGCGGCGTTCGCCGACTGGGGCTGGCGGCTGCCGTTCCTGCTGTCGATCGTGCTGCTGGCGGTGAGCGTGTGGATCCGGCTCTCGCTCAACGAGTCGCCCGCGTTCAAGAAGATCAAGGAGGAGGGGCGCAGCTCCAAGTCGCCGCTGTCGGAGAGCTTCGGGCGCTGGAAGAACCTGCGCGTCGTGCTGCTGGCCCTGGTGGGCCTGACCGCCGGGCAGGCGGTGGTGTGGTACACGGGCCAGTTCTACGCGCTGTTCTTCCTGACGCAGGCGCTCAAGGTCGAGGAGTCCACGGCCAACATCCTGGTGGCGGTGTCGCTGCTGCTGGGCACGCCGTTCTTCATCCTCTTCGGCTGGCTCTCCGACCGCATCGGGCGCAAGCCCATCATCATGGCCGGCTGCCTCATCGCGGCGCTGACGTACTTCCCGCTCTTCCACGCGCTCACCGAGGCCGCCAACCCCGCGCTGGCGCAGGCACAGCGCGCCGTGCCCATCACCGTCACGGTGGACCCCGCGCGCTGCAGCTTCCAGGGCAGCCCCATCGCGCGCGAGGTGGACTTCCGCACCGACTGCGACCTGGCCAAGCGCACGCTGGCGCAGGCGGCCGTGAACTACACGGTCGTCGAGGGCCCGGCGGGCACCGCGGCCTCGATCCGCATCGGCGAGCGCGTCATCCCTGCCTTCGACGCCACGCGCACGCCCAACGGCCACGCCTTCGACGCCCCGAGCAAGGCGAGGATCGCCGCGTTCAAGAAGGAGGTCGCGGACGCCGCCAAGGCGGCCGGCTACCCCGTGGCCGCCGACCCCGCGCGCATCAACAAGCCGCTGGTCATCGGCATCCTGACGCTGCTGGTGATCTACGTGACCATGGTCTACGGCCCCATCGCCGCGATGCTGGTGGAGCTCTTCCCCACGCGCATCCGCTACACCTCGATGAGCCTGCCCTACCACATCGGCAACGGCTGGTTCGGCGGGCTGCTGCCCACCACGGCCTTCGCCATCGTGGCGCAGACGGGCAACATCTACAACGGCCTGTGGTACCCGATCGTGGTTGCGGGCGCGACCTTCGTGATCGGCATGCTCTTCATCCGCGAGACCAAGGACCGCGACATCTACGCGGCGGACTGACGGCGGCCCCGGGCTCCATGAAAAACGCGGCCCGTGGCCGCGTTTTCTTCATTCCTCAGGGCACCGCGCTCACGGCCCCGGGTTGGGGTTGTCCGGCGCCGAGGGCAGCGAGCGCAGGTACTCGTAGATGGCACGCAGGTCGCGCTCGACCATGTGGCTGTACACCGGCCAGGGCATGACCTGCAGGATCTGGCCCGGCGCGTCGTTGGGGCTGTGGCCGGTGCGTATCGTCCGGATGAACTGCCACAGCCGCAGCCCGGCCGGGTTGCCGCGCGCGTCGGGACGCAGGTTGGGCGAGGTGAAGGGACCGAACTGGCGCCCGCCGCGCAAATAGGCCTCGGCGTCGATGCGCTCGGGCTCGCCATTGAACGGGTTGCCGCCGGGCGCGTAGGCCGGGCGGGCATGGCAGTCGTTGCAGCCGCCCACGGCGTTGACGAGGTAGCTGCCCAGGCCCACGAGCGTGCGGTCGCGGCCCTTGAGGTTGAGCGTGACGCCCTCGGGCACGATCGCGAAGCCGCGCGAGATGCGGTCGTTGGGCTCGGGGCGCGCCACGCTGGGCGGGCTGCCCGGGGCGCCGTCGGCGCCGTGCGCCGGCGCCGTGCCGGCCAGCAGCGCGCCGGCCAGCGCCGCGCAGCTCAGGGAAAAGGACGTGCGATGCATGAGGCGATCCTTTCACTGGGTCCGGAAAAGCCGGCTTGGCGCGCCACGGCCGCGGCGCGGCGCCGGGACGCCGACCGTAGGCGCGGGTTCCCTGGCGCGCATCCCGGGAAATGGGGGCGTGCTGCCGCGCGGGCGCGGGGTGCGGGGTCTCTTGACAAGAGGCAAGCGCCGGCAACCGCCGCTGCATAGAGTGCGCGCATGAAAACGACCTGGACGCTGGCGCGCAAGCTGCTGGCCATCGGCACGACGATGCTGGTGCTGGCGCTGGCCTCGATCGGGCTGACGCTGTGGGTGAGCTGGCAGCTCGAAGGCGGGGCGGCCGCCGTCAACGAGGCCGGGCGCATGCGCATGCAGACCTGGCAGCTCGCGGCCTCGCTGCACGACGCCGCGCCGGCGCAGGTGCAGGCCAAGTTCGAGCGCTTCCAGGACAGCCTGGCGCTGCTGTCCGAAGGCGACCCCTCGCGCCCGCTGCTCGTGCCCTGGAACACGGCGGCGCACGCCGCCTTCAACGACGTGCTGCAGCAGTGGCAGGAACTGCACGCGCGCTGGCGCCAGTCGCCGCCACCGCCGCCGGCGGCGGTGCGCGCCGATGCCGAAGCCTTCGTGGGCTCGGTGGACGCGCTGGTGGACGCCATCGAGGGGCAGCTCGCGCGCTACACCAGCATCCTGCACCTGTACCAGCTGGCCATGCTGGGCCTGGCCATCGCCGCGGCGGTGGTGCTGCTCTACACCGGGCACCTGTTCGTGCTGGAGCCGCTGGCGCGGCTGCAGCGCGGCCTGGAGCGCGTGGAGCAGGCCGACTTCGGCGCGCGCGTGGAGGTGCCCACCCGCGACGAGTTCGGCCGCCTGGCCTCGGGCTTCAACCGCATGGCGCGCACGCTGCAGTCGCTCTACCAGGACCTGGAGGACAAGGTGCGCGAGAAGACCGCCTCGCTGGAGCTGCAGCGCGCGCGGCTGCAGACGCTCTACGACGTGAGCGCGCTGCTGGCGCGCGCCGACACGCTGGAGAGCATGGCGCAGGGCTTCGCGCAGCAGGTGCGGCGCATCGCGCGCGCCGACGCCGTGGCCATCCGCTGGTCCGACGAGGCCAACCAGCGCTACCTGCTGCTGGCCGGCGAGGGGCTGCCGCAGGCCATGAGCGACAGCGAGCACTGCGTGCCCACGGGCGACTGCCTGTGCGGCCAGTCGGCGGCCGATGCGCGCATGCGCGTCATCCCGATCCGCAGCGCCGACCGTACCCTGGGCCACTGCGCCCGCGAGGGTTTCAACATGCTGGTGAGCGTGCCGGTGCGGCTGCACCAGCGGCTGCTGGGCGAGGTGGACCTGTTCTACCGGACCGAGGTCCCGCTCAGCGACGACGAGAGGAGCCTGCTCGATGCGCTGGCGAGCCACCTGGCCGGCGCGATGGAGGGGCTGCGCGCCGCGGCGCTGGAGCGCGAGCAGGCCGTGGCCGAGGAGCGCGGCTTCATCGCGCGCGAGCTGCACGACTCCATCGCGCAGTCGCTGGCCTTCCTCAAGATCCAGGTGCAGCTGCTGCGCGCGGCGCGCCAGCGCGGCGACGAGGCGCGCGTGGAGCGCACGCTCGACGAGCTCGACACCGGCGTGCGCGAGTGCATGGGCGACGTGCGCGAGCTGCTGGTGCACTTCCGCACCCGCACCAATGCCGAGCACATCGAGCCGGCGCTGCGCACCACGCTGCAGAAGTTCGAGCACCAGACGGGCCTGAAGACGCACCTGGAGATCGAGGGCCACGGCCTGCCGCTGGACCCGGACGTGCAGGTGCAGGTGCTGCACGTGGTGCAGGAGGCGCTGTCCAACGTGCGCAAGCACGCGCAGGCCAGCGAGGTGTGGGTGGAGGTGGCCGCCGGCGCGGGCACGGGCTGGCGCTTCGAGGTGCGCGACGACGGCGTGGGCTTCGACCCGCAGGCCGACCGCGCCGAGACGCACGTGGGCCTGAAGATCATGCGCGAGCGCGCCGCGCGCATCGGCGCGCAGGTGCAGCTCGACGCCGTGCCCGGCGCGGGCAGCTGCGTGACGCTGACGCTGCCGCCCGGCGCGGCCGTGCCGGGTGCGGCACCGGCGGCGGGCAGCCGCGCCGCGGCGGCATGATCGCGCCCATGACGACGATGCAATCCCTTTCAGGCGCTGACGGCGGCGGTGGCGCCGGGCCGGTGCCGATCCGGCTGCTGGTGGTGGACGACCACACGCTGTTTCGCCGCGGCCTGATCGCGCTGCTGGCCGCCGATGCGCGCTTCGACGTGGTGGCCGAGGCGGCGGACGCCGGCGAGGCGCAGCGCCACGCGCAGGCGCTGCAGCCCGACCTGATCCTGCTCGACAACCACCTGCCCGGCGTCAACGGCGTGGACGCGCTCAAGGGCCTGAAGGAGTCCGCGCCGCGCGCGCGCGTGCTCATGCTCACCGTCAGCGAGGACGAGCGCGACCTGGCCGCGGCGCTGCGCAATGGCGCCCAGGGCTACCTGCTCAAGACCATCGACAGCGAGGCGCTGGCCGCGTCCATCGTGCGCAGCATGCGCGGCGAGTCGGTGGTCAGCCCGGAGATGACGGCCAAGCTCGTGGCCGCGTTCCAGTCGCTCCATGCCGCGCCGGCGGCCCCGGCGGCCGCGCCTGCGGCGCCGGCCGACCCGATCCAGACGCTGTCGCCGCGCGAGCGCGAGATCCTGGCCCACATCGCGCGCGGCGCCAGCAACAAGGAGATCGCCCGTGCCCTGGACATCGCCGAGACCACGGTGAAGATCCACGTGCAGCACATCCTGCGCAAGCTGGGCTTGAGCTCGCGGGTGCAGGCGGCGGTGTATGCGACGGAGCGGGGCGTGAATTGAGGCGCCCGGGCCTCACGGCCCCATACGGAGCGGACAGAAAAACCCGTTCGGACTGAGCTTGTCGAAGCCTTTGGCGGCGTTCCGAGCGCCTGCCCTTCGACAGGCTCAGGGCGAACGGGAAGAGGCCATTCGGCAAACAAGTCCGTTGCGTATCACAGGTGCTGCTCGATCCACTCCCAGGCTTTCTTGGGCAGCCAGCCGGCGTAGTCGCGCGTGACCTTGATGACGAGCAGGCTGTCGTCGTCGTGCAGCGACTTGCGCAGCCGTGCCGAGAGCTCGTCGGCGGCCTCGGCGGTCTGCACCAGCCACGTGGTGCCGAGGTGGTGCCACCAGGTGCCCGAGCTGCGCAGCTCCTCGTGCAGCGGGGCGTAGTTCTGGCCGAGCTTGGTCAGGTCGTAGGAGACGCAGTAGACGGGCATGGCGGTCGGGGCGCGGCGGCCGTGGGTCGGGAGATCGTGGAGGCGGCGGTGTCCCGGCTTTGTCGCGCAAGCCGGCGCCGCCGCCCAGGCAGCAATGCGCATCCCGGCGCGGCGCGTGTGGCGGCGGCGCACGCGGAGCGCGCCGGCGTGAACTGCTGCGCAGGCGGCCCGGGGCGCTAGCGCGCCAGCGCCACCGTCAGCGGCGCCGCGGCCGCGGGAGGGGCCAGCACGGCGAGCTCCACGCCCGCGGCGGTGCCGGCGGCGTCCAGGGCCTGGCCGTGCGCGTCCACCAGGCGCAGGCGCAGCGCGCGCGCCGGACGCAGGTCCTGCAGCGACAGCCGCACGGTGCCGCTGCCCAGCAGCTCGGCCGCGGCCGCGCCGGGGGCGGACAGGCGCACCGGCCCGTCGGCGGCCTCGATCTCGGCGCCTTCCACGCGCAGCTGCACCTGCGCTTCGGCGCCGCGGCGCAGCTGCAGCGTCAACGTGGCCTCGCCCGCGGCGTCGGCCAGGACGTGGGTGGAGAGCACGCGCACCGAGGAGCTGCCGCGGCGGGATTCGGCCGCCGCGGCGGCCGGCGTGGCCACCGGCACCGCCTCCACCGCCGCCGGGACGGGAGGGCCGGCCACGTTGGGCGGCGGCTCGACGATCCGTTGCCACGCAGGCAGCGCCACGGTGTCGAGCCACTCCAGCGAGGCGCCGGCGGCGGCCAGCGCCAGGCACGCGGCCACGGCGGCGCGGCCGAGCATCGGTCCGCCGGGATACAGGGCGATGCGTGCGATCAGGTCGCTCAGGTGCTCGGCGGGCGTGGCTGGCATGGCGTCGGTCGGAAAGCTTGGGCGCGGCGGCCTCCCGGGCTGCGACGGGAAGGCCGGCACGGCGCCGGGTGGAAGACTGACTGCGACTGCGACTGCGACTGCGACTGCGACTGCGACTGCGACTGCGACTGCGAGGCGCCGTTATAGGGGGCGGCGGGCCGCGCCCGCCATAGGACGACTTGCCCGGCCGGGCAGGCGCATCCGGCTATTGACGCCGCTCAAGCGTTGCGTTTGGGGCGTCACCATCCGCGCCGCCCCGACTGCCCCGTGACCCAGCCCAGCAGCAGCTCCACGCCGCCGCGCTGGCCGATGGGCACGATGCGGTTGATGCGCGGCTCCGCGCCCAGCAGCCGCACGAAGTCCATGAAGTCGCAAAAGCCGACCTGGTCCGGGCTGAAGGAGTGCACCAGCATCAGCGCCTGCGTCGCGCAGAAGCGCCGCGCCTCGACGATGGCCGAGACGGCGCGGTGCAGCAGCTGGTAGCGGATGGTGCCCACCGGCACGGCTTCGAGCCCCAGCTCGGCCTGCAGGTAGGCCAGCCGCGTGACCTTGCCCGGCGAGTGGCCGGCGAACCACTCCTGCACCGTGGGCCCGAAGGATTCGCTGACCTTGCCCTCGACCGCGATGGAGACCAGGTGCTCGCCGCTGCGTGCCAGGGCCCAGACGTCGCTCTGTGACGGCCGCGTGCCGCCGGGCAGCGCCACGGCATGCTCGGGAAGGGCCAGCAGCAGCTCGACGTCGGGGAAGCGGCCGCTGGCGGCGAGCACCGCCTCGACCTCGGGCGGGAAGCCGTCGGCCAGCTGCCAGGCGTGGGCCAGGGCGTGGGCCGAGTAGCCGCTGCGCCACTGCCTGGCCGGCGCGGTGAGGAAGCCGGCCCACTGGCCGGGGTCGATGGCGGGAACGTAGATGTGGTTCACGGCGGGACTGCTTTGCGCCCGGAAGGGCGGAAGTTGGGTGCCTTCAGGGTGCTTTGCAGGGCCGCCGCCGTCCATGGGAAGAAGGTCCCGCGCGCGGCGTGAGGTTTGTACCGGGGGAGGGGGAGGGATGTGGGGGGACAAGCGCCGTGCCGCACCGCACCGCATTCCACAGGAAGAAGCTTGCGGCCGGCTGGTTGGCCGCCGATACCGTGATTCCTCTTTGGCTCAGGCCCGGCAGAAGCGCTTATCAACGCGCGGGCAGGAGGCCTGCTTGCGGGCCAAATCCGCGGCCTGGGTAGGGTTCTCATTACTCCGTCATCCCCGCAAGCGAGCCATTTGCCCTCGCCGAAACTGCCGCTGAAGGTCCAGCGCTTCGAACTCATCCTGGCGCCGCGGCTTTGCCGGGCCTTGATCGCCTTTTCGTTCTCGGGCGGCCCGACATAGGCATTGAGCCCTTGGGTGATGGCGGAGCGGAAATTGGGCGGCGTGTCGCTGTCCGCCACTTTCCCAGACTCCATGTTTGACGAGGCAAGACTCAAGCCGGCAGTATCGAGTTATCGGCAGCGAAACACGCCATGAGGTAGTTTGGGGTTTCCCTTCTGCTCCAAAATGCCTCGGCATTGTTCAGTGGGCTCGTCAAGCCGCTTGGCCAGTCTTATGAGCCCCTCCGCATAATCGCAGGAAATCCATTTGCCTTCGGGAAAATCGCCTTCGAATTTCCATCCGGAATCACGGCTTCTCACGTCCAGATTGGGCGCCATGGAGGATTTTTTCTCGGGCGGACCGTTGTAAACCGTCATGCTGTACAACAGGAACGACGATTTTGGTGTGCTGACCACGAAGCCGGTTGGAAGGTCTTTCAAAGCCACTTGCCCCGAGTCCATGAATATTCGGGTTGGACACTCGATGCGGACATCGGCTCTGCCTGGTTGGGAAGCCACGAGCATGGTCAATGCGGCGCAATAGCTGAAAATGCGCATGGTTCATTCGATGATGGAGTAGGCGTCGGCGCTGTTGCTGGGGTCTGCAAACCTGCCTGATTGCAGCTTGCCTTTGCGTGGAATATGCCGGCTGAAAATGGTTTTCTTTTTGCTGCCGAACCATTGATCCATGATGGTGATGCCGTTGGCGTCCTTTGAAATAAAAAAGGCCGCGTGGTTGCCGGTGGACAGGCTCTGGTACTTGCCGTCAACAAAAGTTGCTATTGCCGTCCCCTTGGTGATGTTGTTGCCTCCATGACGGACTTGCCCTCTTTCCAAAAAGACGTGTGGGGGAGTTTGGCGAAATGTTGAAGCAGTGCCACGCACTGGTGCGTACCCACCTTCGGTTTACTTTTGAGTTCGTCCACGTCGGAGTAAACGTAAGTCATGGCGTAGCGGGCTTGCGCCGGCAGTGAGGGAGATGCCGACGCTAAACACGGCAGTCCGCAGCTTCCATAGGAGCTTTGTACTGCCCCGGGCAGGACGAATCGCCTGCTGGTAAACCCGCTGAATTCAGAGGTGAAAGTGGCGATGAAGGGAAGGGTGCAGGCGGATTGGAAACCGCCCCGTCAATTCATTATTCCGACGATGGCGCACCATCGTGCCGGCCGAAGCCAACAACGCCGTCATGCCCGCGGACGCGGGCATCCAATTTTGGCCGTCCGGCAGGACGGCGGGTTTATTGAGCTTTCAGTTGAAAGCCGGCCTGGCGGACGGCGCGAATATGGGTGCCCGCCTGCGCATACCGCTGTCTAAAAATACTCGTCCAGCGGTATCCCGTCAGCCGCGATGCCTCGCACCCCGGCCCGTCATTCCGGCGAAAGCCGGAATCCACGCGCGCTGTTGCGGTGCAATGGCTGGTGCTGGCACGTGCCTGCGTTGGCTGGCGAAACAGCGCGGCGTTCGTGGATTCCGGCTTTCGCCGGAATGACGGAACGGAGGGCGCGCCGTGTCGGCTTCCGGCTGGCGCTTTCTCCGGCTTTCTCCGGCCGGAAGGCGCGAACGCGGACATCCGATTTGGCTTGTCAGGCAAGACGGTGGAATATATTGAAAGCCGGCCTGGCGGCCGGCGCAAACATGGATGCCCGCGTGCGCGGCCATGACGGCGTTTCTCCAGTGGCCTGCGGTGCGGCGCTCAAATAGCCAGCCGCTCGTTGAGAAGCAGTTTGCCGGTGTTGCGGCTGAGCCGGCTGATTATGCGGATGAGAGGGCAAAAGGCTCGGCTTCCACCAATTTGTAGCGAGCCGTGACATCGACAATGAGCTTCGCCACTTATTTCACGCTCGGCAGTCGTCCGTGACAAAAGCCCGTGAAGGAATTGCCTCGCATAGTTCTTTGGAACGATGCGGCGCTTGGTGGGCTAGTTCTTCCGTTCCTTGAAATCAACCCAACCGGCGAATGTTCGCCCCTGCGCAAAAACCCGAAAGTCACGGCCTAAGGAGCCCAAAGGAGGAGCTCACATGGCCTCAATCACTTCAACCACCGCCGCGCGCTTGCCCAGCCAGGGTGCCGCCGCCGCAAGCCGCAGCCGTCAGGCGCTGTCGGTGCTGGTGGTCTCGACCCTGGCTTTCACCGTCTGCTTCATGGTGTGGATGATGTTCGGCGTCATCGGCATCCCCATCAAGAAGGCGCTCAACCTCAGCGCCACCGAGTTCGGCCTGCTCACCGCCACGCCGGTGCTCACCGGCTCTCTCGTGCGCGTGCCGCTGGGCATCTGGACCGACCGCTTCGGCGGCCGCATCGTCATGACGATCCTGATGGCCTGCACCGTGCCGGCCATCTTCCTGATGTCCTATGCCACCGAGTTCTGGCACTTCATCGTCATCGGCCTGTTCGTCGGCCTGGCCGGCGGCTCGTTCTCGGTGGGCACGCCCTACGTCGCGCGCTGGTTCCCCAAGAACCGCCAGGGCTTCGCCATGGGCGTCTATGGCGCCGGCAACTCGGGTGCGGCGGTCAACAAGTTCGTCGCCCCGGTGATCCTGGTGGCCGCGGGCTGGACCCTGGTGCCGCAGGTCTATGCCGCCGTGATGCTGGGCACCGTGGTCCTGTTCTGGCTGTTCAGCCACTCCGACCCGGCCCACCTGGTGCCGAGCAACGTCAAGTTCACCGACCAGCTCAAGGCGCTCAAGGACCCCAAGGTGCTCAAGTACTGCCAGTACTACAGCATCGTGTTCGGCGGCTACGTCGGGCTGTCGCTGTGGATGGTGCAGTACTACGTCGGCGAGTACGGCCTCGACATCCGCGTCGCCGCGCTGCTGGCCGCCTGCTTCTCGCTGCCCGGCGGCGTGCTGCGCGCCATCGGCGGCTGGCTCTCGGACAAGTACGGCGCCCACTCGGTCACCTGGTGGGTGATGTGGGTGAGCTGGATCTGCCTGTTCCTGCTGTCCTACCCGCAGACCGACTTCACGGTCCTGACCGTCAACGGCCCGGCCACCTTCCACATCGGCCTCAACGTCTACACCTTCACCGGGCTGATGGCGATCCTGGGCGTGGCCTGGGCCTTCGGCAAGGCCAGCGTCTTCAAGTACATCGCCGACGACTACCCCAAGAACATCGGCGCCATCAGCGGCATCGTCGGCCTGGCCGGCGGCCTGGGCGGGTTCCTGCTGCCGATCCTGTTCGGCGCGCTCATGGACCTCACCGGCGTGCGCTCCAGCGCCTTCATGCTGCTCTACGGCGTGGTCTGGGTCTCGCTGATCTGGATGTACTTCACCGAAGTGCGCCAGCGCCGCGTGATGGGCCCCGAGGCCGCCTGACGCCCCAACGCCCCACTCGATAACCCCCTGACACATCCGCCCCCCGCGCGCCGAAAAGCGCGCGGGCCGGCCCCCCCTACGCCCGTCACCCGCGGAGAACCGCACATGACCACTTCTTCCTCCACCGCCGCCCTCGCGCCCCGTGCGCGGCAGGGCCGGCTGCTCACCCACTGGACGCCCGAGGACAAGGGCTTCTGGGCCCGCGAAGGCGAGGCCGTTGCGCGCCGCAACCTGTGGCTGTCCGTGCCCGCGCTGTTCCTGGCCTTCGCCATCTGGCAGGTCTGGAGCGTGGTCGCCGTGAGCCTGCCCGGCCTGGGCTTCCAGTACTCCACGAACCAGCTGTTCTGGCTGGCCGCGGCGCCCGCGCTCTCGGGCGCGACGCTGCGCATCTTCTATTCCTTCATGGTCCCGGTCTTCGGCGGCCGGCGCTGGACGGCGATCTCCACCGCCTCGCTGCTGATCCCGGCGCTGGGCATCGGCTTCGCCGTGCAGGACAACACCACCGGCTACCCGACCATGCTGGCCCTGGCGCTGCTGTGCGGCCTGGGCGGGGGCAACTTCAGCTCCTCCATGGCCAACATCAGCTTCTTCTTCCCGAAGGAGAAGAAGGGCACGGCGCTGGGCATCAACGCCGGCCTGGGCAACCTGGGCGTGTCGGTGGTGCAGTTCCTGTCGCCGCTGGTCATCGCCATCGGCCTGTTCGGCGCCATCGGCGGCGAGGCCCAGAGCCTGATCAAGAACGGCACCGCCTCCACCGTGTGGGCGCAGAACGCCGCCTTCATCTGGGTGCCGTTCATCGCGCTGGCCGCGCTGGGCGCCTGGTTCGGCATGAACGACATCGCCGACGCCAAGGCCTCCTTCGCCACCCAGGCCGCGATCTTCCGCCGCAAGCACAACTGGCTGATGTGCATCCTGTACCTCGGCTGCTTCGGCTCCTTCATCGGCTATGCCGCGGGCTTCCCGCTGCTGATCAAGAGCCAGTTCCCGGGCGTGAACCCGCTGGCCTACGCCTGGATGGGCCCGCTGGTGGGCGCGCTGATCCGCCCCCTGGGCGGCTGGCTGGCCGACAAGCTCGGCGGCGCGCGCGTGACCTTCTGGAACTTCGTCGTCATGGCGCTGGCCGTGGTGGGCGTGCTGCAGTTCCTGCCCACGGGCGGGCAGGGCGGCAACTTCGCCGGCTTCTTCGCCATGTTCATGGTGCTGTTCATGACCACCGGCATCGGCAACGGCTCGACCTTCCGCATGATCCCGGTGATCTTCCTGAACCAGGCCCTCAAGGGCGTGGACCGCAAGGACGCCGTGGCCATGGCCCGCGCCACCAAGGAAGGCAACACCGAAGGTGCCGCCACCCTGGGCTTCACCGCGGCCATCGGCGCCTACGGCGGCTTCTTCATCCCCAAGAGCTACGGCACCTCCATCAGCCTCACCGGCGGCCCCGAGGCGGCGCTGATGTGCTTCGTCGGCTACTACGTGCTGTGCGTGGCCGTGACCTGGTGGTTCTACAGCCGCCGCAACGCGCCCATGCCCTGCTGAAGCAGCAGCGGCACACGAAGGCAGCAGTCCCGGTCTGGCAAGGAATATTCAAATGTTGTTTGGAAGAACCCAGAAGAACCCGATCAAGCTCGCCGACAAGGGCGTGGTGGATTGGAAATACGCCGTTTGCGGCTATTGCTCGACCGGCTGCTCCATCGAAGTCGGCCTGAATGCCGAAGGCAAGCCCGTCGCCTCGCGCGGCGTGGCCGATGCCGACGTGAACCGCGGCAAGCTGTGCCTGAAGGGCCTGGCCGAGCACGAGATTTTCGACTCCGCCGGCCGCGGCCTGAAGCCGCTGGTGCGCAAGCATTGGCAGGACGCGTGGCAGGCCACCGATTGGGATTCGGCCACGACGAAAATGCGTGACGAGTTCCGCCGCATCCAGGCCCAATACGGCCGGGATTCGGTGGCGGTGATTTCCACCGGCCAGCTGCTCACCGAGGAGTTCTACACCCTCGGCAAGCTCACCCGCGGCCTGCTCGGCACCAACAATTACGACGGCAACACCACGCTGTGCATGGCCTCGGCGGTGTCGGGCTACAAGCGCTCCTTCGGCTCCGACGGCCCGCCGGGCAGCTACGAGGATTTCTCGCACACCGACTGCCTGATCGCCTGGGGCTCGAATTTGCCCGAGCAGCACCCGATCATTTATTACCGCCTGAAGGACGCGCAGGAAAAGCGGCGCTTCCCGATGATCGTGGTGGACCCGCGCGTCACCATGCTGGCGCAGATGGCCGACATTCACCTGCCGCTGACGCCGGGCACCGACGTGGTGCTGCAGAACGCGCTGATGCACGTGATCTTCAAGGAAGGCCTGGAGGACAAGCGCTATATCGAGGCCAACTGCAACGGCATCGACGAATTGCGCGCCGAGGTCGCGAAATGGGACCCGACCACGGCCTCGAAGATTTGCGGCATCGACGAGGAAACGATTCGCGTCGTGGCCCGGCTGTTTGCCAGGGCGCCGGCCGCGATGCAAATCTGGACCATGGGCATCAACCAGTCCACCCATGGTTCCGACGGCGTGGTGGGCATCAACAATCTCGCGCTGATCACCGGCAACGTCGGCAAGCCGGGCGGCACGCCGCTGTCCATCACCGGCCAGTGCAATGCCATGGGCACGCGGGAATGGTCCTCGGCCTCGGGCCTGCCCAACCACCGCTTCCTGGAAAATGCCGAGCACCGCGAGGAAATCGGCAAGTTCTGGAACGTCGATCCCGAGTTCTTCCCCAAGCAGTTGGGATTGAAGCAGACCGACATTTTCAAGGTCATGGAGACCGGGAAGATCAAGGGCCTGTGGATCATCGCCACGAACCCGATGAGCTCGCTGCCCAATACCGTGCGCGTGCGCAAGGCCATGGAGCAGCTGGAATTCTGCGTCGTGCAGGACTGCTACCAGGACACGGCGAGCAATGAATATGCTCACCTGTATCTGCCGGCCGGCACCTGGGCCGAGAAGTGCGGCGTGATGACGAATACCGAGCGGCGCGTGAACATCGTGACGCCGGTGGCCGTGCCGCCGGGCGAGGCCAAGCCCGACCTGTGGATCTTCAACCGCGTGGCGGAGAAATTCAACGAGGGCGGACGGGTGAAATTCCCGGAGTACGCCTCGGATATTTTCCTGGAGATGCGCGAGCTGTCGAAGGGCCGCTTCTGCGACATCACCGGCATGGACCACGAGCTGCTGCTCAAGCACCGCGGCGTGCAGTGGCCCTACACCGCCGAGCAGCGCGCCCGGGGCGAGGAGCCGCTGCGCGGCGGCAAGCGCCTCTACACCGAGGACGCCACCTTCCGCTACCCGGACGGCAAGGCCAAGCTGATTCCGCTGCCCTTCGTGGTGAATTACGAGTCGCCGGACGAGCAGTATCCGTACTGGCTCAATACCGGGCGGCTGGTCGAGCACTGGCATACCCGCACCAAGACCGGCAAGGTCGGCAACAACAACAAGTTCAGCCCGATTCCGTTCGTCGAGCTGAATCCGGACACGGCGGCCAAATTGGGCATCCGGCGCGGCGAATACGTGCGACTGATTTCGCGCCGCGCCGACGCGGTGGTGATGGCCGAATTGACGCAGCGCGTGGCCCCGGATGCGCTGTTCGTGCCCTTCCATTTCCACGACTGCGCGAACCGCCTGACCATTGCGCTGCTCGACCCGTATTCGCGCCAGCCCGCCTTCAAGCAGGCGGCGGTACGCATCGAGAAAATCGCCGACCAGCGCGAAGCCGCGCTGCTGAGCAAGGAAATGCGCCAGTTCTGACTGGTTCAGACTTGACGCGAGGTTGAATCATGTACCAACGCAGAGAAATCGAGCCCGAATACGCTTGCCTGTCCGGCGGCTCCGGGCCCATCCACAACCAGTGGGGCAAGGCGATCGAGACCGTGCCCGAAGGCGACCCGCGCCGCGGCCAGAGCCTGAACATCAACGGCGACAGTTTCGTCAGCGACAACCCGAACCGCTACAAGCAGCACGGCTTTTTCTTCAACGCCGACAACTGCATCGCCTGCCACGCCTGCGAAACCGCCTGCTCGGAAAAGAACGACAACCCGGCGCACCAGGCGTTCCGCTCGGTCGGCTTCATCGAGGGCGGCACCTTCCCGAACGTGTCGCGCCTGAATATCTCGCTGGCCTGCAACCACTGCGATGATCCGGTCTGCCTGAAGGGCTGCCCGACGCGCGCCTACACCAAGTTCACGGAATATGGCGCCGTGCTGCAGAACCCGGACATCTGCTTCGGCTGTGGTTATTGCACCTGGGTCTGCCCTTACAACGCGCCGCAGCTCGACCAGGCCAAGGGCGTGGTCAGCAAGTGCAACATGTGCGTGGACCGCCTGGAAGTGGGTTTGAAGCCCGCCTGCGTGTCCGCCTGCGTGGGCAAGGCGCTGGATTTCGGCGTGGTGGAGGACATTCCCGAAGGGCGCGTCCAGGCCAAGCTGGAAATTCCGGGCTTCCCCTCGCCGGAAATCACGCACCCGAATACCCGCTTCCAGCAGACGCGCACCCTGGCGCGCGACATGCACCGCGTGGACAGCGTGCCCATCAAGTTCCACCGCAAGGATGACAAGGGCGATTACGTGCCCGTGCTCGATCCGAAGAACGGTTTCGAGCGCCACTGGAACCTGAAGAAGCTGCTGGGCTCGCACGAGAATTCGCACATCGCCTTCACGCTCAGCGCCCAACTGGCGGCCGGCGCCTTCGCGCTGCTGACCGCGGGCGCGGCGATTTTCAGCCCGCTGGGCGCGCTGCAGGGCGGCGCGGCGTGGCTGTCGAGTTTGTTCGCGATGTTCGGGCTGCTGATGTTCGGCATGTTCAAGCTGAACATGCACCTGGGCCGTCCGCACCGTTTCTACCGTGGCTACTACAACCTGAAGTATTCGCCGGTGGCCAAGGAAATTGCCGGCGTGACGGTGTTCACCATGGGCCTGGGCGGCTACCTGGCCCTGGCCGTGGCGCACAGCGTGGTGCCGGAGCTGAACCCGGCGCTGCAGGGTGGCTTGCGCGCGCTGTTCGCCGCCATCGGCGGCCTGGGCATCGGCTACGGCGGCTACTACATGATCAAGCTGTACCGCATCAAGGCGCGTCCGTTCTGGAACCACTGGCACACCGACGCCAGTTTTATTTCCTCGGCTTTGTCGCTGGGTGCCTTGTTGCTGGGCGTGGTGGCCTTGCCGTTCGGACTCGCCTCTGAAGGCCTGGTGCGCCTGCTGGCCGGCGTGGCCGCCACGGGCTTGGCGCTGGAAGGCGCCGCGGTGCTGGCGCATTCCCGCGACCTGCGCGGCCAGAAGAGCGAGGGCGCGGCCTCGTTCTACATCCAGACCACGACCTACGGCCAC
Source organism: Azohydromonas aeria (assembly GCF_009760915.1). Lineage (GTDB taxonomy): Bacteria > Pseudomonadota > Gammaproteobacteria > Burkholderiales > Burkholderiaceae_C > Azohydromonas > Azohydromonas aeria. The sequence continues at coordinate 89,659 of NZ_VIDQ01000001.1, forward strand.
TCCTACACGCTGCGCAACGGCCTGCTGGCCGCGGCGCTGGCGCTGTCGCTGGCCCTGGTGGCAGCGCCGGGTGCGGCCCTCGTGCTGCTGCCGCTGCTGGCGGTGCTGGCCCTGGCGCAGTCGGTGCTGGGCCGGGCGCTGTTCTTCGCGGCGGTGATCCCCACCACGATGCCGGGCGGCTTCTTCTGGCGCAACCCGGGCTTCGTCGAGCACGCCCGCCAGGTCGGCCTGGCCGACATGCCGCAGGTCGGCGTGCTGCGCGAAGGTCACCATCCCTTCAAGGTCGGCGAGCTGCTGGAGACCATCATGAAGACGCCGATGAGCGAGAAGATCGCCCAGGCCCGGCGCATCTTCACCGGCTGACCCGCCTGCCGCATCCGCCTCGCCCGACGGGCGGGCATGCGCCGACACCCGGCGTGTGCCCGCCCGTCGGCTTTTTGTTCACCGGCACCTCGCGGAAGTTTGTCCGGATCGGGACGGCGTCCGCGACCCCGCTGCCATGATTTCCGTCGCCCGCGCTGCCGCGGGTGCCCCACGAGACCTTGCCCATGCCCGATGAGCTGTTGCAGCGGCTGCGCCGCTTCCGCACCGATGCCTTCCCGCAGTACGAGCAGCATTTCAAGCACCTGGTGGACCACGGCCAGCGCCCGACCACGCTCTTCATCGGCTGCTCCGATTCCCGGCTGATGCCGCACCTGCTGACCGGCTCGCGCGTGGGCGAGCTGTTCCTGGTGCGCAACGTGGGCGCGCTGGTGCCGCCCTACGACGGCTCGGCCGGCTACCACGGCACGGCCGCGGCTATCGAGTTCGCGGTGCTGCAGCTGGGCGTGCAGCGCATCGTCGTGTGCGGCCACAGCCATTGCGGCGCGATGAAGGCGCTGTACGGCGAGGTCTCGACCGAGGCGAAGAACCTCAACGTCTGGCTCGACCTGGCGCGCGAGGCGGTGCTGCCGGTGGTGCCCGGCCCCGAGGCGCTGCGCCGCACCGAGCAGCGCGCGGTGGTGCTGCAGCTGGAGCGGCTGATGGGCTACCCGATGGTGCGCCGCCGCGTCGAGGCGCGCGAGCTCACGCTGCACGGCTGGCACTACGTGATCGAGGACGGCGAGGTGCACGTCTTCGACGTGCAGCGCGGCTGCTTCGTGCCGGCTTCCAAGGCCGAGCACAGCGGCACCGGGCCCTACAAGGACCACCCGGGCGACGCCGAGCAGCTCTTCAACGAGATCGGCGGGCATTGGCCGGTGGGCTGATTTCGAGGCGCATTGCCGGTTCCGGCCGGCGGCCGCGGCGGGTCGCACCAAGGCTTGAGCCTGCTCAAGGCCGGCGCCGCGGCGCGGCCTAGAGTGAACCGATCGGTTCATTCAAAGCATTGCAGGAGAAGCGCATGTACCAACGTCTGCTGGTGCCGGTGGACGGCAGCGAGCTGTCGGAGCGGGCCATCGAGGAGAGCATCCGGCTGGCCCGGCAGCTGGGCGCGGAGATCGCCGGCTTCGTGGCCGAGCCCGCGGTGGCGCTGCCGGGCAACATCGGCATGAACCCCGCCCACTACGAGCGTGCCGCCACCGCGCACGAGGAGCGCACGGCCGAGCATGCGCACAAGCTGCTGGGCCGCTTCGCGGCGCGGGCCATCGAGGCCGGCGTCACCTTCCAGGGCCACTACGTGCGCAGCAGCCACATCGACGCCGCCATCGCCGAGGCCGCGCGCGAGCGCGGCTGCGACATGATCGTCATGGTCACCCACGGCCGCGGCCCCTTCGGCGAGCTGCTGTTCGGCTCGCACACCAAGGGCGTGATGGCGCGCAGCAAGCTGCCGGTGCTGGTGTTGCATTGACGCGGCGCTGACGGCTTCGCGCCGGCTCGATGCGAAGTGGGTTGCCCGCTGATCGGGGCCTGCTGAAGCGTCGGCCGCAGAAAGAACGTCGTCATTCCGGCGAAAGCCGGAATCCACGAACGCTGCGATGCCCCGCTGGCTTGGCTTGGGCACGTGCCGCCACCAGCCATTCCACCGTAGCGGTGCGCGTGGATTCCGGCTTTCGCCGGAATGACGGGGTGGTGGGCGCTGCGTGTCAGCCCGCGGGCTGACGACAAGGCGAATCTTTAAAACGGCGGCCAATGACGACCGCCGGCCCCTCACGTCCCCAGCCGTATCGTCACCAGCAGCACGCTGTCCTCGTGCTGGGACCGCACCTCGTGCGGCTGCTGTTTCGGCACCAGCACCACGTCGCCGGCTTCCAGGTCCAGCTGCTTGCCGGGCGTGATCAGCTGCGCCGTGCCGGTGAGGCACTGGATGGTGCATTCGCCGGCGACCCAGTGCGCCGGCAGCGCGCTGCCGGTGCGCAGCACCACGCGCAGCAGCTGCAGCTCGGCGCTCTTGATCAGGCTGACGCTCACGGCGTCGGGCGGCAGGGCGCCGTCGGAGAGCAGCCGGATGGGCTGCAGCGGGGATGCGTGTTCGAGAGCCATGGGCGCAGCATCGCCAGCGCCGCGCGGCGCCGCAAGCCGGGGTCCGCAAACCCTGCGCAGGCGGCGGGGGCAATCGCACCGGCGCATCGGGCCCGGACCTGACCGAGATCAAGGCGGGCCGGCCCCGGGCTGCGTAAGGTGCAGGCCCTGCCTGACTGCTCGGCCCCTGACATGACCTGCCCCCACATCGCCCCCGACCTCGTGCCCGTCCTGGAGCAAAGCCGCCTGCGCGCGCTGCAACTCGGCGGCCGCACGCTGCTGCCCATCGTGCAGGGCGGCATGGGCGTGGGCGTGTCGGCGCACCGCCTGGCCGGCAGCGTGGCCGCGCTGGGCGGCGTGGGCACGATCAGCTCGGTGGACCTGCGCCGCCACCATCCCGACCTGATGGAGCGCACCGAGGGCGTCGCCGCCCGCCACGGCCAGGAGGCCGAGGGCAAGGCGCTCATCGACGCGGCCAACCTGGAGGCGCTGGAGCGCGAGATCAAGGCCGCGCGCGAGCTCTCGCAAGGCCGCGGGCTGCTGGCCATCAACGTCATGCGCGCGGTCAGCGAGTACGGTCCCAGCGCGAAGCGCGCCATGGAGTGCGGCATCGACGCCGTCGTGGTGGGCGCGGGGCTGCCGCTGGATCTGCCCGACCTGGCGCAGGACCACCCGGAAACGCTGCTGGTGCCGATCCTGTCGGACGCGCGCGGCGTGCAGCTCATCGTCAAGAAGTGGGAGCGCAAGAAGCGCCTGCCCGATGCCATCGTCATCGAGCACCCGCGCCTGGCCGGCGGGCACCTGGGCGCGGCGAAAGTGGCCGACCTCAACGACCCGCGCTTCGACTTCGAGAACGTCATCCCCGCGGTGCTGGAGTTCCTGAAGAAGGCCGGCATCGAGCGCGAGATCCCCATCATTGCCGCCGGCGGCATCCGCAGCTTCGAGGACATCGCGCGCGTGCAGGCGCTGGGTGCCGCGGGCGTGCAGCTGGGCACGCCCTTCGCGGTCACGCTCGAAGGCGACGCGCATCCCGAGTTCAAGCGCGTGTTGGCCGAGGCGCGCGACGAGGACATGGTCGAGTTCACCAGCGTGGCGGGGCTGCCCGCGCGCGGCGTGAAGACGCAGTGGCTGCAGTCCTACCTCAAGGCCGAGCCTCGGCTGCAGGAGAAGGTGCACACCAAGTCGCGCTGCACCAAGGTCTTCGACTGCCTGGCGCAGTGCGGGCTGCGCGACGGGCTGCCGGGCTGGGGCCAGTTCTGCATCGACCACCAGCTCGCCGCCGCGCTGCGCGGCGAGGTCAGGAAGGGCCTCTTCTTCCGCGGCGTCGGCGCGCTGCCCTTCGGCAGCGAGATCCGCGGCGTGCGCGACCTGGTGCAGCGGCTGCTCACGCCGGCGGACGCCGTGGCGGCGGCCACGGTCGCGGCGCCGGCCGACGCGGCCGCGGCGCTGGCCTGAGCGAGGGCTTGCCGGGCCGGCGCGGCGCCGGCGGAACTTCGGGGCGCGGGGCTGATCCAGCTCAATGGGGCGGCATGATGGGCCGCCCTGCGGGTTTCCCAGGCACTTCCGGGCTGCGCGCGGCGCTTGCCCCGGGTGATGCGCCGGGCTAAGGTAAAGACCCGATTCCGCTTCTCACACACGGAGGACCGCACGATGAACGACATGAGCACCCCGGCCACCACCACCGCCGCCACCGGTACCACCGGCACGAGCAACCCGGGCATGGACCAGCTCAAGAGCGATCTCAAGGCCATCGTGGCCGACGCCGAGGCGCTGATGCGCTCCAGCGCCGCCAGCGCCAGCGCCAGCGCCACGCAGTTGCGCGAGCGGCTGCGCGAGGCGCGCCACGACCTGCGCGACCTGCAGGCCAACGCCGTCTCCAGGACGCGCGCCGCCGGCCATGCCGCCGATGACTACGTGCACGACAAGCCCTGGCGCTCCATCGCCGTGGCCGCCGGCGTGGGCTTCCTCGTCGGCATGATCGTCGGACGGCGCTGACACGGGCTCGATCCTCCCGCCGGGCCGGCCGCCGGGGCCGGCCCGGCGCCCCCTCTCCTTGTCAACGACCCGCCGCGAGGCGGGTTTTTTGTTGCCCGTGCAACGGGGGGCGCTCCTGCGGCCTCAATGCGCCGCGCCCAGCCGCTCCAGCACGTGCGCGCTCATCACGCGGCCCAGCGCCTCCTCGGCGGTGAACACCGCCCCGGCCTGCGCGCGCTGGATGAAGGCGGCCTCGTCCTCGCCGCCGCCGCGCAGCACCACCTCGATGTCCGGATTGAGCAGCCGCGCGATCTCCACCATCGGCAGCACGTCCACCGTGCCGGGCACGGCGATGACGAGCATGCGCGCGCGCGCGATGTGGGCCTGGATCAGCGTGCCCTCGTCGGCGGCGTCGCCGCACACGGCCGGGTGGCCTTGCGCGCGCAACCGCTCCACGGTCTCGCGGTTGCTGTCGGCCACCACGCAGGGCACGCCCGCGCCGCGCAGCGCGCGCGTGATGTGGCTGCCGCAGCGCCCGTGGCCCACCAGCACCACCTGCTGCTCGAGGTAGCGGTGCGCGGTGTCCATGGGCAGCTCGGCCAGCGGGTCGTCGCGCTGCTCCAGCCGGCGCAGCAGCCCCGGGCGGCTGCGAAGCGTGCGCATCAGCGGCTCGATGGCCGAGAACACCAGCGGATTGACGGCGATGGAGATCAGCGCGCCGGCCAGGATCAGGCTCTGGCCCGCCTGCGGCAGCAGCCCAAGCTGCATGCCCAGCCCGGCCAGGATGAAGGAGAACTCGCCGATCTGCGCCAGGCTCGCCGAGACGGTCAGCGCCGTGCCCAGCGGGTAGCGCAGCAGCAGCACCAGCGCCGCCGCGGCCACCGACTTGCCCAGCACGATGATCAGCACCACCGCCAGCACCGCCAGCGGCTGCTCCATCAGCACCCTCGGGTCGAAGAGCATGCCCACCGACACGAAGAACAGCACCGCGAAGGCGTCGCGCAGCGGCAGGCTCTCGTGCGCGGCGCGGTGGCTCAGGCTGGACTCGCGCAGCACCATGCCGGCGAAGAAGGCGCCCAGCGCGAAGCTCACGCCGAAGAGCTTCCCGGCGCCGAAGGCGATGCCCACCGCCGCGGCGATGACGCTGAGCGTGAACAGCTCGCGCGAGCCGGTGCGCGCCACCTGCCACATCAGCCAGGGGAAGAAGCGCCGGCCCACCACCAGCATCAGCGCGACGAACGCGCCCACGGCCAGCAGCGTGCGCACCAGGGTCAGCCACAGCGGCTCGGCGCCCGCGGCCGGGCCGTGCGCCGCGGCATGGCCGCCGCCGCCGCCCAGCAGCGGCGCCAGCGCCGGCAGCAGCACCAGCACCAGCACCATCACCAGGTCTTCCACCACCAGCCAGCCCACCGCGATGCGGCCGTTGGTAGTGTCCAGGATGCCGCGCGCCTCCAGCGCCTTGAGCAGCACCACGGTGGAGGCCACCGACAGCGCCAGCCCGAACACCAGCGCCGCCCCGATGCTCCAGCCCCAGGCCAGCGCCACGCCGCCGCCCAGGACGGTGGCCACGGCGATCTGCAGCGCCGCGCCGGGCACGGCGATGCGGCGCACGGCCATGAGGTCGTCGAGCGAGAAGTGCAGCCCGACGCCGAACATCAGCAGCATCACCCCGATCTCGGCCAGCTCCGCGGCCAGCGCGGCGTCGGCGACGAAGCCCGGCGTGAACGGCCCGATCAGGATGCCCGCGGCCAGGTAGCCGACCAGCGCCGGCAGCTTCATGCGCACGGCGGCGAAGCCCAGCAGCAGCGCCAGCGCGAAGGCGGCGGCCAGCGTGGCGATGAGGGGGGCGGGTGCGTGCATGGGGTCCTTTTTTGTCGTGCGGCCCAGCCCCTGGCGGCACCGGCGCGCAAGAGCGCGGCGCCGCCCGGCCGGGCCTGCTGGTGAAATCGGGAAGGCACGGGAACGCGGTTCCCGCCCGGTGGGAGCATGAAGGCGCCTCCGGGTTCAGGCAAACGCGAAAAAGCTTGCGGCCCGCGCCCCCACCGGGAGCCGGGCCGCCGGGCCGCAGCGGGAACGCCGCGGGAGTCAGGCCGTGTAGCGCGGCACCGTCTCGTGCGTCTTTTCCCAACGCTCCTGGCAGTCCACGCAGCGCGCGGCGGTGGGCTGGGCGTGCAGCCGCTCGTAGGGGATGTCGCAGCCGCAGTCCACGCACTCGCCGTAGCTGCCCTCGGCGATGCGGGCGCGCGCGTCGTCGATGTCGCGCATCTCCAGCTGGTCACGCTCCATCTCGATGTGCTCGACGCCGGTGCGGATGCGCTCCTCGCCCTGCGCCACCTGGTCGTCCACCAGCGGGCCTTGCGCGCTGGGCCGCTCCGCGCGCGCCGCGCGCGCGTCGCGCAGCTCGGCGCCGAGCTCGGCCTCGCGCTGCGCGAGCTGGTCCTGCAGCGCCTGCAGTTGTTGGGTAGTCAGGGCGGACATGGCGGATACCTCCTGGGTCGGGCTGTTTTGCTGAGCCGTCAGGGCGGCAAGCCGTGTGCCGCGCGGGCAGGGAAGGGCCTCACAACCCGCTGGGGAAAGTCTCCGGCTCCTCCAGCACTTCCGGCGGCGCGGCGCCGTCGAGCGGGTGCAGGGCGTGGCTGCGGTCCACGTGCAGCACGGCGTCGAACTGCTGCGACAGCGAGGCCTCGAAGTAGTGGCTCTGCCGCTCGGTGTCCGGGCGGTAGATCACGCCGATGGCGCGCTCCAGCCGCGGCGGCGCCAGCAGCGTCTGCAGCGCCGGGTCGTCGCGCAGCGGCAGCACGAACAGGTCCAGCCCGGTGTCGTGCAGCAGGCCCTCCCAGCTGTCGGGGCGCGCGGGCGTGACGCGCATGAACTGCACCGGCTCGTCCCAGTCCGAGGCCGCCGCCACGCTGCCGTGGTCGGTGCTGAAGCCGAGGATGAAGCTCTCGCCCGGCGCCGAGGCCTCGCGCACCAGCTGGCCCAGGTTGAGCTGCCCGTGGTCGCTCACGTCCGTGGCGCGCGCGTCGCCCAGGTGCGAGTTGTGCGCCCACACCACCAGCCGCGCCGGGTGGCCGCGCGTGCGCGTGAGGTGCTCGCGCAGCCGCTCCAGCACCTGGTGCATGTGGCGGTCGCGCTGGTTCCACGAGGTCGTGGAGCCCTCGAACATGACGCGGTAGTAGCGCTCGGCATTGCGCACCACCAGCGCGTTGAGCTGGGCGTGGAACAGCTCGTCCTCGCTGCTGCCGCCCAGGCGCTGCTGCCCGGTGCGGGCCATGAGGTCCTGCAACTGTTGCAGCACCTGGCGCTGGCAGCCCTCGCTCAGGCCGAAGTGCGCGGCCTGGCCGTAGCGCTGCGGGTCTTCCAGGTAGTGGTCGAAGCAGCCGTAGCGCTCGCGCGCCTGGCGCGCCATCTCGGGCTCGTGTTCCTGCACGTAGTCGAGCACCGCGCGCACCGAGGCGTGCAGGCTGTAGAGGTCGATGCCGTAGACGCCGGCGCGCCGGTGCATGGGCTGCAGGTCGTTGTACGAGCGCAGCCACTGCGCCAGGCGCAGGAACTCGCGGTTGCGCCACATCCAGCGCGGGAAGCGCTGGAAGTCGCCCAGCGCCTGGCGCGCGTTGGCGTCGTCCGTGCCGCCCTGCACCCAGCGGTGCAGGCGCAGCATGTCGGGCCAGTCGGACTCCACCGCGAGGCCGTCGAAGCCGTGGTGCTCGATGAGCCGCCGGGTCAGCGCCGCGCGCAGCATGTAGAACTCGCGCGTGCCGTGCGTGGCTTCGCCCAGCAGCACCAGCTTCGCGTCGCCGACCAGGCGCGCGAGGCCGTCCACGTCGTCGAGGTCGTCCAGCGGCCGCGCGGCGCGGCGCACCGGGTCCAGGGCAGGGTCGTGTCTCATGCCCGGCGGGGCGGCAAGTGCCGCGCCCGCGCCAACTCAAAGCCGCGTCACCAGGGCGCGGCGTCGGCGCTGTCGGCCGTCTCGGCGGCAGGCGCGGAAACCGGCGCCGGCGCGGCGGCCTCGACCGGCGCCGCTGCCTGCCCCGCCACCTGCTCGCCGCCCAGCGCTTCGACCAGCTCCGGGATCAGCCGCCGCAGCTCGCCCGTGGCAATCGCCGCGTCGGCGTCGAAGGCCTCGTCCTCGGCCACCGCGTCGCGGCCTTCGAGGGCGGTGTCCAGGAACTCGATCTTCTTGAGCAGCATCGCGTCGGTGAGCGTGAAGGCCACGCGCTCGTTCCAGCTCAGCGCCAGCCGCGTCGGCCGCTTGCCGGCGGCGATGTGCTGCTTCACCTCGTCGGTGTCCAGCGCGTGGCGCGCGTAGCGCACCACCGAGCGCATCTCGTCCGGGGACTTCAGCTCGCACTCGCGGTCCAGGTAGAAGCTGCCCGGCGCTTCTCCTTCGGCCAGCCACGCCGCCATGCACCCCGCGGGCGACTGCTGCGTCTGCAGCGGCAGCAAAGCAAAACCGTCGAGCGCCTTGACCAGCAGGCTCACCACCGCGTCGGCCTGGTTCATGTTGCCGGCGTCCAGCGCCAGCAGGCCGGCTTGCGGGTCGATCCAGATGGCCGTGCGCGCGCGCTTGGTGAAGGCCAGCGGCAGCAGCTCCTGCGTGGCCTGCTCCTTGATCTCCTTGGCCTCGCGCCGGCCCGGCTTGTAGCCGCGCTCCTGCTCCAGCCGCGCCGCGATCTCCTCGCCACGCTCCTTGACCACGGAGGCGGGGAGCATCTTCTTCTCCGTCATCAGCGCCAGCAGCCACTGGCCATCGACGATCTCCAGCAGCGGCGCGTGCGGCGTGCCGCGCGGCGGCACCCAGCCGGCGCTTTCGGGCTGCGTCGCGCCGCAGGGCTGGAAGGGTTCGCGCGCCAGGCGCGCCTCGGCCTGCGCCGCGTCGGCCGTCCAGCCGGGAGCGATGCGCAGCAGGTGCAGGTTCTTGAACATGGGATGCAGTCGGGGAGGGTGTCGGGGCAGGGGAATCTCGCACGCCGGCGGCGTGGCGAAAGGGGCCGCATTGTCCACGCCGCGGCGCGGCGCCCGGCGGCGTTTGAGTCAGGTCAAACCGGGCCGCCGCGGCGCTGTCCACAATAGATTCATCTTTCGTACATCTTTGAAAGCCGGACCTCCGCGATGACGCCTGCCCTGACCACCGACCTGCGCCAGCTCCCGCCCCAGGAGCGCCACCTGCACGTCTGCGGCCGCTGCTGCGGGGGCTGACATGGCGGCGCACGAACAGTCCGACGCCGCCGAGCCTGAGGCGCCGCGCTTCGAATTCGAGGGCGACGAGGGCTTGCGTGCGCCCATCACCGCGGCGCTGCGGCGCGTGGTGGACCCGGAAGTGGCGCTGTCCATCGTGGACGTGGGCCTCATTTACCGCGTGCGCGCCGGCGCCGAGGGCGTGTACGTGCTCATGACCATGACCTCCGCCGCCTGCCCGGTGACGGACGTGATCATCGAGGACGTGCAGAACGAGCTCGACCGCGTGCTGCCGCCCGCGCTGCCGCTCGAAGTCGAGCTGACCTACGAGCCGCCGTGGACCCCCGAGCGCATGAGCGAGTCCGCACGGCGCTTCATGCGCTGGTAAGGCCCCTTCTGGAACACCCCGGGAAAGACCACGCCATGGCCGCCGTCCTGCCTTCACGCCCGCGCGCCGGCGCTGGCCCCTCGCGGGCGATGCGCTGGGGCCGGGCGCTGCTCGCGCCGCTGCTCGTCGCGCTGCTGGTGCTGTCCATCGCCGGCGGGCTGCTGCGCGCCGGCTGGCCGGTGGCGCAGGGCGCCCTGGTCGGCCAGGCCGCGGCGCAGCACGCGGCGCTGATGATCTGCGCCTTCTTCGGCGCGGTGGTCAGCATCGAGCGCGCCGTGGCGCTCAAGCGCCGCGCCGCCTTCGGCGTGCCGCTGCTGTGCCTGGCCGGCGGCGCGGCGCTGCTGGCGGGCCAGCCCGAGGCCGGCGCGCTGGCCTTCGCGGCCGCTGCGCTGGGCTTTGTGGCGGTGAACCTGGCCATCATCAACCGCCACGCCGCGCCGCACACCGTGCTGCTGCTGGTGTCGGCGCTGGCCTGGCTCAACGGCTGCGTGCGGCTGGCCGTGGGGCTGCACGACGACGCGATGCTGGCCTCGTGGTTCGCCTTCCTCGTCATCACCATCGCCGCGGAGCGGCTGGAGATGACGCGGCTGATGCGCCGCCGTGCCGCGGCGCAGCCGCTGTTGGTGGGGCTGCTCGTGGCGCTGCTGGCCGGCGCCTCGCTCTCGACGGCGCTGTTCGGGCTGGCGCTGACGGGCCTGGCGCTGTGGTTCGCCGCCTTCGACATCGCGCGCCAGACGGTGCGCGCCCGCGGCCTGTCGCGCTACATGGCGCTGTGCCTGCTCGGCGGCTATGCCTGGCTGGCCGTGTCGGGCGTGGCCTGGATCAGCCTGGGCCTGGGCCACGCCGGCGCCCGCGACGCGGCGCTGCACGCGCTCGGCCTGGGCTTCATCTTCTGCATGGTGATGGGGCACGCGCCCGTCATCCTGCCGGCGGTGGCGCGCATCAAGGTGCAATTCGACGCCGCCTTCTACCTGCCGCTGGCACTGCTGCACGCCTCGCTCGTGCTGCGGCTGGCCGACCCGGCCTGGCGCCCCTCGGGTGCCGCCCTCAATGCCGCCGCCATCGCGCTGTTCGCGCTGGTGATGCTGCGCGCCGCCCTGCGCTGGCGCGCCATGGAAAGACGACGCACATGACCGTCCTGCTCAAGATCGAGGAGGCGCCGCGCGCCGCCTCGCCCGCGCCCCGTCCGCAGGGATTTGCCCTGTGGGCGCTGGGTTTCCGGCCCTTCTACCTGCTGGCCAGCGGCTTCGCGGCGCTGTCCGTGGCGCTGTGGGCGCTGCAGTTCGCCGGGCTGCCGGGGGGCCACGCCTACCTCGCCGGGCCGCTGTGGCACGCGCACGAGATGGTGTTCGGCTTCACGCTGGCGGTGGTGGTGGGCTTCCTCTTCACCGCCGGGCGCAACTGGTCGGGGCAGGACACGCCCACGGGCCCGGCGCTGATGGCGCTGGCCGCGCTGTGGCTCGCCGCGCGCGTGCTGGTGCTCACGCCCTGGGGCTGGGCGGCCGCCGCGGCCAACGTGGCCTTTCCGCTGGCGGCGGCCTGGGCGCTGTTCGCGGCGCTGCGCCGCGGCAACAACCGGCGCAACTACTTCTTTGCCGGGCTGCTGGCGGTGATGGCGCTGGGCGCGGCGCTGGTGCATGCCGAGGCGCTGGGCTTGCGGCTGCTGCCGGGCTGGGCCGGCATCCAGATCGCGCTGGACGTGGTGCTGTTCATGATGGCCGTCATGGGCGGGCGCGTGATCCCGATGTTCACCAACAACGGCGTGCCGGGCACGCAGGCCACGCGCCATCCGCGCCTGGAGCAGGCGGCGCTGGGCAGCGTGCTGGCGCTGCTGGTGGCCGACGCGCTGGCGCTGCCGGGCGTGGTGGTGTTCGGGGTGGCCGGCACCGCCGCGCTGCTGCACGGCGCGCGGCTGCTGCTGTGGCAACCGCACAGGACGCGCCGCGTGCCGCTGGTGTGGGTGCTGCACGCGGCCTACGCCTGGATCCCGCTGCACCTGCTCATGCGCGCCGCGGCGGCGCTGGAACTGATCCCCAGCACCTTCGCCACGCATGCGCTGACGGTGGGCGCCATCGGCGGCCTGACCATCGGCATGATGACCCGCACCGCGCGTGGCCACACCGGCCGGGCGCTGCGCGCCGACCGCTTCGACGTGGCCTGCTACGCCCTGGTGCTGGCCGCGGGCGCGCTGCGCGTGGGGCTGCCGCTGCTGTGGCCCGCCGGCTACGTGCACGCGCTGCTGGGCTCCGCGCTGCTGTGGTCGGCCGGCTTCGGGCTCTACGCCGTGCGCTACTGGCCGGCGCTCAGCCGCGCGCGGCTCGACGGCAAGGCGGGCTGAAGATGACTCAACTCAAGGCCCGGCGGCGCCGCGCGGGAGAGTGACGCATGCGCCTGACCGCCATGACCGATTACGCGCTGCGGCTGCTGCTGCATGTGGCGCAGCACCCGCAGCGGCTGTGCACCATCGCCGAGGTGGCGCGCGCCTACGGCATCTCCGAGGCGCACCTGATGAAGATCACGCACCGGCTGGCGCTGGGCGGCTTCCTGGAGACGGTGCGCGGCAAGGGCGGCGGCATGCGCCTGGCGCGCGCGCCGGCCGACATCCCGCTGGGCGCGGTGGTGCGCTGCATGGAGCCCGACTTCGCGCTGGTCGAGTGTTTCACACATGACGTCCACGCCCCGGTACCGGCCGCCGCGGCCCTGCCGGAGGACGCGCCGCTGCCCGGCGGCACCTGCCTGCTCGACGGCCACTGCGGCCTGGCCGGCGTCATTGGCGGGGCGCTGCAGCGCTTCATGCAGCACCTGGACAGGTATTCGCTGGCCGACGTGCTGCCCGGCGCGGCGCGCCCGGTGCAGTGGCTGCAGCAGCCCGTGACGGCCGCCACGGCCGCGGCGGACTGAAGTGACGCGGCCACCGTCCCCCTAGCTCTTCCGCACTACGCCCGACGGCTGCGCCGGCGGCAGCAAGTCACGCGCGGCGTTGCTGCAGTGCCGCACGAGCGTGCTGCGGCTTCGAGTCGAAGATACATTGCGCCCGCATCTTTGAAGGCTGATTTCCCGTGAGCAAGCCCACCGCCAAAGTCATCCCGATCCAGTCGGCCTCGATCTTCCAGAAGGCCGACAAGATCTACCCAAAGGCCGTCACCGGCTGGTTCGCGAACTGGCGCTGGGTGATGGTGTGGCTCACGCAGCTGTTCTTCTACGGCATGCCATGGCTGCAGTGGAACGGCCGCCAGGCGCTGCTGTTCGACCTCGACGAGCGCCGCTTCTACCTGCTGGGCCTGGTGCTGTACCCGCAGGACCTGATCTACCTGACCGCGCTGCTGGTGATCTCGGCGCTGGGCCTGTTCTTCTTCACCGCCGTCGCCGGGCGCCTCTGGTGCGGCTACGCCTGCCCGCAGTCGGTCTACACGCAGATCTTCATGTGGGTCGAGCGCAAGACCGAGGGCGACCGCATCGCGCGCATGAAGCTCGACAAGGCGCCCTGGAGCGGCGGGAAGCTGCTGCGCAAGGGCGGCAAGCACGTGGCGTGGGTGGCGATCGCGCTGGTCACCGGCTTCACCTTCGTGGGCTACTTCACGCCCATCCGCACCCTCACGGCCGAGCTCATGAGCCTGAGCCTCACCGGTTGGGAGACCTTCTGGGTGCTGTTCTACGGCTTCGCCACCTGGGGCAACGCCGGCTTCATGCGCGAGCAGGTGTGCAGCTACATGTGCCCCTACGCCCGCTTCCAGAGCGCGCTCATCGACCGCGACTCGATGATCATCACCTACGACGCTGGCCGCGGCGACCCGCGCGGCTCGCGCTCGAAGAAGGCCGACCCGGCGGCGCTGGGCCTGGGCTCGTGCATCGACTGCGGGCTGTGCGTGCAGGTGTGCCCCACGGGCATCGACATCCGCAACGGGCTGCAGGCCGAGTGCATCGGCTGCGCCGCGTGCATCGACGTATGCGACGGCGTGATGGGCAAGATGGGCTACGCCAAGGGCCTGATCCGCTACTCCACCGAGAACGGCGTGACGCAGAAGCTCTCGCGCGCCCAGATGTTCAGGCGCGTGCTGCGCCCGCGCGTGCTGATCTACGGCGCGCTGCTGGCGGCGGTGAGCATCGCCTTCGTGGCCACGCTGGCGCTGCGCAGCCCCTTCCACGTGGACCTGATCAAGGACCGCAACACGCTGGCACGCATGGTCGAGGACGGACGCGTGGAGAACGTGTACCGCCTGCAGCTGATGAACGGCTCGGAGCGAGTGGGCCGCTACCGCGTCAGCGTCAGCGGCCTGCCGGGGCTGGTGCTGGTGGGCGAGGCCGAGCTGGAAGTGCCCGCCGCCGAGATCGCCTCCATGCCGCTGCGCCTGCAGCTGCCCCCCGAGGCCGCGCAGGAGCTGCAGGGCCGCTCCACGCCGGTGGTGATCGAGGTGGCGCGGCTGCTGCCCGACGGCGGGCAGCAGGTGGTCAGGGAGAAGACGACGTTCGTGGTGCCGCGCTGAGGCTGGAAAGCCCCCTTCACCCCCCGAACACCGCCGCCGGCGCCGCCTCTTCGAGCCGGCGCGGCGCCTCGGCCAGGTAGCGCTGCAGCGCGTCCTCCAGCCGCGGCGTGAACTCGCCGCGCTCGCTGCCCAGGGCGCTGTAGGCGGGGCGCGCGGCGCGCAGTCCCAGCGTGTCGGTGCTCACCCCCTGCACCAGCTGCCGCGACTGCCCGGCCGCCTCGGCCGCGGCGCAGGCGAAGTCGTACCAGCTCATCGAGCCGCGGTTGGCCACGTGCCACAGCCCGGACTGGGCGTCGATGAGCAGGTCCAGGCAGGCGTGCACCAGGTCGGGCACGTAGGTGGGCGACACCACCTGGTCGTGCGGCGCGGTCCAGCACTCGCCCCGCGACAGCCGCTCCAGCCCCTGGTGCAGGAAGTTGTAGCGGTCCCAGGGCCCGAAGAAGGCGCTGGTGCGCACCACCAGCGCCCGCGGCAGCCGCGTCAGCGCCCGCTCCGCGCGCGCCTTGGCCTGGCCGTAGGCATTGAGCGGGTTGACCGGGTCGCTCTCGCGGTAGGGGCGCTGCTGGCGCCCGTCGAAGACCAGGTCGCTGGAGAAGGTCAGCGACGGCACCCCGGCCTGCGCGCAGGCGCGCGCCAGCGTCATCGGCCCCAGCGCGTTGTCGTGCCACTGGCGCGGGTCGGTCTCGGCGTCGTCCACGCGCACGTAGCCCGCGGCATTGATGACGGCCCAGGCCTGGCTCGCCTGCAGCAGCGCGCGCACGTCGGCGCCGCGGGTGATGTCGAGCTCGTCGCGGCGCAGCAGCCGGTAGGGCAGGCCGCGCTCGCGGCACAGCCGCCCGAAGGCCTGGCCCAGCGTGCCGCGCGCGCCCACGATCAGCAGCGGCCGGCCGCCGCAGCCCTGCGACTGCACCTCGCCGTGCGGCACGTAGACGTGGCGCTCCTGGCGCCGCCACCAGCCCGGGCCTTGCAGCACCGGGTGCGCGGGCTCGCGCCCGGCGGCCAGGTCGCGCACCAGGCCGGCCAGCGCGGTCTCGCGCGGCGCGGGGCCGCGCACGTCCCAGGCGCCGCTCTCGTAGTTGCCGCGTGGGCGCGTGAGCAGGCTGTCCCAGTCGAAGGTGCCGAAGGCCGCCCACAGCGTGAGCGCGCGCAGCTTCACGCCCTGGCCGCGCAGCGCCTGTGCCGCGTCCCAGGTTTCCAGGAACCAGCGCATCTGCTCCTCGCGGGTGCAGCCCATGTGCACTTCCGTGATCGCCAGCTCGTGCGCGGGATAGCGCGCCGCCACCTCGCGCAGCCGCGCCTCGAAGCCGCCCACGTGCGCGCCCAGCACGCGCACGGCCTCGGTGTCCACGTAGCGGTCGCGGCCGTTGCCGCCGTGCAGGTGCTCGGGATAGCGCTCCAGGCGGTGGTCCAGGAAGCGCTCGCTGGTGATGTAGCAGTTGACGCCGATGAGCATGCCGCTCTCCGGCGCGGCCCGCAGGCCGTCAAGCTCTTCGGGCGTCGCGCCGTGGTCGAGCAGGTAGCCGCGCATCGGGTGCTTCTCGTCCACGCGCCCGGCCAGCAGGTCCAGCGCCAGCCAGCGCCGGGCGTTGTCGTGGCGCGCCTGGTACTGCAGCGGCGGCGTGGAGTGGATGAAGCCGATGTCCTCGGTCTGCACCAGCCGTGCTGCGGGCTGCACGGCGCGGATCTCGCGCATCGCCGCGGCCGTGCCCAGCACCTGGTTCATGAGCGCGCGCACGAAGCTGTGGCCGTCGGCCCGGTGCGGGTACCAGACGCCGTAGAGCCCGGAGAAGCGCGCCGTGGTGACCGGCTCGTTGACCGGCGTCCAGGCCGTCACCCACGGGTAGCGCTCGGCCACGGCGCGGGCGTAGGCGCCGAGCCGGGCCGGGAACGCCGGGTCGATGAGGCTGGTGTGGCGCGGCCCGCTGCCGTGGTGCAGCAGCCCGACGATGGGGTCGAGCCCGATCTCGCGCAGCCGCGCCATGCGCTCGTCGGCCCAGGCGAAGTCCAGGCCGCCGCCGTCCTGCTCGGTGCGCTCCCACAGGATGGGGAAGCGCGTGCGCGTGGCGCCGAGCGAGGCGAGCCGGTCCAGGTCGTCGAGGCGGCGGGCGAAGCCGCTGCACTCGAGCTGATCGATGTAGCGGTCGCCGATGCGGTTGACGGTCGCCTCGGGCGCGGCCCACAGCTCCAGCCCCGGGCCCGGGCCCGGCGTCGCCGCGGTCATTGCGGCGTGGCGGCGCCGTTGAGCGCCGGGTTGGCGGCGGGACCGTCGCGCCGGGTGCGTGCCGGCAGCAGCGCGGCGCCATTGGCCGGCGCCTCCGACAGCGGCGTGACCGCGGCCGTGGCCGCGTCGTGCAGCCCCGGCGTGTGCAGCGCCTGCGCGGCGCCGAGCCCGGCCTTGAGCTTCTTGAAGGTGGCCAGCGCCTGGGCCACGACCTGGTCCATGTTGTAGTACTTGTAGGTCGCCAGCCGGCCCACGAAGCTCACGTTGGGCATCTGCTCGGTGTCGGCCTGGTAGAGGCGGTAGATCTCGGCGTTCTGCGGCCGCGGCACCGGGTAGTACGGGTCGCCCTCGTCACAGGGAAACTCGTACACCAGCGAGGTCTGCGCATGCGCCTGGCCGGTGAGGTGCTTGAACTCGGTGATGCGGGTGTAGGCGTAGTCGTTGGGATAGTTCACCGTGCCCACGGCCTGGTACTGCTCCTGCGGCAGCGTCACGTGCTCGAAGCGCAGGCTGCGGTAGGGCAGGCGGCCGTGGCGGTAGTTGAAGTAGGCATCGACCGGGCCGGTGTAGACCATGTGCCGCCACGGCACGAGATGCTCGATCTCGCGGTAGTCGGTGTTGAGCATGACCTTGATGTTCGGGTGCGCCAGCATGCGCTCGAACATGCGCGTGTAGCCGTGGCGCGGCATGGCCTGGAAGGTGTCGGTGAAGTAGCGGTCGTCGCGGTTGCAGCGCGTGGGCACGCGCGCGGTGACGCTGGCGTCGAGCTCGGCGGGCTCCAGCCCCCACTGCTTGCGCGTGTAGTTGCGGAAGAACTTGTTGAACAAGTCGCGCCCGACCTTGCTGACGACCATGTCCTCGGAGGTCTTGACCTGCTCGATCTGCTCGGCCTGCGAGGCCAGGAAGCCCTCCATCTCCAGCGCCGTGAGGTTCATGCCGTAGAGGCGGTTGACGGTGTCGAGGTTGATGGGCATGGGCAGCAGCTGCCCGTCCACGCTGGCCAGCACGCGGTGCTGGTAGGGGCGCCACTCGGTGAACTGCGACAGGTAGTCGAAGACGTCGGCGGAGTTGGTGTGGAAGATGTGCGGCCCGTAGGGATGGATGAGCAAGCCGGCGTCGTCGTAGCGGTCGTGGGCGTTGCCGCCGATGTGTGGGCGCTTGTCGCAGATGAGCACGCGCAGGTTCAGCTGGCTGGCCAGGCGCTCGGCCAGCACGCTGCCGGCAAAGCCGGCACCGACCACGAGCACGTCGAATCCGCCGTTGGCAGCGGCCGGGCGCGAAGGCGCGCCCAGGCCGGGGGCGTTGTTGAAACCCACGGGCATCTCCTGTTGAGGTCTGAAAGGTCAAGCCCGGCGTCGGCAAGGCGTGTGCCGAGGGGAAAGCCCGGGGAGCGGGGAGGGCCAGGCGAACTGCGCGCCGGATGCAATTTGTGTCAGGGCAGGAAGGCGCCCGGAACAGCCGTCAAGCCATCACAAGGCTTGACGGGTGGTTTAATTTCATGGGACGAAAGTGCGGCCCGAATCCGGTCTGGAAAGGCGATGCCATGACTGCCATCGAAATGCAGCTGATCGAGCGGCTGAAAAGCCTGCCGCCCGACCGTGTGGCCGAAGTGCTGGACTTCGTGGAGTTCCTGGCCGCGCGCGAGGAGCGCGCTGCCGCTGCGCAGCGGCTCGGCGAGGGCCTGGCGCGGCTGGACGCGTTGAGTTGTCCGCCGCTGGACGAAGACGACATCGAGGCCGAGATCCAGGCCTTGCGCCAGGAGAAGCGGACCGGCCAGGGCGCCTGACGCGTGCGAGTCGTCCTTGATACGAACCTGCTGGTTTCCGGCGTCATCTCAAGCGGACCGCCACGGCGCTTGATCGATGCTGCGAGAGCCGGCAAGTTGCAGCTTTGCACCAGCGATGTGCTGCTGGCCGAGTTGTTCGACGTGCTGTCGAGAGACAAGTTTGCTGCCCGTTTCCATCAGGCGTGCCTGACACCGCAGGGTGTTGTCGATGACATGCGCCGCATCGCGCTCATCGTCGTGCCTTCGTCCGTGCCCCGTGTGGTGGTGACGGACCCTGACGACGACCACGTCATCGCCGCAGCCGTGGCCGGGCGGGTGGACCTCATCGCTTCCGGCGACAAGCGGGACCTGCTGCCCATGGGAAGTTTTCAAGGCATTCCCATCGTCACGGCCAGTGAAGCCGTGGCACGGCTGCAAGCGCAAGGCTCGATCTGATCCGATCCTTGCCGTCAGCGGCATGCCCGGTACATGACACTGCGCCCGGCAGGCTCACCGCGGGGACGGCGCCACGTGCGCAGCTGTCCTTGCCCTGGTTCAAGGACACGCGCCGCGCCCCGGCCGAGCATGGCGGCCCTTGCAGATGGATCAGCCCATCGAGCGCTCCCTGACCTGCATCAGTCCCTCGCTGCCACCCCTCCAGACAATCCCCGCACCGTTGCCTGACCCGATCCGGATGTCTTCCCTGCCTCCCACAAGAAAACCCGAGCTGGTCGCCCCGGCCGGCTCGCTGCGCGCGCTGCAGCTGGCCGTGGACGCCGGCGCCGATGCCGTCTACATGGGCCTGAAGGACGCGACCAATGCGCGCAACTTCGCCGGCCTCAACTTCGACCTGGCCCAGGCCCGCGAGGGCGTGCGCTACGCCCGCGCGCGCGGCCGCCAGGTCCTGATGGCGCTCAACACCTTCGCCCGCGCCGGCGACGTGCCGCGCTGGTTCCGCGCCGTGGACACGGCCGTGGACATGGGCGCCGATGCGCTCATCTGCGCCGACACCGCGGTGCTGGCCTACGCCCGCAAGACGCATCCGCAGTTGCGCCTGCACCTGAGCGTGCAGGCCTCGGCCACGAGCTACGAGGCCATCGAGTTCTACCGCGAGCGCTACGGCATCCAGCGCGCGGTGCTGCCGCGCGTGCTCACGCTCAGC
This sequence comes from Azohydromonas aeria, assembly GCF_009760915.1. Classification (GTDB taxonomy): domain Bacteria; phylum Pseudomonadota; class Gammaproteobacteria; order Burkholderiales; family Burkholderiaceae_C; genus Azohydromonas; species Azohydromonas aeria. Next base: position 109,270 of record NZ_VIDQ01000001.1, read on the forward strand.
CACGTCGGGCACCTGGCGCGCCACACCTCGGCCGAGATCGAGGTCTTCGGCTTCGGCAGCCTGTGCGTGATGGTGGAAGGGCGCTGCGCGCTGTCGTCCTACGTCACGGGCCAGTCGCCCAACAACGCCGGCGTGTGCTCGCCGGCCTCGGCCGTGCGCTGGGAGGAGACGCCGCGCGGCGTCGATGCCCGGCTGGGCGGCGTCTTGATCGACCGCTACGCGCCGCACGAGTCGCGCGGCTACCCGACGCTGTGCAAGGGCCGCTTCGACGTGGAGGGGCGGCGCGAGTACGCCATCGAGGAGCCGGTGAGCCTCAACAGCATGGCGCTGCTGCCGCAGCTCATGGCGCTGGGCATCTCGGCCATCAAGCTCGAAGGCCGCCAGCGCAGCGCCAGCTACGTCGAGCAGGTCACGCGCGTGTGGCGCCAGGCCATCGACCGCTGCGCGTCCGACCCCGAGCGCTTCGAGATCCCCGAGCCCTGGGAAGCGACGCTCTCGCGCCACGCCGAGGCCCAGCAGCACACGCTGGGCGCCTACAGCCGGCCCTGGAGGTGAGCGCCGTGACGAACGACAACATCAAGCAACCGCCGCGCACGGTGCTGGTGGTGGGCCCGGTGCTCTACCACTGGACGCGCCAGGCGCTCACCAACTTCTATGCCGACGTGGCCGACTCGCCCGCGGACGCCGTGGTGCTGGGCGAGGTGGTGTGCTCGCGCCGGCGCGAGTACAAGGCCGCCGACTGGTTTTCGCTCGCGCAGGAGCTGCGCCAGGCCGGGAAGGAAGTCGTGCTCGGCACGCAGGCGCTGGTCGAGAGCGAGGCCGAGCTGCGCACGCTGCGCGAGCGCTGCGCGCAGGACGATTTCCTGGTCGAGGCCGGCGACGCCTCGGCGCTGCGCCGGCTGCAGGGCCGGCGTTTCAGCTTGTCGCCGCACGTCAACGTCTACAGCCGCGAGGCGCTGCAGGAGCACGCCGCGCTGGGCGCCGTGCGCTGGGTGCCGCCGGTGGAGCTGGACCTGGCCGCCATCGCGCGCATCAATCCGCCGGGCGATCCGGTCCGGACCCCGCAGGGCGAGGCGGTCGAGACCGAGCTGTTTGCCTTCGGCCGCATGCCGCTGGCCTTCTCGGCGCGCTGCTTCACGGCGCGGCACCTGAAGCTGCCCAAGGACGAGTGCGAGTTCCGCTGCCTGGCCGACCCCGACGGGCTGCTGCTGAAATCCACCGAAGGGCAGGACTTCCTGGTGCTCAACGGCATCCAGACCCAGTCGGCCGGGCTGCAGTGCGTGCTGGACCGCCCTGGGGCGCTGCGCGCCGCGGGCGTGCGCCGGCTGCGCCTGTCGCCCTGCGCCGAAGGCTTCATGGAGGTGCTGCGGCTGCACGAGGCGGTGTTCAACGAAGGCGCCGACGCGGCGCAGGCGCTGGCCGCGCTGCAAGGGCTGGCGCTGCCGGGCGCCCTGGTCAATGGCTATGCGATGGGCCGTCCGGGCCTGGAGTGGACGAGAGCATGAACGTCGAGAACCTGCTGGTGAAACTGCCGCCGATGCCCGAAGGGCTGCGCCGCCTGGTGGCGAAGCTGCCGTGGCAGCCGCCGAGCCTGGCGCTGGCGCTGGGACTGCAGCGGCTGCTGTGGCCGCGGCTGGACGCGTCGCAGCGCCAGGAGCTGGCCGGCGCGGTGGTGGAGGTGGAGGTCAGCGACCTGGCGCTGCGCAGCCGGGTCTGGATCGCCCCGGGCGGCGGCTTCGCGGTGGCGCCTTCGGGCGTGCAGCCGCGCGTGCGCATCCGCGCCCGCGCCGCGGACTACCTGCGGCTGCTGCGCGGCCAGGAGGACCCGGACCGGCTCTTCTTCGAGCGCGCGCTGGTGATCGAGGGCGACACCGAGTACGCGCTGCTGCTCAAGAACACGCTCGATGCCGTGGGCCCGCTGCAGCTCGACGCGGCGGCGCTGCTGCGCCCGGGCTTCCTGGCCAAGTCCTGAGCCTGAAGGCCCGCCTGGCCGGGCCTTCCCGACCCTTTTTCCGTCATGGCAAGGCGCCGTTGCGCCTTGCGCAACGGGCACGACGGCTGCCGCCCACACGGGCGTGCCAGCCGGGATACTGCCCGCCACCTGGTACCCGGCCCGCGCCGCGGCGCGGGCCCGCATGGGAGTTGTTGCGATGAGCGAATCCATCCTCGGTCCGGCCACGGTCGTCAACTTGCCGGCGCAGCCCATCAGCGCCGAAGTGCTGCTGGAGAAGTACGCCAAGGACGGCGAGCGCAGCGTGGACGAGGTGCGCGCCCGCGTGGCGCGCGCCCTGGCCGCGGTGGAGGCGCCGGAGGCGCGCGCGCAGTGGGAGCAGCGCTTCCTCGACGCGCAGCGCCGCGGCTTCGTGCCGGCCGGGCGCATCAACTCCGCCGCCGGCACGGACCTGAGCGCCACGCTCATCAACTGCTTCGTGCAGCCGGTGGGCGACTCCATCGCCGTGGCCGAGGATGGTTTCCCGGGCATCTACACCGCCCTGACCGAGGCGGCCGAGACCATGCGCCGCGGCGGCGGCGTGGGCTACGACTTCTCGCGCATCCGCCCGTCGGGCGCGTGGGTGGCGAGCACGCGCAGCAACGCCTCCGGGCCGGTGAGCTACATGCGCGTCTTCGACCGCAGCTGCGAGACGGTGGAGAGCGCCGGCAGCCGCCGCGGCGCGCAGATGGGCGTGCTGCGCTGCGACCACCCCGACATCGAAGCCTTCATTCACGCCAAGGACGAAGGGGACCTCAGGAACTTCAACATCTCCGTGGGCGTGACCGATGCCTTCATGCAGGCCGTGGTCGAGGACAAGGAGGTGGAACTGGTGCACCGCGCCGAGCCCGGTGAGAAGCTGAAAGATGCCGGCGCCTACCGCCGCGGCGACGGGCAGTGGGTGTACCGCAAGCTCCCGGCGCGCGCGCTGTGGGACCAGATCATGCGCAGCACCTACGACCACGCCGAGCCCGGCGTGCTGTTCCTGGACCGCATCAACACCGACAACAACCTGGGGTACTGCGAGACGATCGCGGCGACGAATCCGTGCGTGACGGCGGATACGCGGCTGGCGACGCAGTACGGCCTGGTGCCCATCGGCGAGCTGCACGCGGCGCAGGTGCCGCTGCAGGTGACGGTGGACCGGCGTGCGCTGGGCGCCGAGAGCCAGGCACGCGGCACTGAGGTGCGTCCCGCCGTGCGGGCCTTCATGACGGCGCGCGATGCCGAGGTGTTCCGCGTCGAGACTGAAGATGGCTACGAGATCAAGGCCACGGCATGGCACGAGCTCTACACCGCGCGCGGCAAGCTCAAGTTGCAGGACCTGCATCTTGGCGATGAGCTGTGGGTGCAGGCGGGCAAGGGGCAGTTCGGCACGCAGGGCAATGAGGATTTCGGCGTGAAGCTCTCGCAGCCGGCTGCAACACAAGTCCCTGAAGAGATTTGGCGTGGCAATGAAGCTTGTGTGCGCGGCTATTTGCGAGCGCAGTTCCAGTTGGGCGCAGCCGTTGATGCCGGTGCCGATACCTGTTCGATACGGCTGGCTTCGGCGCACCGCCCGTATCTGCAGCAGATTCAAGTGCTGCTGGCGAACCAGGGCATTTTCAGCACCATCCTTTCAGATCAGGGTAGCAATGCGGCCCATGTGCTGAGCCTGAAGGAAGAGTCACGTGACGTGTTCATGCGTGACATCGGCTTTCTGCTGGAGGAGCAGAACAGGAAGTACCAAACCTGGTCGAAAGGCCGCGAGCCCGGTGCGATACAGCGCTTCACCACCCGCATCACCCGCATCGAATCCATCGGCCGGCAGCCGGTGTTCGACACCACGCAGCCCGACCACAACACCGTCGTCTTCAACGGCCTGGTCAGCGGGCAATGCGCTGAGCAGCCCTTGCCCTCCTACGGCTGCTGCTGCCTCGGCAGCGTCTCGCTGACGAACTTCGTGCTCGACCCGTTCACGCCGCGGGCGCGTTTCGACGAGGCCGCCTTTGCCGAGGTGTGCGCCGTGGCCACGCGCATGCTCGACAACGTGCTCGACGTCACCGTCTGGCCGCTGCCGCAGCAGGCGCAGGAGGCGGCCAGCAAGCGCCGCGTCGGCCTGGGCTTCACGGGCCTGGGCGACGCGCTGGCCATGCTGAACCTGCGCTACGACGAGGAGGACGCGCGGGCCATGGCGCGGCGCATCAGCGAGGTGATGCGCGACGCGGCCTACGGCGCCTCGGTGGACCTGGCCCGCGAGCGCGGCGCCTTCCCCCTCTTCAATGCCGACCTGTACCTGCGCAAGGGCAGCTTCGCCTCGCGCCTGCCCGCGGCATTGAAGGAGCGCATCCGCACCCATGGCCTGCGCAACTCGCACCTGCTGTCCATCGCCCCGACCGGCACCATCAGCCTGGCCTTTGCCGACAACGCCAGCAACGGCATCGAGCCACCCTTCAGCTGGAGCTACACGCGCAAGAAGCGCATGCCCGACGGCGGCTTCAAGGAGTACGCGGTCGAGGACCACGCCTGGCGCCTGTTCCGCCACCTGCACGGCACGGAAGCGCCGCTGCCGCGCGCCTTCGTCACCGCGCTGGAGATGAGCGCCGAGAGCCATGCCGCCATGGTCGCGGCCGTGGCGCCGTACATCGACACCGCCATCAGCAAGACCGTCAACGTCCCGGCCGACTATCCCTACGAGGAGTTCCAGGGCCTGTACATGACGGCTTGGAAGTCGGGCCTGAAGGGCCTGGCCACCTACCGGCCCAACAGCGTGCTCGGCTCGGTGCTGAGCGTCGCCGCGCCGGCGGCCGCCAAGCCCGAGCCGCTGCTGGGCGACGCGGGCATGAACCAGCGCTTGCGCCTGGAGCGGCTGCCCGCGCCGGTGCTGGCCTCGCTGCGCTGGCCGGGGCGCCCGGAGCTGCCCGCGGGCAACCCGTCGTGGAGCTTCATGATCAAGCACCCGCACGGCGAGTTCGCCCTGTTCGTGGGCGAGCTGCCCGCGGAAGGGCCGGGGCTGGGCCTCTTCGGCAAGACGCTGCCCTTCGAGGTCTGGGTCAACGGCGCGGAGCAGCCGCGCGGCCTCGCCGCCCTGGCCAAGACGCTGTCCATGGACATGCGCGCCAACGACGCGGCCTGGCTCAAGTTGAAGCTCGATGCGCTGGCCACGGTGGCGGAGGAGCGCGCCTTCGAGATGCCGTTCCCGCCGCATGGCGAGAAGCGCCTCTTTCCCGGCGTGGTCGCCGCCACCGCGGCCGTGATCCGCTGGCGCTGCGAGCAGCTGGGCGCCCTGGGCGAGGCGGCCGAGTCCGGCCCCACGCCCGTGCTCGACGCCATGTTCAGCCGCGAGGAGCCGCGCACCGGCACCTCCGGCACGCTGGCCTGGGCCGTGGACGTGGACAACCCCGCCACCGGCGAGTCCTTCACGCTCACGCTCAAGGAAGTCACGCTGGCGGCGCGCGACGGGGACGGCGGGGCGGTGACGCGGCCCTGCGCCGTGGGTTTCGCGGGCAACTACCCGCGCGCGCTCGACGGCCTGGCGCGGCTGCTGTCGCTGGACATGCGGGTGCTCGACCCGGCCTGGATCGGCATGAAGCTGCGCAAGCTGCTCAACGTGGGCGAGCCGCTGGGCCACTTCATGGCGCCGGTGCCGGGCGAGCGCCGGCAGCAGGTGTGGCCCAGCACGGTGGCCTACATCGCCCGATTGATCATCCACCGCTACGCCATGCTGGGGCTGCTCGACGAGTCGGGGCTGCCGACGCGCGAGATGGGCATCCTGGCCACGCCCGCGCCCACGCGTGCCGACAGCGGCGCCACGGTCGCACCCATGGCCGGCAAGCCCTGCCCGGAATGCGGCAACGCCACCGTCATCCACAAGGACGGCTGCGACTTCTGCACCGCCTGCGGCTACGTGGGGGTGTGCGGGTAAGGAGGGCGGGCGGGCAGCGTGGCGCGCCGGCTGCTCAGGGCCGGCACGCGTCCCGCGGCGCGGTGGAGCCGCCGTGCACCGGGTCGTCGCTGTGCAGCCAGTCCGCCACCGCCTGCCAGAAGGGTTCGGACTGCGCCGGCTCCAGCGGCGCGTCGTGGGGCAGCCGATCCAGCGCCAGCAGGCGCCGCGGCGCGGTCGCGGCGCGGCACAGCCGCAGCGCGTCGTCGAACGGGACGACCTCGTCGTCGCGGCCGTGCACGATCAGCAGCGGCAGCGTCACCTCGGCAATGCGCTGCTCGTTGTTCCACAGGTCCGGCAGCACCCAGGCGGCCCAGTGCGGCACCAGCCCGGTCACCACGGCCATCTCGCGCGCCGAGGCGAAGCCCCCGCCGATGACCAGCCCCCGCGGCGGTGGCTGCAGCTGCGGCGCCGCGTCCAGCAGCACCGCCGAGCCCAGCGAGAAGCCCAGCGCGAAGCGGGCGCCGGACTGCGGCGTCAATGCCACGAAGCGCTCCCAGGCCGCGAGCGCGTCCTGGCGCAGCCGCGCCAGCGTCGGGCGGCCGGTGCTGGCGCCGTAGCCGGTGTAGTCGAACACCAGCGAGGCGATGCCGGCCTCATGCAGCCGCGCCTGCACGCCGGCCCAGCGCGAGATGTCCTCGCCGTCGCCGTGGAAGATCAGCAGCGCCGGCGCGCGCGCATCCTCCACCGGCACCCACGAGCCCTGCAGCCGCCGGTCGGCGCTGGCGATCTGCAGCCGCTGCGAGGGCACGCCCAGCGAGTCGGGGCGCAGCGAGCCGGGCGCGGGCGTGTCGAAGGCCATCCATTCCACGGCCACGAAGACCAGGCTGCGCAGCAGCACCATCAGCGCGGCGGCGCCCAGCAGCAGCGCGAAGGCGCGCGCGCCGCGCCGGTGGAGGCGGCGCCGGCGTGCCGGGGCCGGCGCGGGGGAGGGCTGCATGGAGGGACACTACTCGACGAAGAAATCCACTTTGCCATCGTCGAGGTCGTAGCGCGCCCCCACGACGCGCAGCCGGCCGCCGCGCTGCGGCTCGATCAGGGAGGGTTCCGACTCGCGCAGCCGCAGCACCGTGCGGCGCACGTTCTCGCGCACGGCCAGGTCCAGCAGCTCGTCGTCCTTGCCGCCGGCGCTGCGCGCCTTGAGCACGGCCGGGATGATGGGCTCGATCATCTGGCCGATGCTGCCGGGAAAGGTGGCGTTCTTCTGCACCACCGACACCGCGGCGTCCACCGCGCCGCAGCGCTCGTGGCCCATCACCAGGATCAGCGGCGCGCCCAGCACCTGCACGGCGTACTGGATGCTGCCCAGCGCCACGGTGTCCACGGTGTTGCCGGCGTTGCGCACGATGAACAGCTCGCCCAGCCCGGCGCCGAACAGCAGCTCCGGCGGCACGCGGCTGTCGGAGCAGCTCACCAGCACCGCGAAGGGCGTCTGGCTGCGCGCGAGCTCCAGGCGGCGCGAGGCGTGGTCGGGCGGGTCGGGCGGCAGCCGGTCGGCCAGGAAGTTGGCATTGCCCTGCTTGAGCCGCTCCAGCGCCTGTGCCGCGGTCAGGCTGGTGCGCCGGCCCTCGGCGGCGCGGGCGGGCAGCGTGGGCAGCGCGGGCAGAGCCGCCACGCCGCAGCAGGCGCAGGCGCGGCGGAAGAAGCCGCGCCGGGACAGCGGCAGCGGTGCGGGCACGGCCGCGGGCGGGCGGGTGCGAGGGGAGTTCGTCATGACTGCAAGGCTCCTGTGCGGGGCCGCCCGGACGGCGGCGGGCGCCCAGTCTGGGAGCGCCGTGCAGCGCGGGCCAGCCAAGACAGCGGCAGGGGCAGTGCCTTGCGCGCCGGCGCCGCGCGCGCCCGGTCAGCGGTTCGGCGCGGCGGGCTGCGCGCCGGGGCGCCGGCCCGTGCCGCCGCGGTGCGTGTCCGCGGCCCGGGGCGGGGACTGCGGCTGCTCGTCGGCGTCGCCGCAGTCCGGGTCGTTCTTGCGCGCCCCGCGCAGGTTGAGCCCGAACAGGCCCAGCTGCAGCACCATCAGCGCCCAGGCCTGGGTGTGCCAGCCCCAGGCCAGCCACAGCAGGTTGCTCACGATGAAGAGCCAGAAGCCCCAGTTGCGCTTGCGCTTGCGCTGGGAGCCCACCATCCAGGAGGCGATCAGGGTGGCGGCCATGGCGGGCCATTGCAGGGCGTCGATGAAGGCTTCGGGCATGGGCGAAAGGGCCGGCGCCGGGCCGGACTCACGGGAGACGAGGGCCGCGTGCCCGGGCTGCGGGCCACGCGGGATGCCGGGAGTCAGGGCAGGCTGCGTGCCGGTCCGCGCCGGGCTACTTCGCCCCCGAAGCCGCTGCCGCCGCAGGTGCCGGCGGGATCAGGCTGCTGTAGTTGATCGGCTGCCACTCGTAGCCCTTGCCCGCGGCGCGCAGCCGTCCCAGCCCGGGGAAGGAGAGGTGGGCGCCGGCGATCCAGGTGCCCTGGCGCGCGGCGTCGGCCATGACCTTGCGCCGCTGCGGCGCGGCGGCCTTGGGTTCGACGTCGAACAGGATGGTCGTGTCCGGGGCGGCCATCTGCACCGGGGCGGCGTGCATCAGGTCGCCCCAGGCCAGCAGCTGCTGGCCCTGGCTGCGCAGCAGGAAGCCGTAGTGCCCGGGCGTGTGGCCCGGCAGCGGCACGGCCTGGATGCCGGGCACGACTTCGGGCGCGCCTTCGAGGGGCTGGAACTTGCCGGCGTCGATGTAGGGCTGTAGCGCGGCGCGCGCGGCGTCGAAGAAGCTCTTCATCTCCTGCGGCGCCTTGGCCTGGTTGGCGGCATCGAGCCAGAACTCGGCATCGGCGCGGCCGGCGCGCACCACGGCGTTGGGGAAGGCGCGCTGGCCGTCGAGCATGAGCCCGCCGACGTGGTCCGGGTGCAGGTGGGTGATGTAGACCTCGTCCACCTGCTCGGGCTGGTAGCCCGCGGCGCGCAGGTTGGCCATGAGCTTGCCCAGCGTGGGGCCGAAGTTGCCGGCCGCGCCGACGTCGATGAGCACCAGCTTCGTGCCGGTGTTGACCAGGAAACCATTGAAGGAGGTTTCGGCCGGCAGCGCCAGGCGCGCCTGCGCGAAGCGCTCGCGGGTGTGCTGCGGGCGGCCGTGCAGCAGCTGGTCCATGGGCAGCGCCAGGGTGCCGTCGGACAGCGCCGTGATCTCGAAGTCGCCCAGCATCATGCGGTGCCAGCCGGGTGCCTGCGTCTTGAGTTGCAGCGCGGCGGCCTGGGCCGGGGTGCCCAGGGCGATCAGGGAGGCGGCGGCCAGGCCGCCGAGCAGGGAACGCAGCATCGTGGAGCCCTCAACGGGAAGTCGCGAGGCGGCCAGCATAGGGCGCCGCGCGGGGCCCGGGCTGCGGCTCAGGCCGCGGCGTCCTCCAGCCGCCACTGCGACTCTTCCCACCAGTAGCCCGCGGCGTCGTAGAAGCCGTCCCAGACGCAGCCGTTGCAGCCGCGGCCGCAGCAGGTGGTGGGCTCCTCGGGCGGCGGGGGCAGGTCCACGCCCAGCGTCCGGGCGCGCTGCTGCAGGTGGGCGAAAAGGGCGCGCGCGGTGTCGCGGTCGGTGAAGAGGTCGCGGCTCAAGGGAAGACTCCGTGGGGCAGGGCGTGATTGTCGGCCGGCTCGGCCCGGGGCCCCGCCGGGACGCCGACAATCCCGCCCATGCCCGTCACCCTTGCCGCCGCCTGCCACAGCGAGTTGCTGATCCAGAAGAGCCGCTTCATCGGCTGCGTCGAGCCCGTGCCCGACCGCGCCGCGGCGCTGGCGCGCGTGGCCGGGCTGCGCGCGCAGCATCCCACGGCCACGCACGTGTGCTGGGCGCTGCTGGCCGGCGGGCAGTCGGCGGCGGTGGACGACGGCGAGCCCGGCGGCACCGCCGGGCGCCCGATGCTGGAGGTGCTGCGCCGCCAGCAGCTCGACGGCGTGCTCGCCACCGTGGTGCGCTACTTCGGCGGCGTGAAGCTGGGTGCCGGCGGCCTGGTGCGTGCCTACACCGACAGCGTGGCGCAGGCGCTGCTGCAGGCCGAGAAGGTGCCGCTGCGGCGGCTGCAGGCCCTGCGCTGCAGCGTGCCCTACGCGCTCGAAGGCCTGCTGCGCCGCGAGATCGAGGCCGCCGGCTTCACGCTGGGCGACGTGGCCCACGGCAGCGTGGTGACGCTGGCCTTCAGCGGGCCCGAGGACCAGGCCGGCGCCTTCGTGGCCCGGCTCAACGAGCTGGGGCAGGGCAAGGTGGGCTGGCTCAAGGACTAGCCGCCGCGGCGGCATGGCCGCCGTGAACTATTCGGCACATCCCGGCCGCGCGCCGCGCCGCCGTGGCGCGGCCCCTACAGATCGGATTGCCCGACGACAGGCGCAGGCCGTCCACTGCCGGGTTTCGACGCGCGGCGGTTTCCTCCTGCATTCCTGCACGGCACTGCGCCGGCGGCCCGGGAGACCGGCCGGGCGACGGTTTTCCTCAGGAGGGATGAATGAACACACCAAGACCGGCCAAGCCCTGGTGCGCCGCTGCCGCCGCGCTGGCGCTGGCGCTGCTGGGCGCCGGCTGCGGCGGCGGCAGCGACGCCCCGGCCGAGGGCCGCGAGACGGCCGCCGCGGTCACCGCCGCGGCGCTGCCGCCCCTGGTCTTCGACAAGACCACGACCACCTGGGACAAAGCCACCTGGCAATGAGCAGGCGAGCGCCCGTCGCGGCGCCCGTGCTCCCCGTCCTTTTCAACATCCCGAGATCTCCCATGCGCAAGCCGCTCGTCGCCCTGTCCCTGTCGCTGGCCGCCTCCTGGGCCGCGGCCCAGGTCACGCTGCCCTACACCTTCAAGCCCGGCATGCCGGCCAAGGCGGCCGAGATCAATGCCGACCTGCAGGCCCTGGCCACGGCCATCAACGGCCTCAATGCGCGCGTCCAGAAGCTGGAAGGCACGATCACCGCGGCCGACTTGGCGGGCACCTACGCGGTCAACCAGTTCCAGACCGAGATCGGCGGCAACCCGGGGGCGCGGGTGGCGGCCTACACCGGCCGGGGCACGCTGACGCTGGCTGCCAACGGCACCGGCACGCTCAAGGGCAACACGGAAGTGGGCAGCCAGCTCAACCTGCCTTCGCTGTCACGCAGCACCCGCAACCATCCCCAGCCCCAGGAAAGCTTCAAGTGGAGCTACGCCAGCGGCGCGCTGACGATCTGGGGCATGCCGGCCACGGTGGTGGCCGGTGGCCGGCTGCTGGTGATCACCACGGCCGGCACGGACGACGGCACCAACGCGATCGTGCTGCTGACGCGCCTGAAGTAAGCGCGCCCGCCGGGCCGCGCGGCCCGGCTACAGCCTCAGTACTGCCCGCGGCGCGATTCCTCGGTGTGGCCTTGCCGGTCCGCGCCGCCGGTGCCCGAGCGCATCGGCGGGCCCTTGGGCTCGCCCGCGCCGGGTGTGCCGGCCGCGCCGCCCACGTGCGCCTCGGCCAGCCAGTCCGAGCTTTGCGTGGTGCCATCGCCGCCGCCGCTGGCCTGCGCGGTGTTGCCCACCGAGGTCGTGCTGTCGGGTACGGCTTTCCCCGACGGGCCGGGCGTGCCGTTGGGCGGCGTCTCGCGGGGCGGATTGGCGAGGGTGTCGGACTTGATCATGGTGGTACTCCTGTTGAGCTTTCGGGCGGCAAGCCCCGTGCCGCGCTGAATCCCGGGCCGGTGCCTGGTAGCGCTGCCATCGGAAGTCGCCGGCGGCGCACAATCGGGCCATGAACGACGACGCCCCTCCCGTGGACACGCCTTCCACCCCGCGCCGGCGCCGCGGCGGCGGGGGCATCACGCTGAACGACGTGGCCCGCATCGCGGGCGTGGCGCCGATCACCGCCTCGCGCGCGCTCAACACGCCGGCGCAGGTGTCGCCGCAGGTGCTGCAGCGCGTGCGCGAGGCGGTGCAGCGCACCGGCTACGTGCCGAACCTGCTCGCCGGCGCGCTGGCCTCGCGGCGCAGCCGGCTGGTCGCGGCCGTCGTGCCCAGCATCGCCGCGCCGGTGTTCCTGGAGACGATGCAGGCGCTGACCGAGGCGCTGGCCGCGCAGGGCTACCAGCTCATGCTGGGCCAGGGCGGCTACGACGGGGCACGCGAGGACGAACTGCTGGAGTCCATCCTCGGCCGCCGCCCCGACGGCCTGGTGCTCACCGGCGTGATGCACTCGGCCCAGGGCCGCCGGCGCCTGCTCGCCAGCGGGCTGCCGGTGGTCGAGACCTGGGATTTCACGAGCACGCCCATCGACATGCTGGTGGGCTTCTCGCACGAGGCCGCCGCCGCGGCGATGGCCGACCACCTCTTCGAGCGCGGCCACCGCCGCCTGGCGGTGCTGGGCGGCGACGACGCGCGCGCGCTGCGGCGCCAGAAGGGGTTCATCGACCGGGCCCGGGCCCTGGGCTGCGCGGCCGTGCCGGCGCTGGCGCTGCCCGCGCCCACCGGCGTGCCCGAAGGCCGCGCCGGGCTCAGCCGGCTGCTGGAGCAGGCACCGGACACCCGGGCCGTGTTCTGCGCGTCGGACGCGCTGGCGCTGGGGGCGCTGGCCGAGGCGCAATCCCGGGGTCTGCGCGTGCCCACCGACCTGGCGCTGGCCGGCTTTGGCGACATGCCCTTCGCCGCCTCGCTGTGCCCGGCGCTGTCCACCGTGCGCATCGACGGCACGGCCATCGGCCGCCACGCGGCGCGCTTCATCGTCGAGCGCGTGGAAGGGCGCGAGGTCGGCGACAAGGTCATCGACGTGGGCTTCAGCGTCATCCAGCGCGACAGCACCTGAAGCGCCCGCAATCCCTGGACAAGACCCCGCGCGCGGGTTAACCCGGGATGTGAAGTGCATCGGTAGCGCTACCATCGCGCCTGTTTTTGGTAGCGCTACCGTGGCGATGGGCCGGGGTGGCCCCTGACCCGAAGGACAACTGTCATGACGTTCCCGCGCCGCTCCCTTCTCGTCCTGGCCCTGGCGGCTGCCGCGTGCGGCGGCGCGCAGGCGCAGGCCTGGCCCGCGAAGCCGATCACCTGGGTCGTGCCCTTCGCCCCGGGTGGCTCGACCGACGTGGTGGCGCGCGTCGTGGCGCAGGGGCTGCAGACAGCCTTGAAGCAGACGGTGGTGGTGGACAACCGCGCCGGCGCGGGCGGCGTCATCGGCGTCACGGCGGTGGCCAAGGCGCCGGCGGACGGCTACACGCTCATCGGCGGCACCATCAGCACGCACGCCATCAACGCCACGCTCTACAAGAGCCTGCCCTACGACCCGGTGAAGGACTTCGAGCCGGTGTCGCTCATCGCCTTCGTGCCCAACGCGCTGATGGTGAATCCGGCGCTGGGCGTGAACTCGGTGCAGGAGCTGCTCGCCTGGATCAAGGCGCATCCCAAGGAGGCGTCCTACGCCTCGTCGGGCGCGGGCACGTCCACGCACCTGACCGGCGCGCTGCTGGCCGACACGCTGGGCGTGCCGATGATGCACGTGCCCTACAAGGGCAGCCCGCAGGCGCTGCAGGACGTGGTGGCGGGCAACGTGCCGTTCCTGTTCGACCAGCTCACCGCCGGCCTGCCGCTGGCCAAGGGCGGCAAGCTGAAGGTGCTGGCCGTGACCTCGCAGAAGCGCAACGTGCTCGCGCCCGACGTGCCGACCATGGCCGAGGCCGGCATGCCGGGCTTCAACCTGGTGTCGTGGCAGGCGGTGTATGCCCCGAAGGGCACGCCCAGGGACGTGGTGCAGCGCCTGAGCGCCGAGATCTCCAGGGTGCTGCAGCAGCCCGAGGTGAAGTCCAAGCTGGAGCAGCAGTTCGGCATGGAGGTCGTCGGCGGCGGCCCCGAGCAGCTCGCTGCGCTGATGCGCACCGACATCCCGCGCCTGGGCGCGCTGGTGAAGAAGACCGGCGCCTCGGCCGAGTGACGCAATCCATTCCGGAAGTATTCCCATGACCCTCCGCGACACCCTGATCCAGCACGTCCGCATCACGCCCATCGCCTTCCGCGACGGCCCGCTGCTCAATGCCAGCGGCATCCACGAGCCCTGGGCGCTGCGCGCCATCGTCGAGATCGAGACCAGCGACGGCCGCGTCGGCCTGGGCGAGACCTACGGCGACGAGCCGATGCTGCGCGCGCTGGAGACGGCCCGGCCGCTGCTGCAGGGCCTGTCGCCCTTCGACCTCAACGAGATGGAGCAGCGGGTGCGCGCCGCCTTCAAGCCGGCGGCCGCCGCGGCGATCAACGCCGGCGCGGTGGAGTTCACGCTGGCGCCGGGCTCGCACACCGCCAAGAACGCGGCCAAGGTCACCAGCGCCTTCGAGGTGGCGATGCTGGACCTGCAGGGCCAGATGCTGAACGCGCCGGTGGTGGACCTGCTCGGCGGCGCGGTGCGCAAGGCGGTGCCGTACAGCGCGTACCTGTTCTTCAAGTACGCCGAGCACGTGGACAAGCCGTACGCGCCCGACGCCTGGGGCGAGGGCCTGAGCCCGGCGCAGATGGTGGCGCAGGCGCGGCGCATGGTGGAGCTCTACGGCTTCCAGAGCATCAAGGTCAAAGGGGGCGTGTTCGAGCCCGCGCACGAGATCGCCACCATGCGCGCGCTGCGCGAGGCCTTCCCGAAGCACCCGCTGCGCCTGGACCCGAACGCCAACTGGTCGCTGGAAACCAGCATCCGGGCCGCGCCGGAGCTGGATGAGCTGCTGGAGTACTACGAGGACCCGACGCCCACGCTCGAAGGCATGGCCGAGCTGTCGAAGCACTGCCGCTCGCCGCTGGCGACCAACATGGTCGTCACGACCATGGACGAGTTCCGCCGCAACGTGGAGCTGGGCTGCGGCACGAAGATCATCCTGTCCGACCACCACTACTGGGGCGGGCTGCGCGCGACGCAGGCGCTGGGCCGCATGTGCGAGGTGTTCGGGCTGGGGCTGTCGATGCACAGCAACTCCCACCTGGGCATCAGCCTGATCGCCATGACGCACGTGGCCGCCGCGGTGCCCAACGTCACCTATGCCTGCGACACGCACTACCCGTGGCAGGAGGAGGAGGTGATCGAGGGTGGGCGCATCGCCTTCCAGGACGGCGCGGTGGCGGTGCCGACCAAGCCGGGCCTGGGCGTGACGCTGGACCGCGAGGCGCTGGCGCGGCTGCACGAGCAGTACCTGAGCTGCGGCGTGCGCAACCGCGACGACCTCAAGCAGATGCGCAAGTACCAGCCGGACTTCAGCGGGAAGAGCCCGAGGTTTTGAGCCCCGGGCTGCCGCCGAGGCGGGCCCGGGACCGCAGGGCACGCGGCTTGCCGACCCTGCAACGCCCGCAGTGCCGGCCAGGACCGGCGGCACGTGCGGGCGCACGCCGCGGCGCGGCCGGCCCGGTGGCCGGCACGCCGTGATCACGATCTGAACAAAAGCACCTGTAGAGGACTTCGCTCATGAATACCAAGCACTTGCTCCCCATGGCCCTGGTTTCCGCCGCCTTCCTGGCCGGCTGCGGCACCCTGGCCGGCAGCCCGGACCGCGCCGACGGCGCGCCGCACCGCACCGTGGGCGAGGCGGTGGACGACGCCAAGATCGTCACCGAGCTCAAGGCCAAGCTCGCCGCCGACTCGGACCTGAGCGCCTTCAAGATCAACGTCGATTCGACCCAGGGCTTCGTGCGCCTGAAGGGTGAAGTCAAGACCTTCGCCGCGCGCCAGAAGGCCGACGCCATGGCCCGCGCCATCAAGGGCGTGAAGTCGGTGGACAACCAGCTGCTGATCACGGGCTGAACGTCCGTGGCTCCCGGGCGGGCCCACCGCGGCCCGCCCGCTTTTTTGCCAGCTTCCCGGGCGGCGCCGCATTGCGCGGCGCCGTTTTCGTTTCACGCCTGGGCTTGGGGTGCGCCGTGTTCCAGCGCCGCGCCGGCGGCCAGGGCCTGCAGGCAGCGCAGGCACAGGCAGCCGCTCCAGCGCTGGCGCAGTTGCGCCTGCAATTCCGGGCTCAGCGTCAGCGTGCTGCAGGGGCAGGGCGCCGCGTCGCTGACGCCGCAGTGGAAGGCGCCGCCGCAGCGCGGGCAGCGGTCGGACAGGGTTTCGGGGGTGGCGGCGTCGGTCATGGCAGGCGGAAGCTGGGCAGGGTGGGAGGGCGAAGGTGCGAGAATGACCCATTTTCCGGGTGCTGAAAATGTCGTCATCGCCAAAAGCCGCCATCGATTGGGACCAGTTTTTCTTCGGCATTGCGCAACTGGCGGCGCTGCGCTCCAAGGACCCGCTGACCAAGAATGGCGCCTGCATCGTCAGCCCCGACCACAAGATCCTGGGCGTGGGCTACAACGGCCTGCCCCGGGGTTGCGACGACAGCGACCCGACCTATTGGAGCGATGACGACAACGACCCGTTCCGCTCGCGCCACAGTTACGTGGTCCACGCCGAAATCAATGCGATATTGAATTGCGTGGTGCTGCGGCTGGCGGGCTCGGCCATTTACGTGACGCAGTTTCCCTGCCCCAAATGCGCGCAGGCCATCATCCAGACGGGCATCGGCAAGGTGATTTACCACCGGCGCAAGGAGCACCATGGGCCGCAAATCAGGGCCGTGGAGAAGATGTTCCAGGATGCGGGGGTGATTGCCGAGAGGATCAGTGACATCAATCCGGCGACGGGGGAGTGGATCGAAAATCTGGAGAGGTATTTGACGAAGGGGGAAGGTAGTGCTGGATGATTCCAGTTATTTTCTTTGTCATTATTTCTTCAGGTGCGGTAAATTGTCATTCCGCGCAGGTTTGCTGAAGACCGGGACAACTCGGGCGTAGCCGGCATCCCGACAGCACGGGCCTCTCGCCCACTGCTTCGTCATTCCGGCGAAAGCCGGAATCCACGAACGCTGCGATGTCCCGCCTGCCAGCGCAGGCACATGCCGGCGTCGGTCATGCCACCGTGTCGGTGCGCGTGGATTCCGGCTTTCGCCGGAATGACGGATCGTGGTGCGAAGCGTCGTGGTTGACGAGGTGCCATGAATTCGATTTCCCCACACCGCAGTGATTGCAGGCGGGGACGACGAATTCATGTTCTGGCCTTTATTGGCCATTCAATCACGCAAACAACGCCCGATGCTGCTCCCGCAGCAGATTCTTCTGCACCTTCCCCATTGCATTGCGCGGCAGTTCGGGCGAAATGAAAACCTGCTTGGGCACTTTGAATCCTGCGATGCCGGCTTTCAGCCTGGCAATGATCTCGGTGGCATTCAGCTGGGCGCCGGCGGCGGGGATCACCACAGCGATCACGGCTTCGCCGAAATCCGGGTGCGGCACGCCGACCACGGCGCTCTCGGCCACGCCGGGGATTTCATTGATGAAACTCTCGACCTCGGCCGGATAGACGTTGTAGCCACCGGAAATAATGAGGTCCTTGCTGCGGCCGACGATGACGAGATAACCGTCCGGTTCGTATTTGCCCACGTCGCCGGTCTTGAACCAGCCGTCGGCGGTGAATTCTTCCTTCGTCTTTTCGGGCATGCGCCAGTAGCCGCTGAAGACGTTGGGGCCGCGCACCTGGATGTGGCCGATCTCGTTGACGGGGCGGGGTTGGCCGTCGTCGTCCATGACGCGGATGTCCGTGCCCGGCAGCGGCTTGCCCACCGTGCCGCCGCGGCGCGTGCCGTCGGCCGGCTTGCAGGGGTTGGAGCTGAGCATGGCCGTCTCACTCATGCCGTAGCGCTCCAGGATCGTGAAGCCGGTGCGCTCCTGCCACTGGGTGAAGGTGTCGATGAGCAGCGGCGCGGAGCCGGAGATGAAGAGCCGCATGCGCGCGCAGGCCTCGCGCGTCAGGCCCGCGTCGGCGAGCAGGCGCACGTACAGCGTGGGCACGCCCATGAAGACGGTGGCGCGCGGCAGCTGCGCGATCACGGCCCGGGGGTCGAACTTGTTGAGCCACAGCATCCGGCTGCCGTTGAGCAGCGCGCCGTGCGAGGCCACGAACAGGCCGTGCACGTGGAAGATCGGCAGGGCGTGGATCAGCACGTCGCCGGGCTGCCAGTCCCAGTAGTCCTGCAGCACCTGCGCGTTGCTCAGCAGGTTGCCGTGGCTGAGCATGGCCCCCTTGCTGCGCCCGGTGGTGCCGCTGGTGTAGAGGATGGCGGCCAGGTCGCCGGCCCCTCGCGCCACCGGCGCCTGCTCGTGCGGCTGCGCGGCGGCGCGCTGCAGCAGGGTGCCGTCGCGCTCCTCGCCCAGCGTGAACACGTGCTGCGCGCCGGCGTTGAAGGCCGTGCGGCTGACCCAGCCGAAGTTGCGCGGTGCGCACACCACCACGCTGGGCTCGGCGTTGCTCACGAAATACTCGACCTCGGCGGCCTGGTAGGCGTTGTTCAGCGGCAGGTACACCATGCCGGCGCGCAGCACGCCCAGGTAGAGCATCAGCGCCTCGACGCTCTTGTCCACCTGCACGGCGACGCGCGGCGGCACGCCGTCGGCGCCGGGCGCGATCTCCAGCGACTGCAGCAGGTTGGCGATCATGGCGCTGCCGCGGTCGATGTCGCGCCAGCTGTAGTACAGCGGCCCGTTCGGGGCGTCCAGCGCCTCGATGGCGCAGCGGTCGAGGTCGGCGGGGAAGCCCGCGCGCAGCGCGGCGTAGAGGTTGCTCATGGGGTCAGGCCAATGGGTCAAAGCGGCTGAACATTCACTTCGTCATCCCGGCGAAAGCCGGGATCCACGAGCCCCGCGCGGCATCCCGGCCGGGGTGGATTCCGGCTTTCGCCGGAATGACGAGGGACTGTTTCAGCTTCGGTCAAACGGGGTTCAGGCGGACAGTGTGGTGCCGGAAATGATGGCGGCCGCCGCGGCGGCCACCTTGCGGGCGCTCAGGAAAGCTCAGCGAAGGCGTGACGAAAGGCTCACTCACTCCAGCCGCGCGCCGGAGGCCTTCACCACCTCGGCCCAGCGTTTGGTTTCCCTGGCGGTCCAGGCGCTGAAGTCGTTGCCCCAGAGGTTGGGCGTCTCGCTGCCCAGGCCGGTCCAGGTGGCTTTCAGCTCGGCGGACTCCAGCGCCTTCTTCATCTCGGCCTGCATGCGCTCGATGGCCTCGCGCGGCGTGCCCTTGGGCGCCCAGATGCCGTACCAGGTGCTGACCACGTAGTCGGGCACGCCCAGCTCGCGCGCGGTGGGGATGTCGGGGAAGCCCGGCGCGCGGCGCTCGCCGGCCACGGCCAGGCCCTTGAGGCGGCCGCTGCGGATGTGGCCGGCCGAGGAGCCCAGGCCGTCGAACATCATGTCCACCTGGCCGGCCATCAGGTCCTGCAGCGCCGGGCCGGCGCCGCGGTACGGGATGTGGGTGATGAAGGTCTTGGTCTGGAGCTTGAACAGCTCGCCGGCCAGGTGGTGCGAGGTGCCGTTGCCGGCCGAGCCGTAATTGAGCTTGCCCGGGTTCTGGCGCAGCAGCTTCAGCAGACCCGGCAGGTCGGCGGCCGGTCCCTTGGCGGCATTGACCACCACCACCTGCGGCACGTTGGACACCAGGCCGACGGGCACGAAGTCGGACTCCAGGTTGTAGTCCAGCTTCGGGTACATGGCCGGGGCGATGGCGTGGTGCACGCCGCCCATGAAGAAGTTGTGGCCGTCGGCCGGCAGCCGCGCCGCCAGGCCCGCGCCGACGGTGCCGCCGGCGCCGCCCTTGTTGTCGATGACGAACTGGCGCCCGGTGTTCTTGCCCATGGCCGCGAACAGCGGCCGTGCGAAGGTGTCGGTGCCGCCACCGGCCGGGAAGGGCACGATGATCGTCACGGGCTTCACGGGCCAGGTGCCGGCAGCGGGGGCGGGGGACGCCGGGGCGGCCGGGGCCGCGGGCACGGTCTGCGCCGCGGCGGGCAACGAGGCGAGCAGGGTCAGGCAGGCAACTGCGCTGGCGCGGGCCAGCAGCGTGCGGCGGTGGGTCATGGGTTGTCTCCGAAGAACGCTCCTGCAACGTGGCGGGCGTTTTTTGTGTCGTTCAGGAAAGCGGGCGGACCTGCGGCCCGCCCTTCAAGGCGCGTCGGGCCTTTCGGCCCGGAGAGAGTGTAGACAGTCGGGCCTCGCGGCCCAGTGAAAGTACAGACCGTGGCGTCAGGCCGCCGGCAGGTCGGGCAGCCAGCGCGCCAGGGCGCGGCGCAAGGTCTCGAAAACGATGGGCTTGGTGAGGTAGTCGTCCATGCCGGCGGCCAGGGCCATCTCGCGGTCGCTGGCCAGGGCGTGGGCGGTGAGCGCCAGGATCGGGAAGCCCGGCAGCCGGCCCTGCTGCTGCATCTCGCGCAGCCGCCGCGTGGCCTGCAGCCCGTCCATCACCGGCATCTGCAGGTCCATCAGCACCAGGCGCGGCGGCGTGGCCTCGCAGCGCTCCAGTGCCTGCGCGCCGTCGTCGGCGGTGAGCACTTCCAGGCCCAGGGCCTTGAGCATCTCCAGCGCGATCATCTGGTTGACCGGGTGGTCCTCGACCAGCAGCACCGGCCCCAGGCCGGTAACGGCTGGGGCGGTCGAGACGTCGTCGATGGGCGCTGGCGGCACCGAATTCATCCAGTTCTCCAGAAGCGGGGTGCCCGGGATTGCCGGCACATGCAGTACCGGCCCCCCACGTTTCCGTGAGGCGAAGTTGCATGCTAGCACCGGCCCCGCCGTCGGCGGTCCCAGGGGGGTTGCCGGGGTTTTCTTAACCGCAACAAGCCCTTGGCGAGGGAAGGGCAAGAAATGCGACAAGTTGCCGCAGCGCTTTCCGGCCAATCCCGATGCATTCCGGCGTCACCGTTCCCCGGGCCGCGGGATTGCCTGCCCAGGCTTTTCCCCGGGCTGTCCCGCCGCCGTGGCGGGGCTTTGCGCCTCCCTAGAATCCCCCGCCTCCTCCCGAAAAGACCCCCCAATGAGTTCCGGAGTCATCCGCATCCGCGGCGCGCGCCAGCACAACCTCAAGAACCTGGACCTGGACATCCGCACCGGCGAGATGACGGTGGTCACCGGCCCCAGCGGGTCGGGCAAATCCAGCCTGGTGTTCGACACCCTCTACGCCGAAGGCCAGCGCCGCTACGTGGAGACCTTCAGCGCCTACGCGCGCCAGTTCCTCGACCGCATGGACCGCCCGGCGGTGGACCGCGTCGAGGGCGTGCCCCCGGCCATCGCCATCGACCAGACCAACCCGGTGCGCACCAGCCGCTCCACGGTCGGCACGATGACCGAGCTCAACGATCACCTGAAGCTGCTGTTCGCGCGCGCCTCGGACCTGTTCGACCGCCAGACCGCGCTGCCGGTGCGCCACGACACGCCGGAGTCGATCTACGCCGAGATGCAGCGCCGTGGCGCCGCGTCGGGCGACCCGCGCCTGGCGCTGACTTTCCCCGTCGAATTGCCGGCCAACACCACGGCCGAGGAAGTCGAGCAGTGGCTCGCCGCCAGCGGCTTCACGCGCGTGCAGGCCGAGCGCACGGTGGGCGAGCGCAAGTTGCTGGACGTGGTGGCGGACCGCTTCCGCATCGGCAGCGTCGAGCAGGTGCGGGCCATGGAGGCGATCGAGCTGGGGCTCAAGCGCGGCGGCGGACGGCTCAACGTCTACGTGCTGCAGGACGAGGCCGAGCCCGAGGTGTGGAAGTTCTCGACCGGGCTGCACTGCCCGGAGAGCGACATCCGCTACGCGCAGCCGCAGCCCTCGCTGTTCTCCTTCAACTCGCCCTTCGGTGCCTGCGAGGCCTGCAAGGGCTTCGGGCGCGTGATCGGCGTGGACATGGGGCTGGTGATTCCCGACGAGCGCAAGACGCTGCGCGGCGGCGCCATCAAGCCGATGCAGACGCCGGCGTGGAAGGAGTGCCAGGACGACCTGATCAAGTACGCCGGCGAGGCCGGCATACCGCGCGACACGGCCTGGGCCCAGCTGTCCCAGGCGCAGCGCGACTGGGTGATCGAGGGCTCGCCGAACTGGAACGGCAACTGGAACAAGCAGTGGTACGGCGTGCGCCGCTTCTTCGACTACCTGCAGTCGAAGACCTACAAGATGCACATCCGCATGCTGCTGTCCAAGTACCGCAGCTACACCGAATGCCCGACCTGCCGCGGCGCGCGGCTCAAGACCGAGGCGCTGCTGTGGCGCATCGGCACCAAGGCGCAGGCCGACGCGGTGCTGCCCCCGGAGAAGCGTTTTCAACCTGCAGGCGTGGACTGGACCCGGGAGCAGCTGGAGGCCTTGCCGGGGCTGCACCTGCACGACCTGATGCAGCTGTCGCTGCAGCGCCTGAGGGGCTTCTTCGACAGCGTCGAGGCCGCGGTGCAGGACAAGCCGCAGGCCGAGCAGGCGGCGATGGAGCTGCTGCTCGACGAGGTGCGCACGCGGCTGCGCTACCTGTGCGACGTGGGGCTGGGCTACCTGACGCTGGATAGGCAGAGCCGGTCGCTCTCGGGCGGCGAGGTGCAGCGCATCAACCTGACCACGGCGCTGGGCACCTCGCTCGTGAACACGCTCTTCGTGCTGGACGAGCCCAGCATCGGGCTGCACCCGCGCGACATGGACCGCATCGTGCAGGCCATGCAGCGGCTGCGCGACGCGGGCAACACGCTGGTGGTGGTGGAGCACGACCCGGCGGTGATGCTGGCGGCGGACCGCCTGATCGACATGGGCCCGGGCCCGGGCGAGCGCGGCGGCAGCATCGTCTTCGACGGCACGCCCGACGACGCGAGGAAGGCCGACACGCTCACCGGCGCCTACCTGGGCGCGCGCAAGCATGTCGGCGGCACCATCAAGCGCTTCGTGGCGCCGGGCACGCCGCGGCTGATCCTGGAGGGCGCCAAGGAGCACAACCTGCAGGACGTGACGGTCGAGTTCCCGCTGCAGCGCCTGGTGGTGGTGACGGGCGTCAGCGGGTCGGGCAAGAGCACGCTGATGCAGGACGTGCTGTATCCCGCGCTGGCGCGCCACTTCGGCAAGGCCACCGAGGCGCCGGGCGCGCACGAGCGGCTGCTGGGCGCGGAGATGCTGGCCGACGCGGTGTTCGTGGACCAGAGCCCGATCGGCAAGACGGCGCGATCCAATCCCGCCAGCTACGTCGGCGCCTTCGACGAAATCAGAAAACTGTTCGCCGAGGCGCCGCTGGCGCGCGAGCGCGGCTACGGCGCGGGCATGTTCAGCTTCAACGCCGGCGACGGGCGCTGCCCGACCTGTGGCGGCTCGGGTTTTGAACATGTCGAGATGCAGTTCCTCTCCGACGTGTACCTGCGCTGCCCGGACTGCGAGGGGCGCCGCTACCGGCCCGAGATCCTGGACGTGAAGATCGAGCGGCGGCTGCCCTCCGAGGCGGTGGGCGGCGAGCTGAGCGTGGCCGACGTGCTGGACCTGACGGTGAGCGAGGCGCTGCAGCGCTTCCGCGACGACCGCGAGGTGGCGCGCGCGCTGCAGCCGATCGTGGACGTGGGCCTGGACTACCTGCGCCTGGGCCAGCCCGTGCCCACGCTCTCCGGCGGCGAGGCGCAGCGGCTCAAGCTCGCGGGCTTCCTGGCCGAGGCGGCGCAGTCGGCGGCCAAGAGCCGGCAGTCGCTGGCGAAGAAGGGCACGCTGTTCCTGTTCGACGAGCCGACCACGGGGCTGCATTTCGAGGACATCGCCCGGCTGATGCGCGCGCTGCGCAAGCTGCTGGAGGCGGGGCACTCGCTGATCGTGATCGAGCACAACCTGGACGTGATCCGCGCCGCCGACTGGCTCATCGACCTGGGCCCCGAGGGCGGCGAGGGCGGCGGCCAGCTGGTGGCGGCCTGCACGCCGGAGGACATCCGGCACCACCCGGACTCGCACACCGGCCGCGCGCTGCGCGCCTACGAGCGCGCGCTGGGGCTGGACGGCGCGGTGGAGGAGGGCGTCCCGCTGCAGGCGCTGGTGAAGGCGCGGCGCGCGGCGCCGCCGGCGCAGGCGATCCGCATCGTCAACGCGCATGAGCACAACCTCAAGGGCGTGGACGTGGACATACCGCACGGGCGCTTCAGCGTCATCACGGGCGTGTCCGGGTCGGGCAAGAGCACGCTGGCCTTCGACATCCTGTTCAACGAGGGGCAGCGGCGCTACCTGGAGTCGCTCAATGCCTATGCGCGCAGCATCGTGCAGCCGGCGGGGCGGCCGGAGGTGGATGCCGTCTATGGCATCCCGCCGACGGTGGCGATCGAGCAGCGGCTGTCGCGCGGCGGGCGCAAGAGCACGGTGGCGACCACCACCGAGACCTGGCACTTCCTGCGCCTGCTGTGGGTGAAGCTGGGCCTGCAGCACTGCGTGCGCGACGGCACGCCGGTGATGCCGCAGAGCGCCGAGAGCATCGCGGCGCAGCTGTTGCGCGAGCACCGGGGCCAGCACGTCGGGCTGCTGGCGCCGCTGGTCGTGAACCGCAAGGGCCTCTATACGGACTTGGCGAAATGGGCGCTGGCGCGCGGCCACACGCACCTGCGCGTGGACGGCGAGTTCGTGCCGGTGCAGCCTTTCCCGCGGCTGGACCGGTTCAAGGAGCACACCGTCGAACTGCCGGTGGGCGACCTCGTCGTCACGCCGGAGAACGAGGGCCGGCTGCGCGAGCTGCTGCAGCAGGCGCTGGAGCATGGCAAGGGCGTGATGCACCTGCTGCATCCGCTCGACCAGCTGCGCGGCGCGATGGAATGCGGCCAGCCCACGGCCGGGCTGTGCCACGTGAAAGTCTTCTCGACCAAGCGCGCCTGTCCGACCTGCGGCATGAGCTATCCGGAGCTGGACCCGCGCATGTTCTCCTACAACAGCAAGCACGGCTGGTGCGAGGAGTGCGTGGGCACCGGCCTGGCGCTGACGCGCGAGCAGCGCAAGGTCTATGACGACTCGGTGCGCGAGGACGACGAGCGCGGGCGCGAGCAGAGCTTCCCTTCCGAAGAGGCGGAAGCCGAGGACGTGTCCGAGCGCGCCTGCCCGGCTTGCCACGGGGCGCGGCTGAACCCGGTGTCGCTGGCGGTGAGGTTCGACGAGCGGCCCATCAGCGAGGTGGCGTCGTGGTCGGTGCAGCAGGCGCGGGAGTGGATCGACGGCCTGGCGCTGGAAGGACGCGGTGCCGACATCGCGCGCGACGTGGTCACCGAGATCGCCAGCCGGCTGCGCTTCCTGGAAGCGGTGGGCCTGGGCTATTTGACGCTGGACCGGGCCGCGCCGACGCTTTCCGGCGGCGAGGCGCAGCGCATCCGCCTGGCGGCGCAGCTGGGCAGCAACCTGCAGGGCGTGTGCTACGTGCTGGACGAGCCGACCATCGGGCTGCATCCGCGCGACAACGGCATCCTGCTCGACGCGCTGCAGGAGCTGGGCAGCCGCGGCAACACGCTGGTGGTGGTCGAGCACGACGAGGACACGATCCGGCGCGCGGACCACATCATCGACATCGGCCCCGGCGCCGGGCGGCGCGGCGGGCAGGTGGTGGCGCAGGGCACGGCCGCGGAGCTGGCGGCGCAGCCGGACTCGATCACCGGCCGCTTCCTGGCCAACCCGCTGAAACACCCGATCGAGACGCGGCGGCCGGTGGACGACGCCGTGCAGTGGCTGCGCGTGCGCAAGGCCGATCTGCACAACCTGCAGAACGTGGACGTGGGCGTGCCGCTGCGCCGCCTGGTGGCGGTGACGGGCGTCTCCGGCTCGGGCAAGAGCACGCTCGCGCGCGACGTGCTGCTGGCCAACGTGCAGGCGCTCGTGGCCGCGCGCGGCAAGAACGTGGCGCTGACGGGCTGCGGCGCGGTGGAAGGCTGGCTGCAGGTGGACCGGGTGCTGGAGGTGGACCAGACGCCCATCGGCAAGACGCCGCGCTCGTGTCCCGCGACCTACATCGGCTTCTGGGATGCGATCAGGAAACTCTTCTCGCAGACGCTGGAGGCCAAGGCGCGCGGCTACGGCCCGGGGCGCTTCAGCTTCAACACCGGCGAGGGGCGCTGCCCGGCCTGCGAAGGGCAGGGCCTGCGCACCATCGAGATGAGTTTCCTGCCCGACGTGAAGCTGCCCTGCGACGTGTGCCACGGGCAGCGCTTCAACCCGGAGACGCTGGCCGTGACCTGGCGGGGAAAAAGCGTCGGCGACGTGCTGAACATGGCGGTGGACGAGGCGGTGGATTTCTTCGCCTCGATGCCGGGCATCGCGCACCCGCTGCAGTTGCTGAAGGACGTGGGCCTCGGCTACCTGACGCTGGGCCAGCCCTCGCCGACGCTGTCGGGCGGAGAGGCGCAGCGCATCAAGCTGGTGACGGAGCTTTCAAAAGTGCGCGACGAGGTGGGCCGGCGCGGGCAGAAGGCGCCGCACACGCTGTACGTGCTGGACGAGCCGACCGTGGGCCTGCACATGGCGGACGTGGAACGTCTCATCCACGTGCTGCACCGGCTGGTGTCCGGCGGGCACAGCGTGGTGGTGATCGAGCACGACCTGGACCTGATCGCCGAGGCCGACTGGGTGCTGGACCTGGGGCCGGAGGGCGGCAGCGGCGGCGGCAAGCTGGTGGTGGCGGGGCCGCCGGAGGCGCTGGTCAAGGCGGGGAGTCATACCGGGAAGGCGCTCGCGCCGGTGCTGAGCCGCTGACTCGCGCCGGGCGGTGCCGGCCCGCGGCATCCAGCCCGCGCGCGTTGCCGGCTTGCGGCGGCAGCACCAGCCGGCGCCGCCCGGCGGGCGCCGCGCGCCGGCGCCACGCCGGCAGCGGCCCTTGCAGCGGCCACAGCCCCAGGCACAGCACCCCCACGAGCAGCCCGGTGGGCACGTCGATGAAGTGGTGCTGGTAGGTGGTCAGCACCGACAGGCCGATCAGCGCGCTCCAGACGTGCACGAAGGCGCGCAGCGCGCCGCGGGTGTGGCGGCGGTAGAAGTCCCACAGGATCACCAGCAGCACGATGTGCAGCGACGGGGCCTGGTTGTAGGGCAGGTCCACGGCGGTGAGGGCGTCGAAGAGCGGGCCGGCCCAGCCCTGCACGTCCGGGCGCGGCGTGCTGAAGCGCAGCGGGAAGGCGAAGAAGCAGGCCACGCACACCAGCTGCGCCGTCAGCAGCCGCAGCGCGTGGCGGTGCAGCTCCTGCCACGCCCGGCACAGCAGCAGCGACAGGCCGTAGAGCAGGTCCAGCGACAGGTAGGGCACGATGGTCCACGGCCACAGCGGGATGTGGCGCTCCCAGTCGAAGACGATGCTGGGCACGTCGGGCAGCGTGGCCGCGCGGTGGTTCGTTGCGCTGTAGCTCAGGATGAACAGCGGCCCCAGCACCAGCAGCCAGGCCAGGGCGGGACGCCAAAGCGGAAAGGGTCGCATCAAGCGACCCCTGGGCAATCAGTGCGCCAAGCGCGTCAGCGGATAGCCTGCGCCGCCGGCCCCGCGCGGCGGCGCCGCGCCTGCCACACGCGCCAGCCCAGCAGCGCCGCGATCACCGCGGCGTAGATCGACCACTCGCCGAAATCGTTCTTGCCCGCCTTCATCCAGAAGAAGTGCAGCAGCGCCAGCAGCGCGACGGCGTAGACCGCCTTGTGCAGCCGCTGCCAGCGCGCACCGCCCAGCGCCTTGATGGCGCGGTTGAAGGAGGTCAGCGCCAGCGGCGTCATGAGGATCAGCGCCGCGGTGCCGACCAGGATGAAAGGCCGCTTGGCGATGTCCTGGAGGATCACCTGCACATCCAGCCCCTGGTCCAGCACGGCATAGCAGGCGAAGTGCAGCAGCGCGTAGCCGAAGGTGGCCACGCCGAGCATGCGCCGGAAGCGCGCCAGCGCCGGCTGGTTCAGCAGCACGCGCAGCGGCGTGACGGCCAGCGTCACGCACAGCAGCCGCAGCGTCCAGTCGCCGCTGCTGCGGATCAGCGCCTCGGCCGGGTTGGCGCCCAGGCTGTCGGTGGCCGCCGCCCACACCAGGTAGGCCAGCGGCAGCAGCAGGAGCGCCAGCAGCAGCGGCTTCGCCAGCGGGTGCAGCAGCAACGGTTTCTTGCGGGCCGTGGGCGCGGCCATCGCGGGGTTCGCCACGCTCGATCCCTCAGTAGTTCTTCTTCAGGTCCATGCCGGCGTAGAGCTGGCCGACCTGCGCCTCGTAGCCGTTGAACATCAGCGTGGGGCGCTTCTTGGCAAACAGGCCGCCCTCGCCGATGCGCCGCTCGGTGGCCTGGCTCCAGCGTGGATGGTCCACGCTGGGATTGACGTTGGAATAGAAGCCGTATTCCTGCGCCGCCGACTTCACCCAAGCCGTGCGCGGCTGCTGCTCGACGAACCGGATTTTCACAATCGACTTGCCGCTTTTGAAGCCGTACTTCCAGGGCACGGCCAGGCGCAGCGGGGCGCCGTTCTGGTTGGGCAGCACCTCACCGTACATGCCGAACACGAGCATGGTCAGCGGGTGCATGGCCTCGTCCATGCGCAGGCCTTCGACGTAGGGCCACTCCAGCACGCGCGAGCCGACATAGGGCATCTGCTTCGGGTCGGCCAGGGTCACGAACTCGACGTACTTCGCATTGCCGGTGGGCTCGACGCGCTTGATGACCTCGGACAGCGAGAAGCCGATCCACGGGATCACCATCGACCAGCCCTCGACGCAGCGCAGGCGGTAGATGCGCTCCTCCATCGGCGCGAGTTTCAAGAGCTGCTCGATGTCGAGCGTCTGCGGCTTGGCGACGTGACCCTCGATGGCCACGGTCCAGGGCCGCGTCTTGAGCTTGCCGGCATTGGCCGCGGGGTCGGCCTTGTCGGTGCCGAACTCGTAGAAGTTGTTGTAGGTGGTGGCGTCCTGGTAGTCGGTCACCTTCTCCATGGTGGCGGCACCGGCGACGGTGGACGCCGCGGCGGAGAGCTTGGGCAGCTTGCCGGGGCCGGCGAAGGCGGCACGGGCGTCGCGCGCGGCCCAGGCGGCGAGCACGCTGCCGGCGGCGCCGGCGGCCACGGTCTGCAGCAGCCGGCGGCGCTGTTCGTAGACCGCCTGCGGCGTGATCTCGGAAGCGACGGGGTGGACGAAACCGCGGTCCTTGAGCGGGTGCATGTGATGTTCTCCGGAGGTCATTCGACAGACTTTTTACGCCCCGGGGAAGTTCCTGGATGCGCCCGGCGCTTTACCTGCCGGAAACGAAAACGGCGCCCGCGAGGGGCGCCGTTGACTTGTCAGGGCAGCATCGTGCCGCTCATTGGGGCACCCTCGCGCTACGCGCGGTCCCGCCAAGCGGGACGGATCGCCCCCTTCGGAGCAGCCGTGCGGGGGCGCTCACAGCTCGCCGTAGGAGTGCAGGCCGGAGAGGAACATGTTCACGCCCAGGAAGGCGAAGGTCGTGACCACCAGGCCGGCCAGCGCCCACCAGGCCGACATCGTGCCGCGCAGGCCCTTCATGAGCCGCATGTGCAGCCAGGCGGCGTAGTTGAGCCAGACGATCAGCGCCCACGTCTCCTTCGGGTCCCAGCTCCAGTAGCCGCCCCAGGCCTCGGCGGCCCAGAACGCGCCCAGGATGGTGGCGATGGTGAAGAAGGCGAAGCCGACGGCGATGGCCTTGTACATGATGTCGTCGAGCAGCTCCAGCGCGGGCAGCTTCTCGGCAATGGCGCGGCGCCCGGCCAGGATGCCGCCCACGATCAGCGTGCTGACGCCGAAGTACATGAGCCAGAAGCTGGCGCCGGCTTCCTGCGCGCCCTGGCGGAACACCATCGGCTCGAAGCACAGCACCAGGCCCAGCAGCGCCAGCGGCAACAGCTTCCACCAGGCCGTCTCGGTGGCCTGCTGCTTGAGCAGGTAGGCGAAGGCCACCATGGCCGCCAGCGCGAAGGTGCCGTAGCCGATGAAGTTGGCAGGCACGTGCAGCTTCATCCACCAGCTCTGCAGCGCGGGCACCAGCGGCTGGATCTGCTGCGCCTCGCGCGCCACCGTGTACCACAGCAGGAAGCCGACCGCGGCGCTGACGATCAGCATCACGAAGGCGCCCAGCGCGCGGGTGCGGTAGTGCTGCTCGAAGTACAGGTAGAACAGCGCCGTCATCCACACGAACATCACGAACACCTCGTAGAGGTTGCTCACCGGGATGTGGCCGATGCCCGCGCCGATCTGGTGGCTCTCCCACCAGCGCACCATGGTGCCGGTCAGCGCCATGAACACCGCGGCCCAGGTGATCTGCGAGCCCAGGCGCTGCGCCACGTTGTCGTGGCCGCGGCCGGCGAAGCCGATCCAGTAGAAGACCGTGCTCATGAAGCACAGCACCGACATCCACAGGATCGCGCTCTGGCTGGAGAGGAAGTACTTGAGCAGGAACACCTTCTCGCCGGCGGCGAGGTCGGCGCCGAAGGCGTCGGGGGTGCGGCTGTAGAGCGCGATGGCCAGCAGGCTGGCCGCGGCGACGCCCAGCATCAGCGTGCGCAGCGGGCCCCAGAACCAGCCCAGCCAGATCACGGCCGGCACGGTGCCGATGAGGATGCCCTTCTCGTACACGTCCATCACGTCGCCGTAGCGCATGAAGGCGAAGACGGCGCCGGCCACGGCCAGCAGCGCGAACAGCCAGTCGTAGAGGCTGCGCCCGGCCAGCGGGTGCGCGCGGCCGAGCGTGAAGGTGGTGGTGGGAATGCCCGAAGGGGCGGTGGTGCCCGGGGCGGTGCCCGTGGAGGTGGCAGTGTTCATGCGGCAGCGTCCTTCAGGATGGCCTTCTTGAGCAGCTCGAATTCGGTGTCGGCGTCCAGCGTGCGCCGCGTGGTGGACAGGGCGGTGGTGATGCGCGCGCCCTGGCCGTGCGCTTCGACCCAGATCCACAGCCGGCGTTCCCGCACGTAGAGCATCGCGAACACGCCCAGGATCAGCAGGATTGCGCCGAGGTAGACGAGCTTCTTGCCCGGCGCGCGCGCCAGCTGGAACACGCTGGCCTGCACCTGCTCGAACTCGGTGAGCTGCAGCAGCACCGGCGCAGGGTAGAAGAAACTGTCCGACAGCGACACCACGGCCTGCGTCATGAAGGTCTGCGCCTTCTCGTCGGAGGCCAGCGGCTGCAGCCCGGCGCGCTCGCGGCTGAGGTTGAGCAGCTCGAACAGGCTGCCGTTGAGGATGCGCAGCAGCACTTCCGACACGCGCGCGCGGTCGTTCTCGGGCACGCTGGTCTCGATGAAGCGCCCCAGCGAGGCCAGGCCGCCGGGCGGCTGGGCGGCGGGGGTAGCGGCATCCGCGCCACTGGCAGCCGCGCCCGCCGGCGCCACCGGCTCGGCGCGCTCGACGCCGGCAAACAGGCCCAGCGCGCGCATGGCCGTGACCTGCAGCTGCTCCGTCAGCTGCGGGTTGTCGGCGGGGGAGGCCAGCTTGGCGTAGCGGCGCGCGGCCTGGGTGCGCGTCACCGGGTCCAGCAGCGCCTCGCGCATCCGCAGCCAGCCGTCGACGCGGTCCTGCTCGTCCACGGGAATGCGCAGGTAGCGGAAGGTCTCGTTGGGGTTGTCGCGCACGCCGGCGAGCAGCACGCGCTGGCCGTCGAGCTCCACGGGCACCATGTAGTTGTTGAACTCGCGCGCCTGGCCGCTGGCGTCGCGCAGCTTGTAGCTCACCGAGGGGCCGATGTTGCGCAGCTCCTTCTCGCCCTGGGCCGACTTGGCGCCCGAGCCCAGGTGCTGCTGCAGCGAGCTCACCAGGTCCACCTTGCGCACGTCGGCGCCACTGGCGCCGGCGCCGTTGGCGCTGGTGCCGCCGAGGTTCTCGACGTTGATCACGCGCAGCCCCGTGAGCTCCAGCGTGTAGGGCTGGCCGGCGGGCTCCAGCGTGGAGTTGTCGCCGATCTGGCCGGCCACGGTGAAGGGCTTGACGCCCGGCTTCATCGGCACGGCGTTGAGCTTCAACTTCGAGCCGCCGTCGTCGAAGCTGCTCTGGTAGATGGCGATGCCGCGGTGGAAGGCGGGCTCGTTGACCTTGACGGTGGCGGGCCGGGCCTCGCCGGTGGCGTGGTCGTGGATCACGATCTCGCTGGCGAAGAGCTTGGGCATGCCCGTGTCGTAGTACTCGACGATGAACTTCTTGAGCTCGATGTCGAAGGGCAGGTCCTGCAGCACCACGCCGTCGGACATGTTGAGCACCGCGGTGCCGGCGCGCGCGCCTTC
Source organism: Azohydromonas aeria (assembly GCF_009760915.1). Classification (GTDB taxonomy): domain Bacteria; phylum Pseudomonadota; class Gammaproteobacteria; order Burkholderiales; family Burkholderiaceae_C; genus Azohydromonas; species Azohydromonas aeria. Next base: position 141,153 of record NZ_VIDQ01000001.1, read on the forward strand.
GGGCACCAGCAGGTTGCCGCGGAAGGTGGGGTTGGTGGCGGCGAGGCGGTGCTCGGCCGGGACTTCGCGGATCAGGCCGCCGCCGTTGTAGGGCGTCTTGTCCAGCAGCAGCATCTGCGCGCGCACGATCAGGTCGCCGTCGAAGAGGCCGCCCAGGCAGATCAGCACGATGGCCGAGTGCGCGGCGATGTAGCCGAGCTTGTTGGCCGCGCCCTTGCGCGCGGCGACCATGGTGCCGCCCTCGCGCTGCTGCACCCTGGCCTTCCAGCCGTTGCCCGCCAGCAGCGCGGTGACGCGCGCCAGGCTGGCCTGCGGCGCCTCGCCGGGCAGCACGCCCTGCGCCTTGTGGTGGAACGCCTTCAGGGCCGACTCGCGCACGTTCTCCTTGAACGAGCGCATGTCGGCCAGGAAGCGCGGCGTGTTGCGCGCGATGCACAGGCTGGTGGAGAGCACCAGGAAGCCCAGGATCAGCAGGAACCACCAGGCGCTGTAGACGCTGTAGAGGTTCACGGCGCCGAACACCTCGGCCCAGAACGGGCCGAACTGGTTGACGTAGTTGTTGATCGGCTCGTGCTGCTTGACCACGGTGCCGATCACCGAGGCGATGCAGATCACGGTCAGCAGCGCGATGGCAAAGCGCATCGACGACACCAGTTCCAGGGTGTCGCGCAGGTGCTGCCGGGGCTCGCGCGCGGCGGGGGCGGAAACGGTCATCGCAGGATTGTCCGGGTCCGCGCATCTACCCCGCTTGACAACGGTCAAGCGCGAAGGGCGGGCGCGGCACCATTGAAAAAGGCCGGTACGAGGCCGGCCTTGGGGTTACTACTGAGGGCGAGAAAAACGCCGCTGGCGGGCTGCGCTTCAGCGCAGGCCGGCAATGTAGTCGGACACGGCCTTGATCTCGCGGTCGTTCATCTTGGCGGCCACGCCCGTCATCTGCGTGCTGTTGGCGCGGGTGCCGGCGCGGAAGGCGTTGAGCTGCGCCACGGTGTACTCGGCGTGCTGGCCCGACAGGCGCGGGTACTGCGCGGGGATGCCGGCGCCGCTGGGGGCGTGGCAGCCGGCGCAGGCCGGCACGTTGCGCTCGGCGATGCCGCCGCGGTAGATCTTCTCGCCCAGCAGCACCAGGTCCTTGTCGGTGGCGGCGCCGGGCTCGGGCTGCTTGCTGGCGTAGAAGGCAGCGACGTTGCGCATGTCCTCCTCGCTCAGCGCCGCGGCCATGCCCTGCATGATCGGGTTCTGGCGCTTGCCGGCCTTGAACTCCTGCAACTGCTTGACCAGGTATTCCGGATGCTGGCCCTGCAGGATCGGGTTGGCCGGGATGCCGCGCGTGCCGTCGGCGGTGTGGCAGGCGGCGCAGACCTGGGCCGTGGCCTGGCCCTTGGCCAGGTCCGGCTTGGCCGGGGCGGCCGGCTGAGCGGCGAAAGCGGGCGCCGCCAGGGCGAGCGCAAGGGCCGGCGCAAACGCCGTCTGAAGGGTGCGGGCGATGATCGACTTCATGATTGGGCTGCCTGGTGGACGCAAAAACGCGGTGAGGGGCAATGGGGACAAACCGCAAGATTTTACAATGCCCCATGTACGCGTCCCTTACACCGGCTGAGCCGGATGCCAAGTCTTCACTGGCTTGGACCCACACCGCCCGCTTCCTGACCACGGCGAGCAAGCTTGACCAGCTGCCGGTGACGGAGCTGCCCGAAGTCGCCTTCGTCGGCCGCAGCAACGCCGGCAAGTCCACGGCGATCAACACGCTGGCGCAGCAGAAGCGCCTGGCCTTCGCCTCCAAGACGCCCGGGCGCACGCAGCACATCAACCTGTTCCACCTCGGCCCCAAGGACGCGCCCGACGCGCTCTTCGCCGACCTGCCCGGCTACGGCTACGCGGCCGTGGAGCGCAGCGCCAAGCTGCGCTGGCAGCAGGTGATGGCCGACTACCTGGAAGTGCGCCGCAACCTCGCCGGCGTGGTGCTGATGGTGGATTCGCGCCTCGGATTCACCGACCTGGACCGGCAGCTGCTGGGCTTCATCGCGCCGCGCGTGCAGACCGGCGAGGTCAAGCTGCTGGTGCTGCTGACCAAGGCCGACAAGCTCTCGCGCAAGGAGGCCGACGCCTCGCTGCGCGCCGCCTCGGAAGTGCTGGGCGAGCTCAGCACCGACGAGGCCGACATCGGCGTGCTGCTGTTCTCGGCGCTGAAGAAGTCCGGCGTGGGCGACGCGGCGCTGGCGCTGCGCACCTGGATCAGCGAGCACGTGCGGGTGGAAGCGCCGGAGCCGGTGGAGCCCGCGCCGGCAGAAGGCGACGAGGACGACGCCGACGCCGACGCTACGCCCAGGTCCGCTGACTGACTGAAGGGGCACGCCGCCCGCGCACCGCACGGCACCGGCTGCGACCATGAAAAAAGCCCGCGGCTTGCGCCGCGGGCTTTTCGTTCTGGAGCTCTGTAGGGCTACAGGGCCGGGGACATTACATGTCCATGCCCATGCCGCCCATGCCGCCCATGCCGCCGCCGGGCATGGCCGGGGCGTCTTCCTTGGGGGCCTCGGCGACCATGGCTTCGGTGGTCAGCATCAGCGACGCCACGGAAGCGGCGTTCTGCAGCGCGGTGCGGGTCACCTTGGTCGGGTCCAGGATGCCCATCTCGATCATGTCGCCGTAGGTGTCGTTGGCGGCATTGAAGCCGTAGTTGCCGGAACCGGCCAGCACGGCGTTCACGACCACGCTCGGCTCGCCGCCGGCGTTGGACACGATCTCGCGCAGCGGGGCTTCGATCGCCTTCAGGACCAGCTTGATGCCGGCGTCCTGGTCGGCGTTGTCGCCCTTGATCTCGCCGGCAGCCTGGCGCGCGCGCAGCAGGGCCACGCCGCCGCCGGCGACGATGCCCTCTTCGACGGCGGCACGGGTGGCGTGCAGCGCGTCTTCCACGCGGGCCTTCTTCTCCTTCATCTCGACTTCGGTGGCGGCACCGACCTTGATGACGGCCACGCCGCCGGCCAGCTTGGCCACGCGCTCCTGCAGCTTCTCGCGGTCGTAGTCGCTGGTGGCTTCCTCGATCTGGATGCGGATCTGCTTGACGCGGGCTTCGATGTCCGCGGCAGCGCCGGCGCCGTCGATGATGGTGGTGTTTTCCTTGCCCACTTCGACGCGCTTGGCCTGGCCCAGGTCGGCCAGCGTGACCTTCTCCAGCGTCAGGCCGACTTCCTCGGCGATGACCTTGCCACCGGTCAGGATGGCGATGTCTTCCAGCATGGCCTTGCGGCGGTCGCCGAAGCCCGGGGCCTTGACGGCCACGACCTTCAGGATGCCGCGGATGGTGTTGACCACCAGCGTGGCCAGGGCCTCGCCTTCAACTTCCTCGGCGATGATCAGCAGCGGACGGCCGGCCTTGGCCACCTGCTCCAGCGTGGGCAGCAGGTCGCGGATGTTGCTGATCTTCTTGTCGAACAGCAGCACGAACGGGTTCTCGAGGATCGCCGCCTGCTTTTCGGGGTTGTTGATGAAGTAGGGCGACAGGTAGCCGCGGTCGAACTGCATGCCCTCGACGACGTCGAGCTCGTTGTCCAGGCTCTTGCCGTCCTCGACCGTGATCACGCCTTCCTTGCCGACCTTGTCCATGGCCGAGGCGATGATCTGGCCGATCGACTCGTCGGAGTTGGCGGAGATGGCGCCGACCTGGGCGATCTCCTTGGAGGTCGTGGTGGCCTTGGAAGCGGCCTTGAGCTGCTCGACCAGGGCCAGCACGGCGCGGTCGATGCCGCGCTTGAGGTCCATCGGGTTCATGCCCGCGGCCACGTACTTCATGCCTTCGCGCACGATGGCCTGGGCCAGCACGGTGGCGGTGGTGGTGCCGTCACCGGCGTTGTCGCTGGTCTTGGAAGCGACTTCCTTGACCATCTGCGCGCCCATGTTCTGGAGCTTGTCCTTGAGCTCGATTTCCTTGGCCACGGACACGCCGTCCTTGGTGACCGTGGGGGCGCCGAACGAGCGCTCCAGCACCACGTTGCGGCCCTTGGGACCCAGGGTGACCTTCACGGCGTTGGCCAGGACGTTCACGCCCTCGACCATGCGGGCACGGGCTTCACCGCCGAACACGACGTCTTTAGCTGCCATTGGAATTCTCCGGATTCAGTGGATTCGGTGTAGGGGAATGGAAGAAGCGATTACTTCTCGACCACGGCGAAGAGGTCTTCCTCGCGCATCACCAGCAGCTCGTCGCCGTCAACCTTGACGGTCTGGCCGCTGTACTTGCCGAACAGCACGCGGTCGCCGACCTTGATGTTCAGGGCCACGAACTCGCCCTTGTCGTTGCGCTTGCCCGGACCCACGGCCAGCACCTCGCCCTGGTCGGGCTTTTCCGCGGCGTTGTCGGGGATCACGATGCCCGAGGCCGTGCGGGTTTCATTTTCGAGACGCTTGACGATCACGCGGTCATGCAACGGACGAAGTTTCATTGCTTCTCCTTGGTTCGCTTTGGGAGGTGAAAAAGCACGCCACCGGGCGTACCTCGAAAATCGCAGCCGGCGCTGTCCTGAGCCATCCACCGGCTGTTAGCACTCACCGGCGGCGAGTGCTAGCGAAACGGATTATAGGGATGGACGTTCCAGCTTCAAGGGGTGCGGTGCGTCAGTGCGGGAAATCCTGCGGGTCGTCGGGCGTGTCGGCTTGCGAGCCGCCGCGGCCGCGATCCGGGACGCGGTAGTCCTCGCGCGCCCAGGCGCCGAGGTCGATCTCGCGGCAGCGCTGACTGCAGAACGGGCGCCAGCGGTTCGACGGCTCGAAGGCCGCGGGCTGGCCACAGTGCGGGCAGGGAACGAGTCGGGGAGCGGTCATGGCACCGGAGATGGAGGCGCCGGCGGCGGCGCGCAAGACGGGGGAAGGGTGAAGAGGAGAGGAAGCTGTCGGCCGGGTGCCGCGCGGGCGGCGGGGCCAGGGCTTTCGGAGGGCCGTCAGCGGGGCGCGAATTCTTTCACGCGGTCGGGCACCATCCGCGCCAGAGGGTCTCGACCTCGGCGCCGAGCCCTTCCAGCGACAGCCCCTCGTTGAAGAGGACGGCGTCGGCGATGGCGCGGCGCCGCGCGCGCGGCGCCTGCTGCGCGATGACGCGGCGCACCGTGTCCTCGCTCCACTGCGAGCGCTGCATCACGCGCCGCACCTGCGTGTCCTCGCTGCAGTCCACCACCAGCACACGCTGCACGCGCGCGCGCCAGTGCAGCGACTCGGCCAGCAGCGGCACGTCGAAGACGCGCGGCGCGGCGCCGGCGGCGTCGCTGCGGCGCTGCGTCTCGGCCTGGATCATCGGGTGCAGGATGCCTTCGAGTTGCTGGCGCGCCGCCGCGTCGGCGAAGACGCGCTGGCGCATCCAGGCGCGGTCGAGCGCGCCGTCGGCGCCGATCGCCTGCGAGCCGAACAGCGCGGCGATGGCGGGCAGCGCCGCGCCGCCGGGCGCGGTGAGCGCGCGCGAGATGGCGTCGGTGTCGATCACCACCGCGCCGAGGCCGGCCAGCAGCGCCGCCACCGTGCTCTTGCCGCTGCCGATGCCGCCAGTCAGGCCGATGCGCAGCGGCGCGGCGGCCGTGGCGCCGTTTGTCAGGGGGGTATCCAGGCTCATGTCCGAAGCAGTCAGAAGGTCCAGCCGATCCAGCCCTGCATGGTGCGCGCGCCGGCGAGCATCGCCATCAGCCCCGCGCCGGCCAGGAACGGGCCGAAGGGCACGTAGCGGCCCTCGCGCAACGAGTGGTTGAGCTTCATGCCGATGCCTACCACCGCGCCCAGCAGCGAGGCCAGCAGCAGCATCGGGATGATCATCCACGCGCCGAACCAGGCGCCCAGCGCCGCCATGAGCTTGAAGTCGCCGTAGCCCATGCCTTCTTTGCCGGTGGCCAGCTTGAAGATCCAGTACACCGACCACAGCGACAGGTACCCGGCCACCGCGCCCCACAGCGATTGACTCAGCGGCAGCGCCGTCCAGCCCAGCGCCGCGGCCACCAGGCCCGCCCACAGCAGCGGCAGCGTCAGCGCGTCGGGCAGCAGCGTGGTGTCCCAGTCGATCAGCGCCGCGGCCAGCAGCGCGGCCGCCACCGCGCACCACAGCAGCGCCACGGCCTGTCCTTCGAAATGCGCGCCGATCGCGGCGAAAAGCAGCGCCGTGCCGCCTTCGACCAGCGGGTAGCGCAGCGCGATGCGCGCGCCGCAGGCCGCGCAGCGCCCACGCCGCTTGAGCCAGCCCAGCAGCGGCAGGTTGTCGTGCCAGGCAATGGGCGCGGCGCAATGCGGGCAGCGCGAGCGCGGGCGCGACAGCGTCAGCGCGGGCAGCGCGTCCAGCGCCTGGCGCAGCGCGCCGGCGCTGTCGGCCAGCAGCGGTGCGGGCGCGCGGCCCAGCGTGCGCGCGTGCGAGTCGGCATCGCCGAGCTGCTCGGCCACGTCCTGCCACCACTGGCGCTCCAGCATGCGCGGCAGCCGGTGCACGACCACGTTGAGGAAGCTGCCGATGCACAGCCCCAGCAGGGCCAGCGGCAGCGGGTGCAGCAGCGGCTGCAGAAAAGCGAAGTCGATCAGACGATGGCTCCCAGCTTGAACACGGGCAGGTACATGGACACGACGATGCCGCCGATGAGCGAGCCCAGCACCACGATCACCGCCGGCTCCATCAGGCTGGTGAGCCCGCGCGCGGTCTCGTCGACTTCCGTCTCGTAGAACTCGGCCGCCTTGGCCAGCATGGCGTCGAGCGCGCCGGACTCCTCGCCGATGGCGGTGAGCTGCAGCAGCAGCGCCGGAAAGACGCCCGCGGCCTGCAGCGCGGCGCTCAGCGCCATGCCCGAGGCCACGTCCTTGCGCACCTGGGCCGTGGCGCGCGCCACCACCGCGTTGCCGGCGGCCGCGCCGGCGGAAGGCAGCGCCTCCACCAGCGGAATGCCGGCGGCAAACAGGGTGCACAGCGTGCGCGTCCAGCGCGCCAGCACCGCCTTGAACACCAGCTCGCCGAAAAGCGGCAGTTTCAGGAGCGCGGCCTGCGCCGCGTCGCGCAGCCGCTGCGAGCGGCGCCACGCCGCGGCGGCGGCCCAGGCGCTGCCGGCCAGCGCGCCCAGCAGCCATGGCCACCAGGCCACGAACCAGCCCGACAGCGCGATCACGAAGCGCGTCGGCGCGGGCAGGTCGGCGCCGAAGGATCTGAAGACGTCGGTGAACGAGGGAATGACCAGCACCAGGATCAGCGCCAGCACCACTGCCGACACCGCCAGCACCGTCACCGGGTAGAACAGCGCGGAGCGGATGCGCGCCTGCAGCGCCAGCGCCTTCTCCTCGTGCTGCGCCAGCCGCTCCAGCATCGGCTCCAGCACGCCGCCGCTCTCGCCTGCCTGCACCGTGTTGCAGTAGAGCGCGCTGAAATGGCGCGGATGCCGGCGCAGCGCCGCCGACAGGCTGGTGCCGGTCTCGACGTCGGCGCGCACTGCCTGCAGCAGCCGCGCCAGGCGCGGATTGGCGCTGCCGCGGCCCACGATGTCGAAGGCCCGCAGCAGCGGCACGCCCGCGCGCAGCAGCGTGGCGAGCTGGCGCGTGAAGAGCGCGACGTCCTTGCGTCGGATGGCGCACCCGACGGGCAGCCGGCGCTTCCTGAGCCGCAGCACCGTGACGCCCTGGCGGCGCAGGTGTGCGCCCACCGCCGCCTCGCCGGCCGAGCGCAGCTCGCCGCGCACGGGCTTTCCCTGGCGGTCGCGGCCCTCCCATTCAAAGAGGAATTCCCGGGCGCGTGCCGCCGCGGTCCTGCCTGCCATGCCTGCCATGAGAGCCCTCCCGCAATCGTCGTGGGCAGGCGTCGCTGCGCGCGCAACCAGCCCCGTCTTCACTCGTTGGTGACGGTGATGACTTCCTCCAGCGACGTCACCCCGGCGCGCACCTTGACCAGCCCGGCCTGGCGCAGGTCGCGCACGCCCTCGCGGCGCGCCTGCTGCGCGATGTCCAGCGCCGTGCCCTGGGCCAGGATCAGCCGCTGCAGCGCCTCGCTCACCGGCATCACCTGGTACAGCCCGACGCGGCCCTTGTAGCCATTGTTGCAGGCGGCACAGCCCACGGCCCGGTACGGGCGCCAGCCGCCGTCGAGCTCCGCGTCAGTGAAGCCCGCGCGCCGCAGCGCGTCCTCGGGATAGTCGGCTGGCGCCTTGCACTGCTCGCACAGCCGGCGCGCCAGGCGTTGCGCCGTGATCAGCAGCACGCTGGCGGCGACGTTGAAGGGCGCCACGCCCATGTGCAGCAGCCGCGTGAGCGTGGCGGGCGCGTCGTTGGTGTGCAGCGTGGACAGCACCAGATGCCCGGTCTGCGCCGCCTTCATGGCGATGTCGGCGGTCTCCAGGTCGCGGATCTCGCCGACCATGATCACGTCCGGGTCCTGGCGCAGGAAGGCGCGCAGCGCGGTGGAGAAGGTCAGCCCGGCCTTCTCGTTGACGTCCACCTGGTTGATGCCCGGGAGCCGGATCTCGGCCGGGTCTTCCACGGTGGAGATGTTCACGCCCGGGCGGTTGAGCAGGTTCAGGCAGGTGTAGAGCGACACCGTCTTGCCCGACCCGGTCGGCCCGGTGACGAGCACCATGCCGTAGGGGCGCTGGATGGCGTGCAGCAGCCGCGCCTTTTCATCGGGCTCGTAGCCCAGCGCGTCGATGCCCAGCCGGGCGTTGGAGGCGTCGAGGATGCGGATGACGATCTTCTCGCCGAACAGCGTGGGCAGCGTGCTGACGCGGAAGTCGATGGCGCGCGCGCCCAGCGTGAGCTGCATGCGCCCGTCCTGGGGCACGCGCTTCTCGGCGATGTCCAGGCGGCTGATGACCTTGATGCGCGAGGCCAGCTTGTCCTTGATGGGCAGCGGCGGCTGCACCACCTCGCGCAGCTCGCCATCGATCCGAAAGCGCACCCGGTAGTGCGTCTCGTAAGGCTCGAAGTGCAGGTCCGAGGCGCGGGCATTGACGGCGTCGATGAGCATCTTCTGCAGGAAGCGCACCACGGGCGCGTCCTCCACCTCGGACGCGACCTGCGCCGACTCCGCCGCCGTCGGCGGGCCCGCGCCGTCGTCGGCGAGGTCGAAGCGGAAGTCGGTGCCGCCGGGCGGCGCGGGCAGCGGCTCGGCCGTGCCCGCGTCGAGCAGCCGCGCGAGCTTGTCCTGCTCGACCACGATCCACTCGGGCGTGAGTTGCGTGGCGAAGCGGATGCGCTCGGCGGCGAGCTGGTCGGTGGGATCGGCGCCGCCGATGAACAGCCGCCCGCTGCGCCGGCCCAGCACGACCACCTGGTGGCGGCGCGCCAGCGGCGCGTCGAGCAGCCCGCGCGGCAGCGCGCGCGGGTCGAAGGCGTCGAGGTCCAGCAGCGGCACGGCCAGCGCGCGCGCCAGCGTGTGGGCCAGTTCCGAGGCGGACAGCGCTCCCGCTTCAACCACCGCCTGCGCGAAGCCGCGCTGCCGCTCGCGCGCCGACTGTGCCAGCCGCAGCGCCGTGTCGGCGTCGAGCCTGCCGGCGTGCACCAGCACGCGCGCAGCACCGGTGAGCGAGTCGGGCAGCGCCAGGGGGCTGGCGGCAAGGAAGGCGCTGTTCAAGGCAGGACGTCCGGCAATGAGGGAGTAACTGGATGTTGCTCCACGCGTTGCCGCCAAGGCTACGGGCAGCAGCCCCAATGGACGTCGCGCCCGGCGCGGCGCTGGGCGCGCGATTGCGGGCCGGTGTCGTTGAAGGCGGTCTGAGACAAAAGCCCGTGCCGGTCGCTGTGCGGTGCCGGAATGGCCATCGGCAAGGCCAGAAACGACAAAGCTCCGACGAGCGGAGCTTTGCGCGACCTTGAGGGTCCAAGGAAATCCTGGTCGGGGTGAGAGGATTCGAACCTCCGGCCTCTACGTCCCGAACGTAGCGCTCTACCAGGCTAAGCTACACCCCGTCTTGACTGCATCAGCTTTAGCAAGCTGTCTGCATCAACTTTCGCTACTGTAGCAGATTTTTCAGAAAGATCTGTCCACCGAGCGAGAACAAAATTCTAGCAGAGATTTTTTGGCTTCAGAGTCCGGCAGTCCTTCGAGGCTCTTGCGAGCTTGGTCGGCCTGGGCACGCGCGGCCTCGCGCGTGGCTTCCAGCGCACCGGTGCGCTGCACGATCTGCACGATCTCGGGCAGTTTCTCGACCTCGCCGTGCTCGATGGCGCGGCGGATGGTCAGCCGTTCCTGCTCGGTGCCGCGCGCCATGGCGATGAGCAACGGCAGCGTGGGCTTGCCCTCGCGCAGGTCGTCGCCGACGTTCTTGCCCAGTTCCTGGGTGTCGCCCTGGTAGTCGAGCAGGTCGTCCACGAGTTGGAACGCCGTGCCCAGCGAGCGGCCGTAGTCGGCGCAGTGCTCCTCGGTGTCGGGGTCGGCCTCGGCCAGCACGGCGCCCAGCCGCGCGCTGGCTTCGAACAGCTTGGCGGTCTTGTAGCGGATGACGCGCAGGTAGTCCTCGATCGCCAGATCGGGGTCGTGCATGTTCATCAATTGCAGCACTTCGCCTTCGGCAATGACGTTGGTGGCGTCGGCCAGCACGTCGAGCACGCGCATGCGGTTGACGGACACCATCATCTGGAAGGCACGCGAGTACAGGAAGTCGCCCACCAGCACGCTGGCGGCATTGCCGAACAGCGCATTGGCCGTCTGGCGGCCGCGGCGCAGCGACGATTCGTCCACCACGTCGTCGTGCAGCAGCGTGGCGGTGTGGATGAACTCGACGATGGCCGCCAGCGTGAAGCGCTCGGGACCTTTGAAGCCCAGCGCGCGTGCCAGCAGCAGTACCAGGCGCGGTCGGATGCGCTTGCCCCCGGCGCTGATGATGTAGTGCGCGATCTGGTTGATCAGCGCCACGTCGGAGCGCAACCGCTCGACGATGACGGCGTCGACGGTCTGCATCTCCTGCGCCATGAGCTCGTCGGCGGAAAGGGAAGAGGAGTTGGTGGCCGAGGAAGTCATGGATGCCCTGTAAGTCGGCGCGGATTATAGGAAGCGCTCCATGCCGGCCCCCCGAGGGTGCGGCAGGTGGCGTGCCGCGCCGTGCAAAACCGCGCATCCCGGCCGGATTGCACGCCGTTGCGCGCCTTTCCCAGCGTGATGCTGGGTCATTGCCGGCGCTGGGTTAGAATCTCGGGTTCCGTCTGCTGCAGCTTTTGTGGCGGGCGGGACGTCAAGAGAAAGGTCACATATGTACGCGGTCATAAAAACCGGTGGCAAGCAATACAAGGTTGCTGTCGGCGAAAAGATCAAGGTAGAACAGATTGCTGCGGACGTGGGCCAGGAGATCGTGATCGACCAGGTTCTGGCTGTCGGCAACGGCGCTGAACTCACGGTGGGCACGCCTCTGGTCAGCGGTGCCACCGTCACCGCCACGGTCGTGGCGCACGGCAAGCACGACAAGGTGCGCATCTTCAAGATGCGTCGCCGCAAGCACTACCAGAAGCGCCAAGGTCATCGCCAGACCTTCACCGAAATCCAGATCGGCGCGGTCAACGCCGCCTGATCCCAGTTGCCTCAGGAGAGCTGAACCATGGCACAGAAAAAAGGCGGCGGTTCCACCCGGAACGGCCGCGACTCCAAGCCGAAGATGCTCGGCGTGAAGGTGTTCGGCGGCCAGACCATCTCGGCCGGCTCGATCATCGTGCGCCAGCGCGGCACCAAGTTCCATGCCGGCACCAACGTCGGCATCGGCAAGGACCACACCCTGTTCGCCCTCGTGGACGGCCAGGTGTCCTTCGCCGTCAAGGGCGAGCTCAACCGCCAGACGGTGTTCGTCACCCCGGTCTGAGGCTGATTCGCCTCGCACCAGCCAAGCCCCGGCCCGCCGGGGCTTTGTCGTTTCCGACTTGACTATTCTTGCGCCATGAAATTCGTAGATGAAGCCACCATCGATGTCGCCGCGGGCGACGGGGGCGCGGGCTGCGTGAGCTTCCGGCGCGAGAAGTTCATCCCCTTCGGCGGCCCCAACGGCGGCGACGGCGGGCGCGGCGGCAGCATCTGGGCCGTGGCCGACCGCAACCTCAACACGCTCATCGACTACCGCTACGCGCGTCGCCACGAGGCGCGCAACGGCGAGCCCGGTCGCGGCTCGGACCAGTTCGGCGCCGCCGGCGACGACATCGTGCTGCGCATGCCGCTGGGCACGATCATCAAGGACGCCGACACCGACGAGGTCCTGGTCGAGCTGCTCGTGCCCGACGAGAAGGTGCTGATCTGCAAGGGCGGTGACGGCGGCTTCGGCAACCTGCACTTCAAGAGCAGCACCAACCGCGCCCCGCGCCAGAAGACGCCGGGCTGGCCCGGAGAGCGCCGCAAGCTGCGGCTGGAGCTGCGCGTGCTGGCCGACGTGGGCCTGCTGGGCATGCCCAACGCGGGCAAGAGCACGCTCATCGCCTCCGTTTCCAATGCGCGGCCCAAGATCGCCGACTATCCCTTCACGACACTGCATCCGAACCTGGGCGTGGTGCGCGTGGGGCCGGAGCAGAGCTTCGTCGTTGCCGACGTGCCGGGCCTGATCGAGGGCGCGGCCGAGGGCGCGGGCCTGGGCCACCAGTTCCTGCGCCACCTGCAGCGCACGCAGCTGCTGCTGCACGTGGTGGACATGGCGCCCTTCGACGAAGGGGTCGATCCGGTGGCGCAGGCCAAGGCGATCGTGGCCGAGCTCAAGAAGTACGACCAGCTGCTCCACGACAAGCCGCGCTGGCTGGTGCTCAACAAGCTCGACATGGTGCCCATGGAACAGCGCGCCGCGCGCGTGAAGGACTTCGTCAAGCGCTTCAAGTGGAAGGGCCCGGTGTTCGAGATCTCGGCGCTGGCACGCGAGGGACTTGATCCGCTGGTGCGCGCCGTGTTCGAGCATGTGCAGGCGCACAAGCACCCGGTGGCGCCGGAGGTCGATCCGCGCTTTGAAGGCGTGAAGGACACCGACGGAGGCGCGGCATGAGCGAGGTGCTGCGCCTGGCGCGGCGCATCGTCGTCAAGGTCGGCTCCAGCCTCGTGACCAACGAGGGCCGCGGCGTGGATGCCGAGGCCATCGGCAACTGGTGCCGCCAGCTCGCGGCACTGGCGCAGCAGGGACGCGAGGTCATCATGGTGTCCAGCGGCGCCATCGCCGAGGGCATGAAGCGCCTGGGCTGGACGGCGCGGCCCAAGGAACTGCACGAGCTGCAGGCCGCCGCCGCCGTGGGCCAGATGGGCCTGGCGCAGATGTACGAGACCAAGCTGCGCGAGCAGGGCATGGGCAGCGCGCAGGTGCTGCTCACGCATGCCGACCTGGCCGACCGCGAGCGCTACCTCAATGCGCGCTCGACGCTGCTGACGCTGCTGGCGCTCAAGGTGATCCCGGTCATCAACGAGAACGACACGGTGGTCACCGATGAGATCAAGGTCGGCGACAACGACACGCTGGGCGCGCTGGTGGCCAACCTGGTGGAGGCCGACGCGCTGGTGATCCTCACCGACCAGCGCGGCCTGTACTCGGCCGACCCGCGCAAGGACCCGGACGCGCGCTTCATCGACGAGGCCCCGGCGGGCACACCGGAGCTGGAGCAGATGGCCGGTGGCGCGGGCAGCAGCATCGGCAAGGGCGGCATGATCACCAAGATCCTGGCCGCCAAGCGCGCCGCGCGCAGCGGCGCCAGCACCGTGATCGCCTACGGGCGCGAGGCCGACGTGCTGCTGCGCCTGGCGCAGGGCGAGTCCATCGGCACGGCCTTGATTGCCGCCACCCCGAAGCTGGCCGCGCGCAAGCAATGGATGGCCGACCACCTGCAGATGCGCGGCGGCGTGGTGGTGGATGCCGGGGCGGTGGTCAAGCTGCGCGAGGAGGCCAAGAGCCTGCTGCCCATCGGCGTGGTGGAAGTGCAGGGCGAGTTCCACCGCGGCGACGTGATCGCGGTGCGTGACGCGCAGGGCACGGAAGTCGCGCGCGGCCTGGCCAACTATTCGAGTGCCGAGGCGCGGCTGATCATGCGCAAGCCGTCCTCGCAGATCGAGGGGCTGCTGGGCTACGTCAACGAGCCCGAGCTCATCGACCGGGCCAACCTGGTGCTGGCCTGAGTCGGGCCCGCCGCTGCTGAGCAATCGAAGTCCCGGGGGGACTTCGATGTTGGCCGCTGCTCAGGCGCGGTTGCCCGGCGTGGTGGTTGGCGGCGTGAAGGTAGCGGCGTCCGGCGGATCTTCATGGCGCTGGTGCGAGCGCATGCCGGCGCGCAGGTAGCGGTTGTGCGGGTTGGCGCGCGGCAGGAAGCGCGCCAACTCGGTCAGCGCCATCTGGTACACGTCGCGCTTGAACTCGATGACCATGTCCAGCGGCACCCAGTAGTCGTTCCAGCGCCAGGCGTCGAACTCGGGATGATCGGTGGCGCGCAGGTTCATGTCGGAGTCCCGGCCCAGGAGCTTGAGCAGGAACCAGATCTGCTTCTGGCCCTTGTAGTGCCCGCGCGCATCGCGGCGGATGTAGTGGTCGGGCACTTCGTAGCGCAGCCAGTCGCGGGTGCGGGCCAGCACCTTGACATGCTCGGGCCGCAGCCCGACCTCCTCGTGCAGTTCGCGGAACATGGCCTGCTCAGGCGTCTCGCCGTACTTGATGCCGCCTTGCGGGAATTGCCAGGAGTGGGTGCGCAGCCGCTTGCCCCAGAACACCTGATTCCGCGCGTTGAGCAGGACGATGCCGACGTTGGGCCTGAAGCCTTCACGGTCGAGCATAATCAACCCCAATTCTTGAATTGATTTGATTATTGCACCGGCTCGCCGTGGCCCGGGTCCTCTCGGTAACCCCCGGCATCCGAGCCCGCGGCGCACCCCCTGGCGCCCTGGTGCAGTCTCCTGAGTTCCTATCCATGAAAGCCTCGCAGTTCTTCGTCTCCACGCTCAAGGAGGCGCCCGCCGACGCCGAGATCGTGAGCCACAAGCTCATGATGCGCGCTGGTCTGATCAAACGCCTGGGCGCGGGCATCTACAACTACATGCCCATGGGGCTGCGCGTGATCCGCAAGGTCGAAGCCATCATCCGCGAGGAGATGAACCGCGCCGGCGCCGTCGAGTTGCTGATGCCCGTGGTGCAGCCCGCGGAGCTGTGGCAGGAGACCGGCCGCTTCGACAAGATGGGTCCGGAGCTGCTGCGCGTGAAGGACCGGCACGAGCGCGACTTCATCATCCAGCCGACCTCCGAGGAGGTGGTGACGGACATCGCGCGCCAGGAGTTGCGCAGCTACAAGCAGCTGCCCAGGAACTTCTATCACATCCAGACCAAGTTCCGCGACGAGCGCCGGCCGCGCTTCGGCATCATGCGCGGGCGCGAGTTCACGATGAAGGACGCCTACTCCTTCGACCGTGACGTCGAGGCCGCGGGCCGCAGCTACGACGCGATGTTCAAGGCCTACATCGCCATCTTCGACCGCATGGGCCTGCAGTACCGGGCCGTGGCGGCCGACACCGGGGCCATCGGCGGCGACCGTTCGCACGAGTTCCAGGTCATCGCCGACACCGGCGAGGACGCCATCGTCTACTGCCCCGACAGCGAGTACGCCGCCAACATCGAGCTGGCCGAGGCACTGCCGCTGCTGGCCGAGCGTGCTCCCGCGGCCGAGCCGCTGGTCAAGGCGCCCACACCGGGCAAGGCCACCTGTGCCGACGTGGCCGAGTTCCTGGGCCTGCCGCTGCAGCGCACGATCAAGTCGCTGGTGCTGGCCACCGACGAGCTCGACGGCGCCGGCAAGGTCGTCAAGAGCACCGTGTGGCTGCTGCTCGTGCGCGGCGACCACGCCCTCAACGAAGTCAAGGCCGGCAAGGTCGAGGGCCTCAAGGGCGGCTTCCGCTTTGCGACCAGGGCCGAGATCGCCGAGCACTTCGGCTGCGAGCCCGGCTACCTCGGCCCCATCGGGCTGAAGCAGCCGGTGAAGATCGTGGCCGACCGCACGGTGGCACGCATGGCCGACTTCGTCTGCGGCGCCAACGACGCCGACTTCCACTTCACCGGCGCCAACTGGGGCCGCGACCTGCCCGAGCCCGACGTGGTGGCCGACATCCGCAACGTGGTCGAGGGCGACCCTTCGCCCGACGGCAAGGGCCTGCTGGCAATCCAGCGCGGCATCGAGGTCGGCCACGTGTTCTATCTCGGCACCAAGTACTCCAAGGCCATGAACGCCACGTACCTGGACGAGAAGGGCAAGCCGCAGCTCATGGAGATGGGCTGCTACGGCATCGGCGTGACGCGGCTGCTGGGTGCGGCCATCGAGCAGAACCACGACGAGCGCGGGATCATCTGGCCCGACGCCATGGCGCCGTTCCGCGTCGTGGTGTGCCCGATCGGCATGGACCGCAGCGAGGCGGTGCGCGCCGAAGCCGAGCGGCTCTACGGCAAGCTGCAGGCCGCCGGCGTGGACGTGCTGCTCGACGACCGTGGCGAGCGCCCGGGCGCGATGTTCGCCGACTGGGAACTCATCGGCGTGCCGCACCGTGTCGTCATCTCCGACCGCGGCCTCAAGGAAGGCCGGCTCGAATACCAGGGACGGCGCGACGCGCAGGCCACGCCGGTGGCCGTGGCCGACATCGACGCCTTTCTGAAGGACAAGCTCGGCGCGTGAAGCGCCGCCGCCTGCTGGGTGCCGCGCTGGCGCTGCCGCTGGGCAGCGCCCGAGCCGGCGCGCAGCGGGAGGAGGATCTGTCCGATGCCGTGCGCTCGGCGCTGTCCGCCGCCGTATCGGCCGAGGCGCCGCCGCATCCGGAATTCCCCAGCACCGCGCAGCGCATGGCCTACCTGCGCTGGCTCACGGCCATGAGCGAGCGGCTGCAGCCGCGCAAGACCGAGCGCCGCACCCGCATCGAATTCCTGGAGACGCTGTGGTACGAGAGCCGGCGCGCCGGCCTGGAGCCCGACCTGGTGCTCGGCGTCGTGCAGGTGGAGAGCAACTTCCGCAAGTACGCCGTGAGCTCGGCCGGGGCGCGCGGCTACATGCAGGTGATGCCGTTCTGGGCCCGCGTCATCGGCGACGGCGATGCCGGCCGCCTCTTTCACATGCAGACCAACCTGCGCTTCGGCTGCGTGATCCTGCGCCATTACCTCGAGCGCGAGGCGGGCGACCTGTTCATGGCGCTGGGCCGCTACAACGGCAGCCGCGGCCGGGCCGAGTACCCGAACCTGGTCTTCGGCGCGCGGCGCCAGTGGATGCTGCCGGACTGAAGCCGAAGTTGTCTTCCTGACCCCTGGCCGCTACAGCCCCTGCCAGGCCCGCGGCCGGGCCGCGCCGATGCCGGCCAGCGCCAGCACGCGCTCCACCGTGTCGTCCACCATCTCGTCGATGCTGGCGGGGTGGTTGTAGAAGGCCGGCAGCGGCGGGAAGACGATGCCGCCCATCTCCGTCACGGCCATCATGTTGCGCAGGTGCGCAAGATTGAAGGGCGTCTCACGCACCAGCAGCAGCAGCCGGCGCCGCTCCTTGAGCATGACGTCGGCGGCGCGGGTGAGGAGGTTGTCGCCGTAGCCGTGGGCCACGGCGGCCAGTGTCTTCATGGAGCAGGGCGCGATGAGCATCGCGTCCACCGGGTGCGAGCCGCTGGCGATGCAGGCGCCGATGTCTCCGGGCGCATGCGACTCGTCGGCCATCGCCTCCAGCGAGCGGCGGTCGAGGCCGAGTTCGTGGTGCGCGTTGAGCACGCCTGCGGGCGTGGCCACCAGGTGCGTGTGCACGCCCAGGGCGCGGGCGCGCTGCAGCAGCCGCACGCCGTAGACCGCGCCGCTGGCGCCGGTGAGGCCGACGACCAGCCGTTGCGCGCTCAACCCTGGGCGCCCAGCACCTGCTGCAGCTCGCCGCTCTGGTACATCTCCATCATGATGTCCGAGCCGCCGACGAACTCGCCGTTGACGTAGAGCTGCGGGATGGTGGGCCAGTTGGCGTAGGCCTTGATGCCCTGGCGCACCGCCTCGTCCTCCAGCACGTTGACCGTCTGCAGGTCCTGCACGCCGCAGGCCTTGAGGATCTGGACGGCGCGGCCGGAGAACCCGCACATCGGGAACTGCGCCGTGCCCTTCATGAACAGCACCACGCGGTTGCCCTTCACGAGGTCGTCAATGCGCTTTTGTACGTCTTCCATGGTGTCTCTTGAAACGAGGGATTCAAACAGCCGGCGTTATACGGCATGCGGCACCCCGTCGCCCCGGCGCAGGGCAAAGCCCCTGGGCCTGCGGCATCAGAAAGCGTAGGACACACCCAGCTGCAGCACCGGCCGCAGCCGCAGCTCGCGCACCGCGTCGTCGAGCGTGCGCGCCTCGGGCGGCCGCAGCCCGGCGCCGGTGGTGACACCCAGGTCGGCGCTGAAGCCCCAGCCGCCGCGCAGCGACAGGCTGCTGTAGCCGATGCCCAGGTAGCCCACCGGCGGCGCCTCCAAGCCGTCGTCGCCCCGGTTGGGCGTCAGGCTGCGCATGACGCTGAAGGTCAGTGGCGCACCGGCGGACGCGCCCAGCAGCGGCGAGCCGCTGCCCAGCAGCACCCCGCCCGTGGCGCGCAGCCCGCCGACGACCTGGCCCTGACCGAAGCCCGGGCCGCTGAGGTAGTAGTCGCCCAGCAGCTTCATGCTGCGCGGGCCATTGCCGGCAGGTGCGAGATCCCCGCGCCACGCCGGCGCCTGGTCCACGCCGATGCGCGCCTGCCAGCGCGGCCACGGCGCCTGCTCCGGCGCCACCCGAAGCCCGCCCTCAGCCTGCGCGGCCACGCTGCCCAGGGCCATGACTGCCACGGCCCATCCTCGGATTGCCTTCATCGCGGTACCCCCCTTAGCAGGACCACTGCCGGGCCATGCTACGCCGCCTGCGCGGCGCCGTGCGCATCCCCCGACCGGGTGCGAACCCGGGGTTGCCGGCCTGCCCCGGCTGGTGCTGGCTCAGGACGTGAGCCCGGCGCACGGGGCGCGCCGCAGGATTCGGGGCAGTGAGTCAGCCTGGCCAGCGCCCGCCGCTGCAGCGCTCCAGGCCGGCAAGGTCGCACCGCGTCGCCACGTCGGCAAAGCCGTGCCGGCGCAGCACCTTGCGCACGGCCTCGCCCTGCTCGAAACCGTGCTCCAGCAGCAGCCAGGCGCCGGGCTCCAGGTGCGCCGGGGCACCTTCGACGATGCGCCGGATCGCCTGCAGGCCGTCCGCTCCCGGCGTGAGTGCCTGCAGCGGCTCGTGGCGCAGCGCGGCCAGGTGCGGGTCGTCGCCGTCGATGTAGGGCGGGTTGCTCAGCGCCAGGTGCAGCCGCGGCGGCGTCAGCGCCTGCCACCAGTCGGACTGCGAGAACTCCACCTCCAGCCCCAGGCGCTGCGCGTTGCCCTGCGCCACCGCCAGCGCCGCGGCGCTGGCGTCCAGCGCGCGCATGCGCACGCGCGGCGCGCCGTGCTTGACGGCCAGGGCGATGGCACCACTGCCGGTGCCCAGGTCCAGCGCCTGCGGCGCGGGCAGCGCCGCCAGCGCGCCGGACAGCAGCTCCAGCGCCCAGTCCACCAGCGTCTCGGTGTCCGGGCGCGGGTCCAGCACGTCGGGCGTGACCTGCAGTGTCAAGCCGTGGAACTCGCGCTGTCCGAGCAGGTAGGAGATCGGCATGCCGTCGACGCGCCGCGCCGCGTCCGCGTCAAAAGCTTCGCGTTGCGCCGCCGTCAGCAGGGCATCGTCATGCGCCAGCAGCCAGCTGCGCGGGCGGCCCAGGTGGTGCGCCAGCAGCAGCTGCGCGTCGAGCCGGTCCAGCCCCAGCGCGCGTGCGCGCGCCAGCGACTCGCGCACGGTGCCGGCCGTGTCAGGGGGGGGAACCGGCACCGTCATGCCAGGGCACCGCCTTCGAGCGCGGCGAGCTGCTCGGCGGCGCGCGCGGCCTGCAGCGCGGCGATGACGTCGTCGAGCTCGCCGTCCATGACCGCGCCGAGCTTGTAGAGCGTGAGGTTGATGCGGTGGTCGGTGAGCCGGCCCTGCGGGAAGTTGTAGGTGCGGATGCGGTCGCTCCGGTCGCCGCTGCCGATGAGCCCCTTGCGCGTGGCAGCTTCCCTGGCGGCGCGCTCGCTCGCTTCCTTGTCGCGCAGCCGCGCCGCCAGCACCGCCAGGGCCTTGGCCTTGTTGCGGTGCTGGCTGCGGTCGTCCTGGCATTCGGCCACCAGGCCCGTGGGCAGGTGCGTGACGCGCACCGCGCTGTCGGTCTTGTTGATGTGCTGGCCGCCGGCGCCGCTGGCGCGGAAGGTGTCGATGCGCAGCTCGGCCGGATTGAGCGCAACTTCCTCGGCTTCGTCAGGCTCGGCCATCACCGCCACGGTGCAGGCGCTGGTGTGGATGCGGCCCTGGCTCTCGGTGGCGGGCACGCGCTGCACGCGGTGGCCGCCGCTCTCGAAGCGCAGCCGCCCGTAAGCGCCGTCGCCCTCGATGCGCAGCACGATCTCCTTGTAGCCGCCGAGCTCCGAGTCGCTCTGGCTCATGACCTCGGTGCGCCAGCCCTGGCGCTCGCAGTAGCGCAGGTACATGCGCGCGAGGTCCCCGGCAAACAGTGCCGACTCGTCGCCGCCGGTGCCGGCGCGGATTTCCAGGAAGGCGTTGCGCGCGTCATCCGGGTCGCGCGGCAGCAGCGCGGTCTGCAGCGTGGCCTGCAGCCGCTCCAGGTCGGCCGCGGCGGCGGCGATCTCCTCGCGCGCCATGTCGGCCATGTCCGGGTCGTCGAGCAGCTCGCGCGCGGTGGCCAGGTCCTGCTCACGCTGCTGGTAGCGGCGGAACTCGGCGACCACTTCGGCCACCTCGGCCTGCTCGCGCGAGAGCGCGCGCCAGCGCTTGAGGTCCGACATCAGCTGCGGGTCGGCCAGCGTGGCGTCGAGCTCGGCCTGGCGCAGGGCCAGGCGTTCGAATTGTTGGCGCAGGGTGTCTTTCATGGGCGCAAGGATGCCGGGCACACGGCAACCCCGCGCACGGCCGGCGGCAGGGTAACAGCCGCTAGCGGCCGCCTTCGGATTCGGGATTGCGGCTGGTCTGGCGCAGGAACAGGCGCGACAGCGTGTGCGCCACCTGCTCGCGCTGCGCGCCATCGGCGGCATGCAGCTCGGCGAAGGCGCCGTGCAGCATCTTCTGCGTCAGGCCGCGGCTCAGCGCCTCGAGCACGGCATCGACGTCCTCGCCGCGCGCCAGCAGCTTGCGCGCGCGGGCCAGCTCGGCGCCGCGCCAGCGGTCGGCCTGCTGATTGAGGGCCTGGATCAGCGGCACGCTGCCGCGCTGGTCGAGCCAGTGGCTGAAGCTCTGCACGCCGGCGTCGATGATAGCCTCGGCCTGCTGCACCGCCGCCTGGCGCTTCTCGCCGGCGCTCTGCACCAGGGCCGAGAGGTCGTCCACGGTGTAGAGGTAGACGTCGGAGAGCTGCGCGATCTCGGGCTCCAGGTCGCGCGGCACGGCCAGATCGACCATGAACATCGGGCGGTGCCGGCGCGCCTTGAGAGCGCGCTCCACGGCGCCCAGCCCGATGATGGGCAGCGTGCTGGCGGTGCAGGAGATGACGGCGTCGAACTCGTGCAGGCAGTTGGGCAGCTCGGCCAGGCGCAGCGCCTGCGCGCCGAAGCGGCCGGCGAGCTTCTCGCCGCGTTCGAGCGTGCGATTCGCCACGGCCATGGCGCGCGGCTCGCGCGCGGCGAAGTGGGTGGCGACGAGCTCGATCATCTCGCCCGCGCCGACGAACAGCACCTTGATGTCGCGCAGGTCCTCGAACAGTTGCGAGGCCAGCCGCACCGCGGCGGCGGCCATGCTGATGGAGTGGCTGCCGATCTCGGTGGAGGTGCGCACCTCCTTGGCCACGGAGAAGCTGCGCTGGAACAGCTGGTGCAGCGTCGTGCCCAGCGTGCCGGCGGTCTCGGCCTGGCGCACGGCCTGCTTCATCTGGCCCAGGATCTGCGGCTCGCCCAGCACCATGGAGTCCAGCCCCGAGGCCACGCGGAAGGCGTGGCGCGCGGCGTCGCGGTTCTCCATCACGTAGCTGCACGACTCCAGCTGCACGCCGGAGACGCCGCCTTGTTCCGCCAGCCAGTCCATGGCCGGACGCACCAGCTCGCGCGCGTGGCCGGGCTCGGCGGCCACGTACAGCTCGGTGCGGTTGCAGGTGGAGACCAGGGCCGCCTCGGGCATGGCGCGCTGCAGCCGCTCGCGGAAGCCGCGCAGCGCCGGCGAGAGCTGCTCCGCCCCGAACGCGAACCGCCCGCGCAGGTCCAGCGGGGCGGTCTGGTAATTCAGGCCGAGGGCAAAAACACTCATGGTGGGAATTGTATGATCTGCCGTTTTGGCCGATTTGCCGGCCGGTTATGGTCGCCGCCGGCTGCGCTGCGCGGCTTGACCGACATCAAAGCGGCTGGATACGGAGGGGCGCAGGCCATGGGTCCGCTGGATGCGCTGTGGCATCTGCTCGATTTCTTCGCGCCCGCGCTGGCCGTCGGCGCACTCGGTGCGCTGACGGCCAAGCTGTGCTGGCGCCGCGAACTCGCCGCCGTGCCCTGGCGGCGCCTGGCGCTCTGGGGCTGCACCGGCGCGGCGCTGGCACTGACCGCCATGCTCGTCATCAGCGGCCGCGACGGCCGCCTGCTCAATTACGGTGCCATGACGCTGAGCTGCGCCCTGGCACTGTGGTGGGCCGGCTTCGGCAAGGCGGCGTCCCGGCCGTCGTCCCGTTTGTAGGGAAACGCCGCGGCAGGCACCGGAAAGATGCCGCGGCCTGCAGTTCCTCGTGCTGGCATGCGCAAGGGCAAGGCGCCGGCACGCACCTTGCTTCTGTTTGACTGTCCCGTGCCAGCCTTGCGGCAGCACATCGAGAACCGTCAAGCACCGAACAATGCAGGAGAAGGCCATGTTTTCCGAGCCCCTTGCCGAGTCCGTGGAAGCCTACGAAATCCGCTTCCCCTCGCTGTTCCGTGAAGGCCATGCGCTGGCCTTTCCCTGTGACCGCGATGGCCATGTGGACCTCGACGCGCTGAGCGAGCGCGCCAAGGGCAACTACCTGTTCGCCCGCGCCATGGTCGGGCGCGAGTTCGCCACCCCGCGCGTGCTGCCCAGCAGCCTGCATTGAGGCCCTGACACCGGGCCGCCGCGCGGCCCCGGCGCCCCCTCACGGTCAGGCCGCCGCGTCGTCCCCGCGCAGCACGATCTCGCCGCGCAACGAGTGCGGCAGCGCCTGCGTGATGCGCACCTCGGCCATCTGCCCGACCAGGCGCGGCTGGCCCTTGAAGTTGACGATGCGGTTGCACTCGGTGCGGCCCATGAGTTCGGCCGGGTCCTTGCGCGAGGGCCCTTCGACCAGGATGCGCTGCACCGTGCCGACGCGGCTGTCGCTGATGCGGCGCACGTTCTGCTCGATCAGCGCCTGCAGCTGCTGCAGCCGCTTGAGCTTCACGTCCTGCGGCGTGTCGTCGTGCAGGGCGGCCGCGGGCGTGCCCGGGCGCGGCGAGAACACGAAGCTGAAGCTGGCGTCGAAGCCCACGTCCTCGATGAGCTTGAGCGTGCGCTCGAAGTCCTCCTGCGTCTCGCCGGGAAAGCCGACGATGAAGTCGCTTGACAGGCTGATGTCCGGCCGCACCGCGCGCAGCTTGCGGATCGTGCTCTTGTATTCCAGCGCGGTGTAGCCGCGCTTCATGGCCATGAGCACGCGGTCGGCGCCATGCTGCACCGGCAGGTGCAGGTGGCTCACCAGCTGCGGCACCTTGGCGTAGACGTCGATGAGCCGCTGCGTGAACTCGTTGGGATGGCTGGTGGTGTAGCGGATGCGCTCGATGCCCGGGATCTCGGCCACGTACTCGATGAGCAGCGCGAAGTCGGCAATCTCGTTGCTGTCGCCCATCTTCCCGCGGTAGGCATTGACGTTCTGGCCCAGCAGCGTGACTTCCTTGACACCCTGGTCGGCCAGGCCCGCCACTTCGGTCAGCACGTCCTCGAAGGGTCGGCTGACTTCCTCGCCGCGGGTGTAGGGCACCACGCAATAGCTGCAGTATTTCGAGCAGCCTTCCATGATCGACACGAAAGCCGAGGCGCCTTCCACGCGCGCCGGCGGCAGGTGGTCGAACTTCTCGATCTCGGGAAAGCTGATGTCCACCTGCGGGCGGCGCTGCTGCTGCCGCGCCTGGATCATTTGCGGCAGCCGGTGCAGCGTCTGCGGGCCGAACACCATGTCCACGTAGGGCGCGCGCTCGATGATGGCGGCCCCTTCCTGGCTGGCCACGCAGCCGCCCACGCCGATGAGCACGCCCTTTTGCTTGAGGTGCTTGACGCGGCCCAGGTCGGAGAAGACCTTTTCCTGCGCCTTCTCGCGCACCGAGCAGGTGTTGAAGAGGATCAGGTCGGCCTGCTCGACGTCGTCGGTGGGCTCGTAGCCTTCGACGGCCTGCAGCACGTCGGCCATCTTGTCCGAGTCGTACTCGTTCATCTGGCAGCCGAAGGTGCGGATGAAGACTTTCTTGGCGCTCATGGGGGTCCTTCAGCGAGAGGAGGGCTGCAGCCCGTGGCATCCCGGCACCCATGCGCAAGGCGGCCGCCTGGAGCGGCTGCCGATGCAGTCGCAGTCAAGAAGGCGGCGCCGGCACAGCGGGCCTGGTGTAGATCCAGCGGCTGTGAAGCGGGCATGAAAGCCCGCAGGCGAAAGACGAAATTCTAGTCGGCGCTCAGCAGCCGGGCCGGCAGCGCGCCGCGCAGGGCATTGCAGACCGTCAGGTCTTGCGCGTTTTGCACGTCCTCGCGTCGCAAAGTGCGCTCGGCGGCGTCCAGCTCGGCCATCAGCACCTCGCGCATCACGCCCGGCAGCGCGCCGTCGGCCAGCGGCGGCGTCCACCAGCGGCCTTCAAGCCGCACGAAGACGTTGCTGCGTCCGCCCTCGATCAGCCGCCCGTCGGGCGTGAAGAACAGCGTGTCGAAGGCGCCCGCGGCCTCGGCCGCGCGCACGCCCGCGTCATAGCGGCTACGCAGCGTGGTCTTGTGGCGCGACAGCGGCGAGGGTGTCAGGGGAGCTTCGGCCAGCAGCAGCCCGACCGGCCCGGCGTTCAAGGGCGCCAGCGGCGCGTGCGTGACGCTGATGCGGCCATCGTGGGCCAGCGCCAGGCGCACGCGGTGCGGCACGCCCGGCGGCAGCGCATTGAGCACGGCGTCGAGCCGCGAGCGCGCCAGTGCCTCATCCAGCTCGAAGCCCAAGGCCTGCGCGCTGCGCCGCAGCCGCGCCAGGTGCCGATCCAGATGATTGAAACCTTCGGGCTGGCAGGCCCGCAGCGTCTCGAACAGCTCGAACTCGTGGCCCAGCCCGGTGGCGAAGCGGGCTTTCAATTGGCATTCCTCGAACTCGGCCCGGGCCTGGCTGTCGAGCACGATGCCCGCACCCACGCCCAGCCGCGCCGGGCGCAGGCCGTCGCCGTTTTCAGCGCCGAGCACCAGCGTGCGGATCGCCACCGAGGCGCAGAAGTCGCCGCAAGCCGCGTCGCCGCGCGGCGCATCGAGCCAGCCGATGGCGCCGCAGTACAGGCCGCGCGGTGTGCTCTCCAGCGCGGCAATCAATTCCATCGTGCGCAGCTTGGGCGCGCCGGTGATGGAGCCGCAGGGAAAGGCGGCGTGCAGCAGTGCGGGCAGGTCCAGCCCCGGGCGCGCCTGCGCCTCAATGGTGGAAGTCATCTGCCACACCACGCCATGCGGCTCCAGCGTGAAGAGCGCCGGCACGCGCACCGAGCCGGTCTGGGCGATGCGGCCCAGGTCGTTGCGCAGCAGGTCCACGATCATCAGGTTCTCGGCGCGGTTCTTGACGTCCTGCGCCAGTGCCCGCGCCGCGGCGGCGTCCTCGTGCGCGTCAGCGCGGCGCGCGGCCGTTCCCTTCATCGGGCGCGCCGTCAGCAGCCCGGCTTCGTGGCGCAGGAACAGCTCCGGCGAGCACGACAGCACGCAGCCGCCTTCAGGCAACTGGATGAAGGCACCAAAGGGCACGGACTGGCGCCCGCGCAGCCGCCGGTACAGGCGCAGCGGCGCACCGTAGGCCGCGCCGTCGAGTCGGTAGGTGAAGTTGACCTGGTAACTTTCCCCGGCGCGGATGGCGGCGTGGATGCGCGCGATGGCCGCCTCGAATTCAGCCCGGTCCAGGCTCGGCCGCAGCGGCAGCAGCCCCGCGGCGAGCTCATCTGGCAGGGCCGCGTCCTGGGCCGCGAGCCAGTCGTCGGTCTCTTCCCGGGACAGGTGGCGCAACTCGCGGTACATGAGCAGGCGCAGGCAGGAGGCGTCGCCGGACGCCAGCCGCTCGTGACCGGCGCGCAGCAGTTTGGCGCCCCATTCATAGTCGGCCAGCAGCAGCGCATGCAGCCCGGCGCGCTGGTCGGCCTGGGCCGCGGCGCAGACGGCATCGAGCGTGGCGGGGTCGGTGCAGCGGTGCTCGCGCACGAAGCCGCCATAGAGGCGGCTGCGCGGCGCCTCGGCCGTGGCGGTGCAGTCGTCGAGCAGGGCGAAGGACTTCATGACGTGAGCATGCCCGTTGCCGCGGGAACCTGACATGCCGGCCGCGACACGCTCTTTCCTAAGCGCGCAATGGGCGTGAACTGGAGGGCAAAAGCGAAAAACCCCGCAGACCTGATGATCTGCGGGGCTTCGTGTTTGGTGGCGCTTCAGGGACTCGAACCCCGGACCTGCGGATTATGATTCCGTCGCTCTAACCGACTGAGCTAAAGCGCCTGCGAGACCGCCATTCTATCGATATTTTTGACATCGTTGCAAGCCCTCTGACGAATTCAGCAGACAATTTCTTCATGTTCAGCTTTTTCAAGAAGAAGGCGCCCCCGCCGCCGGCCCCGCCGCAGGACTCTCCTGCCGCCGTGCCGGCCGCCGCTGACGCGCCTGGAGTCCCGCCGCCTGCCGAGGCGCCCGCGGCGCGCGGCGGCTGGTTCGGCGGGCTGTTCGGCAAGTCCGCGCCGGCGCCCGAGGCCGTGCCCGAAGCGCAGGCGCCGGCCGAAGAGGTCATCGGCTCCGCCATCGAGGCCCCGGCGCTGGTCGAAACCACCGAAAAGCCCGCCGCCCCGCGCGCGGGCTGGATGGACCGGCTCAAGCAGGGCCTGCGCAAGACCGGCAGCGGCATCGCGCAGGTCTTCACCGGCACGAAGATCGACGAGGACCTGTACGAGCAGCTCGAAGAGGCGCTGCTGATGGCCGACGCCGGGGTGAAGGCCACCGAGCACCTGCTGCGCGACCTCAAGCGCCGCGTCAAGGACGCGCGCGCCACCGACCCTGCGGCGGTGAAGGCGCTGCTGGTCGATGCCATTGCCGAGCTGCTGGCGCCGCTGGAGAAGCCGCTGGTCATTGGCGAGGCCTCGCCCACCGTGGTCATGGTCGTGGGCGTCAACGGCGCGGGCAAGACCACCAGCATCGGCAAGCTCACGCGGCACCTGGCCGACGCCGAGCAGCGCGTGCTGCTGGCCGCGGCCGACACCTTCCGTGCCGCCGCGCGCGAGCAGCTGGCGGTGTGGGCCGGGCGCAACCGCGTCGAGGTCGTGAGCCAGGAGGGCGGCGATCCCGCGGCCGTGACCTACGACGCCGTGGTGGCGGGCAGGGCGCGCGGCTGCGACGTCGTCATCGCCGACACCGCGGGCCGGCTGCCCACGCAGCTGCACCTGATGGAGGAGCTCAAGAAGATCCGCCGCGTCATCACCAAGGCCCAGGCCGACGCGCCGCACGAGGTGCTGCTGGTGGTGGACGGCAACACCGGCCAGAACGCGCTGGCGCAGGTGAAAGCCTTCGACGAGGCGCTGCAGCTCACCGGGCTGATCGTCACCAAGCTCGACGGCACGGCCAAGGGCGGCGTGCTGGCCGCCATCGCGCGCGAGCGCCCGGTGCCGGTGTACTTCATCGGCGTGGGCGAGAAGCTGGAGGACCTGGAGACCTTCAACGCGCGCGAGTTCGCGCAGGCGCTGCTCGGCTGAGCCAGGGCCATCAATATAAAGAGGGCGGACACCGCGAGGTGTCCGCCCTTCGTTCATCTGGATATGGCCGTTACCCCAGCCCCTCGCAGCGCTTGGGTCCTTCGGCCTGTCCAGGCCCGCGCAGGCGGGACTGGAGCCGCGGGCCTCAGCCCATGCCCGGCGGCAGCATGCCCTTGAGGCCCTTCATGCCGCCCATGCGCTTCATCATCTTCATGAGGCCGCCGCCCTTCATCTTCTTCATCATCCCCTGCATCTGCTCGAACTGATTGAGCAGCTTGTTGACCTCGTGCACCTGCACGCCGGCGCCGGCGGCGATGCGGCGCTTGCGGCTGGCCTTGATCAGGTCAGGCTTGCGCCGCTCCAGCGGGGTCATGGAATTGATGATGCCTTCCATGCGCCGCACGTCGCGCTCGGCGCGGTCCATGTCGGCCTGGCCGGCCTTGGCGGTGAGCTGGGCGGGGAGCTTGTCCATCAGCCCGGAGAGGCCGCCCATCTTCTTCATCTGGCTGATCTGGGCCAGGAAGTCGTTGAGGTCAAAACCGTCGCCGCTCTTGACCTTGGCCGCGAGCTTCTGCGCCGCGTCCAGGTCCACGCCCTTCTGCACCTCCTCGACCAGCGCGACGATGTCGCCCATGCCCAGCACGCGCCCGGCGTGGCGGTCGGCGTCGAAGACCTCCAGCCCGTCGATCTTCTCCGACACGCCCGCGAACTTGATGGGCGCGCCGGTGACCTGGCGCACCGACAGCGCAGCACCCCCGCGCGAGTCGCCGTCGAGCTTGGTCAGCACGATGCCCGTGAGCGGCAGCGCCTCCTTGAAGGCGCGCGCGGTGTTGATCGCGTCCTGGCCCTGCATCGCGTCCACCACGAACAGCGTCTCCACGGGCTTGAGCGTGGCGTGCAGGTCGCGGATCTCGGCCATCAGCGCCTCGTCGATCGCCAGCCGGCCGGCCGTGTCCACCAGCAGCACCTCGAAGTGGTAGCGCCGCGCGTGGTCCAGCGCCGCCAGCGCGATCTCGCGCGGCGACTGGTTCGCGGTGGAGGGGAACCACTCGGCGCCGGCCTGCTTCGTGACGGTCTTGAGCTGCTCGATGGCGGCGGGGCGGTACACGTCGGCCGAGACCGTGAGCACCTTCTTCTTGCGCCGCTCGATGAGGTGCTTGGCCAGCTTGGCGGTGGTGGTGGTCTTGCCCGCGCCCTGCAGGCCCGCCATCAGGATCACCGCCGGCGGCTGCGCGGCGAGGTTGATGTCGGCCACGCCCTCGCCCATGGTGGCGGCGAGTTCCTTGTTGACGATGCCCACCAGCGCCTGGCCCGGGTTGAGCGAGCCCACCACCTCTTGCCCCAGCGCCTTGTCCTTGACGCGGGCGATGAAGTCGCGCACCACGGGCAGCGCCACGTCGGCTTCGAGCAGCGCCATGCGCACCTCGCGCAGCATGTCCTGCACGTTGCTCTCGGTGATGCGGGCCTGGCCGCGCATGGTCTTGACCAGGCGTGACAGGCGGTCGGTAAGGGCGGAGGCCATGGCGGGGAGGGCGGCATTGGTGCGCCCGGGAGGCGCTGGCCGCGAAAGTACACTGAAGGGATGATTTTATCGTCCGGCCCCGAGGCGGCCGCCCTCGCATGGCCTTGGCTTGCCGCGCTGGGCGCCGTGCTGGCCTACATCGTCGCCATGCTGCCCGCGCCCGACGGGCGCCGGCTGCACACGGCCGCGCTGCAGCTGGGCTGGCTGCTGCACGGCCTGGCGCTGGTGCTGGAGATCGGCGCCATCGGCCGCGAGCCGCCGGGCGTGCGCTTCGGCTTCGGGCCGGCGCTCTCGCTCACCGTGTGGTTCGTGCTGGCGGTGCATGCGGTGGAGAGCCGCCTCTTTTCCCTGCCCGGCATCCGGCGCCAGCTCGCCACGGTGGGCGCGCCGGTGGTGCTGCTGGCCGCGCTGTTTCCCGGCGACATCCGGCTCGACGAGGGCGGCTCGGCCTGGCTGCCGCTGCACTGGCTCATGGGCATCGCCTCCTATGGCCTTTTCGGCGCCGCGGTGCTGCACGCGATGCTGCTGGACCGCGCCGAGCGCCAGATGCGCCTGAAACTGATCCCGCCGCAGGGCAGCGGCGGGCCCTTCGGACTGCCGCTGCTGCGCCTGGAGCGGCTGACCTTCCGCTTCGTCGAGGCCGGCTTCGTGGTGCTGAGCCTGGCGCTGCTGCTGGGCGTGTGGCTGAGCCCGCAATGGCGCTGGGACCACAAGACGGTGTTCTCGCTGCTGGGCTGGGCCACCTTCGCGCTGCTCATCGCCGGACGGCTGGCCTGGGGCTGGCGCGGCCGCCGCGCCACGCGCTGGCTCTACGCCGGCGCCGCGCTGCTGCTGCTGGCCTACATCGGCTCGCGCTTCGTGATGGAAGTGGTGCTGCACCGCGCGGCGTGAGCCGCGTGCCCTGCCTGTCATGGAACCCTTGAGCGCCGCTCGCATCGAGCCCGTCCCGCCCCGGAGGCCGGCATGCTGAAGTACCTGCTCGTGCTGGCCGTGGTGGTGCTGGTGCTGTGGGCGGTGCGCCGCGCCTCGCTGCCGCCGCCACCGCCAAAGCCCAAGGCGCCGCCGCCACCGGCCGAACCGCCGACGCAGCTCGAAGCCATGGTGCGCTGCAGCCATTGCGGGCTGCACCTGCCGCGCGGCGAAGCGCTGGCCGGGCTGGACGGCGAGCTCTATTGCAGCCCCGCGCATCGCGACGCTGGGCCGTGGCGCGCGTGAGCCACGACCCCTCTTCAAGGGCTGAAGAGGAGGGCTGGAGCCAGGGCTGGTGGGCGCCGGCGCGGCGCTGCCCCTCGCCCAACTTCGGAGCGCGCCCCGCCGAGGCACGCATCGACCTGGCGGTGGTCCACTCCATCAGCCTGCCGCCGGGCGAATTCGGCGGCGATGCCATCGAGCGGCTGTTCACGAACCGGCTCGACTGGGACGCACATCCCTACTTCCAGCAGATCCGCGGCCTGGAGGTGTCCGCGCACTTCCTGCTGCGCCGCGACGGCGCGCTGCTGCAGTTCGTGTCCTGCGACGCGCGCGCCTGGCACGCGGGCCGCTCCCACTGGCGCGGGCGCGACAACTGCAACGACTTCTCCATCGGCATCGAGCTCGAAGGCCTGGAGGGCGAGCGCTTCGCGCCGGTGCAGTACCGGCGCCTGGCGCGGCTGCTGCGCGCGCTGGCGCGGCGCTACCCGCTGGCCGAGGTCACCGGCCACGAGGACGTGGCCCCGGGCCGCAAGCACGACCCCGGTGCCGGCTTCAGCTGGCCGCTGCTGGCACGGCTGTGCGGCTGGCGCGCCGAGGGCCGCGTGCTGCGCTGCGGCACTTGAGCCGCCAGGACCGAAGCCCGTTTCGGGCGCAACTTTCCAGGCGGCCCGAACGCGGCCGGATCAGCTTCCATGCAAACGGGATGCCGGCTTGTGCAGCATGTCCCGCAACTGTGGCGAAACTGCGTCCAGGCCTTCCGGGGCACTAGATGTAGTGTTCTAATACGCCCCGGCACACCACAGGTAGTGTCCGCTGTCCACTGACAGCCCACCGGTTATCCACAAGTTTTTGCACATGCCCCGGTTCGCGGCGGCCCGAAGAAGCCGGGTTGCGCCGGGGTGGCTGGCGGGCACTGCCGTGCCTGGCCGCAGGCCCTGCAGGGGGCCGTGGCGGCAGCGGCAACCGGCCCGCGTTGACCCGAAGGAAAGACATGAGCGCACCTGAACTGCATGCACCCTCCGACGCCGGCGGCGTCTTCATCGGCGAGAGCGCCGCGGCACCGGCGCGCAGCAGCTACGAGGGCTACCAGATCATCCGGCGCAACGGCGCGGTGGTTTCGTTCACGCCCAGCAAGATCGCCGTGGCGCTGATGAAGGCCTTCCTGGCCGTGCGCGGCAGCCAGGGCGCGGCCTCGGCCAGCGTGCGCGAGACGGTGGATGCGCTGACCGAGGCGGTGGTGCGCGCGCTGCTGCGCTCGCGCCCGGCCGGCGGCACCTTCCACATCGAGGACGTGCAGGACCAGGTCGAGCTGCAGCTCATGCGCAGCGGCCACCACGACGTGGCCCGCGCCTACGTGCTCTACCGCGAGCGCCATGCGCAGGAGCGCGCCCAGCGCGCTGCTGCGGCTGCCGCGGCCCAGGCCGCCGCGGCCAAGCCGGTGCTGCACGTGATCGAGGACGGCGTGCGCGTGCCGCTGGACGAGGCCAGGCTGCAGGCGCTGGTCGAGTCCGCCTGCGCGGCGCTGGGCGAGGACGTGCGCCCCGAGCCGATCCTGGCCGAGACCCGCCGCAACCTCTACGACGGCGTGCCCATGGACGAGGTGCACAAGGCCGCCATCCTGGCCGCGCGCACGCTCATCGAGAAGGAGCCCGGCTACACCCGCGCCACCGCGCGGCTGCTGCTGCACACGGTGCGCAAGCAGGTGCTCGGCCAGGAGGTGACGCAGGCGCAGATGTCCTCGCGCTATGCCGAGTACTTCCCCGGCTTCATCGCCCGCGGCGTGCAGGCCGAACTGCTCGACGAGGCGCTGCTGGGCTTCGACCTGGCGCGGCTTGGCGCGGCGCTGAAACCTGAGCGCGACCTGCAGTTCGACTACCTGGGCCTGCAGACCCTGGTGGACCGCTACTTCCTGCACATCGACGAAGCCCGCATCGAGCTGCCGCAGGCCTTCTTCATGCGCGTGGCCATGGGCCTGGCGCTGGGCGAGAAGAGCGACCGCGAGGCGCGCGCCATCGAGTTCTACGACGTGCTCTCCAGCTTCGACTTCATGAGCAGCACGCCCACCCTCTTCAATTCGGGCACGCGGCGCTCGCAGCTCTCCAGCTGCTACCTCACCACCGTCTCCGACGACCTCGAGGGCATCTACGAGGCGCTCAAGGAGAACGCGCTGCTGTCCAAGTTCGCCGGCGGCCTGGGCAACGACTGGACCAACGTGCGCGCGCTGGGCTCCTACATCAAGGGCACCAACGGCAAGAGCCAGGGCGTCGTGCCCTTCCTCAAGGTCGTCAACGACACGGCCGTGGCCGTGAACCAGGGCGGCAAGCGCAAGGGCGCGGTGTGCGCGTACCTGGAGACCTGGCACCTGGACATCGAGGAATTCCTGGAGCTGCGCAAGAACACCGGCGACGACCGCCGCCGCACCCACGACATGAACACGGCCAACTGGGTGCCGGACCTGTTCATGAAGCGCGTGATGGAAGGCGGCCCCTGGACGCTGTTCTCGCCGTCGAGCTGCCCGGACCTGCACGACAAGTTCGGCAAGGCCTTCGAGCAGGCCTACGTGGCCTACGAGTCCATGGCCGACCGCGGCGAGATCAAGCTCTACAAGCGCATGGCCGCTCGCGACCTGTGGCGCAAGATGCTGACGATGCTGTTCGAGACCGGGCACCCCTGGATCACGTTCAAGGACGCCTGCAACGTGCGCAGCCCGCAGCAGCACGTGGGCGTGGTGCACTCGTCGAACCTGTGCACCGAGATCACGCTCAACACCGGTCCCGACGAGATCGCCGTGTGCAACCTGGGCTCGGTGAACCTGGCGCAGCACGTCAAGGACGGCGGCATCGACCACGACAAGCTGAAGAAGACCGTGCGCACGGCCATGCGCATGCTCGACAACGTCATCGACATCAATTACTACGCCGTCGACAAGGCGCGCCGCGCCAACGAGCGGCATCGCCCGGTGGGCCTGGGCGTGATGGGCTTCCAGGACGCGCTCTACCAGCTGCGCCTGCCCTACGCCAGCCAGGAGGCGGTGGAGTTCGCCGACCGCTCCATGGAGGCGCTGTGCTATTACGCCTACTGGGCGTCGTCGGAGCTGGCCGAGGAGCGCGGGCGCTACTCCAGCTACGAGGGCTCGCTGTGGAGCCGCGGCATCCTGCCGCTGGACACCCTGAAGCTGCTGGCGCAGGAGCGCGGTGGCTACATCGAGGCCGACACCTCCGCCACGCTGGCGTGGGAGGAGCTGCGCGCGCGCATCGCCGCGCACGGCATGCGCAACAGCAACTGCGTGGCCATCGCGCCCACGGCCACCATCTCCAACATCATCGGCGTGGACGCCTCCATCGAGCCCTGCTTCGGCAACCTCTCGGTGAAGTCCAACCTCTCCGGCGAGTTCACCGTCATCAACGAGTACCTGGTGCGCGACCTCAAGGCGCTGGGCCTGTGGGACGACGTGATGCTCATGGACCTGAAGCACTTCGACGGCTCGCTCAAGCGCATCGACCGCGTGCCCGAAGCGCTCAAGCGGCTCTACGCCACCGCGTTCGAGGTCGAGACGGCCTGGCTGGTGGAGGCCGCGGCGCGGCGCCAGAAGTGGATCGACCAGGCGCAAAGCCTCAACCTCTACATGGCCGGCGCCTCGGGCAAGAAGCTCGACGAGACCTACAAGCTGGCCTGGCTGCGCGGCCTCAAGACCACGTACTACCTGCGCACCATGGCCGCCACGCACGTGGAGAAGTCCACCGTGAAGGCCGGCTCGCTCAACGCGGTGTCGTCGATGGCCGCGCCCGCGGCGGTGATGGCTCCCGCAACGGTCGAGGCGACGGTGGTGGCAGCGGCGGCGGAGCTGGCCGTGCCGGCCACCGACGTGAAGTTCTGCGCCATCGACGACCCGGGCTGCGAAGCCTGCCAATGAGCGGCCGATCGAGCTGCCCATCGAGTTGCCTTTCAGCGCCCGCAAGGGCGCCGGCCGGGTGCGACCGGCAAGCCGCTTGCTGACATGCCTATCGTTGCAAACCGGACTTCTTGCCTGAAGTCCGCTGCAACGGTCGGGCAAGGCCCCGAAGCCTTGCGCGACGGGGCAACAAGTGCTTGGTGTTTGGTCGCATCCCTCTCATAATTTCCACACATTAGGAAGTACACACATGCTGGTCTGGGAAGACGACGTCCAACGCGAAGCCCGCACGCCGCAGACGACCCCGAGCAACACCCCGCAGGGCATTGCGCCCGCCGCGCGCAGCGCCTCCCTTGCCGCCGATGTCGCCGCCTTCGCGGCGCTGCCTTCCGCATCGGCCGAAGCCCTGAGCCAGCGCCGCGTCAACGTGGCCGACAAGCGCATCATCAACGGCCAGACCGACGTCAACCAGCTCGTCCCGTTCAAGTACAAGTGGGCCTGGGAGAAGTACCTCGCCACCTGCGCCAACCACTGGATGCCGCAGGAGATCAACATGTCGCGCGACATCGCGACCTGGAAGGACCCCAACGGCCTCACCGAGGACGAGCGCCGCATCATCAAGCGCAACCTGGGCTTCTTCGTCACCGCCGACTCGCTGGCGGCCAACAACATCGTGCTGGGCACCTACCGCCACATCACGGCGCCCGAATGCCGCCAGTTCCTGCTGCGCCAGGCCTTTGAAGAGGCGATCCACACCCACGCCTACCAGTACATCGTCGAGTCGCTGGGCCTGGACGAAGGCGAGATCTTCAACGCCTACCACGAGGTCTCCTCGATCCGCGACAAGGACGAGTTCCTGATCCCGTTCATCGACGCGATCATGGACCCGGCCTTCAAGACCGGCACCCTGGCCGCCGACCAGACGCTGCTCAAGAGCCTGATCGTCTTCGCCTGCCTGATGGAAGGCCTGTTCTTCTACGTCGGCTTCACGCAGATCCTGGCGCTGGGCCGGCAGAACAAGATGACCGGCGCGGCCGAGCAGTACCAGTACATCCTGCGCGACGAGTCGATGCACTGCAATTTCGGCATCGACCTCATCAACCAGATCAAGCTGGAAAATCCGCAGCTCTGGACGGCCGAGTTCAAGGCCGAGGTCACGGCGCTGTTCCACAAGGCGGTGGACCTGGAGTACCGCTACGCCGAGGACACCATGCCGCGCGGCGTGCTGGGCCTCAACGCATCGATGTTCAAGGGCTACCTGCGCTACATCGCCAACCGGCGCGCCACGCAGATCGGCCTGGAGGCGCTCTTCCCCAACGAGGACAACCCGTTCCCGTGGATGAGCGAAATGATTGACCTGAAGAAGGAGCGCAACTTTTTCGAGACCCGCGTGATCGAGTACCAGAGCGGCGGCGCGCTGAGCTGGGACTGAAGCAAGCGCAAGGCGCGCGTGCCGCGGCCGCGGCCCGATCACGGCGGCTCACCAGAAGAAGCAGGCGATCAAGATTCGCGCCGGCCCAAGCAGTGACAGCAGAAGCACTGCCGGGCCTGGCGCTTACCCCGTTCACCGGACCGTGAGACCCGCGAAGGGCAAAACAACGGACGGTGGGCAGCCGGGCAGCGGCAACGCGGCTCGGCGCTTTGTCACTTGATCAAGGAGAACGTGATGGCAACTGCGAAGAAGGCTCCGGCCAAGAAGGCCGCGGCGAAGAAGGCCGCCGCCGAGGCACCGGCGAAGAAGGCTGCCGCCAAGAAGGCGGCCGCGGCACCGGCGAAGAAGGCCGCCGCCAAGAAGGCGGCCGCGGCACCGGCGAAGAAGGCCGCCGCCAAGAAGGCGGCCGCGGCACCGGCCAAGAAGGCTGCTGCCAAGAAGGCGGCCGCGGCACCGGCCAAGAAGGCTGCTGCCAAGAAGGCAGCCGCGGCACCGGCCAAGAAGGCTGCTGCCAAGAAGGCGGCTGCGGCGCCGGCGAAGAAGGCTGCTGCGAAGAAGGCAGCCGCGGCGCCGGCCAAGAAGGCCGCTGCCAAGAAGGCTGCACCGGCCAAGAAGGCCGCCGCCAAGAAGGCCCCGGCCAAGAAGGCGGCTTCCGCCGCGGCTTCGGGCGCCACCGGCGCGGGTGCCGCTGCAAAGACGGCGCTCAGCCCCGCGGCCGCCTGGCCGTTCCCCACGGGCGAGAAGCCCTGAGCCATCGCGCCGCACCCGCGGCGCATTGCACAACGGCCCGCAAGCCTCACGGCCCTGCGGGCCGTGTCGCTTGTGACGCGGCTTTCCCGCGCTTAAACATGCGCGGCAGATGCGAAGGCGCCCGGCCTCCTTGCGAGGGCAGGGCGCCGTGGCTTGAAGTCCGATGCAGCCGACGCCCGATGGCGTCGCGCGCGCGTCAATCCGCGATGCGCTCCACGCGGTGGTTCTGCGGACCGGCCTGCGCGATCTTGAGCGCGCCCATGCGGTTGCCCAGCTCGACGCAGCGCTCCAGCGCCCAGCCGCGCTCCAGTCCGTAGAGCAGCCCGCCGCGGAAGGCGTCGCCGCAGCCCGTGGGATCGACCACGCGCTCGGCCGGCACGCCCGGCACCAGCGTGCGCTGGCCCTGCACCCAGACCTCGCAGCCCTGCGCGCCCAGCGTGACGATCACGCCGCGCAGGTGCGGCCGCTGCGAGATCTGCTCCAGGCTCTCGCCGGTGCGCTCGCACAGCATGCGGCCCTCGTAGTCGTTGACCGCGACCCAGCTGGCCTGCGCGATGAAGCCGCGCAGCGCCTCGCCGTCGAACATGGGCAGGCCCTGGCCCGGATCGAACACGAAGGGAATGCCGCGCTCGTGCAGCTGCGCGGCGTGGCGCAGCATGGCCTCGCGGCCGTCCGGGGCCACGATGCCCAGCGCCAGGTCGCTGCGCGCGGGCACGTCGATCAGGTGCGCCTGCTGCATCGCGCCGGGATGGAAGGCCGTGATCTGGTTGTTGTCGGTGTCGGTGATGATCATCGCCTGCGCCGTGTAGCTCTCGGCTTCCACGCGCACGCAGGAGGTGTCGATGGCCAGCTCACGCAGCCGCTGCAGGTACGGGCCGCCATCGCTGCCCAGCGCCGCGGCCACCACCGGCTCGCCGCCCAGCGCCTTGAGCGTGTAGGCGATGTTGCCCGCGCAGCCGCCGAACTCGCGCCGCAGCGTCGGCACCAGGAACGACACGTTCAGGATGTGCACCTGCTCAGGGAGGATCTGCTGCGCGAAGCGCCCGGGAAAGGTGGTGATGGTGTCGAAGGCCAACGAGCCGCAGACGAGAACAGGCATGGGGGCTCCGTGAGGTTTCAGGGATAGAAGAGTTCGACCGAGTAGCCGGCCACGGGCTGCTCGCCCACGTCCAGCACCGCCTGCAGCGGCTGCTCCTGGCCGGCGGGCAGCGCCGCGGTGGTGGCGCCCAGATCGCGCACGCGCAGCACCTTGCGCACCAGCAGCACGCCCTGCGCGTCGGTGAGCTTCAGGTCGATGG
This sequence comes from Azohydromonas aeria, assembly GCF_009760915.1. Taxonomy (GTDB): domain Bacteria; phylum Pseudomonadota; class Gammaproteobacteria; order Burkholderiales; family Burkholderiaceae_C; genus Azohydromonas; species Azohydromonas aeria. Next base: position 179,142 of record NZ_VIDQ01000001.1, read on the forward strand.
CCGGCCAGCGCAGCGCCTGCGTGTCGCGGTTGCGCAGCACCAGCGACAGCCGGTAGCGCTGGCCCTCGCCCGACAGCCGCGCCAGCGCGCTGCTTTCCACGGCCAATGCCGCCAGGTGCCGCGGCGCGGCCTCGGCATTGCAGCGCACCAGCGCGCACAGCGGCTGCAGCAGCGGACGCGCCGCCGGAAAGCGCGCGCTCAGGTAAGGGCGGGCGATCAGCAGCGCCTGCAGCAGCGCGGTGAGCACCAGCAGCGTCGCGGCCGCGGCCCACCAGGTGCGCTGCGCATCGGTGGTCCCGCGCGGCGGCGGCGGGGTTTGCAGGAAGGAAACTTGTCCCAGCGCGGGCGCCGTGGCCGGGGCCGCCGGCGCCGCGGCGGCGACGGCCGGCATGGGCTCGGCAGCCGGCGCCACGGCCGGCGCTTCGACCGCGGCCGGCGGCGGCGGGAAAGGCGCCGGGAAAACCGATGCCGGCGCATCCACCGGCGCTGCCGGCGGCAGCGGCGCGGGCGCGGGCGCGGGCACGGGCACCTGGCGTGGTGCCGCGACCGGCGCCGGGGTCGCAACAGGCGCAGGCGCAGGAGTCGGGACAGGAGCCGGCGCCGGGACAGGCTGCGCCACGGCTTCGGGCCGCACCGGCGCGGAGCCCGGCTCGGCGCGCCGGTACAGCGCGGACACCGGCGGCGGATGGCCGTCCAGCGGCGCGCCGGGCCGGGGGCTGGCCGCGGGGCGCGCCGCGGCGGCCGGCACGGGCGGCGGCACCGGCGGCACGGCCACCAGCGCCTGCAGCGCGTTGAACACCTCGCCGCACTGGCCGCAGCGGGCCCAGCCGCCCGAAGCCTGCAACTGCTGCGGCTGGACCTTGAAGACCGTGCGGCAGTTGGGGCAGCGCGCGGCCTGGTTCATGGACGGCTCAGGCATCCTCGCCGGGCAGGCGCGCCGTCATCAGGATCCAGCCGTCTTCCTGGTCGCTGACTTCCAGCGCACACCAGGGCGCATAGGCGGCCTTGAGCTCGTCGGCCTGGCGCTCCAGGATGCCCGCAAGCACCAGGTCGCCGCCGGGCGCCACGTGGCCGGCCAGCAGTGGCGCCAGCAGCTTCAGCGGCGTGGCCAGGATGTTGGCCAGCACCAGCGGATACTGGCCCTGCACCAGGTCGGGCAGCCCGGCGCGAAGCTGCACGCCGTTGGCCTGCGCGTTGTCCAGCGTGGCCTGCACCGCGGCCGGGTCGATGTCCACGGCATCGATGTCCCGCGCGCCGTGCAGCGCCGCGCCGATGGCCAGGATGCCCGACCCGCAGCCGTAGTCGAGCACGCGCTGCCAGCGCGCGCGGCGCTCGGCCGGTTGCCGCGCGGTCCAGCGCAGGCACATGCGCGTGGTGGGGTGCGTGCCGGTGCCGAAGGCCAGCCCCGGGTCGAGCCGGATCACGGCCTGCGCCTGCGCCGGCGCCTCGTGCCAGCTCGGCACGATCCAGAACTCGGGCGTGATCTCCACCGGCGCGAACTGCGACTGCGTCAGCCGCACCCAGTCCTGGTCGGCCACGGCCTGCAGCGCCTGCACCTGCAGCGCGCCTGCCCATTGCGGCTGCGCCAGCAGCAGCGCGGCGGCCTCGGTGGCCTGCGCCTCCTGCTCGAACAGCGCCTTGAGCGTGGAGCGCTGCCAGCCCGGCTTGGGCGCGGGCATGCCCGGCTCGCCGAAGAGCGCCTGCTCGGCCTCGGTATCGACGTCGGCGTCCTCCACCGACACCGACAGGGCGTCGAGCTCTTCCATCAGCGCCTCGGACACCGGCTCCACCAGTGCCTCCGGCGCGCGCAGCACCAGCTCGAACATGATTGACAACCCTTTCCTTGGTCAGCGCTTGCGCTGCGCCAGCCAGCCTTCCAGGTAGTGGATGCTGGTGCCGCCTTCGATGAAGTTGGCGTCGAGCATCAGCTCGCGGTGCAGCGGGATGTTGGTCTGGATGCCTTCGACCACGGTCTCGTCGAGCGCCGTGCGCATGCGCGCCAGCGCCTGCTCGCGCGTGTCGCCGTAGACGATGATCTTGCCGATCATCGAGTCGTAGTGCGAGGGCACGAAGTAGTTCGTGTAGGCATGCGAGTCCACGCGCACGCCCGGGCCGCCCGGCGGGTGCCACATCGTGATGCGCCCGGGAGAGGGCGTGAACTTGTAGGCGTCCTCGGCATTGATGCGGCACTCGATGGCATGGCCTCGCATCTGCACCTGGCGCTGCGTGAAGGGCAGCTTCTCGCCGGCGGCCACGCGGATCTGCATCTGCACGATGTCGATGCCGCTGACCAGCTCCGTCACCGGATGCTCCACCTGCACGCGCGTGTTCATCTCGATGAAGTAGAACTCGCCGTTCTCGTACAGGAACTCGAAGGTGCCCGCGCCGCGGTAGCCGATCTTCTTGCACGCGGCGGCGCAGCGGTCGCCCACGCGGTCGATGAGCCGGCGCGGGATGCCCGGCGCCGGCGCCTCCTCGATGATCTTCTGGTGGCGCCGCTGCATCGAGCAGTCGCGCTCGCCCAGCCACACGGCATTGCGGTGCTCGTCGGCCATCACCTGGATCTCCACGTGGCGCGGGTTCTCCAGGAACTTCTCCATGTACACGGCCGGGTTGCCGAAGGCCGCGCCCGCTTCCTGGCGCGTGGTCTGCACCGCGTGCACCAGCGCCGCCTCGGTGTGCACCACGCGCATGCCGCGCCCGCCGCCGCCGCCGGCAGCCTTGATGATGACGGGGTAGCCGATGGCACGCGCGATGCGGATGATCTCCTTCGGATCGTCGGGCAGCGCGCCTTCGGAGCCCGGCACGCACGGCACGCCCGACTTGATCATGGCCTGCTTGGCCGCGACCTTGTCGCCCATGATCCGGATCGACTCCGGCGTCGGGCCGATGAAGGTGAAGCCGCTCTTCTCCACGCGCTCGGCGAAGTTGGCGTTCTCCGACAGGAAGCCGTAGCCGGGGTGGATGGCCTCGGCATCCGTCACCTCCGCGGTGGAGATGATGGCCGGCATGTTGAGGTAGCTCTGCGACGACGGCGCCGGGCCGATGCACACGGCCTCGTCGGCCAGGCGCACGTACTTGGCGTCACGGTCGGCTTCGGAATACACCACCACCGACTTCACGCCCAGTTCGCGGCAGGCGCGCTGGATGCGCAGGGCGATCTCGCCGCGGTTGGCGATCAGTATTTTTTTGAACATGCTGCTTTCTCCGCAGCCGCCGCGCGCCCGGGGCAGGGCTGTATTGCGGCGGGAGGGGCTTGCCCCGTTTTCGCTTGGGCTCCAAGAGCCGGTCCGGTGAATCCTTTTCCCGCGCGCTGCGGGTTCCGGACACGGGCTCAGCCCGAACGGCGGCCGTGCCGCCCGGGCCGTGGGAGCCGGATCACTCGATGATGAACAGCGGCTGGCCGTACTCGACGGCCTGGCCGTTCTCGCACAGCACCTGCGTGATGGTGCCGGTCTTGTCGGCCTCGATCTCGTTCATGATCTTCATGGCCTCGATGATGCAGATCGTGTCGCCTTCCTTGACGGCCTGGCCCACGTCGGCGAACGGCTTGGCGCCCGGGCTCGACGAGCGGTAGAGCGTGCCCACCATGGGCGACTTCACGACGTGGCCGGTGGCTTCGGCCGCGGCCGGCGCCGCTTGCGGCGCCACCGCCGCAGGCGCGGCGGCCAGTTGCACCGGCGCGGCCTGTTGCAGCACCGGCGCCGCCGGCGCCGCCACGGCGCCTGCGGCGGCAAGCGGATCGGCCTTGACGATGCGGACCTTGCCGTCGGCTTCCGTGATCTCCAGCTCGGAGATGTTCGATTCCGACACGAGGTCGATCAAGGTCTTGAGCTTGCGCAGGTCCATCAGCTTCTCCAGGGCGCTCGGTGGCGGCTACGCGGATGTCGCATGCCGTCGCACCTTCTTCGTGCATGGGTTCGTCGTCAACGTCCGCCATCCGGCGGCTTCGTCACGCTCCTGAGCTTACAGGATGTAACTGCCGCGATCCTGTCGGACGCCTTTCACGGCGCGGCTGGGCGCCGGGCCGGGAAAGCAAAGGGCCGAACTTTACGCGTTTTGCCTGCGGTTGCCGGCAGGTTCCCAAAAAATCGGCACGCAGCTCCGTTGAGACGGCTCAAGGAAAGGCCAGGGCGCGGAAGGCTGCCGTTACGGCCGCAACCGGCCGGGCGGCCGGTGTCAGCTCAGGCCGGCTGCCCAGCGCACAAGCTGCTGCGCCGTGATCTCGCCGGCGTGCTGCTGGCGGATGGCGCCCGCGGCGTCGATCAGCACCGTGAAGGGCAGCACGCCGGCCTGGTTGCCGAGCTGGCGCATCAGGTCGCTGCCCGCCAGCCCCGCCAGCGCGATGTCGTAGCCCACTGGCCGCTGGCGCAGGAAGTCGCGCACCGGCGCCGGCTGGTCGATGGCCAGGCCCAGCACCCGGCCGCCGCGCGCCGCGAAGTCGCGGCTGAAGCGGTCCAGCACCGGCATTTCCTTGACACAGGGCGGGCACCAGGTGGCCCAGAAGTTCAGCAGCAACGGTTGACCGCGCAGCGCGGCCAGGGCCAGCTCACCGCCCTGTGGACGTTCCAGCGCCAGTTGCCACAGCGCGTCGGGCACCACCGCGCCGTGCGGCCGCAGCCGCCACCAGGCCACGCCCGCACCGGCCGCGGCAGCCGCCACGGCGGTCGTCAACACCAGCCGGCGCCTCATGCGCCGCCGCCCCGGTCTTCGCCTTCTTCGGCGTCCAGCAGCCGCTGCAGCGCGGCGGCGTCGCCGCGCCAGGTGCGGCCGGTGGCGTCCGGCTTGAGCGCGCCGCGCAGCTCGTCGAGGTCGCGCACGTGCAGGAACAGCGTCACCACCTCGCCGAGTTCCTCGCTGCGGCTGGCGACGCTGAGCACGTCGTAGGGCTCCTGGCCCGGGCCGCGCGGCTGCTGGCCGGCGAGCTCGTAGTCGATGCCCTGGTTGAGCATCCCGATCTCGGCCGACTTCGGGTCGTCGCAGTACAGGTCCAGGTGCAGGTTCGACAGCCGCGTGGCCGTGCCGCGCCAGGCCGCGCCCGAGAGGTGCGGGCGGAACTCCGCCAGCCGCCGCATCCAGCGCAGCGCCAGCCGGCGCAACGCCGCCAGCTCCTGCGGCTGGGTGTCGGCGTGGAAGACCTGCAGGTACTCGCGCACCTGCTCCTCCACCATCTCGTTGCTGGGCAGCTCGGTGCCGCGGCCGCGGCCCAGGTCGCGCACGGCGCGCTTCTTGGCCGCGCCGTATTCCATGCCTTCCTCCACCACCAGCCGGGCGGCGGCGGCAGCGAGTTCGGCGCTCAGGGAAGTAGCCATGCGATCCATTCCAGGGGGGTAACGGTGAGCCCGTGCCGGTGCAACCCGGATGCCGCGCTCCAGGTTCAGGGCAATTGCACCGCGCCGGCGCGCGCGGCGATGGTGGCGGCGCGCGACACCACGTAGGGCGAGCCGGGCCGCTGCTCGAAGCGCTTCGGGGCCGGCAGCATCACCGCCAGCCGCGCCGACTGCCCCAGGTTCAGCTGGGCGGCATCGACGCGGAAGTAGTGCCGCGCCGCGGCCTGCGCGCCGAACACGCCCTCGCCCCATTCGACGTGGTTCAGATAGATCTCCAGGATGCGGCGCTTGTCCAGCAGCCCCTCCAGCGCCAGCGTGATGACGAGTTCCTGGCCCTTGCGCAGCAGCGTGCGCTCGCCGTCGAGGAACAGGTTCTTGGCCAGCTGCTGCGTGATGGTCGAGCCCCCGATCACCTTGGGCACGGCACCGGCCGGCGGCTCGCGCCCGCGCGCGACGGCGCGGCGGCTGGCCTGCTCGTTGAGCCGCTCCACGCGCGCCAGCGCGCGCTGGTTCTTGTCCCAGGCCTTCTCGATCGCGTCCCATTCCACGCCGCCGTGCTGGACGAAGCCGGCGTCCTCGCTGGCGATCACGGCGCGCTTGAGGTGGGGCGAGATGCGCGCGTCGTCCACCCACTGCTGGGCCCAGTCGATGCGGCCCTTGTCGCGCAGCAGCCGCCAGGCCTCGCTGCGCTCGAAGGCGGTGGAGGCCGGATCGACGAAGCGCATCAGCGCCACGCGGCCCACGAAGTAGAGCTGCAGCGCCAGCACGCACAGCAGCGTCAGCGCCAGCAGCCGCGCCAGCTGGCGCAGCGCGCCGCTCCTGGGGCCCGCGCGCGTTGCCTGCAGGGAAGGGGGAGACACCACGCCCATGCGCGCCTCCCGTGTCTCAGCCCTTGAGCGCGCGCAGCGCCGCCAGCACCGGTGCTGTCTGCGGCCGCACGCCGCGCCAGGCGGCGAAGGCTTCCGCGGCCTGCTCCACCAGCATGCCCAGGCCGTCGCGCGGCTGCGCGCCGTGGCGCTGTGCCCAGTCCAGGAAAGGCTGTGCCTTGGGGCCGTACATCAGGTCCACCGCCAGCGTGCCCGGGCGCAGCACCGTCTCGGCCACCGGCGAGGCCGTGGCGCCCTCGAGGCTGCTGGCGCTGGCGTTGATGACCACGTCGAAGGCCGTCCCCGGCGCGTGCAGGCTGGCCGTGCGCAGCCGCACGCCGCAGCCGCGCGCCAGCTCGTCGTGGCGCAGCACCAGGTCCTGCGCGCGCTCGTCGGTGCGGTTGACCAGCGTCAGCTCCGCCGGTGCCGCTTCCAGCAGCGGCCCCAGCACGCCCGCGCCCGCGCCGCCCGCGCCAATGAGCAGCACGCGCCGCCCGGCCAGCGCGCAGCCGGCATTGGCCTCGATGTCGCGCACCAGCCCGACACCGTCGCTGTTGTCGGCGTGGATCTCCTCGCCGTCGAAGCTCAGCACGTTGGCCGCCTGCGCCAGCTCCGCGCGCGCGCTGCGCCGCGTGGCCAGGCGCAGCGCCTCGAACTTGAAGGGCACCGTCACGTTGGCGCCGCGCCCGCCGCCGGCCACGAAGGCGCGCAGCACGGCCTCGAAGCCGTCCAGCGGCGCCCACAGCCGCGCGTAGGCCAGGCGCTGCCCGGTCTGCTCGGCAAAGGCCTGGTGGATCTGCGGCGACAGGCTGTGCTGCACGGGGTGGCCGAAGACGGCGTAGCGGTCGAGGTCGGTCATGGCGGGGCGGTGGAAGTGAAGGGGTTCAGGGCGTGGCCAGCGGGATGGCCTCCACGCCGTCCTCGCGCGTGAAGCGGAAGCGCGCGGTGATGACGAGCAGGTCGGCCTGCGCGCGCAGTTCCGGCCCGAAGGCGCCGTAGGGCGCGGCGGCCTGCACGATGGCCTGGGCGCGGCGGTCGAGCACCGGCTGGCCGGAGGCCTTGAGCACCTGCGTGTCGAGCACGCGGCCGCGCGCGTCCACGGTGATGCCCATGGTCAGCTCGCCGTAGAGCTTGCGGCCCTGCAGCGTGGGGAAGTCGGCCGTGCCGCGCGCCTCGATGCGCCGGCGCAGCGCGTCGTAGTAGCGCGCGTAGGGCACCTCGCGCGTGGCCGGGCTCACGTAGCGCTTGCGCGGGCGGGCGTTTTCCTCGTTGACGCGGCGCTCGATCTCGGCGAGCTGGCGCAGCAGCTGGCGCCGGCGCTCCTCCTGCTCCTGGGCGCGGGGCTGGCCGGCGTCGCGGCCGGGGTCGGGCGGGGGCAGCTGCGCCAGCGCCTGGCGCAGCTGAGCCAGCATCTGCTGCTGTTGCTGCTGCAACTGCTCGATCTGGCGCTGCGCGTCCTCGCTGGACTCGCCCGGCGCCTCCAGCGCCGCGGCCGGCAGCGGCGACGTGGCGCGCCCGGCTTCCGCATCGCCGCCGCCGGCCAGGGTGTGCTGCGCCAGCGCCTGCGCCTTCTTCGGCGGCTGCTGCGCCTGGGCATTGACCAGCACCACCTCCAGCGGCGCGTCGCGGAACAGCCGGTCGAAGGACTGCGGATCGGCCCAGCGCAGCCCCAGCAGCGCCGCATGCAGCGCCACCGACAGCGCCAGCGCCCACTGCAGCGGGCTCAGCGCCGGCATTCGCAGCGCACGCATGGCCCCCCCGTGCCCCTGGCGTCAGGCGGCGGGCGCGGGCGGCTCGGCAGCCGCCGCCGCGGGGGTGTCGTCGGCGTCGGCCACGTCGATGGCCAGCGCCAGCGGGCCGCTGGCTTCTTCCTCCTCCTCCCCGGACTCGCCTTCGGGCTCGGCCAGCGCCTCGGCTGGCGCAGCGTCGTCCAGGCGCGCGGCCAGGCTGGCATGCAGGTCCAGCGTCAGCAGGTCGCAACCGGTGACGCGCACGCGCACGTGCGCGCCGCGCGGCAGGCCCTCGCAGCCCAGGGCGCGGAACACCAGCGGCAGCGTGTCAGCGCGCACCAGCCCGTCCTTGAGCACGGCCGCATCCAGCTCCGTCACGCCGTTCTGCTGCAGCCAGCGCAGCGTCCAGAAGCGCTCGATGCCGTGCTGGAAGTCGTTGTAGGCGCCGTAGGCGGCGTCGAAGCCCGAGATGATGGAGAAGAGGCTGGCGTCCTTGGGCTTGAAGGGCGCGGACAGCGGCGCGGTGCGGCCGTGGCGCGCGCAGGCAATGATCTGCCACTGGTTGACCAGGTCCACGTAGCGCCGCAGCGGTGACGTGGCCCAGGTGTACTGCGCCACGCCCATGCCCGCGTGCGGCGCGGGCTTGACGCCCATGCGCACCTTGATGCCCGGCGCCAGGCTGGCCTGGCTGCGGTAGATGCCCGGCACGCCGCACTCGGCGAGCCAGCCGCCCCAGCTGCTGTTGGCCAGGATCATGGCCTCCGACACGATCAGGTCCAGCGGCGCGCCGCGGCGGCGCGTGGTGATCTGCACCGTCTCCTCGCCGACGGGCTCGCCCTCGTTGTCGAGCAGCCGGAAGTTGTAGTCCGGGCGGTTGAAGTTCTCGGGCTTGCCGCGCGCCACCTCGCGCTGCGCCTTCAGGTGCTTCGCCAGCCGGAAGGCGAAGGCCAGCTCCGGCGCGAAGGCGTAGTCGGCCGGCGCCTCGCCGCTGAGGCTGGCCTCGGTGATGACGTCGTCGAGCTGGTCGTGGCGCAGGTTGCGCGCGATCGGCACGCGCTCCAGCTTCGTCTCGCGCCCGCGCACTTCCAGCGTGGCCTCGTCGAGCGTGACGTACAGGCTCACCGCCGGGCAGTCGCGCCCTTCGGTGAGCGTGTAGGCCTGCACCACGTCGTCGGGCAGCATCGTGACCTTCCAGCCCGGCATGTAGACCGTGGAGAGCCGGTCCCGCGCCACCTTGTCCACCGGCGACTCGGGTTGGATCGCCAGACCCGGCGCCGCGATGTGCACGCCGAAGACGACCGTGCCGGTCCCCAGGCCCTGCACCGACAGCGCATCGTCGATCTCGGTCGTGGCCGAGTCGTCGATGGAAAACGCCGCCACCGGAGACAGCGGCAGCTCTTCCCTGATGGCCGGTGCCTGCAGCGCCGGGAAGCCGGTGCCCTTGGGGAACTGCTCGAACAGGAAGCGCCGCCAGTGGAACTGGTAGGGGCTGCTGATGGCGCCCGCGGCCTTGAGCAGGTCCAGCGGCGCGCGCTGCGCCTGCTTGGCGGCATCGACCACGGCCTTGTATTCGGGCGCGTTCTTGTCCGGGCGGAACAGGATCTTGTAGAGCTGCTCGCGGATCGGCGCCGGGCAGCTGCCGGCCACGAGCTCGGCGGCCCAGCCTTCGATCTGCGCGGCGAGCTGCTTCTTGCGCTCAATGCCCAGCAGCGCGGCCTTGACGATCTCTTCGGGCGCCTTCTTGAAAAGGCCCTTGCCGGCGCGGCGGAAATAGTGCGGCGCCTCGTACAGGCGCAACAGCGCCGCCACCTGCTGCTCCAGCGAGGCGTCGACGCTGAAATAGTCGCGCGCCAGCGCCGCGAAGCCGAACTCGCCTTCCGGGGCGAATTCCCAGGCCAGGTCGAGATCGATCTCGGGGGCGATGGCCTGGGCGCGCGCCATCAGCTCGGCCGGGGCGGGCTTGTCGAACTTCAGCAGCACGTTGGCGGCCTTGACCTTGACGCGCTTGCCGGAGTCGAGCTCCACCTGCAGCGAGCTCTCGGCTTCGGACATCACACGGCCGGCGAGGAACTTGCCGGCTTCATCGAACAGGGCGTACATCCGCGCTATTGTCGCCGCAGCGGCCGGCGGGGCCGCCGCGCCGGGATGTCGCCCTTCAGGTCATGGCGCGCTTCAGACCGTGAGGCCGCCGCCGACCTCGATCACCACGCCGTTGATGTAGCTGGCCTCGTCGCTGGCCAGGAAGGCATAGGTGTTGGCGATCTCCTCGGGCTTGCCCAGGCGGCCCAGCGGCACCTGCGCCACGAGCTGGTCGATGACCTTGTCGGGAATGGTCTCCAGGATCGGCGTCTGGATGAAGCCCGGCGCCACCGCGTTGACGCGCACGCCCTTGGGACCCAGCTCGCGCGACCAGGTCTTGGTGAAGCCGATGACGCCGAACTTGCTCGCGGCGTAGTTGGTCTGGCCGAAATTGCCGTACAGCCCCACCACGCTGGAGGCGTTGAGGATCACGCCGCTGCCCTGCGCCACCATCGTGTCGGCCACCGCCTGCGAGCAATGGAACACGCCGCGCAGGTTGACATCGATGACGGCGTCGAACTGCTCCAGCGTCATCTTCTGCAGCCGCGCGTCCTTGGTGATGCCGGCGTTGTTGACCAGCACGTCGATGCGCCCGTGCTTGTGCTTCACGGCCGCGACCATGGCGTCGATCTGCGCCCGGTCGGTGACGTTGACGACGTGCCCCTCGGCGCGCCCGCCGGCGTTGCGGCATTGCGCCACGGCCAGCTCCACCGCCTCGGCCTTGATGTCGCACACCACCACCACGGCGCCCTCGGCGCAGAACTTCTGCGCCGTGGCCAGTCCGATGCCCTGCGCGGCGCCGGTGACGATGCAGATCTTGTCTTTCAAACGCATGAGTCGAGCTCCAGGAAGAGAGACGGCGCCGGCCGCCGCGCGGCCCCCATGCCGCGTGCGCAAGACCGATGCGCGCGCATCCATGGTGCCACACGGCTGGCGTCCTCCAGGGACGGGCCGGGTCGGGTGGAAAGCCCTGGCGGGCCGGAACTGCAGCGGCCTTGCGGGCAATCAATGTTCCCCTGAAAACGCCCCGGCTGCCCGGGTGCGCGCCGCGCCGTGGCGCGCCCCTCAGGAGCGGGCCTTGTCCAGGCCCAGGAAAGCCAGCAGGCGCGGCAGGTGCGCGTCGAAGTCCGACAGCGCGTGGTCGCTGCCCTCGATGATCTCCAGCCGGCATTGCGCATGGCGCGCGGCCATCTCACGCCAGTCCAGCACCTCGTCGCCGGTGGCGATGAAGGCCAGGTAGCGTCCGGGCCGCGTCAGCACGGCCGGGTGCAGCGCGCGCAGCTCGTCCACGAACTCGGCCCGGAAGAAGAAATGCTCGTCCGGATCGTGAAACGCCGTCTGCTCGCCGATGTACCTGGCGAGGTCGCGCGCCGGCTCCACCGCCGGGTTGATGAGCACGGCGCGGCAGCCCAGGCGCTCGGCCAGCACCGTGGCGTAGAAGCCGCCCAGCGAGCTGCCGACCACGGCCATGGTCTCGCGCGGCCAGTCGGCCGTGCCTTGCAGCAGCCCCTGCACGGCCTCGCGCGGCGAGGGCGGCAGCTGGGGGCACCACCAGTGCACCTCCGGCCGGTGCGCCTGCATCCACGCCGCCATGCGCTGCGCCTTGAAGGAGCGCGGCGAGGAGCGGAAGCCGTGCAGGTAGAGCAGGTGGGTCAGGGGGGATTCGGGAGCGGCCGCCGGGGCAGCGGGCGCGGGCGCGTCCATGCCCGTCAGGCCTTCTTCGCCAGCGCCTGCAGCAGCTTGTCGTGGATGCCGCCGAAGCTGCCGTTGCTCATGCACAGCACGTGGTCGCCGGGTTGCGCGGCCTTGACCACGGCCCGCACCAGCGCGTCGATGTCGTCGCTGACCACGGCCTGCTCGCCCATCGGCGCCAGCGCCTCGGCCGCGTTCCAGCCCAGGCCGCCGCTGTGGCAGAAGCTCAGGTCGGCCTCTTCGAGTGCCCAGGGCAGCTGCGCCTTCATGGTGCCGAGCTTCATGGTGTTGGAGCGCGGCTCGAACACGGCCAGGATGCGCTGCAGCCCGACGCGCCGGCGCAGCCCGTTGACGGTGGTGCGCAGCGCGGTGGGGTGGTGCGCGAAGTCGTCGTAGACCTTCACGCCGCCGGCCTCGCCGCGCAGCTCCAGGCGCCGGCGCACGTTCTCGAAGCTGCCCAGCGCCGCGGCCGCCACCTCCGGTGCCACGCCCACGTGCTCGGCCGCGGCCAGCGCCGCCAGCGCGTTGAGCTGGTTGTGTTCGCCGAGCAGCCCCCACTCCACGCGCGCGATCTTCAGGCTGCCGCGCAGCACGTCGAAGGCATGCGGCTCGCCACGGGCGCGCAGCGCGCCGGGCTCCTCCTTGCGCGTGCCGAAGCGCTGCACCTCGCTCCAGCAGCCGCGCGTCAGCACCCGCTGCAGCGCCTCCTCGCGCGCGTTGACCACCAGCCGCCCCGAAGCCGGCACGGTGCGCACGAGGTGGTGGAACTGGGTCTCGATGGCGGCCAGGTCCGGGAAGATGTCGGCGTGGTCGAACTCGAGGTTGTTGAGCACGGCCGTGCGCGGGCGGTAGTGCACGAACTTGCTGCGCTTGTCGAAGAAGGCGGTGTCGTACTCGTCGGCCTCGATCACGAAGCTCTTGCCGGCACCGAGCCGCGCCGAGACGCCGAAGTTCATCGGCACGCCGCCGACCAGGAAACCCGGCTGCAGCCCAGCGTGCTCCAGGATCCAGGCCAGCATCGAGGTGGTGGTGGTCTTGCCGTGCGTGCCGGCCACGGCCAGCACGTGGCGCCCCTGCAGCACCTCCTGCGCCAGCCACTGCGGGCCGCTGGTGTAGGGCAGCCCGGCGTCGAGGATCGCCTCCATCAGCGCGTTGCCGCGGCTGACCACGTTGCCGATGACGAAGACGTCGGGCTGGAGCGCGAGCTGGTCCGGACTGAAGCCCTCGATCAGCTCGATGCCCAGGGCGCGCAGCTGGTCGCTCATGGGCGGGTAGACGTTGGCGTCGCAGCCGGTGACGCGGTGCCCGGCCTCGCGCGCCAGCGCCGCCAGGCCGCCCATGAAGGTGCCGCAGATGCCCAGGATGTGAATGTGCATCCGGCCGATTTTAGGTGCCGGGCCGAAGGCGGCCCGGCTTCGGAACTCACAGCGTGCGCAGGGCCGCGTGCGCCGCTTCCAGCGTGGCGTCGATGTCGGCGTCGCTGTGCGCGGCGCTGACGAAGCCGGCCTCGTACATCGCCGGCGCCAGGTACACGCCGCGGTCCAGCATGGCGTGGAAGAAGCGGTTGAAGCGCTCGCTGCCGCCGGCCATCACGGTCTTGTAGTTCTGCGGCAGTTCGCCGGCGAAGAAGAAGCCGAACATGCCGCCCTCGCAGTCGCCCACCAGCGGCACGCCGGCCTCGCGGCCCGCGGCCTCCAGGCCGTCCACCAGGCGCCGCGTCTTGGCGCCCAGCGCCTCGAAGAAGCCGGGCTTCGAGATCTCGCGCAGCGTGGCCAGGCCGCAGGCGGTGGCCACCGGGTTGCCGCTGAGGGTGCCGGCCTGGTAGACCGGGCCCAGCGGCGCGAGGTGCTGCATCACGGCGCGGCTGGCGCCGAAGGCCGCCAGCGGCATGCCGCCGCCGATGACCTTGCCGAACACGCTCACGTCCGGCCTGAAGCCGGGAATCAATTTCGCGTAGATCGACTGCGCGCTGCCCAGCGCGACGCGGAAGCCGCTCATCACCTCGTCGAGCACCAGCAGCGCGCCGTGCTGCGTGCACAGCTCGCGCAGCCGCGTCATGAACGGCACGCTGGCGCGCACGAAGTTCATGTTGCCGGCGATGGGCTCGACCATCACGCAGGCGATGTCCGCGCCCTGCAGCGCGAAGGCCTCTTCGAGCTGCTCGACGTTGTTGTATTCGAGCACCATGGTGTGCTGCACCACCTCGGCGGGCACGCCGGCGCTGGTGGGGTGGCCAAAGGTGGCCAGGCCCGAGCCGGCCTTGACCAGCAGCGCATCGGCATGGCCGTGGTAGCAGCCTTCAAACTTGACCAGCAGCGAGCGGCCCGTGGCGCCGCGCGCCAGGCGGATGGCGCTCATCGCCGCCTCGGTGCCGGAGCTCACCAGGCGCAGCTGCTCGACGCTGGGCACCTGCTCGATGATGGCCTCGACCAGCTCGACCTCGCGCTCGGTCGGGGCGCCGTAGCTGAAGCCCTCGTTCGCGGCGCGCTGCACGGCTTCGAGCACGGCCGGGTGGCCGTGGCCCAGGATCATCGGGCCCCAGGAGCCGATGTAGTCGATGTAGCGCTGGCCTTCCGCATCGACCATGTAGGCGCCTTGCGCGCTGCGGATGAAGCGCGGCGTGCCGCCCACGGCGCGGAAGGCGCGCACGGGCGAGTTCACGCCGCCGGGGATGACGGCCTGGGCGCGCTCGAAGAGCTGGGCGTTGGTGGTGGTTGCGGTGCTCTCAGTGGACACGACGGGATCCCTTGTTGTTGTCGGCGGCAGGTGCGGCGGCCTCGGGCGCGGCGGGCTCGCCCTCGGCGCCTTCCTCTTCGGGCGGCAGCGCCCAGAAGAAGCGGTCCGGGACGACGTTGCCCATGCCGGGGCGGAAGCCCGCGTCCAGGCTCTGGTCGAGGAAGGCCAGGGCCTCGCCCACGGCGGCCTGCAGCTCGGTGTCGGCGGCCAGCAGCGAGGCCAGCGCCGCGGAGAGGGTGTCGCCCGCGCCGACGAAGGCGGTGTCGAAGCGCTCGAACTTCTCGCCCGTGAGCGCGGCCTGCGGCGAGGCCAGCACGTTGTCGAGGAACTGCTCGCCGCCGCGCGACTGCAGGTGCACGCCCGTGACCAGCACGAAGCGCGTGCCGTGCTCGGCCGCGGCCACGGCCAGCTCGCGCGCCGAAGGCGGGCGCTCGCTGTCCCAGTCGGGCAGCAGGAAGTCGGTGAGCGTCTGGTGGCCGCCCACGAGCACCTCCGTGGCGGGCAGGATCAGCTCGCGGAAGGCGTCGAGGTAGGGCTCGCGCTGGTCCTCCTGCTCGATCCAGGAGAGGCTGGGCATGTAGGCCACCAGCGGCACGTCGGGGTAGTCGGAGAGGATCTCCGCCACCGCCGCGACGACCTCGGCCGAGCCCAGGAAGCCGACCTTCCAGGCCGAGATGGTCACGTCCTCCAGGATGGAGCGCGCCTGCTCGACGACGACCTCGGCGTCGAGCTCGTGGTGGTCGAAGACCTCGGCGGTGTCGCGCATGAGGATGGCGGTGGTCACGGGCAGCGCGTGCGCGCCCATGGCGGCGATGGTGGCCACGTCGCCGGCCACGCCGCCCGCGCCGCTGGCGTCGGCGGCGTTGAAGCTCATCACGCAGGCCGGCGCAGGCGCTTCCTGCGCCGCTTCGTCGGCGACGGCGGCGGGATTGGGATCGGAGGTCATGGGTGGTCCTGAAGGTCCTGCGGCACTGCGCCGGCGCGAGCGCGCCGCGCGTGGCGCAGGACTGTGAAAAGAGGCATGTTCGCCCAGGCGCGGCGCTGCGTGGAAGGCCGGGAGGGCGTGGCTACAATGCCCGTCGATTGTAGTGATTGACAATACCAAGTGAGCGAACCCCGAACCTGGATGTGCCTCATCTGCGGCTGGATCTACGACGAAGCCGCCGGCGACCCCGAGCACGACATCGCCCCTGGCACGCGCTGGGAAGACGTGCCCATGAACTGGACCTGCCCCGAGTGCGGCGCGCGCAAGGAAGACTTCGAGATGGTGCAGCTCTGATCTGCGCCTGATTCCGCGCCCGGGCCGATGGCGTCCCGGGACGCGGCCCGTCCACCGTGGCCAAGGCATCCATGATCGACGCAGACACCGTCCCGGCCTCCACGCTGGATCTCCCGGCGGCCACCGACACCGCCGCGGCCGCGCCGCTGAAGGTGCTGGTCATCGACGACAGCCACACCATCCGCCGCAGTGCCGAGATCTTCCTGCACCAGGGCGGCCACGAGGTGCTGCTGGCCGAGGACGGCTTCGACGCGCTGGCGCTCATCGACGAGTTCGAGCCGGCGATCATCTTCTGCGACATCCTCATGCCGCGCCTGGACGGCTACCAGACCTGCGCGCTGCTGCGGCGCAACCCCCGCTTCGCGCAGGTCCCGGTGGTCATGCTCACCTCCAAGGACGGGCTCTTCGACCGCGCCCGGGCCCGCCTGGCCGGGGCGCAGGACCACCTGACCAAGCCTTTCACGAAGGACCAGCTGTTGCAGGCCGTGGCGCGCCACGGACCGGGCGGCGGCTGAAGGCGTTACCGTACGGTGTTGCCGCGCGTCCTTCTTCATCACCTTTTCCGCGCGGCCCAAGGACTCCCGATGCCGATTCACAAGATCCTGCTGGTGGACGATTCCCGCACCGAGCTGCAGCACATCAGCGAGCTGCTGCGCCAGGCCGGCTACAGCGTGCGCACGGCCGAGAACGGGCAGCAGGCGCTCTCCAGCCTGGCCGAGGAAAAGCCCGACCTGATCCTGATGGACGTGGTGCTGCCCGGCGCCAACGGCTTCCAGCTCACGCGCACCATCACGCGTGACGAGCGTTTCGCGGACCTGCCCGTGATCATCTGCAGCAGCAAGGGGCAGATGACCGACAAGGTCTGGGGCATGCGCCAGGGCGCGCGCGACTACGTGGTCAAGCCCGTGGACGGCGCCGAGCTGTTGCGCAAGATCCAGGCGCTGGGCTGAGCCTCGCGTGCCCGCGCCGCCCCGCCCCATGGCCGGCAAGGACACGCTGCTGCGCGAGCTGCAGGCCCGCCTGGCGCAGCGGCTGCACGAGGCGCCCGCGGGCCAGGCGCCGGCCTGGCTGGCGGCCGAGGTTGCCGGCGTGCGGCTGCTGCTGCCGCTGCAGGAGGCCGGCGAGATCGTCGAGCACGCCCAGCCGCTGCTGCCGCTGCCGCACGCGCGGCCCTGGTTCGAAGGCGTGCTCAACCTGCGCGGCCACCTGCACGGCGTGGTGGATCTGGCGGTGTTCCTGGGCCTGCGCGGCGCCGGCGCGCCGCACGCGCCGGCCTCGCGCCTGGTGGCGCTGAACCCGGCGCTGGGCTTGCACTGCGCGCTGCGCGTGGACCGGCTGGCCGGGCTGCGCAACGCGGCGCAGCTGCTGCCGCTGTCCCCTGACGAAAGCGCTGCCACGGCATCCGACGCCGGCACCGCGCGCCCGCCCTTTGCCGGCGATCTCTACCTGGACGACCAGGGCCGCCACTGGCAGGCGCTGCGCCTGGCGGCGCTGGCCCGCGACATGCATTTCCTCAACGTCGTGCAGCCCTTGCCGGGGGCTGCATGAGCGCGCCTGCACGGCCGCTCCGAGGGTCGCGCTCCGTCCCCCGCGGGGGGACCGCGCGCAGCGCGAGGGGGCGGCAGTGACCTGGCGCGCGCTGCTCCGGTCCCTGGCCGGGACGCGCGCGGCCTGGGCCGTGCCGGGCGATGCCGGCGTCCTGGCCACCCAGACCCCGGCCGGGGCCGCCGCGGCGGGCGGGCCTGCCCAGGCGCCTTTCGCGCCGACGGTGCCGGTGCATCCGCCGGCGCCGCCCACGGCCCCTGCCCACATGGCCCCGGACACCGCCCCGCACGGCCGGGCGCGGCGACGCCGCCCGCACGCCGGGGCGTCCGCCATGGCGCGGCGCCAGCGGCTGATGGCGCTGCTGCTGGGCGCGGGCGCGGCGGCGCTGGTGGCCGGCGCGATGCTGGCGCTGCAGCGCGCCGAGCGCGGCGCGGCGCAGATGGCGGCCACCGGCCAGGCGCTGATGCAGTCGCAGCGGCTGGCCAAGTCGGTGACGCAGGCGCTGGCCGGGCGGCCGGCGGCCTTTGATGAGGTCGAGGACAGCGCCGCCGTGCTAGCGCGCAACCTGCGCGGCCTGCGCGGGGGCACGGGCCTGGCGCCCGCGCCCGAAGAGCTGCAGTCCCGGGTGGCGCAGCTGCTGCTGCTGGCCGAGCTGGCCGAGAAGAACGCCCGCGCCGTGCTGGCGCAGCAGGCGCGGCTGACGCAGGCGGCGCAGGCGCTGCAGGTGCTCGGCGGCCTGTCGGCGCGGCTGATGGACACGGCCGAGGCCGTGGCCGCGCTGGAGCTGCAGCGCGAGGCCGTGCCGGCGCGGGTGGCGGCGGCCGGGCGGCTGGTGATGCTCACGCAGCGCATACCGCGCAGCGCCATCGAGTTCTTCAGCGCCGAGGACACGCGCCACGAGGCGCTGCAGCAGCTCGGCCGGGACCAGGAGGACTTCCGCATGCTGGCGCAGGGCCTGCTCGACGGCGATGCGCAGCTGCGCCTGGCGCCCGCGCGCGACGCCGCCACGCGCGCCCGGCTGGCCGAGCTGCTGGACCTGTACGCGCGGCTGCGGCGCGAGACCGGCGTGGTGCTGGAGCAGCTGCAGCCGCTGGCCGCGGCCCGCGCGGCGCGCCAGGAGATCCTGCTCGACAGCGAGCCGCTGCGCCGCGGGCTGCAGGACCTGCAGCAGCGGCTGGAGCGCCACGCGGGCTTCGGCGGCGTGGCGCAGGCGCTGATGCTCGCGGGCACGCTGGCGCTGCTGGGCGGCGGCGCGGGGCTGGTGCGCGCCTACGTGCACGACCAGGCGCAGCGCGCGCAGCGCGCCGAGACGCGCCGCCGCGAGGCCGAGGCGCGCCGGCGCCAGGAAGAGCGCCGCAACGAAGCCACGCAGGACGCGATCCTGCGCCTGATGAACGAGCTGCAGGCCGTGGCCGGGGGCGACCTCACGCGCCAGGCCACCGTCAGCGAGGACGACGTCACCGGCTCGATTGCCGACAGCATCAACTACACCGTCGAGGAGCTGCGCCGGCTGGTGGTGCAGGTGCAGGACACGGCCGCGCGCGTGACCGCCACCACGGCCGAGGTCGAGCAGACCTCCGCGGCGCTGCTGCAGGCCTCCACGGCGCAGCTGCGCGAGATCCGCGACACGGGCGAGTCGGTGCTGGGCCTGGCCGGCGCCATCGAGGGCGTGTCGGCGCAGGCGCAGCACACCGCCGAGGTGGCGCAGGCCTCGCTGCAGGCGGCCGACCGCGGCCAGGCGGCGGTGCACGACAGCATCCGCGGCATGGACGCCATCCGCCACCAGATCCAGGACAGCGCCAAGCGCCTGAAGCGCCTGGGCGAGAGCTCGCAGGAGATCGGCGAGATCACGGAGCTGATCTCCGGCATCACCGAGCAGACCAACGTGCTCGCGCTCAATGCCGCGATCCAGGCCGCCAGCGCCGGCGAGGCGGGCCGCGGCTTCTCGGTG
This sequence comes from Azohydromonas aeria, assembly GCF_009760915.1. GTDB lineage: Bacteria > Pseudomonadota > Gammaproteobacteria > Burkholderiales > Burkholderiaceae_C > Azohydromonas > Azohydromonas aeria. The sequence continues at coordinate 198,350 of NZ_VIDQ01000001.1, forward strand.
GTGGCGCAGGAGGTGCAGCGCCTGGCCGAGCGCTCGGCCGACGCCACGCGCCAGATCGCCGCGCTGGTGCGTGCCATCCAGGCCGACACCCAGGACGCGATGGCGGCGATGGAGCGCACCACGCAGGGCGTGGTGCGCGGCACCCAGCTCACCGACGCGGCCGGCGCCGCGCTGGCCGACATCGACCGCGTCTCGCGCGAGCTGTCGGCGCACATCGCGCGCATCTCCGCGCAGGCCCTGTCACAGGCGCAGTCGGCCGCGGTGGTGGCCGGCAACATCCAGCACATCTTCGCCGTCACCGAACAGGCCGAGGCCGGCACGCGCTCCACCGCGCAGCGCGTGCAGGAACTCGCCATCAGCGCCGAGGCGCTGCGCCAGTCGGTGGCGCGCTTCAAGCTCCAATGAGCCGATGGACCCTCAAGCCTCCACCCTGATTCCGCCCTCCGGGCCCGCCACCGTGCCCGCCGCCCCGGCCGCTTCGGATGTCCACGCGGCGGCTCCCGACGAGGCCGGCGCCGCGCCGCCGGCGCCGTTGCCGGTCGAGCTCGAGCCCGGCGATGCCGACGCGCTGGCGCGGGTGCACGAGGAAGTGGCGCGCGTGCTGGAAGCCGTGCCGCGGGCGCTGCACCGGCTGCGCCGCGCCGGCACGCCGGCCGAGGGCGACTGCGCCGGCGTGCTGCAGCTGTCGGTGCGGCAGCTGCAGCAGTGCGCGGGCGCGCTGCGCATGGCCGGCTTCACGCAGTCGGCCATGCTGCCGCAGGCCCTGGCCGAGCTGCTGCAGCTGGCCGCGGCGCAGCCGGGCCTGCCCGGGGCGGCGGTGGCCGAGGGCGCGGAGCAGGCCAGCGCGGCGCTGCTGGGCTACCTGCGGCGCTGGCGCGCCGGGCAGCCGCTGTCGCCGCTGGTGCTGTTCCCGGCCTGGAACACGCTGCGCACGCTCAGCGGCGCCGAGCGCATCCACCCGGCCGACCTGTGGCCCGTGCCCTGGCGCTGGCTGGCGCTGCCGGGCGACGAGCGGCTGCCGCCGCTGCAGCCCGACGCCGCCGTGCGCGGCGCGGCCGAGCAGCTCACGCTGGCGCTGATGCGCGACGCGCGCAGCCCCGCCGCCCACAAGCTGGGCAACCTGTTCGCCGCGCTGGCGCGCGGTGCCGCCGACGGCCGCATGGCCACGCTGTGGGCGCTGGCCGCGGCCGTGGTCGAGGGCCAGTCGCGCGCCCTGCTGGTGGCCGACGTGCACCTGAAGCGCATCGCGCCGCGGCTGCTGGCGCAGGTGCGCCGCGGCCCGCAGGGCACGGCCGACGCCGCGGCGCAGCGCCTGGCGCACGACCTGCTGTTCTATTGCGCCCAGGCCGGCGAGGCGGCGCAGTCCGGCGCCACGCCGCGGCTGGCGGCCGCGCGCGGCGCCTGGGGCCTGCAGCGGCATCCGGCGGTGGACATCGAGCACGCGCTGCCGCCGGTGCCCAACCCGGCGCTGCTGGCGCAGGCGCAGCGCCAGCTCGCCACGGCGCAGGCGCTCTGGGAGGCGACCGCGTCCGGCACGCCGCGCCCGGGGCTGGAGGAACTTGTCACGCAGCTGGCGCAGACGCTGCGCCTGCTGCTGCCGCAGGAGGCGCCGGCGGTCGAGGCCCTGGCGCAGGCGCTGCAGCGCGCCGCCGCGCTGTCCGCGCCCGCGGCCGAGCCGGCGCTGGAGGTGGCGCAGGCGCTGCTGGCGCTGCAGCTGCTGCTGCAGGAGCACGAGATCGAGGCGCCGGGCGCGCAGCTGCAGCGGCTGGCGCGGCGCATCGGGCAGGCGCTGGACGGCCAGCGCGCGCCGGACGAGGCCGCGCCGGTGGAGCCCTGGCTGTCGGCGCTGGCGCAGCGCGGCGCCGAGCGGCAGGCGATGCAGGCGCTGGGCCAGGCGCTGCGCAGCACCATCAACGAGGCCGGGCTGCAGCTCGACGCGCTGGCGCAGGCGCCCGACGACGCCACGCTGCACGCGCTGGGCCAGCGGCTGCAGCGGTTGCAGGGCGTGCTGTCGGTGCTGTCGCGGCCGGCCCTGGCGGCGTCGGTGGGCAGCCTGCGCGCGGGGCTGCCGGCCCGGGCCGACGAAATGGACGCGGCGCAGGTCGCCGCGCTGGCGCAGCACCTGGCCACGCTGGACGTGGCCTGCGACCGCTTGGCGCTGGGCCTGGCCGAGGAGGCGACGCCGCCGGCACCCGAGGCCGTGCCCGGCACACCGGACGACGCAGCTTTCACCACGCCGGCTCCCGCACCGGCTCCCGCACCGGCCGCCGCCGCGGACACGTCCGCGACTGAAACGGCAGCGCCGGCCGAGCCGCTGTTGCTGCAGGAGCAGCCCGAGCTGCCGCACCTGACCGAGCCGGCCCTGCCGCCCGGCACGGCGCCGGCCTGGGCTGCGCCTTCCGGAATGCCCGACCTGCCGGAGCTGGTGGACGTCGCGCAGCCGGTGACGCTGCACCAGCCGGCCGTGGAGGACGGGCGCGTCGAGCTGGCCTCGCTGCTCAAGCACCTGGATGCGCAGGGCGCGCCCATGGCGCCGAGCCCCGGTTTCAGCTTTCCCGGCCTGGCCGGTGCCGCGGCGGTGCCGTCGCGCGTCGTGGCCGCGGCGCGGCTGGGCGGATCGGGCGGCGCGCTGCACCGGCTGGAGCCGCCGGCGGGCGCCGAGGCGCAACGGGGCGCTGACGCCTTGCCCGTGGCGGCTGCTGCCGCGCCCCTGCCCGAGTCCGGGCCCGAGACCGGGCCTGAGTCCGAGTCCGTCTCCGCGGCGGACGCCGGGGCGGGCGCGCCGCCCGACACGCCGGCGGCCCCGGCCCCAGCCCTCGACCCGGCCGGATTCCTGGACCGGGACGAGGGCAAGGCCACCGGCGCTGACCCCGTCCCGGATGGCGTCCTGCCCGAAGCCGAGGCGGTGTCGCCGGCCGGGGAACCCGACGGCGACACCGCCTCGGCGGCCGGTCCGGTGGATGACGGCCCGATCGACACGGCGCTGGCGGCGCACGGCGGCTTCACGCCGGAGCCGCTTTCCGGGGAGGACATCCCCGCCGACAGCCACGCCGCGGCCGGGGCGGCTGACGCCTCCGTGCTGCCGGACGGCTGGGCCGAGGAGCCGGCGGCCGAGGCCGAGGCCGCTGCAGATCCCTTGGAACCCTGGCCCGCCGGCGTGGCGCCGGCGGCACCCGACGGCGCGATCGAGGTGGACGAGCTGGCGCCGGAGTCGGAGCCTGCGGCGGCCTTCGCGCCGCCGGACGGCGGTTTCACGGGCGAATCCGGGCGGTTCGAGGCGGATGGCGCCGACGCCGCGCCGGACGGCGGGCTGGTGTCCGGGGGGGAAACGGCCATGGGCCTCCCGGAAGCCGAAGCGCCCGCGGCGCCGGAGCCGGAGCCCGACGCGGCGCAGGCCATCGAGCTGTCCTTCGACCTGCCGCCGGCGCCGGACGGGGATTTCGCCGATGAAGCTTTCGACCTGAGCTTTGACTTGCCCGCGGCCGAGGCCGAAGCCGAGGCGCCGGCCGCCGCGCCCGCCGCAGCCTCCGGGCCCGTGGCCGAGGCGCCGGCGCCGGTTGAGGACGGCCTGGATTTCGATCTGGACATGGGCCTGGACTTCGACACCGCCCACGGCGTACCCGCGCTGGAGGAGGCGCCGGCGCTGCCGGGCTTCGGCACCGCGCCGGCCGAGGCGGCGACGCCCGAAGGGCCATGGAAGGCTGCCGCCTTGTCGGAGCCTGTCCCGGAGCCCGTCCCGGCAGCCGAGCCGGCCGCGGCGCTCCCGCCGATCGCGATGCCCGGACTGCTGGCGCCGCTGGACGGCGAGGACCGGGTGGTGGGCCCGCTGCGGGTGCCGGAGTCGATGTTCGACATCTACCTCGAAGAGGCCGAGGCGCTGTCGGCGCGGCTGCACGACAAGCTGGCGCAGTGGCAGCCGCCGCAGCCGCTGGAGCGCGAGCTGGTCGTGGTGACGCATGCCCTGCAGGGCATGGCCGACACCGTGGGCGACGCGGCGCTGGCGCAGCTGGCGCGGGTGCTGGAAGACGCGATGGCGCCGTGCCGCCGTGCTGGCTACGGCACGCCGGCCGTCGCCGCGGTACTGGGCGAGGGCGTGCTGCGCCTGCGCGCGATGCTGGCGCAGTTTGCCGCGGGCACGCTGCCGGCGCCGGTGGAGCCGGAGTTCCTGCAGCGCCTGCGCTCGCCGCACGCCGCGCCGGCGCACAACCCGTTCGGGCCGCCGGTGGCGCTGGAAACGGAAGCGGCGCCGGCCGATGGCTCCGGGAACCTCGGGGCGCCCGGGGACGAAAGCCTCGACTTCGGCTCGCCGCTGGCGGACGAGGCCGGTCCGGCCCCGTCGGTGGCGCCTGCCGGCATGGAGCCGGACCCGGACCGGGAGGCCGCCGAGGCCACGGCCTGGACCTGGCCGGAAGACGAGGCCGCCGAGCCGGCCGCTCCGCCGGCCGCGGAGGCGGTGAGCCCGGAAGCGGACGAGGCCGCCGCGCTGGCCTGGACCTGGCCGGAGGACGACGGCGCCGAGCCCGCGCCGACGCCGCTGGACGAGGCGGGCGACGCGCCGGTCTCCGCGCCGGCTGATGCCGTTGACCTGGCCGATGCAGGCGAAACCCCGGCGCTGCCGGTACCCGAAACCGCCGTGCCGGCGGCCGGCGAGTACCCGGCGGACGAGGCGGACGAGGCGGACGATCCGCGCACGCTGGACGCAGCGCTGTTCCCGGTGTTCGAGGACGAGGCGCAGGAGCTGCTGCCGCGGCTGGCACAGGCGCTGCGCGGCTGGTCCGAGGAGCCCAGCGGCGACGAGCACGCGGGCGCGGCCATGCGCGCGCTGCACACGCTCAAGGGCGGCGCGCGGCTGTCCGGCGCGATGCGGCTGGGCGAGGCGGCGCACCGGCTGGAGAGCGACATCGAGGACCTGCTGATGCGCTCCGGGCTGCCGCGGCGGCCCGACATCGACATGCTGCTGGAGCGCGCCGACCGGCTCAGCGCCGCCTTCGAGCAGCTGCGCCCGGCCGCGGCCGCTCCTGACACCCCCCCTGACACCGCCGCGCCGGCAGTGCAGAGCGCCGCGGCGGGCGAGGCGGACACGCTCCCGGTGGACGCCGCCGCCGAGCCGGCGCCGACCGCGCCGCCGGCGCTGCCGCAGCCGCTGGCGGTGGCCGAGGCGGAGATGCCGGCCATCGACTGGTCGCGCTTCGCCAGCGAGGCGCCGCCGCTGCCGGCGGCGGCGGCCGCCGCCTCGCCCGCGGCCACGGTGCGCGTGCGCGCCCCGGCGCTGGACCGGCTGGTGGCGCAGGCCGGCGAGGTGGGCATCGCGCGGGCGCGGTTGACGGCGCAGCTGCAGCAGCTCGGCGGCTCGCTGGCCGATCTCGACGACAACCTGCAGCGCCTGCGCGCGCAGCTGCGCGAGGTGGAGCTGCAGGCGGAGACGCAGCTCGACTCGCGCCTGGAGGCGGCGCGCCAGTCGGCGCAGGCCTTCGACCCGCTGGAGATGGACCGCACCACCCGGCTGCAGGAGCTCACGCGGATGATGGCCGAGTCGCTCGACGACGTGGCCACCGTGCAGCACGGCCTGCGCCAGGGCCTGCGCGACGGCGACGACGAGCTCGTGGCCCTGGGGCGCCTGGCCGCGGAGCTGCAGGACGAGCTGCTGCGCGCGCGGCTGGTGGCCTTCGACAGCCTGGCCGAGCGGCTGCAGCGCGTGCTGCGCCAGGCGGCGCAGGAGGCGCAGCGCCAGGTGCGGCTGGAGATCGAGGGCGGCGCGGTGGAGATCGACCGCGGCGTGCTGGAGCGCATGGCGCCGGCCTTCGAGCACCTGCTGCGCAACGCCGTGGCGCACGGCATCGAGCCGCCGGCCGAGCGCTTCATGGCCGGCAAGCCGGCCGAGGGGCGCGTGCTGCTGAGCCTGTCGCAGGAGGGGTCGCAGGTGTCGGTGAGCTGCAGCGACGACGGCCGCGGGCTGGACCTGCCGCGCATCCACCGCCGCGCCATCGAGCGCGGGCTGCTGCCGCTGGAGGCGCAGCCCGATGCCGCGGTGCTGCAGCGCCTGGTGTTCGCGCCGGGCTTCTCCACCGCCGAGCAGCTGAGCCCGCTGGCCGGGCGCGGCGTGGGGCTGGACGTGGTGCGCGCCGAGGTCGAGGCGCTGGGCGGGCACATCGCCCTGGAGACCACGCCGGGACAGGGCAGCCGCTTCACGCTGCAGCTGCCGCTGACCACCGCCGTGATGCAGGTGCTGCTGCTGCGCTGCGGCGCGGCCACCGTGGCCGTGCCCGTGGCGCTGGTGGAGGAGGAGCTGCGCGTGCCGGCCGCCGAGGCCGCGCGGGCGGCGGCGCGCGGGCGCTTCGGCGCCGGCATCGAGGCGCCGGCCTTCTTCCGGCTGGAGGCGCTGCTGCGCCAGCCGCTGCCGCCGCAGCCCGGCGAAGCGGCGGCCGAGGCCGAGGTGCTGCTGCTGCGCGGCGCGCAGCAGCGCTTGGCGCTGCAGGTGCAGCAGGTGCTGGGCCGGCAGGAGGCGGTGCTCAAGCCGCTGGGGCCGCAGTTGTCGGCGCTGCCGGGCCTGGCCGGCATGAGCCTGCTGCCGTCGGGCACGCCGCTGCCGATCTACAACCCCGCGGCGCTGGCGCTGCGCCACACCGCGGCGCTGCAGGCGGCGCAGGTGGCGGGCCTGGGAACGGACCTGGACCCGGCCCAGGCTGAAGGGATCGGTGCGGCGGGCGTGGCGGGCGCCGCGGCCGCGCCGCCGGCGCCGCTGGTGCTGGTGGTGGACGACTCGCTGACCGTGCGCCGCGTCACGCAGCGGCTGCTCGAGCGCGAGGGCTACCGCGTGGCGGTGGCCAAGGACGGGCAGCAGGCGCTGGAGCTGCTGGCGCAGGAGCAGCCGGCGCTGGTGCTGACCGACCTGGAGATGCCGCGCCTGGACGGCTTCGACCTGCTGCGCCGGCTGCGCGCCGACGCGCGCTGGAGCGCCATCCCGGTGATCGTGATCACCTCGCGCCTGGCCGCGCGGCACCGCGAGCTGGCCGCGGCGCTGGGCGTCGAGCACTACCTCGGCAAGCCCTACGCGCAGGACGAGGTGCTGGCCCTGGTGGCGCGCTACAGTGGCCGGCTGCAGGCGCCGTCCCCCGCCTCCACCGAGCCCTGAGCCGTCCGAAGCGTCCCGAGAAAGCGCAGCCGATGTCGTCGCTGGTCGATCACCTGGTGGAACTCACGCGCTTTCGCGACCGCGACCAGGCCGACGCGCTGCTGATGCAGACGCTGGCGGCGCTGCTCAAGCCGCAGTTCCTGGCGCTGCACCGCTGCGTGGGCGAGCCGCCCGAAGTGCGCTGGCTCACGCGCGAGTGGGGGCCGGGCGCGGCCACGCAGGGCGCGCGGCGCCCGGACTTCGAGCAGCTGCCGGCGCTGGACAGCCGCCCTGAATGGCTGGCCTGCGCGCGCGGCGCCCAGCCGGTGCTGGAGACGGGCGGGCCGGGCGCGCCGGCGCGGCTGCTGTTCCCGCTGTCGGCCGGCGCGCAGGCGTCGGGCGTGCTGGAGCTGCATGCCGCGCAGCCGCTGGACGCGCCCGCGCGCAACACCGTGGGCGCCATCGTCAGCCTCTACGCCAATTTCCTGTCACTGCTGGATTACGGGCAACGCGACGCGCTCACCGGGCTGCTCAACCGCAAGACCTTCGACGACTGCTTCATGCGCGCGCTGGTGGGCCCGCAAGGGCAGCCGCTGGCCAGCGCCGGCACCGGCGCCGGGGCGGAGGCCGACGCGCGCGGGCGCGCCGCGCGCCGGCACTGGCTGGCGGTACTCGACGTGGACCATTTCAAGAGCATCAACGACCGCTTCGGGCACCTCATCGGCGACGAGGTGCTGCTGCTGCTGGCGCGGCTGATGCGCACGGTGCTGCGCTTCGACGACCGCATCTTCCGCTTCGGCGGCGAGGAGTTCGTGGTGCTGCTGGCCGCGGCGCAGGAGGCGGACGTGCTCGGGGTGCTGGAGCGGCTGCGCGCGGCGGTGGAGCGCTTTGAGTTCCCGCGCGTGGGCCGGGTCACGGTGAGCATCGGCTTCAGCGACGTGCGCGCGGCCGACCTGCCCACCGCCGCCTTCGACCGGGCCGACCGCGCCGTCTACCACGCCAAGGCGCAGGGCCGCAACCGCGTCGCCGGCCCGGCCGCGCTGGCCGCCGCGGGCGTCACCGAGACGCCGGTGCAGCCCGGCGACGTGGACCTGTTCTGAGCGCGGCGCCGCGCCATCCCGCGGTCTCGGGGCGGTCGTGGTTCATCCTCTTGTCCAGGCGCGCCGTGTGTGGTGTGCCCTGCAGCGGCCTGTCAGCCCCGTTGCGTACACTGCCGCGCCCGAATCCCGGGCCTGCAACGGGTTGCAATGAAGCTGCGATCGATCCTTCCGCCGTGCGCGGCGCTGCTGCTGGCCGGCTGCGCCAACCTGTCGCCGCCCCCGCCGGCGCCGCCGGCGCCGCCGGCCTGGGCCGCGCCGCTGCCGCACGCGGGCGAGCCGCAGGCGCTGGCGCAGTGGTGGTCGCGCTTCGACGACCCGCTGCTGCCCGCGCTGGTGGCGCAGGCGCAATCGGACAGCCCGACGCTGGCGCAGGCGCTCTCCCGCATCGACCAGGCGCGCGCGCAGCTGGCGGTGGCCGGCGCGGCGCTGCAGCCCGCGCTCGACGGCAGCGCCGGCCTCACGCGCGCCAGCAACAACTTCCCGCCGCCGTCGCTGACCTACACGGTGCTGCAGGGCCGCGTGGACGCGAACTGGGAGATCGACCTCTTCGGCGGGCGCCGCGCCGGCGTGGCCGCGGCGCAGGCGCAGGCCGAGGGCGCGGCGGCGCAGTGGCACGACGCGCGCGTGAGCCTGGCCGCCGAGGTGGCGCTGAACTACGCGAGCCTGCGTGCCTGCGAGGCGCAGGTGGTGCTGGATGCGCAGAACGTGGAGTCGGCCGCGCAGATCGCCGACCTGACGCGGCGCAAGGTGGAGGTGGGCTTCGAGTCGCCGGCCAACGGCGCGCTGGCGCAGGCCACGCTCTCCGACAACCGCGCCCGCGCCCAGGCACAGCAGGCCGAGTGCGCGGTGCTGGTCAAGGCGCTGGTGGCGCTCACCGGGCTGGAGGAGCCGGCGCTGCGCGCGCGGCTGGCACCGCGCGCGGCGCAGCTGCCGCAGCCCGCGGCCTTCACGGTGGATGCGCTGCCGGCGCAGGTGCTGGCGCAGCGGCCGGACCTGGCCGCGGCCGAGCGCCAGCTGCGCGCGGCCGCCGCCAACGTGGACGCCGCGCGTGCCCAGCGCTGGCCGCGGCTGCTGCTGTCGGGCTTCATCAACTACGGCGTCGTGCGCCTGGGCGGGGTGCAGGACCACGGCGCCAACTGGAGCATCGGGCCGTCGTTGTCGCTGCCGCTGTTCGACGCGGGGCGGCGTGCCGCCGAGGTCGATGCCGCGCGCGCGCGTCTCGACGAGGCGCTGGCGGCCTGGCAGCAGCGCGCGCGCGGCGCGGTGCGCGAGGTCGAAGAAGCCCTGGTGCGGCTGGATGCGGCCACGCGGCGCGAAGATGACGCCCGCAGCGCGGCCGAGAACTGGCAACGCTTCGTGCTGGCGACGCAGACGCGCTGGGAGCTCGGCGGCGCCAGCCTGATCGAGCTGCAGGACGCGCGGCGCCAGCGCATCGCGGCCGAGACCACGCTGCTGGCCGTGCGGCGCGAGCGCGTGGCGGCCTGGGTCCAGCTCTACAAGGCCAGCGGCGGCGGCTGGGACGGCGCGCTGGCCGTCGCCGACGCCGCCGCTGCCACCGCTGCCACGGGCGGCGCCGCCGCCAACGAATCCAACCTTTCCACGCGATGAAGCCGACTTCCCGAAACCTTTCCGTGCTGGCCGTCGCGCTGGCGGCCGCCGGCCTGGGCATCACGGCGCTGAGCGTGCGCAGCCAGCCTGCGAACAAGGCCCCGGCGCCGGCACGCGCGGCGCTGACCGTCACCACGGTGCAGCCGCAACCCGCGCAGTGGACGCAGACGCTGGCGGCCAACGGCAACGTCGCCGCGTGGCAGGAGACCATCGTCGGCGCCGAACTCGGCGGCGTGGCGCTGTCGCAGGTGCTGGTCAACGTGGGCGACACGGTCAAGCGCGGCCAGCCGCTGGCGCGGCTGGTGGACGACACCGTGCGCGCCGACGTGGCGCAGGCGCAGGCCGCGCTGGCCGAGGCGCAGGCGGCGCTGGCCGAGGCGCGCGCCAACGCCGAGCGCGCGCGCGCGCTGCAGCAAAGCGGCGCGCTGAGCGCACAGCAGATCTCGCAGTACCTCACGGGCGAGCAGACCGCCGCGGCGCGGGTGCAGGCCGCGCGCGCGCAGCTCGACGCGCAGCAGCTGCGCCTGCGCAAGACGCAGGTGCTCGCGCCCGACGACGGCGTGGTGAGCGCGCGCAGCGCGGCCGTGGGCAGCGTGGCGCAGCCGGGGCTGGAGCTGTTCCGCCTCATCCGCCAGGGCCGGCTGGAGTGGCGCGCCGAGGTGCCGGCCACCGAGCTGCCCAAGGTGCGCCCCGGGCAGGCCGTGACGCTGGTGACGCCGGCGGGCACGCGCGTGCCGGGCCAGGTGCGCCAGGTCGCGCCCACCATCGACGCGCAGACGCGCAACGCGCTGGTCTACGTGGACCTGCGGCCGGCGCCGGGCTCGGACGTGCGCGCGGGCATGTTCGCGAGCGGCGAGCTCGCGCTCTCGCGCCGCGCGGTGCTGACGCTGCCGGCCGCGGCGGTGCTGCTGCGCGAGGGCTTCAGCACCGTCATGGTGGTGGGCCCGGACTCGAAGGTGACGCAGCTCAAGGTGGAGGCCGGGCAGCGCCAGGGCGAGCGCGTCGAGGTGCGCGGCCTCAAGCCCGACGCGCGCGTGGTGGACCGCGGCGCGGCCTTCCTGGCCGACGGCGACACGGTGCAGGTGGTGGACGCGCCGCCGGCGGCTGCCGCGGCGGCGTCGCGCCAGGCCGCGGCCGGGCGCGAGGCGCAGGGCGTTGACGCGAAGGCGGCGCGATGAACGTCTCGGCCTGGTCGATCCGCAACCCGATCCCGGCGCTGATGCTCTTCTTCCTGCTCACGGTGGCAGGGGTGATGGGCTTTCGCGCCATGAAGATCCAGAACTTCCCCGACGTCGACCTGCCCATGGTCATCGTCACCGCCTCGCTGCCGGGCGCCTCGCCGGGGCAGATGGAAACCGAGGTGGCGCGCAAGATCGAGGACTCGGTCTCCACGGTGCAGGGCGTCAAGCACACCTACACCACGCTGCAGGACGGCACCGCCACGGTGATGGTGGAGTTCCGCCTGGAAAAGCCCACGCAGGAGGCGGTGGACGACGTGCGCGACGCCGTCAACCGCGTGCGCTCGCAGCTGCCGGCGGACTTGCGCGATCCGAGCATCGCCAAGATGAACCTCGCGGGCGTGCCCATCCTGACCTACACCATCGCCAGCGAGCGCATGGACGACGAGGGGCTGTCCTGGTTCGTGGACAACACGGTGGCCAAGCGGCTGCTGGGCGTGCCCGGCGTGGGCTCGGTGACGCGCGTGGGCGGCGTCACGCGCGAGCTGCGCGTGGAGCTCGACCCGCAGCGGCTGCTGTCGCTGTCGGCCACGGCCGCGGAGGTGTCGCGCGAGCTGCGGCGCGTGCAGCAGGAGTCCTCGGGCGGCCGCGTGGACCTGGGCGGCGGCGAGCAGGCCGTGCGCACGCTGGCCACGGTGCGCTCGGCCCAGGAACTCGGCGCGCTGCAGCTCACGCTGGCCGACGGGCGGCGCATCCGGCTTGACCAGGTCGCCAGCGTCATCGACACCGTGGCCGAGGTGCGCACCCAGGCGCTGCTCGACGGGCGCCCGGTGGTGGGCTTCGAGATCACGCGCGCGCGCGGCGCCAGCGAGGTCGAGGTCGACCGTGGCGTGAGCCAGGCGCTGGCGCAGCTGCGCGCCGACCACCCGGACCTCAAGATCGACCAGGCCTTCAACTTCGTGGACCCGGTGGTGGACAACTACGAAGGCTCGATGCACCTGCTCTACGAGGGTGCCTTCCTGGCGGTGGTGGTGGTGTGGTTCTTCCTGCGCGACTGGCGCGCCACGTTCGTGGCGGCCACGGCGCTGCCGCTGTCGGTCATTCCCGCCTTCCTGGGCATGTGGTGGCTGGGCTTCTCCATCAACGTGGTGACGCTGCTGTCGCTGTCGCTGGTGGTGGGCATCCTGGTGGACGACGCCATCGTCGAGATCGAGAACATCGTGCGCCACCTGCGCATGGGCAAGTCGCCGTACCAGGCGGCGATGGAGGCGGCCGACGAGATCGGGCTGGCCGTGGTGGCGACGACCTTCACGCTCATCGCCGTGTTCCTGCCCACGGCGTTCATGAGCGGCATCGCGGGCAAGTTCTTCAAGCAGTTCGGCTGGACGGCGTCGCTGGCGGTGTTCGCCTCGCTGGTGGTGGCGCGCATGCTCACGCCGATGATGGCGGCGTACCTGCTGCGCCCGGTGGTGCATGCCCAGCCCGACGGGCGGCTGATGCGCGGCTACATGCGCATGGCCGCGTGGTGCCTGAAGCACCGCTGGCTGACCGCCGGCGGCGCGGCGCTGTTCTTCGCCGGCTCGCTGGCGCTGATCCCGCTGCTGCCCACGGGCTTCATCCCGGCCGACGACTTCGGGCAGTCGCAGGTGCGCATCGAGCTGCCCCCGGGCAGCACCTTCGAGGAGACGCGCGCCGCGGCCGAGCAGGCGCGCGCCATCCTGGAGCCCAACCCGCACGTCAAGCGCATCTACACCGCCATTGGCGGCGGCGCCACGGGCTCCGACCCGTTCCTGCCCGCGGGCATGGCCGAGGTCAACAAGGCCTCGCTCACGCTCAACCTCACGCCGCGCGAGGAGCGCCCGGGGCTGCGCAAGCAGGCCATCGAGGCGCAGCTGCGCGAGGCGATGCAGGCGCTGCCCGGCGTGCGCGTGGCCGTGGGCCTGGGCAACTCGGGCGAGAAGTACATGCTCGCGCTCTCGGGCGAGGACGGCCAGGCGCTGTCGGAGGCGGCGCAGTCGCTGGAGCGCGAGCTGCGCACGCTGCCCGGCGTGGGCAACGTGCGCTCCACGGCCAGCCTGGTGCGCCCGGAGCTGGTGGTGCGCCCGGACTTCGCGCGCGCGGCCGAGGCCGGCGTGAGCTCGGCCGTGATCGCCGACACGCTGCGCATCGCCACCACCGGCGACTACGACGCGGCGCTGCCCAAGCTCAACCTGTCGCAGCGCCAGGTGCCGATCGTGGTGCGGCTGCCCGAGGCCGCGCGCCAGGACCTGGCGCTGCTGTCGCAGCTGTCGGTGCCCGGGCGCTCGGGGCGGCCGGTGCAGCTGGCCAACGTCGCCACGCTGAGCCTGGAAAGCGGCCCGGCGCTGATCAGCCGCTACGACCGGCGCCGCAACATCAACTTCGAGATCGAGCTCGGCGGCCAGCCGCTGGGCGAGGTGTCGGCGGCGGTGCAGCGGCTGCCCACGCTGCAGCGGCTGCCCCCCGGCGTGACGCAGACCGCGCTGGGCGACGTGGAGACCATGAACGAGCTCTTCAGCAGCTTCGGGCTGGCCATGCTCACCGGCGTGATGTGCATCTACGTGGTGCTGGTGCTGCTGTTCAAGAACTTCATGCAGCCGGTGACGATCCTGGCGGCGCTGCCGCTGTCGCTGGGCGGGGCCTTCGTGGCGCTGCTGCTGACGAAGAGCGCGTTCTCGATGCCCTCGCTGATCGGGCTGATCATGCTCATGGGCATCGCCACCAAGAACTCGATCCTGCTGGTGGACTACGCCATCCTGGCGCGGCGCGAGGGCATGAACCGCTGGGACGCGCTGCTCGACGCCTGCCACAAGCGCGCGCGCCCGATCGTGATGACGACGCTGGCCATGGGCGCGGGCATGCTGCCCATCGCGCTGGGCTGGGGCACGGACCCGAGCTTCCGCTCGCCGATGGCGGTGGCCGTGATCGGCGGGCTGATCACCAGCACCTTCCTGAGCCTGCTGGTCATTCCGGTGGTGTTCACCTTCGTGGACGACGCGGTGGAGTTCACGATGCGGGGCCTGCGGCGGCTGCGGCACCAGCCGCCGGCGGCGCATCCACCGCAAAAGGCCGGGGCGGCCTGAAGACCCCCTGACACCGCGAAGGCCCCGGCAGTGCCGGGGCCTTCGTGTTTTCCGGCCGGCGAAGAACCCGGCGTCACCTGCGGCGGCGGCCTGGCCTCAGGACCGCGCCGCGTTCTTCTGCGCCTGGCGGATGGTCCAGGCATAGACGGTGGAGCCGCGCAGGTTCTCGACCTGCTCGGGCGGCCAGTCGTCGCCCATGTCGAAGGCGTGCGAGACCACGCGCGTGCCCAGCCGCAGCTGGCGCCACAGCTGCGGGCGCAGCTGCTGGTTGATGCGCGGCAGCAGGTAGAGCGTGACGACGGTGGCCTGGGAGAAGTCGGTCTCGAACAGGTCGCCGACGCGGAAGTCCACCCGGTCCTCCACCCCGGCGTCGCGGGCACGGACCTGCGCCTCGGCGATGCGGCGCGGGTCGATGTCGATGCCCACGCCGCGCGCGCCGCGTTCCTTGGCGGCGGTGACGACGATGCGGCCGTCGCCGCAGCCCAGGTCGTAGAGCAGGTCGCCCCCGCGCACGCGGCCCAGGTCGAGCATCTTGTTCACGACGGCCATGGGCGTGGGCACGTAGGGCACGTCCAGCGGCTTGGCCGGCTGCTGGTCGTCGGCCGAGTTCTGGGCGCGCGCGAGGCCGCAGGGCAGCAGCAGCGCCAGCGCGGCGGCGCGGCGCCGGGTCAGGACGAAGGCGGCGCGGTCGGGAGCGGGAGCGGTCATGGGCATCTCCTGGCAGGGGCGGGGTCGGAAGGGGAGGCAGGGGAGGCGGGCGGCGCGGCCGCGGGCGCGCGCAGCAGCGGCAGCAGCAGCGCGCCGGCCAGCAGCACGGCCACGCCGATCCAGGCGGCGTTGAAGCCGCCGAACTGCTGGCTGTACACGTAGGACAGGCTCGACCACAGCATGTAGGCGCAGGTGGTGCAGAACAGCAGCGGCAGCAGCGGGTACAGCGGCACGCGGAACGGCCGCTCGACGCCGGGCTCGCGCCGGCGCAGCACGAACAGCGCCAGCCCGGTGAGCAGGAAGAACAGCCAGAACACCGGCGCGGTGAACTCGACCATGGCCTTGAAGCCGCTGCCCGCGGCGCTGCCCACGGCCACCAGGGCCAGCGCGGCGCCGCCCTGCAGCGCCAGCGCCACCGGCGGCGTGCCGCGTGCGGCGTCCCAGCGGCCCAGCCGCGCCAGCAGCGGCCAGTCGCGCCCGGCGGCCCAGGTGCTGCGCGCGCCCACGATCAGCGTGGCGTTCATGGAGGTCAGCGCCGCCACGGCGACGGCGATGGCCACGAGCGTGCCGCCGGCGTCGCCGAAGGCCACGCGCAGCAGGTCGGCGGCGATGCCCTGCGAGCCCGCCATGCCCGCCAGCCCCAGGCCGTGCCAGTAGGCCCACACCACCAGCAGGTACAGCGCGGTGATGAGCGTGATGGACAGCACCAGCGCGCGCGCCATGTCGCGGCGCCGGTCGCGCACCTCGGCGCTGACGTAGGCCGCCTCGTTCCAGCCGCCGTAGGTCAGCAGCACGAACACCATGGCCAGGCCGAAGCCGGAGAGGCTCCAGGGCGCCGGCGCGCCGGCGCCGCCGTCGGCGGGGGCCGGCGCCGCGGCTGGCGCGCCGCCGTCGCCGACGAGCAGGAACAGCCCGGCGCCGACCACCAGCAGCAGCGCGCCCACCTCGATGGCGGTGAGCCAGCCCTGCGCCGCCACGCCGGTGCGCAGACCGCGCGCATTGACGAGCGTCAGCGCCAGCACCGCCGCCGCCGCCCACCAGGCCGCGCCGTGGCGGCCCAGCGGCAGCAATTGCTGCATGTAGTCGCCGAAGACGAAGCCCAGCAGCGCGATGGAGCCGGTGGTGATGACGGCCATGCGCGCCCAGGCGAACAGGAAGGCCACGTTGCGGCCCCAGGCACGGCGCAGGAAGTGGTAGTCGCCGCCGGCGTTGGGGTAGGCGGTGGCAAGCTCGGCGTAGCACAGCGCGCCCACGAGCGACAGCAGCCCGCCCAGCACCCAGGCGGCGAACATCCAGCCCGTGCCGCCGGCCAGCGACGCCACCAGCGCCGGCGCCTTGAAGATGCCCGCGCCGATGACCAGCCCGACGGTCAGGGCCACGGCATCGCGCAGCCGCAGCAGCGCGCGCGGCTCGGCCGGGGAGGGGGTGTCGGACGTCAAGGGCATCGGCACTCCTGGCGCCGCGGTCGTGGGCGCGAGCGGCAGTCCGGCAGGCGCCGTGCCCGCCGGCGCGGGCGGGCGGCGACCGGCCAGCGCCCCCGCCCGGGTCGTGCCAGGAGGCCGTTGGGTGTGCAGGCAACCGGGATAAACCCATCCCCTCGATGGGGGGTCGGGCGCTACATTGCTTCGGCTCCCGGCGGCCGCTCCGAGCTGTTCCACGGCACCGGGCTGCTCCCCTCACTCGACGTGGAGGCACCGACGTGGAACCGTTCATCGGAGAGATCCGCATCTTCAGCGGCAACTTCCCACCGCGCGGGTGGGCCACTTGCGACGGGCAGCTGCTGTCCATCGCGCAGAACACGGCGCTGTTCTCGCTGCTGGGCACGGCCTACGGCGGCGATGGCCGCGTCACCTTCGGGTTGCCCGACCTGCGCGGGCGCGTGCCGGTGCACGCTTCCGGCACGCTGCCGATGGGGCAGGCGGCGGGCAGCGAGACGGTGACGCTGAGCAGCGCGCAGCTGCCCGTGCACGCCCACGCCGCGCGCGCGGCGGCCCTGGGCGACAGCGTCAGCCCGGCCGGCCGCTACTGGGCGGCCGAGCCCAATGCCGAGGCGGCGCCGTACAGCAACACCCACAGCGGGCAGACGCTGGCGCCGGCGGCACTGGCGCCCAGCGGCGGCAACCAGCCGCACGACAACATGCAGCCCTTCCTGGCGATGAACTTCATCATCGCGCTCGAAGGCATCTATCCCATGCGGCCCTGAACCGGGAGGTCTCTCATGGAACCCTTCATCGGCGAGATCCGCTGCTTCGGCTTCGCCTTCCCGCCGCGCGGCTGGGCGCTGTGCGCGGGGCAGCTGCTGCCCATCAACCAGAACCAGGCGCTGTTCGCCATCCTGGGCACGACCTATGGCGGCGACGGCCGCACCAACTTCGCGCTGCCCGACCTGCGCGGGCGCGTGCCGCTGCACCAGGGCAGCGGCCCGGGGCTAACGCCGCGCCCGCTGGGCCAGCAGGGCGGCACGGAAGCCGTGACGCTGACCGCGGCGGCGATGCCCGCGCACACCCACCCGGCGCTTTGCAACGGCGGCCCCGGCAACCAGTACGCGCCGGCCGGCCACTACTGGGCCCAGGATGCCGGCGGCGCCAGCGAGTACGCCCCCGCGGGCAACACCGCCATGGCCGCCGACGCCGCGGCGCTGGCCGGCGGCGGCGCGCCGCACAACAACCTGCAGCCCTACCTGGCGATGAGCTTCTGCATCGCGCTGCAGGGCATCTTCCCTTCGCGCAGCTGAACCGGGAGCACGTCCATGAGCGAGGCATTCATCGGCGAGACCAGGATGGTGGGCTTCGGCTGGGCGCCGCAGGGCTGGGCCCCGTGCGACGGCCGGCTGCTGCCGATCAACCAGTACCAGGCGCTGTTCGCGCTGATCGGCACGACCTACGGCGGCGACGGCGTCACGAGCTTCGCGCTGCCGGACCTGCGCGGGCGCGTGCCCCTGGGCTTCAGCGGCGCGCACCCGCCGGGACAGTCCGGCGGCGAGGCCACGCACACGCTGACGGCGCAGGAGATGCCGGCCCACGGCCACGCGGGCGTGGCCGCGGACGCGCCGGGCAGCCAGAAGAGCCCGGCAGGCCAGGTCTGGGCACGCGACTCCAAGGGCCAGTTCCTGTTCGGCGCCGCGGCCGGCACGGCGCTGGCGGCCGACGCCATCGGCAGCAGCGGCGGCTCGCAGCCGCACGACAACATGCAGCCCTATCAGGTGGTGAACTGGATCATCGCGCTCGAAGGCCTCTTCCCCTCGCGCGACTGATGGGCGTGGCGCCCGGCGTGGTTGCGCTGCGGCCCGAGACCGCGGCCGACGACGCCCTGCTGGCGGCGCTCTACGGCGCCACCCGGGCCGCGGAGCTGGCCGCGCTGCCGTGGAGCGCGGCGCAGAAGGCCGACTTCCTGCAGCAGCAGCACCGGCTGCGCGAGCGGCACTACCGCGCGCACTTCGCCGCAGCGGCCTTCGACGTGATCGAGGAGGACGGCCGCCCGGTGGGGCGGCTGTGCCTGTGGCGCGGCGCCCGGGAGTGGCGCGTGGTGGACATCGCGCTGCTGCCCGAGTGCCGCGGGCGCGGCATCGGCAGCGCGCTGCTGCGCCGGGTGCTGGCCGAGGCGGATACGGCAGGCGCGGCCGTGAGCCTGCACGTGGAGCCCGCCAGCCCGGCGTGCCGCCTCTACGGACGGCTGGGCTTCCAGGCGGCGGGCGGCGACGGTTTCTACCTGGCGATGCGGCGCTCAGCCGTGCCGCCGGGCGCTGCGGCGGCGGGTGACGAAGGCGCCCAGGCCGGCCAGCAGCAGCAGTGAGGCGGTGCCGGGCTCGGGGACGGCACCGCCGCCACCGCCTGTGTCGTAGGAGAAGCTCAGGAGCGAGAAGTCGAGAATCCCGCCGTTGTAGAGAGTGGGGACGCCCGTCGTGCCCATGCCCGGGCCGGTCAGTGCCAGCTCAATGGTGGCGCTGCCATCGGCCAGCATGGCCAGCGCGGCGGCCGTGAGCGCGACGGTGTAGTGGTACACGTAGCCGCTCAGGCCGGCGCTGGCTTCGAACGCCGCATTGAGCGCCGCGGTGAGGTCCACGCCGTCCAGGCTGAAGTTCGCCACCTGGTCTCCGGAAGCCACGGCGTCGCCGTCGAACAGGCCAATCGTGATCGAGCCGGCATTGATACCGGACACCGCTGCGAAGGTGTGCGTCCAGCTCGCGCTGAAGTTGAATGCGGTGTCGCCGCCATTCTGGATGTTGAACGGTGCCGGGTCGTTGGCATTGGCGGCTATGAGGGCGGCGCCGGTCATCTGTGTGCCGTCGGCAGCATCGATGTCGCCCAACTGGCTGGTGACCACCGCGGCCTGCGCCGCGCCACCGCAGGCCAGCGCGGCGGCCAGCGCCGTTGCGGCCAGGAGCCTGAGATTCTTCATTCCAATCCCTTTGCGTTTCTTGTTCGCGGCGCAACGCGGAGAGGTCGGACGCATCGGAATCCGGTGAGACAAGGCCCGAGGCGCCAGTGCGCACCGGGCAGCCAAGCAGGTTCCGGACCTTGTCTGTCAAGTCCTTGATTCAGGTAGGTTTTCTGAGCCCGGCGCGGGCCGTCAGGCCACAAATGTAAGAAATTCCGTCACAGTGTTAACGCGAAGTGACGTCAATCCACGCCCGCCGCCTGCGCCTTCTTCGCCGCCCGGGCCGCGGCCTGGGCGGCCTTGGCCTCCTTGACCACGGCGTAGCGCGCCAGTGTCTTCTGGCGCGCCTCCTCGTGGTCCACGATGGGCAGCGGGTAGTCCACGCCCAACTCGATGCCGGCGGCTTCCAGGTCCACCGGCTTGGCGAGCCATGGGGCGTGGATCAGGTCGTCGGGCAGCCTGGCCAGCTGCGGCAGGTAGCGGCGGATGAAGCGGCCCTGCGGGTCGAACTTCCTGCTCTGGTTGACGGGGTGGAAGATGCGGAACCAGGGCTGCGGGTCGCAGCCCGTGCCCGCGGCCCACTGCCAGTTGCCGTTGTTGGAGGCCAGCTCGTAGTCGTTGAGCTTCAGCGCGAACCAGCGCTCGCCGCGCCGGTAGTCCAGGCCCAGGTCCTTGACCAGGAAGCTGGCCGTGACCATGCGCAGCCGGTTGTGCTGGTAGCCGCTCTGGGCGAGCTGCAGCATCGCGGCGTCCACCAGCGGGTAGCCGGTGCGGCCCTCGCACCAGGCGGCAAACAGCGCGTCGGCGTGCTTGCCCTTTTCCCACTTGATGCGGTCGAACTCGGCGCGGTAGGCGTGCTCGACGACGCGCGGGTGGTGGAAGACGATCTGCTGGAAGAAGTCGCGCCAGGCCAGCTCCGACAGCCACACCCGCGCGCCGCTGGAGCCGGCCTGGGCGCGGCGCCAGGCCTCGCGCGCGAGCTGGCGCACGGAGACGGTGCCGAAGCGCAGGTGCGTGCCCAGGTAGCTGGGGCCCTTGACGGCGGGGAAGTCGCGCGTGGCGTCGTAGCGGTCGATGCGCTCGGCCAGGAACTCCTCCAGCAGCGCCTGGCCGCCGGCCGGGCCGGTGGGCAGCTTCAATTGATGCAGGTTGGTGGTCTCGAAGCCCAGCGATTCCAGGCTGGGAATCGGCTGGCGCAGCTCGGCCGGCACGGCGGCGAGCGCCGCGGCGTGGCGGGCGACGGGGTAGACGCCCAGGTAGAAGTCGTCGAGCTTCTTGAGCCAGGCGTTGAAGTAGGGCGTGAACACGGCGTAGGGCGTGCCCGCGCCGCTGAGCACCTCGTTGCGCTCGAACACGACGTGGTCCTTGCTGCCGTGCAGCGCGATGCCGTGCTCGGCCAGCGCGCCGCGCACGCGCGCGTCGCGCTCCAGCGCCGCGGGGTCGTCGTCGTGGTTGAGGTAGACGGCCTGCACGTGCAGCTGTTGGGCCAATCGCACGATCTCGTCGGCGCCGCGGCCGTGGCGCACGATCAGCCCGGCGTGCTCGGTGCCGTGCGCCGCGCCCAGCGCGCGCAGCTGCGCGTCCAGGCCGACCAGGCTGTCGCGGATGAACTCCACGCGCCGGTCCTGGCGCGGCAGCCCGGCCAGCAGCTCGGTGTCGAAGACGAAGGCACACCACACGCGCCGGGCGTGGCGCAGGGCGTGGTAGAGGGCGGCCTGGTCGTCGGCGCGCAGGTCGCGCCGGAACCAGACGAGGGCGGTGTCAAGGTCCTTGTTCACGGGTGTCAGTGTGACCCGGGAATAGAATCGGCGCATGGCTGAGCGCGGCATCGATCTGACCAACCAGTTCCTGATTGCCATGCCCGGCATGACGGACGACAACTTCGCGGGCGCGGTGGTGTACCTGTGCGAGCACAGTGCCAAGGGCGCCCTGGGCTTGATGATCAACAAGCCCACCGACATCTCCCTGAAGAACCTGTTCGAGAAGGTCGACCTGAGCCTGGAGCGCCCGGACCTGGCCGACGCGCCGGTGTACTTCGGCGGCCCGGTGCAGACCGAGCGCGGCTTCGTGCTGCACGAGGTGCAGGGCAGCGGCCCCTTCAGCTCCACCCTGGCGGTGCCCGGCGGCCTGGGCATGACCACCAGCAAGGACGTGCTCGAAGCGCTCTCGCGCGGCGCGGGCCCGCACAAGGTGCTGGTGACGCTGGGCTACGCCGGCTGGGGCGCGGGGCAGCTGGAGCAGGAGATCGGACGCAACGGCTGGCTCAACGTGGCGGCCGATCCGAGCATCATTTTTGACACCCCGCCCGAGCGCCGCTACGAGCGCGCGCTGGCGCTGCTCGGGATCGACCCGCGCATGCTCAGCGGCGAGGCGGGGCACGCATGAGTGGAACGCCTCCGGGCGGCCGCGAACTCAGCTTCCTCGCCTTCGACTTCGGTGCCAAGCGCACCGGCGTGGCCAGCGGCAACACCGTCACGCGCAGCGCCACGCCGCTGACCACCATCGCCACCGAGAAGACCGACGAGCGCTTCGCGGCGGTTGAAAAACTCATCCGCGAATGGCGTCCCGATGCGCTGGTGGTGGGCGTGCCTTATCACCCCGACGGCGCTGCGCACGACAATACGCGCCGCGCGCAGCGCTTCGCGCGCCAGTTGCACGGCCGCTTCCGGCTGCCGGTGCACGAGGTGGACGAGCGCTACACCAGCACCGAGGCCGAGGCCGCCGGTGCGCGCGACCTGGACGCGGCCGCGGCCGCGTTGATCCTGGAGCAATTTCTCCGACAAGCATGAGCAACCTTTCCCTGGACGCCGAGGCGCTGTACGGCGAGCTGCTGCGCGGCGTGGCGCGGCTGCTGCGCCCGGCCGATGCCGAACAAGCCGCGCTGGTGGGCGTGTGGAGCGGCGGCGCCTGGCTGGCCGAGCGGCTGCACGCCGACCTGCGCCTGGCCGGCGCCCCCGGCGTCATCTCCAGCGCGCTGCACCGCGACGATTTCGGCTCGCGCGGCATGGCCACGAGCGACGCCACCAAGCTGCCCTTCAGCGTGGACGGGCGCCACATCCTGCTGATCGACGACGTGGTCTACACCGGGCGCACCACGCGCGCGGTGATCAACGAGCTGTTCGACTTCGGCCGCCCGGCCAGCGTGACGCTGGCGGTGCTGGTGGACCGCGGCGCCCGCGAGCTGCCCATCGAGCCGGCCTTTGCCGCAGCCAAGCTCACGCTGCCGGCGGCGCAGCGCCTGTCGCTGGCGCGCGACGGCGCGGGCCGCTTCACTTTCGCCCTGGAGGACGCCGCCTGATGCTCTCGCGCCGCAATCCGCAGCTCAACAGCCACGGCGAGCTGATCCACCTGCTGTCCACCGAGGGCCTGCCGCGCGCGGTGCTCACGCAGATCCTCGACACCGCCTCCACCTTCCTCGCCGTGGGCGAGCGCGACATCAAGAAGGTGCCGCTGCTGCGCGGCAAGAGCGTGTTCAACCTGTTCTTCGAGAACAGCACGCGCACGCGCACCACGTTCGAGATCGCGGCCAAGCGGCTCTCGGCCGACGTGATCAACCTCGACATCGCGCGCTCCTCCACCGCCAAGGGCGAAAGCCTGCTCGACACCATCGCCAACCTCTCGGCCATGCAGGCCGACATGTTCGTGGTGCGGCACAGCGAATCGGGCGCGCCCTACCTGATCGCCCAGCACTGCGCGCCGCACGTGCACGTGGTCAATGCCGGCGACGGGCGCCACGCGCACCCGACGCAGGGGCTGCTGGACATGTACACGATCCGGCACTTCAAGAAGGACTTCACCAACCTCACGGTGGCGATCGTGGGCGACATCGTGCACTCGCGCGTGGCGCGCTCGGACATCCACGCGCTGACCACGCTGGGCGTGCCCGAGATCCGCGTGGTGGGACCGAAGACGCTGGTGCCGGACAACCTGCGCGAGATGGGCGTGCGCGTGTGCCGCGACATGGCCGAGGGCATCCGCGACGCCGACGTGATCATCATGCTGCGGCTGCAGAACGAGCGCATGGGCGGCGCGCTGCTGCCCAGCGCGGGCGAGTTCTTCAAGCACTACGGCCTGACCGAGGAGAAGCTGGCGCTGGCGCGCCCCGACGCCATCGTCATGCACCCGGGCCCGATCAACCGCGGCGTGGAGATCGACTCGGCCGTGGCCGACGGGCGCCACAGCGTGATCCTGCCGCAGGTCACCTTCGGCATCGCCGTGCGCATGGCGGTGATGAGCATCCTGGCCGGCAACGAGGCCTGAAGCCGTTTATGAAGATCCTGATCAAGAACGGCCGCGTCGTGGACCCGGCCTCGGGCCGCGACGAGGTGGCCGACGTGGCGATTGCCGCCGGGCGCATCCTGACCATCGGCGCGGTGAGCCCGGATTTCGAGGCCGAGCGCGTCATCGACGCCGACGGCCTGGTGGTCGCGCCGGGCCTGGTGGACCTGGCCGCGCGGCTGCGCGAGCCCGGCCACGAGCACGAGGGCATGCTGGAGAGCGAGCTGGCCGCGGCCGCCGCCGGCGGCGTCACCAGCCTGGTCTGCCCCCCGGACACCGACCCGCCGCTGGACGAGCCGGGGCTGGTGGACATGCTCAAGTTCCGCGCCCGCAAGCTCAGCCGCTGCCGCCTGTTCCCGCTGGGCGCGCTCACGCGCGGCCTGGAAGGCAAGGCGCTGACCGAGATGGCCGAGCTCACCGAGAGCGGCTGCATCGGCTTCGCGCAGGCCGAGGCTCCCGTGCGCGACACGGCGGTGCTGGTGCGCGCGCTGCAGTACGCCAGCACCTACGGCTATGCCGTGTGGCTGCGCCCGCAGGACCCGTGGCTGGGCTCGGGCGTGGCCGCCAGCGGCGCGGTGGCGACGCGGCTGGGCCTCTCCGGCGTGCCCGTGGCGGCCGAGACGGTGGCGCTGCACACCCTCTTCGAGCTGGTCAAGGTCACCGGCGCGCGCGTGCACCTGTGCCGCCTCTCCAGCGCCGAAGGCGTGGCGCTGCTGCGCCAGGCCAAGGCGCAGGGGCTGCCGGTGACGGCGGACGTGAGCATCAACTCGCTGCACCTGACGGACGTGGACATCGGCTTCTTCAATGCCGCCATGCGCCTGACGCCGCCGCTGCGCCAGCAGCGCGACCGCGACGCGCTGCGCGCGGGGCTGGCCGACGGCACCATCGACGCGCTGGTGTCGGACCACACACCGGTGGACGAGGACGCCAAGAACCTGCCCTTCGCCGAGGCCGAGCCCGGTGCCACGGGGCTGGAGCTGCTGCTGAGCCTGGCGCTGAAATGGGGCCAGGAGCAGGGGCTGTCGCTGGCCGACACGCTCGCGCGCGTGACCAGCGGCCCGGTGGGCGTGCTGGGCGAGGCGCTGGGCTCGCTGGCCTCCAGCGCGGGGCGGCTGGTGGAGGGCGGCGTGGCCGACGTCTGCCTGTTCGACGCGCAGGCGCAGTGGGGACTCGACGCCTCGCAGCTGCGCAGCCAGGGCAAGCACACGCCGTTCGCCTTCGAGCACACCGGCAGCCTGCTGCCCGGGCGCGTGGTGGCCACGCTGGTGGCCGGCACGGTGGCGCACGAGTCCTTCTGAGGCCGCAGCGCACGCCGCCGATGCAGGGCCGTCCCGACTCTTCCGTGTCCTCGCTGGCGGCCCGGCCCGCGCCGGTGCCGCCGCTGCGCCGGCTGCGCGCGGCCTGGCGCCTGGCGCGCACGGTGCTGCACGGGCTGCGGGGCCTGGCCACGGTGCTGCTGCTGTTCCCGCGCATGAACCCGGCGCAGCGCCAGGCGCGCATCGGCGCGTGGTCGCGCCGGCTGCTGCAGGTGCTTGGGCTGGAGCTGCGCACGCACGGCAGCTTCCGCCCGGGCGCCAAGCTGATCGTGGCGAACCACGTGTCGTGGCTGGACATCGCCGCCATCCACGCGCTGTGCCCGCAGGCGCGCTTCGTGTCGAAGGCCGAGGTGCGGCAGTGGCCACTGGTGGGGCGGCTGGTGGACGGCGCCGACACGCTGTACCTGCAGCGCGAGCGCGCGCGCGACGCCATGCGCGTGCTGCACGCCATCACGCAGGCGCTGCAGCAGGGCGACACGGTGGCGGTGTTTCCCGAGGGCACCACCGGCGAGGGCCACGAGCCGCTGCCCTTCCACGCCAATCTGCTGCAGGCCGTGATCGTCAGCGGCGCGCCGGTGCAGCCGGTGGCGCTGCGCTACAGCGACCCTGGGCACGCGGTCAGCCCGGCCGCGCGCTTCGTCGGCGACACGACGCTGGCGCAGAGCCTGTGGGCGCTGGCCTGCGCGCAGGGGCTCACGGTCGAGCTGCGCGTGCTGCCGCCGCAGGCGGTGGCGCATGCCGACCGCCGTGCGCTGGCGGCGCAGCTGCGCGAGACCATCGCGCAGGCGCTGCAGCCTTCCGAGAGGCGCTGACACACGGCGCTTTTTCAGGCACCACCCCGGAAAACCGTTGGGGAGAAGTTCCATGAGCGAGCAGATCCTGCTGGCCTTCGACGACGAGGCGCCGCTGGCGCAGGCGCTGGCGCAGGCGCTGGGCGCGCCGCTGGCCTTCGTGCAGCGGCACCAGTTTCCCGATGGCGAGCTGCGGCTGCGCCTGCCCGAAAGCCTGCCGCCGCGCGTGCTGATGCTGCGCGGCCTGCAGCGGCCCAATGAAAAGCTGCTGGAGCTGGCGCTGTGCGCACCGGCGGCGCGCGAGCTGGGCGCGCGCGAGCTGGTGCTGCTGGCGCCGTACCTGGCCTACATGCGCCAGGACATGGCCTTCACGCCCGGCGAGGTGGTGAGCCAGCGCCACGTCGCGGCGCTGCTGGGCGGGCTCTTCGACGCGGTGCTGACGGTGGACCCGCACCTGCACCGCGTGCATTCCATGGAAGAACTGTTCCCGGGCCGGCGCGCGCTGGCGCTGTCGGCGGCGCCGCTGCTGGGCGAGTGGGTGGCGGGACAGCTGGACCGCCCGATCCTGATCGGCCCGGACGAGGAGGCGGCGCAATGGGTGCAGGCCGCGGCGGCCGCGCGCGGCCTGGAGCATGGCATCGGGCGCAAGCACCGGCTGGGCGACCGCGAGGTGATCCTGGAGCTGCCGCCCTTCGAGTTCGGCGCCCGCGCCGTGGTGCTGCTCGACGACGTGGCCAGCACCGGGCAGACGCTGATCGCCGCGGCGACGCAGGCGCTGGCGCGCGGCGCGGCCTCGGTGGACGTGGCGGTGACGCACGCGCTCTTCGTGGGCGACGCGCTGGCGCAGCTGCACGAGGCCGGCGTGCGCCATGTCTGGAGCACCGACGCCGTGCCGCACCCGAGCAACGTGGTCAGCGTCGCGCCGCTGCTGGCGCAGGCGGCGCTGGCGCTGTAGCCCGCAAGCCCGTGTGCCGGACGTGAAAAAGGGGCCTCGCGGCCCCTTCGTCATCTCACGCGGGAAAAGCTGTGATTCAAGCCTTGCCCTGGTTGGCCACGGCCGCGGCGGCCTTGGCGGCGGCTTCGGCGTCGCCCAGGTAGTAGCGGCGGATGGGCTTCAATTCGGCGTCGAGCTCGTACACCAGCGGGATGCCGTTGGGGATGTTCAGGCCGACGATCTCGGTGTCGCTGATGCCGTCGAGGTACTTCACGAGGGCGCGGATGCTGTTGCCGTGCGCGGCGATGACGAGGCGCTGGCCGGACTTGATGGCCGGGGCGAGCACCTCGTTCCAGGCCGGCAGCACGCGCGCCACGGTGTCCTTCAGGCACTCGGTGAGCGGGACCTGCTCGGGGTCGAGCCGGGCGTAGCGCGGGTCCTGACGCTGGCCGCGCGGGTCGGCGGCGTCGAGCGCGGGCGGCGGCGTGTCGTAGCTGCGGCGCCAGATCAGCACCTGCTCGTCGCCGTACTGCTTGGCCATGTCGGCCTTGTTGAGGCCCTGCAGCGCGCCGTAGTGGCGCTCGTTGAGTCGCCAGTCCTTGACCACGGGCAGCCAGGTGCGGTCCATCTCGTCGAGGCAGTGCCACAGCGTCCAGATGGCGCGCTTGAGCACCGAGGTGTAGGCGACGTCGAACTCCCAGCCGCCTTCCTTGAGCAGCCGGCCGGCTTGGCGCGCCTGGGCCACGCCGGTGTCGGTCAGCGGCACGTCGGTCCAGCCGGTGAAGCGGTTTTCGAGGTTCCAGGTCGATTCGCCGTGGCGGATCAGCACGAGCTTGTACATGGGAGGCCTAGGTCTTGAGAGTGAAGAAACCGGTGCTGCCGGGCGCAGCCGCCGCCGACGGTCGCGCAAGGGGCGGATGCGGGCGGCAAATCCTTGAATTCTATAATTCGCGGCTTTGACCAGCCCCTTGCAAACGCCGTGACATTCCTGCTCCAGAACTGGTACCTGATCCTGGCCGCGCTGGTCTCCGGCGGCTTGCTGCTGTGGCCGGCCCTTCGCGGCGGCGCCGCCGGCGGCGCCGTGAGCACCGCCGAGGCCGTGCGGATCATCAACCGCGAGAAGGGCGTGCTCATCGACGTGAGCGAGCCCGCCGAGTTCGCCAAGTCGCATGCCACGGGCGCGCGCAACGTGCCGCTGTCGCAGATCGAGACCGCCACCGCGCTGCCCAGCAACAAGGCCCTGCCGCTGCTGGTGATGTGCGCCACCGGCAACCGCGCCACGCGCGCCGTGGCGCTGCTCAAGAAGCGCGGCTACGAGAACAGCCAGGCGGTGGCCGGCGGCATGGCCGCCTGGCGCGAGGCCAACCTGCCCATCGAGTCCGCGGCCTGAAGCCCGGACCCGGCGCAAGGCCCGCAGCCGTTGCGCAGGCAACGGCCTTGGCGGGTGGCGGCATGGCCGGGGCCAAGTCGCCCGGCGCCTGCAAGGGTTGAAGGCGGCGCGGACAATCGCGCCATCTGCCACCAACCCGTTGCGCGCACCGCGCCCGTCCTGCGATGAATGCCGTCAAGATGTACACCACGCTGGTCTGCCCCTACTGCCAGCGCGCCAAGCAGCTGCTCAAGCAGCGCGGCGTCGAGCACATCGAGGAAGTGCGCATCGACCAGGACCCGTCGCAGCGTGCCGTCATGATGGAGCTCACCGGGCGGCGCACCGTGCCGCAGATCTTCATCGGCGACACGCACGTGGGCGGCTGCGACGACCTCGTCGCGCTGGACCAGCGCGGCGGCCTGATGCCCCTGCTGCAGGGCTGACGGCGCGCCCGGGCCCGGACCTTGTCCCGGGTCAAGGCAGGGTCGCAAAGCCGCCGTGGCGCTGCGTGATAATCGGCCCCGCCCGCAAGTCGCGGGCCTTCTTTTCTTCGAGACGAGACCATGGCCGACCAAGAGCAGACCCCGGTGTTCCAGATCCAGCGCATGTACCTGAAGGACCTGTCGCTGGAGCAGCCGAACTCGCCGCAGATCCTCACCGAGCAGCAGCAGCCCCAGGTCGAGATCAACCTGGGCCTGTCGGCCGAGACCATCACCGACGGCATTTACGAGGTCTGCGTCACCGCCACCGTCACGACCAAGATCGGCGACAAGACGCTGTTCCTGGTCGAGGCCAAGCAGGCCGGCATCTTCGAGATCCGCAACATTCCGCAGGACCAGCTGCAGGCCATCATCGGCATCGCCTGCCCGGGCATGGTCTATCCGTACCTGCGCGCCATCGTCTCCGACGTCTGCACCCGCGCCGGCTTCCCGCCGGTGATGCTGGCCGAGGTGAACTTCCAGGCCATGTTCGAAGCGCAGCAGCAGCAGCTCGCCGCGCAGCAGGGCAACGTCGCCTGACGACGCCTTGCGCGGGCAGGGCATGAGGATCAGCGTCCTGGGCGCGGGCGCCTGGGGCACCGCGCTGGCGGTGCAGGCCGCCGCACGCCACGAGGTGCTGCTGTGGGCGCGCGACGCGGGCCAGGCGCAGGCGCTGCGCGCGCAGCGCCGCAACGAGCGCTACCTGCCCGGCGTCGAGCTGCCCGCGGCGCTGGCCGTCGCCAGCGACTTCGACGCGGCGCTGGCGCATGCGCGCGCAGGTCTGCTCGTGATCGCCACGCCCATGTCGGGCCTGCGCGGCATGCTGCAACGGCTGCCCGAAGGCGCGCGCGCGCTGTGGCTGTGCAAGGGCTTCGAGGCCGATACCGGGCGCCTGGGCCATGAGATCGCGCGCGAGGTGTGTCCGAGCGCGGCCACCGGCGTGCTCTCCGGCCCCAGCTTCGCGGCCGAGGTGGCGCAGTTGAAGCCCACCGCGCTGGTGGCCGCCAGTGCCGACGCGGCGCTGTGCGAGCTGGCGGTGCAGGCCTTTCACGGCGAGGCGCTGCGCGTCTACACCAGCGCCGACCCGGTGGGCGTGGAAGTGGGCGGCGCGGTCAAGAACGTGCTGGCCATCGCCACGGGCCTGTGCGACGGGCTGGAGCTGGGCCTGAACGCGCGCGCGGCGCTGATCACGCGCGGCCTGGCCGAGATGACCCGGCTGGGCGTGGCGCTGGGTGCGCAGGTGGAAACCTTCATGGGCCTGTCCGGACTGGGCGACCTGGTGCTCACCGCCACGGGCGAGCTCTCGCGCAACCGCCGCGTCGGGCTGCAGCTGGCTGCGGGCCAGACGCTGCCCGAAGTGCTGACGCACCTGGGCCATGTGGCCGAAGGCGTCTACAGCGCTGCCACGGTGCTGCGCCGCGCCCGCGACAGGGCTGTGCAGATGCCCATCACCGAGGCCGTGGTGGCCGTGCTCGAAGGCCGCCTGGCGCCGACCGACGCGGTGTGGCAGCTGATGCAGCGTGCGCCCAACACCGAGCGCTACAGCTGAGGCGCTGCAGAGGCGCCCCGCGATCACCCAAGGCCGGCATTGACCGGCCTTTTTCCTGGCAGGCCGAGGGCGCGTCGTGCAGCCGCGTCAGACCGCGCCGGCGTAGCCGTTCTGGCGCCAGGCCTCGAACACCGACACCGCCACGGCGTTGCTCAGGTTCAGGCTGCGCTGTCCGGGGCGCATCGGCAGCCGGATGCGCTGTGCCGGGTCGAAGCTCTCGCGCAGCGCCGGCGGCAGCCCGGCCGTCTCGCTGCCGAAAACGAGCCAGTCGCCCGGTTGCCAGGCCACGTCGCCCAGCGCACGCGTGCCGCGCGTGGTGAAGGCAAAGCAGCGCCGCGCATCGGGCCGCTCGGCGGTCACGAAGGCGTCCCAGTCGGCATGGCGGCGCACGCTGGCGTACTCGTGGTAGTCGAGCCCGGCGCGCTGCAGCAGCTTGTCCTCCATGGAAAAGCCCAGCGGCTCCACCAGGTGCAGCTCGCAGCCGGTGTTGGCAGCGAGCCGGATGACGTTGCCCGTGTTGGGCGGGATCTGCGGGTGGACGAGGACGATTCGGAACATCCCGCAATTGTCGGCGCCAGGCTCGTGCCCGGGCCGCTCAGGTATCCGACGGCCGCGGCGTGCGCGCCAGCACCCACAGCTGCACCGCGGCGGCGCCGGCGTCCAGCAGCGTGCGCGCGGCCTCGGCAGCGGTGGCGCCGGTGGTCATGACGTCGTCGATCAGGGCCACGCGGCGGCCGCGCAGCGCACTCGCGCGCCCCGGTGCCAGTCCGAAGGCGCCGCGCACGTTGAGCTGGCGCTCGGCCTGCGCCAGCCCGCTCTGGCGCGGCGTGTCGATCAGGCGCAGCAGCAGCCGCGCGTCGGCTTGCAGGTCCAGCGCCAGCGCGACGCGACGCGCCAGCTCCCAGGCCTGGTTGTAGCCGCGCTCGCGCAGGCGCTGCGGGCCCAGCGGCAGCGGCAGCAGCAACTCCACCGGCGGGGGCGCGGCGCGCTGCAGCGCCTGCAGCAGCAGCGCCGACAGCGCGGCGGTCAGGTCGAGCCCGTCTCGGAACTTGAGCTGCCCGATCACGCCGCTCCAGGGCCAGGCATAGTCCAGTGCCGCGACGCAGCGCTCGAAGGGCAGCGGCATGCGCAGGCAGTCGGCGCAGGGTGCGCCCGGCGCCGCCAGGGGCAGGGCGCAGCCGGGGCAGCGCGGCACGAGCGGGATGAAGCGCGTGCAGCAGTCTCGGCACAGGCGCCCGGCGTCCCAGGCATGGCACACGGCGCACTGGCTGGGCAGCCGGGCGGCGAGCGCGGCCAGGGCGCCAAGACCCCGGCGGAGGCGGGCGGGCATCGGCTCAATATACTGCCCGGCCCTCTCATGAACGCTCCCACCGAATCCTCGAATTCCCGCGCGCTCGACACGCGCGCCGTGCAGCGCGCCGTGCGGCGCATGGCCCGTGCCGAAGAAGCGCCGTGGCTGCATGCCGAGGCGGCGCGGCGCATGGCGGACCGGCTGCCGATCATCCGGCGCACGCCAGAGGTGGTGCTGCAGTGGCCGGGCTTCCTGGGTGCGAGCGAGGCGCTGCTGCGCGAGGCCTATCCGAAGGCGCGGCAGCTCGTGGTCGAGCCCAAGGCCGTGCGCAACGCGCAGGCAGCGCCGTCGCCGGCGCCCTGGTGGTCGCTGCGGCGCTGGGGCGGTGCCGCCGCGGCCGCGCCGCTGGCCGAGGACGCGGTGGCGAGCGGCGCGGCGCAGTTGCTGTGGTCGAACATGGCGCTGCACGGCCATGCCGACCCGACGGCGCTGTTTGCGCAGTGGCACCGCGCGCTGGCCGTGGACGGCTTCCTGATGTTCTCTACCTTCGGCCCGGGCACGCTGGTCGAGCTGCGCACGCTCTACCGCGAGCGCGGATGGGGTTCGCCCATGGCCGAATTCGTGGACATGCACGACCTGGGCGACATGCTGGTGCATGCCGGCTTTGCCGATCCGGTGATGGACCAGGAAGTGATCAAGCTGAACTGGGCCGATGCCGCGGCCGCCCTGGCCGAATTGCGCACCTTCGGTGTCAATGCCGATCCGCGGCGTGTTGCAGGATGGCGCACTCCGCGCTGGCGGCGGCGGCTGGCCGAGGCGCTGCAGGCGCTGGCCGGCGCCGACGGCCGCCCGGCGCTGTCCTTCGAGCTGGTCTACGGCCATGCCTTCAAGGCCGCGCCGCGTCCGCGCGTGGCCGAGCGTACCGAAGTGGGCCTGGAAGAAATGCGACAGATGGTGCGCGCGCGGCGCACCTGAGGTTTTCCCAAGGTTGCACGGGGCGTCGGAATCAGGCAAAGATGCTTCGACGCAACGCAAACTCTGCCTAGAATCCATCGGTTCCTGAACAGTATTTGCGTTTCGTCAACGACAAAACCTGCTAAACCTGCTTCAGCACCGGCGCGCGGACCGCGCCGCTGTCCGGCTAGAGTCCCAGACCCGACATGACCGCGACCGTTGCTCCGAGCCCCTGGCCCACGCCGGCCGCGCGAAAAAACTGGCAGTTCGGTTGCGAACTCGACGATGGTCGCGGCCTGCGCTGGGTGCTCGGCCGCAACGGCGCGCTGGGGCCGCGCCGGCATCTGAGGGCCTGGAGCCTGGCCGGTGCCGTGACGCTGGCAGTGACGCTGTTCTTCTGGTGGCAAGGCGTGTCCATGGCTGCGGCGCTGGCCGCGGGCGAGTTGGCACTGCTGGGCACGGTGCTGCTGCTGTACGCGCGCCATGCCGCCGACCGCGAGCTGCTCACGCTGGCCGACGGTGCCCTCGTGGTCGAGCACCGTTGCGGCGCGCGCACCGAGCGCATGGAGTTCCGTGCCGCGCGCGTGCGCGTGGAGCCGGCACGGGCCCAAGGCTCCCTGGTGGAACTCTCCGGCGAGGGACGGCAGATGCGGGTGGGCCGCTACCTGCGCCCGGAACTGCGCCTGCAGCTGGCGCAGGAACTGCGGCGGGCGCTGCGCACCGTGGGGCTGCAGCCGCCGGCGCGTTCCAAGAACACGGCAATGCAACAAGAGTGAGGACCATGAACCAAATCAGGACGCTCACGGGCCGCCTCGCCCAGGCCACGCTGGCAGGCGGCGCGCTGCTGGCCACCCATGCCGCCATGGCGGTCAACGACCTGCCGGGCGGCCCGGCGGTCAACCAGACCAACCTGCATCCGCCGGCCACGCGCATCGCTGCCGAGCTGATCTGGCTGCACAACTTCATGCTGGTGATCTGCACGGCCATCTTTGTGGCCGTGTTCGGCGTGATGTTCTATTCGATCCTCAAGCACCGGCGCTCGCGCGGCGCCAAGGCTGCCAACTTCCACGAGAGCACGGCGGTGGAAGTGGCCTGGACCATCGTGCCCTTCCTCATCGTCATCGGCATGGCGCTGCCCGCGACCAAGGCCGTGGTGGCGATGAAGGACACCACCAACGCCGACCTCACCATCAAGGCCACGGGCTACCAGTGGAAGTGGGGCTACGACTACCTCAACGGCGAAGGGCAGGGCATCAACTTCCTTTCGACGCTGGACGCGACGCACCGCCAGATGTCCGACGCCGGCAAGCCGCAAGGCGACGACTACCTGCTCAAGGTCGACAACCCGCTGGTGGTGCCGGTGGACAGGAAGATCCGCATCGTCACCACCGCCAGCGACGTCATCCACGCCTGGATGATCCCGGCCTTCGGCGTCAAGCAGGACGCCATCCCCGGCTTCGTGCGCGACACCTGGTTCCGCGCCGACAAGACCGGCGACTACTACGGCCAGTGCGCCGAACTCTGTGGCAAGGAGCACGCGTACATGCCGATCCACGTGAAGGTGCTGTCGCAGGCCGACTACAGCGCCTGGGTGGCGGCACAGCAGAAGAAGATGGCTGCCGCGGCCGATGATCCGGCCAAGGTCTGGACACAGGCCGACCTGGTGGCGCGCGGCGAGAAGGTCTATGCCGCCAACTGCGCCGCCTGCCACCGCGCGGATGGGCAGGGCGCGGGTCCGATCAAGCGCCTGGACGGCTCGGCGCTGGTCACCGACGCTGACCACGGCAAGCAGATCGCGGTGATGCTCAACGGCCTGCCCAACGGCATGCCGGCGTGGAAGCAGCTCTCCGACACCGAGATCGCCGCCGTCATCACCTATACCAAGAACGCCTGGTCCAACCGTACCGGCCAGACCGTGCAGCCCGCCGAGATCGTGGCAGCGCGCAAGTAAGGCGCCGCGCCGCCACCTGAAAGGAAATAGCCTCCATGAGCGCAGTTCTTCCCCAACACGGCGCCGCCCACGACGAGGCGCATGCGCATCCGCACGGCTGGCGGCGCTGGCTGTTCGCGACCAACCACAAGGACATCGGCACGCTGTACCTGCTGTTCAGCTTCACCATGCTGATGGTGGGCGGGGTGCTGGCGCTGCTGATCCGGCTGGAGCTGTTCCAGCCCGGGCTGCAGTTCGTCAACCCGCAGCTGTTCAACCAGTTCACCACCATGCACGGGCTGATCATGGTGTTCGGCGCGATCATGCCGGCCTTCGTCGGCTTCGCGAACTGGATGGTGCCGCTGCAGATCGGCGCGCCGGACATGGCCTTCGCGCGCATGAACAACTTCAGCTTCTGGCTGATGATCCCCGCGGCGCTGATGCTGGTGGGCTCGTTCTTCATGCCCGGCGGAGCACCTGCGGCAGGCTGGACGCTCTACGCGCCGCTGACGCTGCAGATGGGCCCGTCGATGGATGCGGGCATCTTCGCCATGCACATCCTGGGCGCGAGCTCGATCATGGGCTCGATCAACATCATCGTCACGATCCTGAACATGCGCGCGCCGGGCATGACGCTGATGAAGATGCCGCTGTTCTGCTGGACCTGGCTCATCACCGCGTATCTGCTCATCGCCGTGATGCCGGTGCTCGCCGGCGCCATCACCATGACGCTCACCGACCGCCACTTCGGCACCGCCTTCTTCCAGCCCGGCGGCGGCGGCGACCCGGTGATGTACCAGCACATCTTCTGGTTCTTCGGGCATCCCGAGGTCTACATCATGATCCTGCCGGCCTTCGGCATCATCAGCCAGATCGTGCCGGCCTTCGCGCGCAAGAAGCTCTTCGGCTACACCTCCATGGTGTACGCCACCGCCTCGATCGCGATCCTGTCGTTCATCGTCTGGGCGCACCACATGTTCACCACGGGCATGCCGGTGACGGGGCAGCTGTTCTTCATGTACGCCACGATGCTTATTGCCATCCCCACGGGCGTGAAGGTGTTCAACTGGGTCGCCACGATGTGGCGCGGCTCCATGACCTTCGAGACGCCCATGCTGTTCGCGGTAGGCTTCATCTTCGTGTTCTCGATGGGCGGCTTCACCGGGCTGATCCTGTCCATGGCGCCGGTGGACATCCAGCTGCAGGACACCTACTACGTGGTGGCGCACTTCCACTACGTGCTGGTCGCGGGCTCGCTGTTTGCGTTGTTCGCGGGCGTGTACTACTGGGGCCCGAAGTGGACCGGCACGATGTACTCGGAGACGCGCGGCAAGCTGCACTTCTGGGGCTCGCTGATCTTCTTCAACGTCACCTTCTTCCCGATGCACTTCCTCGGCCTGGCGGGCATGCCGCGCCGCTACGCCGACTACCCGATGCAGTTCGCCGATTTCAACGCCCTGGCCTCGGTCGGCGCCTTCGGCTTCGGGCTGATGCAGGTGTACTTCTTCCTGTTCGTGGTGCTGCCGATGATGCGCGGCCAGGGCCAGCCCGCGCCGCAGCGGCCCTGGGACGGCGCCGAGGGGCTGGAGTGGGAGGTGCCGTCGCCGGCGCCGTTCCACACCTTCGAGACGCCGCCGCGCCTGGATGCCACGGCCACGCGCGTGGTGGGTTGAGGCGCTGGCGATGGAGCACGCCATGACGCCGCCGGACCGCGATGCCGAGGCCCGGGCCGCGCAACGCCGCCGCGCCAACCTGCGCCTGGCGCTGATCCTGGCATCGGTGGCTGCGGCTTTCGCGGTGGGCTTCGCCGCCAAGATCGTGCTGCTGGGGCCCTGAGCCCCAGGGCCGCACGCGCATCAACCAAGAGGAGAGCGCCGCATGGACCCCCGCCGCCAGGCCCGGCTGCGCCGCGACAACGTGCAGATGGTGGCCAAGCTCGCGCTGGTAGCGGTGCTGATGTTCGGATTCGGCTACGCGCTGGTGCCGCTGTACAGGCACATCTGCGAGGCGCTGGGCATCAACGTGCTGTCGCTGTCGGAGCGTCAGACCGCCGGCTTCGGCCGTTCCGGCGTGGACGTGGCCAACACGCAGGTGGACCGCAGCCGCACCGTCACGGTGGAGTTCGACGCCAACGCGCGCGGGCCCTGGGACTTCAAGCCCGCGCAGGCCGCGCTGCAGGTGCATCCGGGCGAGCTGGTCACGGTGATGTACGACTTCCGCAACCGCCAGCCGCGCACGATGACGGCGCAGGCCATCCCGAGCTACGCGCCCAAGCAGGCCACGGCCTACTTCAACAAGGTCGAGTGCTTCTGCTTCAACGAGTACACGCTGGCGCCGGGCGAGTCGCGGCAGTGGCCGGTGACTTTCGTGATCGACCCCAAGCTGCCGCGCGACGTCACGACCATCACGCTGTCCTACACCTTCTTCGAGGTGGCCGGCGGCAAGAACAGCGCCGCAGCGCAGGCGACGGAGCCGCGCTCGTGAGCAACGCGGGCCGCGGCGACGAGGGCATGCGGCGCCGGGGCTCTTGGCGGCGCAGCTTCAAGGCGGTGGCGTGGTCCTTCTTCGGCGTGCGCCGCAGCAGCGACTACGAACAGGATGTCAGCCAGCTCAAGCCGCAACACGTCATCGTCGCCGGCCTCGTGGCCGCGGCGCTGTTCGTGGCGCTGCTGGTGCTGCTGGTGAGATGGGTGGTGGGCAGCGGCGTGGCCGCCTGACCCGCGCGACACAAGAGCAACCTTCGAGACAGCAACCTTCGAGGAGAAACCCGGCATGTCCGCAGCAACGCACCAGGGCAGCGTGCCCCACTACTTCGTGCCGAGCCCGTCACGGCATCCACTGATGACGTCCATCGGGCTGTTCTTCGTGATCCTGGGCGCGGCCCAGTGGATCAACGGCCATAGCTGGGGCGCGTACTCGCTCCTCTTCGGCCTGCTGTGGTGGGCGGTGGTGATGTTCCAGTGGTTCGGCGACGCGGTGCGCGAGAGCGAGAGCGGGCTCTACGGCCGCAACATCGACATCTCCTACCGCTGGAGCATGAGCTGGTTCATCTTCTCGGAGGTGATGTTCTTCGGCGCCTTCTTCGGCGCGCTGTTCTGGTCGCGCTACTACACCATCCCCACGCTCGGCGACCTCAACAACAGCCTGCTGTGGCCTGACTTCAAGGCGGCCTGGCCCACCGACCAGCCCGGCACCACGGCCTCGCCCGCGGGCATCGTCGAGCCCTTCTCGACCATCGGACCCTGGCCGCTGCCCACCATCAACACCGCGCTGCTGCTGACCTCGGGCGTGACGCTGACCATCGCGCACCACGCGCTCATCGCCGGGCGTCGCGCCAAGTGCATCGCCTGGATGTGGATCACGGTGGCGCTGGGCGCGACCTTCCTGTGCGTGCAGGCCTACGAGTACGCCCATGCCTACCAGGACCTGAACCTCAAGCTCAGCTCGGGCATCTTCGGCTCGACCTTCTTCATGCTCACCGGCTTCCACGGCTTCCACGTGTTCGTGGGCATGCTGATGCTGCTGTTCATCACGCTGCGGCTGATGAAGGGGCACTTCACGCCCGAGCGCCACTTCGGCTTCGAGGGCGCCGCGTGGTACTGGCACTTCGTGGACGTGGTGTGGCTGGGCCTGTACCTGCTGGTGTACTGGCTCTGAGCGCCGACGGCGCAGGCGCCGCCGCCCGGTGCGGCGCCAGGTCGTCAGCGCACGACGGGAAGGCCGGTGGGCTGGATCCAGCCCATCAGGTAGCTGAACAAGATGAACACGAACAGCGCCACCGACAACCCCACGCGCAGCGCCAGCGCGCGGGCCATGCGCTTGTCGGGCCGTGCGCCGGGGGCGCCGGCAGCGTCGTCCGGCCTGCGGCGCAGCATCAGCACGCCGGCGCCGGCCAGCGCCGCCAGGATGCACAGCAGCGCCAGCACGATGATGGTTTTCATGGGCGGCCATTCTGGCATCGCGCCGCTGCGGCGCCGGTGCCGGTGCCCATGCTGAGCGCGCGTGCACGGCGCCTCGTGGTGGCGCTGGCGGCTCTGGCGACCGCGCTGCTGACGGCGCGGCTGGGACTGTGGCAGCTCGACCGCGCGGCGCAGAAGCAGGCGCTGCAGCAGGCCGTCGAGGCCCAGGCCGCGCTGCCGCCGCTGCCTGCGTCCGAGCTGGCGAGCACGGCCGCGCAGGCAGCACAGCAATTGCACCGGCGTGCCACGGTGCGCGGGCAATGGGTGCCGGGCCACACCGTGTTTCTCGACAACCGGCAGATGGACGGGCGCCCCGGCTTCTTCGTGCTCACGCCGCTGCGCCTGGACGACGGCAGCGCCGTGCTGGTGCAGCGCGGCTGGGTGCCGCGCGACGCGCAGGAGCGCACCCGGCTGCCCGAAGTGCCCACGCCGCAGGCGCCGGTGACGCTGGTCGCGAGGGTGCAGGGGCCGCCGGCACGGCTCTACGAATTCACCCCGCTGGACGGCGAGGCGGGCCCCATCCGTCAAAATCTTTCGATTGAATCCTTTGCGGACGAGACGCAGCTTTCCTTGCGTCCGCTCACGCTGCTGCAGCTCGACGATGGCGATGCGGCGGCAGCGCCGGCAGCCGACGGGCTTCGACGCCGCTGGCCGCTGCCGGCGGTGGACGTGCACAAGCACTACGGCTATGCCGTCCAGTGGTTCTCGCTGGCGGCGCTGATCACGGGTCTTTATGTCTGGTTCCAACTCCTCCGCCCCCGCCGGCGCGCCGCTTGAGCCGCTCGGCCTGACGGTGCACTCGATGCCCCGGCCCGAAGTCGACGCGCAGGCGCGGCGCACGCGCAGCGGGCGGCTGAAGATGCTGCTGGTGCTGCTGGCGTGCGCCTCGCCCGTGATCGCCTCGTACTTCACCTACTTCGTCATCCGTCCCGAGGGCCGCAACAACTACGCCGCGCTGGTCGAGCCGCCGCACCCGCTGCCTGCACTCGCGCTGCGCACGCTCGACGGCCGCACAGTCCCCGCCGACACGCTCAAGGGCCAGTGGCTGCTGGTGGTCGCCGGCAGCGGCGACTGCGACGCCGAGTGCCAGAAGCTGCTGTACCTGCAGCGCCAGCTGCGCGAGATGACCGGCCGCGAGCGCGTGCGCATCGACAAGCTGTGGCTGCTCACCGACGACCGCGCACCCGCGCCCGCGCTGCAGCAGGCAGTGCTCGACGCCGGCGCGGCGCAGATCCTGCGCGCCGACGCGGCGCAGCTGGCGCAGTGGCTGCAGCCCGCGCCGGGCGAGTCGCTGGGCGCGCACCTCTACATCGTCGATCCGATGGGCAACTGGATGATGCGCGCTCCGACCCGCCCCGACCCCTCCAAGCTCAAGCGCGACCTGGAGCGGCTGCTGCGCGCCTCCGCCAGCTGGGACCGCGAGGGACGCTGACACCACGTCATGGACGCCGCCACCGCCGCCCCCTGGAACCTCTCGCCGCTGCTGCAGCTGCTGCTGCTGGGCGCGCTGCTGGCCGCCGTGCCGCTGGCCTGGATCGCGCTGCGCCACCGCGCCCCGGCGGCGCGGCTGCGCGCGCTGACCGGCCTCACGCTGTTCCTGTGCTTCGACCTGGTGCTCTTCGGCGCCTTCACCCGGCTCACCGACTCCGGCCTGGGCTGCCCCGACTGGCCCGGCTGCTACGGCAACGCCAGCCCGCTGGGCGCGCAGCACCACATCGCCGCCGCGCAGTCGCTGCTGCCCGACGGGCCGGTCACGCATGCCAAGGCCTGGATCGAGATGCTGCACCGCTACTTCGCCACCGCGGTGGGCGCGCTGATCACGGTGCTGGCCGTCATGAGCTGGCGGCTGCACCGCCGCGGCACGCCGGGCGTGATCTCGCCCTGGTGGTCCACGGCGACGCTGGTGTGGGTGTGCCTGCAGGGCGCCTTCGGCGCGCTCACCGTGACCATGAAGCTCTACCCGGCCATCGTTACCGCGCACCTGCTCGGCGGCCTGGGCCTGCTGGCGCTGCTGGCCGCGCAGTCCCAGGCCTTCAACGGACCGGGCAGCCGGCCGCTGGCCCTGACGCCGGGACTGCGCCGCGGCCTCTGGGCACTGGCCGCCCTGACGCTGGGGCAGATCGCCCTGGGCGGCTGGGTCAGCACCAACTACGCGGTGCTGGCCTGCAGCGACTTCCCCACCTGCCAGGGCCGCTGGTGGCCCGACATGGATTTCGCCAACGGTTTCACGCTGCAGCGCGCGCTGGGCAGCACGGGGGAGGGCGGCAACCTGCCGTTCCCGGCGCTGACCGCCATCCACTTCACGCACCGGCTCATGGCGCTGGCGCTGCTGGCGGCGCTGGCGCTGGTGGCCTGGCGCCTGGTGCGCCTGAACGATGCGCAGGCCCGGCGCTGGGCCGGCGCCTTGCTGGCGCTGGGGGCCTGGCAGCTCGCCAGCGGCGTGTCCAACGTGGTGCTGGGCTGGCCGCTGCTGGCAGCGGTGGCCCACACCGGCGGCGCCGCCGCGCTGACCGTGACGCTCAGCCTGATGCTCATGCGTGCCCACAGCGGCGCGCGCCTTGCCGCTGTTCCCGCGCGCCGCGGCGCGCCGCCTGACCTGGTTCCCGGAGCGCGATACCGATGACCCGAACCGCCACCCATTCCTCACCCGTGACCCCGCCCGTGGCCCCCGCTGCTCCCGCTTCCTCATCCACGCCCACGCCCGCCGCCGCGATCCGCATCCCGGTCTGGCGCCAGTTCTACGCGCTCACGAAGCCGCGCGTGGTGCAGCTCATCGTCTTCTGCGCCCTGATCGGCATGCTGCTGGCCGCGCCGGGCCTGCCGCCGGCCGGGGTGGTCGTGGCGGCCACGGCCGGCATCTGGCTGGTGGCCGCGGCGGCGGCGGCCTTCAACTGCGTGGTCGAGCAGCACATCGACGCGCGCATGTCGCGCACCGCCTGGCGCCCCACCGCGCGCGGGCAGCTCAGCAACCGGCAGACGCTGGTCTTCTCCGCGCTGCTGTGCGCTCTCGGCAGCGCGCTGCTGTGGCTGTGGGTGAACCCGCTGACGATGGTGCTGACCTTCGCCACCTTCGTCGGCTACGCCGTGGTCTACACCGTGGTGCTCAAGCCGCTGACGCCGCAGAACATCGTCATCGGCGGCGCCTCCGGCGCCATGCCGCCGGTGCTGGGCTGGGCCGCGGTGCGCGGCGACGTCGGCCCCGAGGCGCTGATGCTGTGCCTGATCATCTTCCTGTGGACGCCGCCGCACTTCTGGGCGCTGGCGCTCTACCGCACCGAGGACTACCGCCGCGCCGGGCTGCCGATGCTGCCGGTGACGCACGGCTCGGAGTTCACGCGGCTGCAGGTGCTGCTCTACAGCCTGGTGCTGCTGGCCGGCACGCTGCTGCCCTGGCTCTACGGCATGAGCGGGCTGATCTACCTCGCAGCGGCGCTGGCGCTGGGCGGCATGTTCATCCTCCACGCCTGGAGGCTGTGGCGCGACTACAGCGACGCGCAGGCCCGCAAGACCTTCCGCTTCTCCATCCTGTACCTGTCGCTGCTGTTCGCGGCGCTGTTGCTGGACCACTACCTGCACCCATGGATCGCCTTCTGACCACCCGCCGCGCCTTCACCCTGTCCGCCGCCGCCGCGGCGCTGTTGAGCCTGTCCGGCTGCGGCCGTGAAAGCGCCGACGGCGCGCCCAAGGCCACCGTCGGCAGCTTCCACGCCGTGGACATCACCGGCGCCGACTACGCCGGCAAGCTGGACCTGCCCGACCTGGAGGGCAAGACGCGCAGCCTCTCCGAATTCAAGGGCAAGGTCACGGTGGTGTTCTTCGGCTACACCCAGTGCCCCGACGTGTGCCCGACCACGCTGGCCGAGCTGGCCGAAGTCAAGCGCGCGCTGGGCGCCGACGGGGACCGGGTGCAGGGCGTGTTCGTCACGCTCGACCCGGAGCGCGACACGCCGGAGCTGCTGAAAGCCTACGTCGGCAACTTCGACGCCGGCTTCGTCGCGCTGCGCCCCACGCCGGAGCAACTCAAGGCCACGGCGCGCGAGTTCAAGGTGTTCTACATGAAGGTCCCGGGCAAGACCGATGGCGCCTACACCCTGGACCACACCGCCGGCAGCTACATCTTCGACACGCAGGGCCGCGTGCGCCTGTTCAGCCGCTACGGCGGCGGCGCGCAGGCGCTGGCCGACGACATCAGGAAGCTGCTGGCGCAGTCCGCGGCGGCCTGATTCCGGGCCCACAAAAGCCGACGGCCCCCGCGGGGGCCGTCGTCGTTTCAGCGGGGAAGTCCGCTGGGAGAGGCGGATGCCGGATCAGGCCGGCGTCGCCTCCATCGCCTTGCGCATCTTCTTCATGGCCGCGACCTCGATCTGGCGGATGCGCTCGGCGCTGACGCCGTACTCGGCCGCCAGCTCGTGCAGCGTCATGCCGCCGGAGTTGTCGTCGTTCACCTCCAGCCAGCGCTGCTCGACGATGCGGCGGCTGCGGGCGTCCAGGGCGTCCAGCGCGCGCAGGATGCCGTCGCTGGCCAGCGCATCGCGCCGGCGCGCCTCCAGCACCCGCGTCGGCTCGCTGCCTTCGTCGGCCAGGTAGGCGATGGGCGCGAAGGCGACCTCCTCGCCGTCGTCGCCGCCCTGCGGCTCCAGCGCGACGTCGCCACCGGACAGGCGCGTCTCCATCTCCAGCACTTCTTCCGGCTTGACGTTGAGCTGCTCGGCCACCGTGCGCACCTCGTCGCCGCTGAGCGAGTTGCGCCAGCTGCGCCCGTCCTCGGCCTCGTTCTTGAAGCCCTGCTTGAGCGAGCGCAGGTTGAAGAACAGCTTCCTTTGCGCCTTGGTCGTGGCGAGCTTGACCATGCGCCAGTTGCGCAGGATGTACTCGTGGATCTCGGCCTTGATCCAGTGCAGCGCGTAGCTCACCAGCCGCACGCCCTGGTCCGGGTCGAAGCGCTTGACGGCCTTCATCAGGCCGACGTTGCCTTCCTGGATCAGGTCGCCGTGAGGCAGCCCATAGCCCAGGTACTGGCGCGACACCGACACCACCAGGCGCAGGTGCGACACCACCAGCCGGCCCGCGGCCGCCACGTCGCCGTGGTCACGCAGCCGCGTGGCGAAATCCTTCTCTTCCTCGGCCGTCAGCATCGGCACGCGATTGACTGCCGAGATGTAGGCGTCCAGGTTCCCGAGCGACGGCACCAGCGCCCAGGGGTCACGCAGA
Organism: Azohydromonas aeria; assembly: GCF_009760915.1. Classification (GTDB taxonomy): domain Bacteria; phylum Pseudomonadota; class Gammaproteobacteria; order Burkholderiales; family Burkholderiaceae_C; genus Azohydromonas; species Azohydromonas aeria. Next base: position 241,594 of record NZ_VIDQ01000001.1, read on the forward strand.
GCAACAGCATTCGCAGTGGACATGTTCATGGAGTGCTCAGATCGGGGGGGTGGCCATTGGTTCCCAAAATATTAGCACTCTACCCCCGTGAGTGCTAAGGCCGGGAACCCTGAGCCGGTCCGGGGTTCCGTGGCTGGCGTCACGCCGGCTGCGCAGGGACAAAACAAAAATCCCCGCAGCCATCGCGGCATGCGGGGATTCATTCAGGGCATCCTGGCCTGGAGAAGGCCTGTCAGACGTTGAACAGGAAGTTCATCACGTCCCCATCCTTGACCACGTACTCCTTGCCTTCCGCCCGCATCTTCCCCGCGTCCTTCGCCCCCTGCTCGCCTTTGTAGGCGATGAAGTCGTCAAACGCGATGGTCTGGGCGCGGATGAAGCCGCGCTCGAAGTCGGTGTGGATCACGCCCGCGGCCTGCGGCGCGGTGTCGCCGATGTGGATGGTCCAGGCGCGCACTTCCTTCACGCCGGCCGTGAAGTAGGTCTGCAGGCCCAGCAGCTTGAAGGCGGCGCGGATCAGCCGGTTCAGCCCCGGCTCGTCCTGGCCCATCTCGGCCAGGAACATGGCGCGGTCCTCGTCCTCCATGTCGGCCAGCTCGGACTCGGTCTTGGCGCAGATCGCCACCACCGGCGCGTTCTGGCTGGCGGCGTATTCCTTGAGCCGGTCCAGGAACGGGTTGTTCTCGAAGCCGTCCTCGGCCACGTTGCCCACGAACATTGCCGGCTTGGCCGTGATCAGGCACAGCGGCTTGAGGATGACCAGCTCCTCCTTGCTGAAGTCGATGGTGCGCACCGGCTTGGCCTGGTCCAGCGCGGCCTGGCACTTCTCCAGCACCTTCACCAGCGCCGCGGCTTCCTTGTCGTTGCCGGAGCGCGCGGCCTTGACGTAGCGGTGCAGGCTCTTCTCGACGGTGCCCAGGTCGGCCAGGCACAGCTCGGTCTGGATCACCTCGATGTCGGCGATCGGGTCCACCTTGCCCGCGACGTGGATGACGTTCTCGTCCTCGAAGCAGCGCACCACGTTGACGATGGCATCCGTCTCGCGGATGTGCGAGAGGAACTGGTTCCCGAGGCCCTCGCCCTTGGACGCGCCCGCCACCAGCCCGGCGATGTCCACGAACTCGACGATGGCCGGCACCACGCGCTCCGGCTTCACGATCCCGGCCAGCTGCTCCAGGCGCGGGTCGGGCAGCTCCACCACGCCCACGTTGGGCTCGATGGTGCAGAAGGGGTAGTTCTCGGCGGCGATGCCCGCCTTGGTCAGCGCATTGAAGAGGGTGGACTTGCCCACGTTGGGCAGGCCCACGATGCCGCACTTGAGGCTCATGGATGGTTCCGGGGTGAGAGGCTCGTCAAAGCCGGGAATAGAGGGCCCGGACACGGGCCTGAAGGGCCGAAATTCTAGTCGCCCGGCCTGTCAAGCACCCCGGCGGGGGACAAGCCGCGGCAGCGCCCGGCGTGCGTTCACACCGCCAGCGTGGCCTGCACCGCGTCGCCCACGCGCAGCACCGCCCCCGCGCCGGCCTCGATCACGGCGTTCATGGCGAAGGTGACGCGGCCCTTCATGCGCGCATCGGCCCGGTAGCCGGCCAGCGTGTCGCCGGGTTCAAACCCGCGCTCGGCGGTGGCCGGGTCCACGTTCGGTATCGAGCAGCGCACGCAGGGTTTGACGAGCTTCAGGCGCACGCCGCCGGGCAGCTCCAGCGTGTCGATGAAATCCTCGCCGTTCGCGTCTTCCAGCCCGTCGAGCACGAGGTTGGGCCGGAAGCGCTCCATCGTCACCGGCGGCTGGCCGCGCGCCGCCAGCCGGGCGTTGAGCTCGGCCAGCGACGCCGTGGACGCCACCAGCAATGGAAAACCGTCGCTGAAGGCGTTCTCGGCCTTGATGCCGGCGCTCCAGGCCGGGTCGGAGAGCCGGCGCTGCGCCGGGTCGAAGCGCACCAGCCGCAGCGGCTGCCCCGTGGCGGCCTCGAACCAGTGCGCCGCGGCGTCGCCCTGGTCCAGCGCCGTCACGGCGTCATCCCACACCCGCACCTCGCGCGGCGTGCCCTGTACCTGCAGCGGCAGGGCCAGCGGCAGCATGTCCGGCGCGTGCAGCAGCAGCGTGTCGCCTTCGAAGGCCGGGCGGATGAGCTGTAGCCGCGGCCACTGGCGCTGGCTGGCGAAATCGCCGTCGGCGTCCACCAGCATCCAGGCGCGGTCGTGCGCCAGGCCCGTGGGCGTGAGCAGCGCCTGCTCCAGGGCGATGCCGGCGCAGGATTTGACGGGGTAAACGGTCAGCGCGTGCAGGCGCAGGGACAGGTCGCTCACGGGACGGGACTCTTTCGGCAAGGGCAGGGCGCCGCATCCTAAGCGGCCACCACCCCCCGGGGGGATGGACAGGACGCGCTGCCTACAATCCCGCGCATGGATTCCTACGACATCGCCGTGCGCGGCGCCGGCGCGGTGGGCCGCAGCCTGGCGCTGGCGCTTTCGCGCCAGGGATTGCGGGTGGCGCTGTTGTCCACGCCGCCCCGCGACAACGGCCCCGACGTGCGCGCCTACGCGCTCAACGCCCAGGCCGTGAACCTGCTGCGCAATTTGAAAGTCTGGGACGCGCTGCCGGCCGATGCCGCCACGCCGGTGTCGGAGATGCTCGTCCACGGCGACGCCCACGCCAGCCAGCTGGAGTTCTCGGCCTGGAGCCAGTGCGTGGACGCGCTGTGCTGGATCGTGGACGCGCAGGCGCTCGACGAGGCGCTGGCCACCGCCGTGCGCTTCGCCCCGCACGTCACGGTGCTGCCGGCCGACGCGCCGGTGCAGGCCGCGCTCACCGCGCTGTGCGACGGCAAGCACTCGGCCGCCCGCGAGGCGCTGGGCGTGGCCTACGACGTGAAGCCTTACGGCCACACGGCGGTGGCGGCGCGGCTGGTCGCGGACAAGCCGCACGAGGGCGTGGCGCGGCAGTGGTTCCGCAGCCCGGACATCCTGGCGCTGCTGCCCTTCGACCGGCCGCGGCCGGGCTGCAGCTACGGCCTGGTGTGGTCCGTGCCCGCGGCGCGCGCGCAGGAGCTGCAGCAGTTGTCGGACGCCGACTTCGACGCCGCCCTCAACGAGGCCACCGGCGGCGCCGCCGGCACGCTGCGCCTGGAAGGCCCGCGCGTGGGCTGGCCGCTGCAGCTCGGCCGCGCCGAGCGCGTGTGCGGCCCCGGCTGGGTGCTGGTGGGCGACGCGGCGCACACGGTGCACCCGCTCTCGGGCCAGGGCCTCAACCTCGGCCTGGGCGACGTGGAGGCGCTGGTCAACGTGATCGCGCAGCGCGAGTCCTGGCGCCCGCTGTCCGACGAGAAGCTGCTGCGCCGCTACGCGCGTGAGCGCGCCGTGCCGGTGCTGGCCATGCAGCAGCTCACCGACGGGCTGCTGCACCTGTTCGCGCACGACGCGCCGGTGCTGCGCGAGCTGCGCAACCACGGCCTGAACCTCGTCAACCAGATCTCCCCGCTCAAGCGCTGGCTCGCCGGCCGCGCGCTGGGCGCCTGACACGCACACCGCTGCCGCAAGGAAAGACCTGCATGAACACGACGCGCACGCTGGCCCGCCTGGGCGCCCTCACGCTGCTGGCCGCCGCCGCCCTGGGCGCGTCGGCGCAGGAGGCGCAGATCCGCAAGAACCTGGCCGAGCGGCTGCCCAACCTGCCCAAGATCGACGAGGTCACGCGCACCCCGGTGCCGGGGCTGTGGGAGGTGCGCATCGGCAACGACGTCATGTACTCGGACGACAAGGGCGACCACCTCATCCAGGGCCAGATCGTCGATACCCGCTCGCGCACCAACCTCACCGAGCAGCGCCTCAACAAGCTCAGCGCCATCGACTTCGCCAGCCTGCCGCTCAAGGACGCGGTGGTCATCAAGCAGGGCAACGGCGCGCGCAAGCTCGCCGTCTTCGTCGATCCGAACTGCGGCTACTGCAAGCGCTTCGAGAAGGACCTCGCCGGCGTCAAGGACGTGACGGTCTACACCTTCCTCTACCCGATCCTGGGCCCGGACTCCGACGCCAAGTCCAAGGCCATCTGGTGCGCCAAGGACCCGGGCAAGGCCTGGCGCGACTGGATGCTCAACGGCGTCACGCCGCCGCGCGTCATGGGCACCGGCTGCGACGACGCCGCGCTGGAGCGCAACGTCGCCTTCGGCAAGAAGCACCGCGTGCAGGGCACGCCGGCACTGGTGTTCGAGGACGGCACGCGCATTCCCGGCGCGGTTTCGGGCGCCGAGGTCGAGAAGCAGCTCGCGGAGAGCGCGCGCAAGTCCTGAGCGCCTGAGCGCGGACCCGGGCGCTTCGTGGCGGCACTGTGTCGGCGCTGTCGCGGCGGGCCCACGGGTCAGCCGGGTGTCAGCGGGACGCAACACACAATCCCGCTCATGTCCTCTCCCGTCGTCGCTCCCTCCGGTCCCTACGTCCCCACGCAGCAGGCGCTGCAACTGGGCTATGCCGGGCTGATTCCCTTCGTGTTCGGCGCGCTGCTGGTGTGGCTGCTGCAGCCCGACGCGCAATCCGAGGCGCCGCACGGCTTCGCCGTGGCCATGCTCTCGGGCTACGCGGCGGTGATCGTGTCGTTCCTGGGCGGCATCCACTGGGGCCTGGGCTTCATCCACGGCCAGCCGCGGCTCTTCGTCTGGGGCGTGGTGCCCTCGCTGGTGGCGTGGGTGGCGCAGCTCATGCGCGCCGACGCGACGCTGGTGCTGCTGGGCGTGATGCTGGTGGCCTGCTACCTGGTGGACCGGCGCGTCTACCCCGTGCTGGGCCTCAAGGGCTGGCTGACGCTGCGCTTCCGCCTCACCGCCATCGGCGCGCTGTGCTGCTTCCTGGGGGCCGCGGGCGCCTGAACTCCCGGGCGCGGACAATGGGCCCTTTCGCGGGGGCGCCGGCGCGGCCGCTTCCCCGCTCCCCGCTCCCCGTTTCCCTGCCACACCCGGGACCGCAGTCATGATTTCCTACCGCATCGACGTCGAGGACGCCGCCTCCCACCTCTGGCGCGTCACGCTGGCCGTGCCGCAGCCGGCCGCCGCGCAGCGCCTGAGCCTGCCGGTGTGGATTCCGGGCAGCTACATGGTGCGCGAGTTCGGCCGCCACCTCTCCAGCCTGGGCGCGCGCCAGGGCGGCCGGGCGCTGCCGCTGCGCCAGCTCGACAAGACCACCTGGCTGGCCGAGGGCGCGGGCGAGGGCGGCGGCGCGCTGGAGGTGACGTACCTGGCCTATGCCTTCGACACCTCGGTGCGCACCGCCTTCCTTGACGCCGACCGCGGCTTCTTCAACGGCACCAGCCTGTGCCTGCGCGTGGAAGGCCGCGAGCACGAGCCGCACGGCCTGGTTTTCGGACGGCTGCCCGAAGGCTGGGAGGTCGCCACGGCCATGCCCGCCGCGCCCGATGGCGCCGCGCTGGGCTTCGTCGCCGCCGACTACGACGAGCTGGTCGATCACCCCTTCGAGCTGGGCTGCTTCTGGCGCGGCAGCTTCGAGGCCGCGGGCGTGCCGCACGAGCTGGTTGTCGCCGGCGCCTGGCCCGGCTTCGACGGCGAGCGGCTGCTGGCCGACACGCGCCGCATCTGCGAGGCCGAGATCGCCTTCTGGCACCCGGAGGGCGGCCCCGCGCCCTTCGAGCGCTACGTCTTCATGCTCAACGTGGTGGAGGACGGCTACGGCGGCCTGGAGCACCGCGCCAGCACCGCGCTGATCGCCTCGCGCCGCGACCTGCCGCGCCGCGGCAACCCGGCCCATCTGCTCACCGACGGCTACGTCACGCTGCTGGGCCTCATCAGCCACGAGTACTTCCACAGCTGGAACGTCAAGCGCCTGCGGCCGCGCGAGTTCGAGCGCTTCGACTACACGCAGGAGAACTACACCGAGCTGCTGTGGTTCTTCGAGGGCTTCACGTCCTACTACGACGACCTCTTCCTGGTGCGCGCGGGGCTGATCGACGAAGGGCGCTACCTGAAGCTCGTGGCCAAGAACCTCAACGGCGTGCTGGCCACGCCGGGGCGGCTGGTGCAGAGCGTGGCGCAGTCGAGCTTCGACGCCTGGGTCAAGTACTACCGCAGCGACGAGAACACGCCCAACGCCACGGTGAGCTACTACGCCAAGGGCTCGCTCGTGGCGTTGGCGCTGGACCTGACGCTGCGCGGTGCCGGCAGCGGCAGCCTCGATGACGTGATGCGCGCGCTGTGGCGGCGCAGCGGCGGCGGGCCGGTGTCCGAGGACGACATCGCGCAGGCCGTGCGCGACGTGGCCGGCGCGCCGGCGGCCGAGGCGCTGCGGGCCTGGGTGCACGGCACCGGCGACATCGACGTGAAGCCGCTGCTGGCCCGCCTGGGCGTGGCCTGGAAGACCGAGCCGCAGGCCTTCGCCGCCGCGCTGGGCCTGCGCCTGAGCGAGGGGCCGGTGACGGGAGTGCAGGTGCGCTCGGTGCTGCGCGGCAGCGCCGCGGAGCGCTCCGGCGTGTCGGCCGGCGACGAGCTGCTGGCGGTGGACCGCTGGCGCGTGCGCCGCCTCGACGACGCGCAGCAGTGGCTCACGGTGGGCGCGCCCTTCGAGCTGCTGCTGGTGCGCAACCAGCGCGTGCTGACGGTGCACGTCGAGCCGCCGGCGCAGCCGGCCGTGAGCGTGGCGCTGGCGCCCGACGACGAGGCCGGTGCCGACGCGCGCGCGCTGCGCCGCGCCTGGCTGCAAGGCTGAGAAGCGCCCATCCGGAAAGAAGCAGTACCCGGCGCCCGAAACGCGCCGCCGCCGCATGCCCGCCCCTGAAGTCCCCCCGACACGCCGCCCGCGGCGCCGGCTGCGCCTGGCGCTGCTGGTGCTGGGCGTGGCGCTGGCGCATGCGTGGCTGATCGACGACGTGGCGCTGTCGCTGCCGCGCCCGGATGCGCCGCCGCCGCGCCTGGAGGTCGCCTTCGTGCGCGAGCTCGCCCCCACGGCGGCGCCGCCGCCCCCGCCGGCCGCCGCGCCGCCGCGGCACAGGCCTGAACCCGTGGCCCGGCCCGCGCCGAAGCCGGCGGCCGAGCCCGCGTCGGCGCCGCCTGAAGCGCAGGCGGCGGCATCCGCCCCGCTGGACGCAGCCTCCGCGCCGGCGGACGAGCAGCTCGCCGCGGCCGATGCCGCTTCCACGCCCGCCTGGGCGCCTGGCGAAGGCGAGGGGGCGTCCGCCGTGGCGCAGGCTGCCTCCGCGCCGCCGCCGGCCGAAGCCGCCGCCTCGGCCATGCCGCTGCCAGAACAGGCCGCCGCCGTGGCCGACGCCCGTGGCGCCACCGGCGCGCAGCCCGACTGGCCGCCGGCGACGCAGCTGGACTTCGAGCTCACCGGCTGGTACCGGGGCGACGTGCACGGCAGCGCGCGGGTGCAGTGGCTGCGCCAGGATCGGCGCTACCAGGTGCACCTGGACGTGACGATCGGGCCGAGCTTCGCGCCGCTGATGTCGCGGCGCATGAGCAGCGACGGCGAGGTCACCCCGCGCGGCCTGGCCCCGAAGCGCTACGACGAGGTCACGAAGTTCGGCTTCAGCTCGCGCCAGGCCACCGTGCTGTTCGAGCCAGACGTCATCGTGCTGGGCAACGGCACGCGCCGCGTGGCCGAGCTGGGCGTGCAGGACACGGCCAGCCAGTTCGTGCAGATGACGTGGATGTTCACCATGCAGCCCGAGTTGCTGACGCCCGGCGGCACGGTGGCGCTGCCGCTGGCGCTGCCCAGGCGCATGGACACCTGGACCTACGACGTGCTGGGCGAGGAGGTGCTCGACACGCCGCTGGGCCGCATCCCGGCGGTGCACCTGCGCCCGCGCATCCCGCCCAAGGGCAACGGCGAGGTCATGACGGTGGAGGCCTGGTTCGCGCCCACGCTGCAGTACCTGCCGGTGCGGCTGCTCATCCGCCAGAGCGCCGAGGTCTGGGCCGACCTCAAGCTTAAGCGCCTGCCGCTGCAGGCGCGCTAACCTTTTCCCGTTCGCCCTGAGCTTGTCGAAGGGCCCAGCCTGAACGGAGATCAAGGCGACAAGGCAGCCATGCCCGGTCTTGCTGAAGCCGCCCCGTATAGTCGGCGGCGCCTGATCTGACTCCCGGAGAGAGACGACCCATGGAATTCGAGAACCTGATGACGGCGCTGCACGGCGGCGAGGACGGCGCGCTCAAGACCGCCGTGATCACGCTGCACCGGCCCAAGGCCCTGAACGCGCTCAACGACCCGCTCATGGACGAGCTCGGCGCCGCGCTGCTGGCCTTCGACGCCGACGACTCGGTGGGCTGCATCGTGCTCACCGGCAGCGAGCGCGCCTTCGCCGCCGGCGCCGACATCGCCGCCATGGCCAAGCGCGAGTTCATGGACGTCTACCGCACCCGGTTCATCACCCGCAACTGGGAGACGATCCGCCAGGTGCGCAAGCCCGTCATCGCCGCGGTGGCCGGCTTCGCGCTGGGCGGCGGCTGCGAGCTGGCCATGATGTGCGACTTCATCATCGCCGCCGACTCGGCCAAGTTCGGCCAGCCCGAGATCAAGATCGGCATCATGCCCGGCGCCGGCGGCACGCAGCGGCTGCCGCGCGCCATCGGCAAGAGCAAGGCCATGGACCTGATCCTCACCGGCCGGATGATGGACGCGCAGGAGGCCGAGCGCGCCGGGCTGGTGTCGCGCGTGGTGCCGGCCGACAAGCTGATGGAGGAGGCGCTGGCCGCCGCGGCCGTGATCTGCGGCTACGGGCTGCCCGCGGTGATGATGGCCAAGGACTGCGTCAACCGCGCCTTCGAGACCACGCTCACCGAGGGCATCGCCTACGAACGCGGGCTGTTCCACTCGATGTTCGCCACCGAGGACCAGAAGGAGGGCATGGACGCCTTCCTGGCCAAGCGCAAGCCGAGCTTCAAGCACCGTTGAGCCGATGAGCGAGCGCAGCCTGCAAGACCCTGTGCCGAGCCGAGTGCGCGCGCCGGGCGCACAGTGGACGGGGCCCGCCGGGCTGCCCGGGAGTCGTTGAGCCATGTCGGGATTGATCGAGTCCGCCGGATGGAACTCCGCGCGCGAGCGGCGCGAGCACCCGCGCAAGTTCCTCTCCGGCACGGCGCACGTGCTGGTGCCCGGGCGCGCGCCGATCGAGGTGCACACGCTCGACATCAGCATCGGCGGCCTGGGCATCGTCTCGCCCACGAACCTGCCTTACGAGTGGATCGGGCAGATCCGCTTCACGCTCACGCGCGAGCCCTACGGCGTGGACACGGTGGTGGCGCCGGTGCAGGTGGTGCACAGCGTGCTCAGCGGGCGCCAGCGCGGCTTCATGGTGGGCATGCGCTTCGTGGACCTGCCCCCGGACATCGAGGGCATCATCCAGCGCTACATGGAGGCGGTGCGCGCGCCGGTGGGGGCGAGCGGGCCGTAGCGCCGCCGGCCCCGGCGGCTACGGCTGCACCCAGCGCCCGCCGGCCGCATCGAAGCAGGCGCGCCGGTGCCCCGCGGGCCGCAGCTCCAGCCAGTCCATGCTCCTGATCCGCGCATGCACCAGCGCGAAATGCCCGCGCGAGCCGCGCTCGGCCTGCGCCTGCGCCAGCGGCTCGCCCGGGGGCAGGGGCGAGAGGTAGTCCTGCGCCGCGGGCGTGAGCTTCAGCCGGGCCCAGCGCGAGGACACGGCCAGGCCTTCCGACTCCACCTCCAGCGTCACGCGCAGCCGCAGCTGCCAGCCCAGCGCCGGCGACCACAGCAGCAGCGTGCCGCGCGGGTTCGTGTCGATGTGCCTGACCTTCGTGCTGCGCGAGTCGGTGAAGAACAGCAGCTCGCGCCCCTCGGCGTCCACCTCGCGCAGGATCACGCTGCGCGCATGCGCCTCGCGCCCGTCGGTGGTGGCCAGCGTCATGGTGCGCCAGGCGTGGGCGCGGTCGCCGGCGGCACGCTCCATCTCGCGCCAGCAGGCCGCCTCGATGTCGGGCAGCGTCGCCAGGTGTTCCAGGGGTGTGTGATCCATGGGGCTTTCCGGGGGCTTGAACCCGCCCTGTCTCCTCGTTGTGCGGCGCAGCGTAGGACGGCCGCGGCCAACGGGGGATTCACCTGGATCAAAGACAAAGCGCCGGCGCGGGTTTGTCCCGGGCCGGCGCTTGAAGGCCGTCAGGGCCGTGCGGCGGGCGCCGCGCGGCCGGCCGGCCGTCAGGGGATGGCGATCACGCCTCGCCCACGCGGCGCAGCGCGGGGAACAGGATCACGTCGCGGATGCTGCCGCTGTCGGTGATGAGCATGACCAGCCGGTCGATGCCGATGCCGCAGCCGCCGGCCGGGGGCATGCCGTACTCCAGCGCGCGGATGAAGTCGGCGTCGTAATACATCGCCTCCTCGTCGCCGGCGTCCTTGTTCTTCACCTGCGACTGGAAGCGCTCGGCCTGGTCCTCGGCGTCGTTGAGCTCGGAGAAGCCGTTGGCGATCTCGCGCCCGGTGATATAGAGCTCGAAGCGCTCGGTGCGGGTCGGGTCGAGGTCGTTGGCGCGCGCCAGCGGGCTGACCTCCACCGGGTGGTCCACGATGAAGGTGGGCTCCCACAGGTGGTGCTCGACGAACTCCTCGAACACGCCGAACTGCAGCTGCGCCAGGTTCCAGTGCGCCGGCGCCTCGTGGCCGCCGCGCTTGAGGTGCGCGCGCAGCGCGCCTTCGTCGTCGATGCGCTCGGCGCCGACTTCGGGCACGTAGCGCACGATGGCGTCGCGGATCGAGAGCCGCGCGAAGGGCTTCTCCAGGTCCACCTCGCGGCCCTGGTAGGTGACCTTGGCGCTGCCCGTGGCCTGGCGCGCGGCGTGGCGGATCACCTCCTCGGTGTAGCCCATCACGTCGTGGTAGTTCCAGTAGGCCGCGTAGAACTCCATCATCGTGAACTCCGGGTTGTGCCGGACGCTGATGCCTTCGTTGCGGAAGTTGCGGTTGATCTCGAACACGCGCTCGAAGCCGCCCACCAGCAGCCGCTTCAGGTAGAGCTCGGGCGCGATGCGCAGGAACATCTGCTGGTCCAGCGCGTTGTGGTGCGTGACGAAGGGCTTGGCATTCGCGCCGCCGGGGATCGGGTGCAGCATGGGCGTCTCGACCTCCAGGAAGGCGTGCTCGACCATGAAGCTGCGGATCGAGCTCACCGCCTTGCTGCGCGCCACGAAGCGCGCGCGCGCGGCCTCGTCGGTGATCAGGTCCACGTAGCGCTGGCGGTACTTCTGCTCCTGGTCGGCCATGCCGTGGAACTTGTCGGGCAGCGGGCGCAGGCTCTTGGTCAGCAGGCGCAGCTGCGTGACCTTGATGGACAGCTCGCCCGTGCGGGTGCGGAAGAGCGTGCCGCTGGCGCCCAGGATGTCGCCCAGGTCGCCGTGCTTGAAGTCCTCGTAAGGCCCGTCACCGACGTCGGCCTTGGAGACGTAGAGCTGGATGCGGCCGCTGGTGGGGCCGAAGGAGGCGTCCTGCAGCGTGCCGAAGCTGGCCTTGCCCATGACGCGCTTGAGCATCAGCCGCCCCGCCACGGCCACCTGCACGCCCTGCGGCTCCAGCTCCTCGTTCGGGACCTCGCCGAAGCGCTGCTGCAGGTCGGCCGCGGCATGCGTGGGCTTGAAGTCGTTGGGGAAGGTCACGCCGCCGCGCTCGCGCAGCGCCGCCAGTTTCTCGCGCCGCTCGGCGATGAGCTTGTTGTCGTCGGTCGGGGGAAGTTCGTGGCTGCTCATGGCGAAGGAAGTGGCGGCGGAAAAAGGGCGGATTGTAGAGAGGGGAGGAGAGCGGCCCGGACATGGGGAAGGCGCGGTGCCTTCGCCCACAATCTCCCTATCTGGAGATGCGCACATGGCTGTCCCACTGCAGAAGCTGACGCTGGCCGAATTCCTCGAATGGGAAAACGCCCAACCCGACCGCCACGAATTCCATCGCGGTGAAGTATTCGCGATGGTGGGTGGACGGCGCAGCCACGGGCGAGTCGTGGTCAACATTGCTGCGGCCTTGCACAACCGCTTGGGCGACACGCCCTGCCAAGTGTTCAGCGAGTCGATGAAAGTGCAGGTCGCCGACGACACGATCCTGTATCCCGACGTGTTCGTCACCTGTGACAAGGCCGACCTCGCCACGGAGATGATTTTCCGGGCGCCGATGCTGGTGATCGAGGTGCTGTCTCCCAGCACACAGGCCTACGACCGTAGCCAGAAATTCGCCCTCTACCGCCGCATTGCCGCGCTGTGTGAGTACGTGCTGGTCGATCCGGACACGCGCCGCGTCGAAGCTTTCCGGCGCATGGACGACGGCGGCTGGACCTTCCACGACATGAGCGACGGCGACGCCCTGGCACTGCCGAGCATCGCCTGCAGCGTGGCGCTGGAAGACGTCTTCCGGGGCGTGGACGCCGCCGCTGCCTGAGTCGCGGCGTCACGGCCGCGCAAGGCGCCCCGGCGACAATGCGGCCCCCTCGCTGTTCCTGAATCTCCCCCATGTCCCTCGCCGGCCTGGCCCGTGGCGCCAGCCTGAACCTGCTCGCGCGCGCCGCCACCGTGGCGCTGGGCCTGGCGCTCATGGTCCACGTGGCGCGGCTGGGGCCGGCGGTGCAGGGCGCCTTCGCCCTCTTCGTGGCCGTGGAGTCGGTGCTGCTGACACTGGGCTCGGGCTTCGGCCTGGCCCTGGCGCGGCGCATCTCGCATCACCAAGAAGCGCCCGGGCGCAGCCTGCGGCGCTGGCTGATGGTGGCCGTGGCCTTCGGCGCCGTGGCCGCGCTCGTGCTGCTGGCGCTGGCCGCCGCCATCGAGCGGGCGCCCTACGACCGCCTGGGCCTGCTGGCGCTGGCCGCACCGCTGCTGCTGCTGGTGCCCACGGCCAGCGGGCTGTGGCTGGGCCAGGGCCGCATGGCGCCGCTCAACGCGCCCCAGGTCGCCGCGCCGGCGCTGGTGCTGGCCGCGCTGCTGCTCCTGCCGCTGCTGCGGCCCGCGGGCGAGGGCGCCGACCTGCTCGGCCCGGTGCTGGTGGCGTGGGTCGCGGCCAAGGTGCTGGTCGGCCTGGCCACGGCCACGGCGGCGCTGCGCCAGGCGCCGGCCGAGGCCGGCCCGCCCCGGGGTGGCCTGAAGCGCGACGCGCGCTTCGTGATCGAGATCGGCCTGACCAACGTGGTGAGCCTCTTGAACTACCGCGTCACGCTGTTCCTGGTCGAGCGCCAGGAAGGCCTGGCCGCCGCGGGCGTGTACTCGGTGGCGGTGCAGGTGGCCGAGCTGCTGTGGCTGCTGTCGTCGGCGCTGACCGTCTCGGCCTACCACCGCATCGGCCAGCCCGACACGGACGCCGCCGCGCGCACCGCGCTGCAGGCCGCGCGGCTCAACGTGGGCCTGGCGGCGCTGGCCGCGCCGCTGCTGTGGGGCGCGGCGGCACTGGCGCTGCCGCGTGTGCTGGGCGAGGCCTATGCCGGCGCGCTGATGCCGCTGGCGGCGCTGCTGCCGGGCATCGTGGCCTACGCGGCGGCGTCGAGCCTGTCGGCCTTCTTCACCAACCACCTGGGCCGGCCGCACCTGTCGGGGCTGATCGCCGCGCTGTCGCTGGCGCTCAACACGCTGGGCTGCCTGCTCGTGGTGCCGCGCTTCGGCGCCGTGGGCGCGGCGGCCAGCACCAGCGCGGCGTACCTGGGCGCCATCGGCGTGGCGCTGTGGCTGTTCCGACGCGCCGCGGCCGGCGGCGCCCGGCAGGGCGTAGCGCCCTTGCGACAATAGCCGTCTTTGCCCCCCGTCCTCCCGTTGTCCGCCGTGTCGATCAAGAGAGCCCTGCTGACGCTGCTGAGTTGCGTGCTGGCGCCGCGCATGGTGTACGGCTGGCGCACGCCCGACGGCCGGCTGCTGCGCCACACGCGCGTGAGCACGCATGCGCACGTCGAGCACCGCGACAGCCTGCACCTCGGCGACCACGTCTTCATCGGCCACTTCAACTTCCTCGATGCGTCGGGTGGACTGTCCATCGGCGAGGGCTGCCAGATCACGAACCACGTCTCGATCCTGACCCACAGCTCGCACCATGCGCTGCGCGTATGCGGGCGCGCCTACTTCGGTCACCCGCGCCCGCCCGGCTACCGCCAGGCGCCCACCGAGATCGGCCCCTACTGCTTCATCGGCCCGCATGCCGTCATCGCCCCGGGCGCGCGGCTCGGCCGCGGCGTGCTCGTCACGGCCTACAGCTACGTCGCGGGCCACGTGCCCGACTTCGCCGTGGTGCAGGGCCAGCCCGCGCGCGTGGTCGGCGACGTGCGCGAGGTGGACCACGCGCTGCTCAAGCTGCACCCGGAAATGCGCGAGCACTACCGTGCCTGGGCCGGGGAGCAGGCATGAACGCCGTGCCGATGGCTGACCTCGCCACGCCGCGGCGCCCGCTGCGCCTGCTCTTCACCGGCGACGCCGACAGCGTGCACCTGCAGCGCTGGGTGCTGGAGATGCACCGGCGCGGCGCCGAGTGCCACGTGCTCACGCGCCGCCCGGCCGAGGTGCCGGGCGCGGCCGCCGTGCACGCCATCCGCCCCGGCGGCGACGGCGCGGGCTGGTTCCTGGCGCTGCCCGAAGTGCGGCGCCGGGCCGCGCGCATCGCGCCGGACGTGGTGCACGGCCACTACGTCAGCTCCAACGGCCTGTGGGCCGCGGCCTGCGGGCGCCGCCCGCTGGTGCTCACCGCCTGGGGGTCGGACCTGCTGGTGACGCCGCGGCGCAGCCGCTTCATGCACGCCCTCACCGGCTGGACGCTGCGCCGCGCCGACCTGCTCACCGGCGACTCGCGCGACCTGGTCGAGGCCATGGACGGCTATGGCGCCACCGCGCCGCGCGAGGAGCTGCTCTGGGGCGTGGACACGGAGCGCTTCGAGCCGCCCGCGCCGGGCGTGCGCGAGGCCGCCGAAGGCGAGGAGGGCGGCGGCTTCGAGCTGCTGAGCCTGCGCGCCTGGGAGCCCAACTACCGCATCGACGTGATCCTGCGCGCGCTGGCGCTGCTGCGCGAGCGCGGCACGAGCCCGCCGCCGCGCCTGGCGCTGCTGGGCGGCGGCTCGCTGGAGCCGCAACTGCGCGAGCTCGCGCGCTCGCTGGGCGTGCACGACGCGGTGCGCTTCGTCGGCCGGCAGGACGACGCCGGCATGCGCCACTGGATGCAGCGCAGCCGCGTCTCGGTGAGCGTGCCCGAGAGCGACGCGACCTCGGTGTCGGTGCTGGAGTCGATGGCCTGCGCCCTGGCGCTGGCGGCCTCGGACCTGCCCGCCAACCGGCAGTGGCTCGACGACAGCGGCGGCCGCCTCGTGCCCGCCGGCGACGCCCCGGCGCTGGCCGACGCGCTGGCCGCGCTGGCGGCGCTGCCGCGCGCCGCGCTCGACGCCATGGGCCGGCGCAACCGCTCCCTGGTGCTGCAGCGCGCCGCGCGCAAGCAGCACATGGACCGCATGTATTCCCTGTACCTGCAGCTGGCGGGCCGCGCGGCCGCTGAAAGGTTGCG
The DNA here is from genome assembly GCF_009760915.1 of Azohydromonas aeria. Classification (GTDB taxonomy): domain Bacteria; phylum Pseudomonadota; class Gammaproteobacteria; order Burkholderiales; family Burkholderiaceae_C; genus Azohydromonas; species Azohydromonas aeria. The sequence continues at coordinate 257,044 of NZ_VIDQ01000001.1, forward strand.
AGCATGACGACGGGCACGCCCTACCTGGTCAGCGTGATCGTGCCGTGCCGCAACGAGCGCGCGCACATCGCCGCCTTCTGCGCCTCGGTGCGAGCGCAACGGCTGCCGGCGCCGTGGCGGCTGGAGCTGCTGGTCGCCGACGGCGAGAGCGACGACGGCACGCGCCTGGAGCTGCGGCGCCTGGCCCCGGCCGACGCGGCCCTGCGCGTCATCGACAACCCCGGGCGCATCGTCTCCTGCGGGCTGAACCGGGCGCTGGCCGCGGCGCGCGGCGAGATCGTCGTGCGCATGGACGTGCACAGCACCTATGCGCCGGACTACGTCGCGCAGTGCGTGGAGGCGCTCGCGCGCAGCGGCGCGGCGGTGGTGGGCGGGCCCTGGCGCGCCGAAGGCGTCGAGCCCTGGCAGCGCGCCATCGCGGCGGCCTTCCAGTCGCGCTGGGTCTCGGGCGGGGCGCGCTCGCGCCAGCTCGACTACGAGGGCGAGGCCGACACGGTGTACCTGGGCGCGTGGCGGCGCGAGACCTTCGAGCGCTTCGGCGGCTTCGACGAGGCCCTGGTGCGCAACCAGGACGACGAGCACAACCTGCGCATCACGCGCGGCGGCGGACGCGTGTGGCAGAGCGCGCGCATCCGCTCGCTGTACCGGCCGCGCGGCTCGGTGCGCGCGCTGTTCCGGCAGTGGCTGCAGTACGGCTACTGGAAGCCCTTCGTGATGAGGAAGCACGGCCAGCCCGCGGCGCTGCGCCAGCTGGTGCCCGGCATCTTCGTCGGCGGCCAGCTGCTGCTCACCGCGGCCGCGCTGCTGGGCGCGCCGGCGTGGCTGCCGCTGGCCTGGCTCGGCGCCTACGGCGTGGCGCTGGGCGCGCTGTCGCTCCTGGTGGCCGCCGGCGGGCACTGGGCGCTGCTGCCGCGGCTGCCGGCCGTGATCGCCGCGCACCACGTGGGCTATGGCATCGGCACGCTGCTGGGCTGGTGGGACGTGCTGCGCCACGGCCGCGGGCGCGAACGTTTCGCCAGGCTCACGCGCTAGCGCACCCGACATGGACGCCACGCCCGACAACGACGAAGCCGCCGCCGTGCGCGCGCGCTACGCGCGCCGCGCCGGTCTCGGGGACCGCTACCACCCGCTGCTCGTGAACGTGCTGCTGGCGCGCCAGCAGCGCGAGCGCGCGCTGTGCGCGCTGCTGCGCGCGCACGCGGGCTTCGACCTGGCGGCGCTGCGCGTCACGGAGGTCGGCTGCGGCCACGGCGACAACCTGCTGGAGCTGCTGCGCCTGGGCTTCGCGCCCGCGCACCTCACCGGCATCGAGCTGCTGGCCGAGCGCCATGCGCAGGCGCGCGAGCGGCTGCCGGCCGCCACCCGGCTGGTGCTGGGCAATGCCGTCGAGGCCGACGTGGTCCCGGGCAGCCAGGACATCGTGCTGCAGAGCACCGTGTTCTCCTCGCTGCTGGACGACGCCTTCCAGCAGCGGCTGGCCGGCGCGATGTGGCGCTGGCTGCGCCCCGGCGGCGCGGTGCTGTGGTACGACTTCGCCTTCGACAACCCGCGCAACCCGGACGTGCGCGGCGTGCCGCTGGCGCGCGTGCGCGCGCTGTTTCCGCAGGGGCGCATCCAGGCGCGCCGCGTCACGCTGGCGCCGCCGCTGGCGCGCGCGGCCGTGCGCGCGCACCCGGCGCTGCACCGGCTGCTCGACGTGCTGCCGTGGTTGCGCACGCACCGGCTGTGCTGGATCGCCAAGCCCGAGAGTTCTGAACAAGGAGTGAGATCATGAAAGTCACTGTCGTGGGCACCGGCTACGTGGGCCTGGTCACGGGCGCGTGCCTGTCGGAGATGGGCAACCACGTGCTGTGCCTGGACCTGGATGAGAGCAAGATCCGCGTGCTGCAGGAGGGCGGGCTGCCCATCCACGAGCCGGGGCTGCTGGAGGTGGTGCGGCGCAACGTGACGGCGGGGCGGCTGGAGTTCACCACCGACGTGGACGCGGCCGTGCGCCACGGCACGCTGCAGTTCATCGCCGTGGGCACCCCGCCCGACGAGGACGGCTCGGCCGACTTGAGCCACGTGGTGGCGGCGGCGCGCGCCATCGGCCGGCGCATGACCGACTACAAGGTCATCGTGGACAAGAGCACCGTGCCCGTGGGCACGGCCGACCGCGTGCGCGCGGCCGTGGCCGAGGAGCTGGCCGCGCGCGGCGTGGCGGTGGACTTCTCCGTGGTCTCCAACCCCGAGTTCCTCAAGGAGGGCGCGGCGGTGGAGGACTTCATGCGCCCGGACCGCATCGTCATCGGCGCCGACGACGAGCGCGCCGTGCTGCTCATGCGCGCGCTGTACGCGCCCTTCATCCGCAACCACGAGCGGCTGCAGCTCATGGACGTGCGCAGCGCCGAGTTCACCAAGTACGCGGCCAACGCCATGCTGGCCACGCGCATCAGCTTCATGAACGAGCTGGCGCTGCTGGCGGAGAAGGTGGGGGTGGACATCGAGCAGGTGCGCCGCGGCATCGGCAGCGACCCGCGCATCGGCACGCACTTCCTGTACGCGGGCACGGGCTACGGCGGCTCGTGCTTCCCCAAGGACGTCAAGGCGCTGCTGCACACCGGCGCCGGGCAGGGGCAGCCGCTGCTGGTGCTCGACGCCGTGGAGCGCGCCAACGAGCGCCAGAAGCGCGTGCTGGTGGACAAGATCACGGCGCGCTTCGGCGCGGACCTGTCGGGGCGGCGCTTCGCGCTGTGGGGCCTGGCCTTCAAGCCCGGCACCGACGACATGCGCGAGGCGCCCAGCCGCGTGCTGGTGCAGCAGCTGCTGGAGCGCGGCGCGGCCGTGACCGCCTACGACCCGGTGGCGATGGACGAGGCGCGGCGCGTCTTCGGCGAGCAGCCGGGCCTGGCCTATGCGGCCAGCGCCATGGAGGCGGTGGACGGGGCCGACGCGCTGGTGCTCGTGACCGAGTGGCGCGAGTTCAAGAGCCCGGACTTCGACGGGCTGCGCAGCCGCCTCAGGCAACCCCTGGTCTTCGACGGGCGCAACCTGTTCGACCCGGTGCTGATGCGCGCCATGGGGCTGGAGTACCACGGCATCGGGCGCGGCACCGGGCTGGCCGGGGCGGGGAGTGCCCAGGCGTGAGCGCCTTCCTGCCCTTTGCGCTGCCCGAGATCGGCGACGACGAGATCGCCGAGGTGGTGGACACGCTGCGCTCCGGCTGGATCACCACCGGGCCCAAGGCGCGCCGCTTCGAGCAGGCATTCACGGAGTTCCTGGGCGACGAGGCACTGCAGTGCATTGCCGTCAATTCCGCCACCGCCGGGCTGCACCTGGCGCTGGAGGCGCTGGGCATCGGCCCCGGCGACGAGGTCATCACCACCACGCACACCTTCACCGCCACCGCCGAGGTGGTGCGCTACCTGGGCGCGGACGTGCGGCTCGTGGACATCGACCCGGCCACGCTCAACATCGACCCCGCCGCGGTGGAGGCCGCCATCACGCCGCGCACCCGGGCGATATTGCCGGTGCACTACGCCGGCCTGGCCGCGGACATGCCGGCGATCCTCGACATCGCGCGCCGGCATGGGCTGAAGGTGGTGGAGGACGCCGCGCATGCGCTGCCCACCACCCGCGCCGGGCAGCTCGTCGGCACGCTTGCCAGCGACGCCACCGTGTTCAGCTTCTATGCGAACAAGACCATGACCACGGGCGAGGGCGGCATGCTGGTGACGCGCGATGCCGAGGTGGCGAAGCGCGCGCGCGTGATGCGGCTGCATGGCATGAGCCGCGACGCCTTCGACCGCTTCACGGCCACGGTGCCGAGCTGGTACTACGAGATCGTCGCGCCGGGCTTCAAGTACAACCTGACCGACATCGCCGCGGCGCTGGGGCTGCACCAGCTGAAGAAGGCGCATGCCTTCCAGCAGCGGCGCGCGCAGATCGCGGCGGCCTACGACGAGGCCTTCCGGGGCCTGCCGCTCGTCACGCCGCCAGGGCCGCAGGGCGGCGACACGCATGCCTGGCACCTCTACGTGCTGCGCCTGGCCGAGGGCGCGCCGATCGGGCGCGACGCCTTCGTGGACGCCCTCTTCAAGGCCGGCATCGGCTGCAGCGTGCACTACATCCCGCTGCACCTGCACCCGTACTGGCGCGAGCGCTACGGGCTCAAGGCCGAGGACTTCCCGCGCAGCCAGCACGCCTACGAGCGCATGCTGAGCCTGCCGATCTACACGCGCATGACGGACGCGGACGTGGCGCGCGTGATCGCGGCGGTGCGCGGGGCGCTGGGCTGAAGGGGCCGGGCAGGCGCGGCGACAATTCCGGCATGGCAGACAGCGAGGCAAGCATGCAGACCGAAATCCTGTTCACGGTGGAAGAGGCGCCCGAAGGCGGCTTCGTGGCACGCGCCCTGGGCCAAGGCATCTTCGTGCAGGCCGACACGCTGCCCGAGTTGCGCGAGCAGGTACGCGATGCGGTGGGCTGCCACTTCGAGCCCGAGGACAAGCCGCGCCTGATCCGGCTGCACTTCGTGCGCGACGAGGTGCTGGCGGCATGACCAAGCTGCCGCGTGACGTTACCGGGCTGCAGCTGGCCAAGGCGCTGGCGCGCGTGGGCTATGCGGTCACGCGGCAGAGCGGCAGCCACATCCGGCTGACGCTGCACGAGGCGCCCGGGCATCACGTGACCATCCCGGCGCACCAGCCGCTCAAGCTGGGCACGCTGGCGGCCATCCTGTCGGAGGTTTGCGGCAGGTTGAGGATTGAAAGGGACGAGCTGCTGCAGCGGCTGGGCTTGTGAAGTCCAGGGGCCGCTGTACTGGTGGGTGTTGATTGCGTACATGGGCAAGCGTCTCTTCGACCTCGTCATCGCCGCGGCGGCGCTGCTGCTGCTGTCGCCGCTGCTGCTGGGCATCGCGCTGTGGATCCGGCTGGACTCGCCCGGCCCCGCGCTGTTCCGCCAGGAGCGCGTCGGCCGGCATGGCCGCACCTTTCGCATCCACAAGTTCCGCACCATGCGCGCCCAGGCCGCCGGGCTGCCGCTGACGGTGGGGGCGGATGCGCGCATCACCCGCGCCGGGCGCTGGCTGCGCACGAGGCGCCTGGACGAGCTGCCGCAGCTCATCGACGTGCTCAAGGGCGACATGAGCCTGGTCGGGCCGCGCCCGGAGGTGCCGCGCTACGTGGCGCACTATCCGCCGGCCTTGCGCGAGCAGGTGCTGTCGGTGCGCCCGGGCATCACCGACCCGGCCTCGCTGGCGCACCTGGACGAGGACGCGCTGCTGGCCCGCGCCCCTGACCCCGAGCGCGCCTACGTCGAGCAGGTGCTGCCCGCGAAGCTGGCGCTGGCCGCGGGCTATGCGCGCAGCGCCACGCTGGCGTCGGACGTGCGCATCCTGCTGCGCACGCTGCGGCTGCTGGCCTCGCGCGGATGAGCGGCGCCATGCCCTGGGGCCGCCTCGGCCGGCTCGCCGACCGGCTGCGCACGCGGCGCGAGGCGCTGTCGATGGCCATCGACGCCGCCGTCATCGCGCTGGCCTGGAACGCGACGTACCTGTTCCGCCTGGGCTTCGAGCGCTGGTGGAGCGCGCGCCCGGACTACGACCCCTGGGTCATGGCCGGCGTGATCGCGGCGTACCTGGCGGTGTTCGCGCTGCTGGGCATTCCGCGCGCGATGTGGCGCTTCGTGGGCGTGGGCGAGCTGCGCCGGCTGGGCGCGGCCTGCTTCGCCGCCGGCTCGCTCAGCGCCGTGGTGGTGCTCATGGCGCAGCTGCAGGCCGTGCCGCGCGCGGTGCTGGCGCTGCACCCGCTGATGAGCCTGCTGGGCGTGTGCGGCGTGCGCATCGCCTACCGCATGCTCTACGAGCACGCGCGCCAGGGCAGCGCCGCCGGCGCCGGCGGCGCGCCGCAGCGCGCGCTGGTGATGGGCGCGGGCGAGGCCGCGCGGCTGCTGCTGGGCGGCATCCAGCGCCAGGGCTGGCGCGTGCTGGGGCTGCTCGACGACGACCCGGCCAAGCAGGGCGCGCGCATCGGCGGCGTGCAGGTGATCGGGCGGCTGGAGGACGTCGCGCGCGAGGACATCCGCGCCGACGCCACCCACGTCATCGTCGCGCTGCCGGGTGCCGCCACCGCGGCGCGGCGGCGCGCGCTGGACCTGGCCGCCGCCAGCGGGCTGCGCGTGCTGACCATGCCCACGCTGGAGGAGCTGCGCCAGGGCACGGGCGCCGTGGACCGGCTGCGCGGCGTCGAGGCCGAAGACCTGCTGGGCCGCGACCCCGTGCTGCTCGACGAGGCCGGCATTGCCGGCACGCTCAACGGCAAGACGGTGCTGATCACCGGCGCCGGCGGCTCCATCGGCAGCGAGCTGTGCCGCCAGGTCGCGCGCTACGGCCCGGCCCGGCTGGTGCTCTACGAGCTCAGCGAATTCGCGCTCTACGGCATCGAGCAGGAGCTCTCCGACCGCTTCCCGCACCTGCCGCTGGTGCGGCTGGTGGGCGACGTCAAGGATTTGTCCCACCTGCGCGCCACCTGCGCGCGCTGGCGCCCGCACGTGGTCTTCCATGCCGCGGCGTTCAAGCACGTGCCGCTGATGGAGGAGGACAACGCGGGCGCGGCGCTGCGCAACAACGCGCTGGGCACGTACCACGCGGCGCTGGCCGCGGCGGAAGGCGGCGCCGAGCGCTTCGTGCTGATCAGCACCGACAAGGCGGTGAACCCGACCAACGTGATGGGCGCGACCAAGCGCGCGGCGGAGCTGGTGGTCAGCCACCTGGCGGCGCTGCACCCGGGCACGCGCTTCATGGCGGTGCGCTTCGGCAACGTGCTCGGGTCCAGCGGCAGCGTGATCCCGAAGTTCAAGGAGCAGATCGCGCGCGGCGGGCCGGTGACGGTGACGCACCCGGACATCATTCGCTACTTCATGACCATCCCCGAGGCGGCGCGGCTGGTGCTGCAGGCCGCGGCCATTGGCGAATCCGGCCAGGTGCTGGTGCTCGACATGGGCGAGCCGGTGCGGATCGTGGACCTGGCGCGGCAGCTGATCCGGCTGGCGGGCATGGCGCCGGAGGAGGTGCCCATCGTCTTCAGCGGGCTGCGCCCGGGCGAGAAGCTGTTCGAGGAGCTGCTGGCCGACGCCGACACCACGCTGCCCACGCGCTTCCAGCGGCTGCGCATCGCGCGGCTCAACGACGCGGCCGCGCGCGAGCGGGTGGGGCCGTGGCTGGAGCGCTGCGAGGCGGCGGCGCGCCAGGGCGACGCGGCGGTGCGGGCGTGTTTGCGGGAGCTGGTGCCGGAGTTCCGGAGCGGGGGGTAAGGGAGAGCTGTGCCTTTGGATCTGGTACTACAGCGTCGATAGGGGCATGCGCTCTCAAGTTAAGCCGGTCCAGAAACGCTTGTTTATCCCAGAAATGCTTCAGACTAAGCCTGTCAGGAGGCTGACCCGGTCGGCGTTGCCATCTCTAAGCCGACATGTCCTCGATTTCGACGTCGTTGAACTGCGCCTCATCGCCGAAGCCGGCATTCATCAGCACCAGCAGGAATGCCGTGCCGCTGTTACTGCGCTCCGATGGGGTGAGGTGAAGTTCCAGTGGCACGGACGCCGCGCTGGAGCTGCTCACGGCTTTGTACTGTTTATCGAACCCAAGTGACCAGACCTGCAGTGACGCCCGAGCCTGCGAACCCGAGCACCGGGCCCACACAGTAACGCGAACAAGCGAACTTGCAGGAGCAGTGATGCGCTGAAAGATGAGCCGGTTGGAATTTGAAATGCTAGCGGCGAAACCGCTGACATAAGGCGATACGCTTGCTACCAGGGAAACGTTGCCTTGGCCACCCAAGGTCCATCCGTCTGGAGCCCCGCTAGCGCCAATCTGGGTAATGGAGCGGGCATTGACGATATGGCACAACCGGCCCTTGCGGCGCAAATTGATGCTTTTCTGTGCCGTGCCATACATGTTGCAAGCGTTGTCTTCCAACGTATTGTCCGCATACTGGCAATTGATTGAAGAAGGGCCGAGTTCCTCAATGAACTTGGATGCACTGCCGGATGCCGAGCCTAGCACGCGGCAGCCTTCAACGCTCACGCTGGGATTACTGTAATTGGGGCCAACCGTGCCGCCGAGAACAATGGCGCTGGAACGGTTTTGAAGATTGAAATAAACGTCGCGAATCTTCGTCTTCTGATTGTTGGAGATGAAGATACCGCCCTTGGCGTTGTGCTCGCAGTATCCTGCATCAATAATCGTGAAGCCGCCTGAGCCAGACCCGACACCGAGATCATAACCATAGCCGTTAGAAAGCTCATTGGTGCATGCATGAAATATATTGACCTCGTTGTTACCTCGCATGCCGGTCCTGACATTGGCATCCTGAGCGGCGCGGAACATGCAGGCTGAAACCAGGTTGGCATTTCCGTCTAGTTCGAAAGCAACGCGTCCACCGAAAAAATAGCACCGAGAGAAACTTCCTCCATAGATATGGCGTGCACGAACAGCCCCGGACCCTTCAGCCTTGGAAAGTTGGACCACCTCTAGGCCGTCGAGATGAAATCGTAGCATGTCGTTGGCCCCGCTGGTATCGCCAATATCTAGCACGATTCCTGGAAAATTAGCCTCGATGCGGCAGCCCTCGGCGTGGATCATCAAACCCTGATGGTTTCTCAAGGTCAAAGTGCGGGTAACTCTATATTTGACAGGGGGTACCGGAAAATACAAGCCGGCTGGCTTCCACCCGGGCTCCTGAAACCGTGGTACTGAATCGATAGCTGCCTGGATCGCCGCCGTGTCATCGGCTAGACCATCGCCTTTGGCGCCAAAGCGCATCACAGAGGTGAACTCATTTGATGCCGGTGCGGCGGCGGTCGGGGTCATATCCGCAGCGTGGGCTGGTTGTTCAGCCACCAGCCCTCCCAAGGCACCAGTCAACAGCATCATGCGCCGGCGGTGGAGCACGGAAAGCTCGGGTGCCGGGATTCCGGGCGTTGGACTCTTCTGACGAGGAGGCATTCCGTCATTGTCTTCGTGCGACGAACCGTCGTGGGAACAATCTTGTTTCACCGGGTATATGCATTCTGTAATGGTGCAATGGTGGTCACGGCGAGGCGGGGCCAGTCGGCCACGCGCCACGACTGAGAGGCTGAGAGTAAATTAGAAGGTGCTGCTATGAATGCCCACAGCGTAAAGACGCGGCCTCACAGAACGGCCGTAGAGCGATTTTTTTTGAGGTGCGGAAAAGGGGTCGAAGACCCCTTGAAGTGGCCCGAAATCTTGCTTCGTCAATTCATTCTCGGCCTCTGAGCCCGCGACACTTGCGTCCTATCGGTACATGAAGCGAAAAACCCGCACTGACCGGAGCAATCGCTGGATGCGAAACAACGAGGGTTGTGTCATCAGCCGCCACAGGCCTTCTAAGCCGATAACTTGTACTAGGGCGGGGGCACGTTTGAGTTTGCCGGAAAGAAAATCCACTGTTCCCCCGGCGCCGATACAGTATTCCACACCCTCGTTCGTCATGAACGCCAGTTGGTCCTGAGCAAAATATTCTTGAGACGGGGAGCCAAGGCAGAAAGCAATAACCTTGGGCTTGTGCTGCCGCACCAAGGACTGGAATTGTTCCACAAATCTTGCAGAGTAAGGATATTTTTCGAAATCAGGTGACCATGCTCTACAAAAATCCTTGCAGTAGCGCCGATTCAAGTTGGCTTGGGCGCCGGCAGCACTGGCTGGCGCACCGCCCACAAGCAACAACGTCCCAGATGAGGCGACGCAACGTTCGGCCAGTTGATAAATAAGGTCCGAGCCGCTGATTTTTTCAATCCTTATATCCGGAAATTTTCGGCGAGCAATTTGAAACGGCCACATGCCATCGAAAGTGCTTGTGTGGCAGTTGATGATTTCTGCCAGGCGTTGATCCTGCTCATTGGCGCGGACAATGAAATCCGCGTTGACAGTTACGATCAATCTGCATCCGTCGTGAGGCGCAAAAATTTGTTCGCGCGTCAAGCCCTTAAATGTTAATCCAAAAACCTTCAGTTGCTGCATACTTTGTTCCTGATCATGTCGGACAGTTGCTTCGCCACGAGCTGACGGTCGTACTGTCGCGCCAGTCGAGAAGCGGCGACCGACATCGCACGCCATTGTACGGAGGAGCCTGTAATGACTTGGGTCATGGCGCTGCAGAGTGATTCAGCATCGCCGGGAGCGAAATGAATGGCCGTTTCTCCGTCTGTGGTGAAATCTGTGAATGGTCGTATGGCCGAACACAGAACCACGTGGCCAGCAGCTAAGCCCTCGATGGCAGATAGACCTAGGCTCTCGCGGTAGGAAGGAATAATTTGAAAGTCAAATTCTCGATGAATGTCAGGCACCTTGTCCGGTTCAACGTGGCCATGATACGTGGCTTGCGAGAATCCAATTTTTGATATCTCTAAATGCAGATCATCTAGCTCTTGGCCGCTACCCCAGAAATGAAGGTGAACGTGCTCGGCCAAATGATGGGGGAGTTTGGCGCAAGCTTCGAAAATGAGTTTCCAGCCCTTGTCGGCATCAATACGGCCGACGTAACCAAAGTGGGCAATGGTGGGAGCACTGCCTGCGGTATCCCAATACCTGACGCGGGACTGTCCTGAAGCTGCGAAAGCATCTATTTCCACGCCACTGGACGGAGACACAAAAATCTTGTTCTCGTCCACGTCGCGGTAGACGGCGCGCAGCATTTCTGAGAAGTACAGCGACGGCACTATGATCAAGCGAGCATGCTTGACCAGTGTATGCTGACCCGTGCGGTTCAATGCACGACTCAGGCTCTGGCGCATGGCCAAGTCGTCGCCATGAATGTGCAGTACCAGCTTCTTGCGGAATAGGAGCGCCAGCAGCGCGATTGGCAGGCAATGGTGTGACGCATAGTGTGCATATATGGCCTCGACTCTCCTGGAACTGCCGGCACTGAAAATGCGACGGAAATAGTCCAGGTAACGGCGCAGCTTGGCCCAGCCCGAATGTCTGCCTTCGATAACCACCGTGTGCGCGATCTTGATGCCCTGCGATTTCAAGTCGGACAGGCTGCGCGCCACGAACGCGCCATAAGACGGGTCGCTCGCTGAAGGAAACATGTTTGAAAGAAACAACCACTCCATGGTCATACTCGGTCAGGGCTGCGCAAGTGCGCGAGGGCGCCGGCGCCACGATGTTGGGTTGTGAACGGCACGCAGGTTGAACAGCAGGGCAAAGGTCACGAAAAACCAAAGATAGTCGCTGGTTCCCATGGTGAACCAGCCCGCCAGGAAAATCAGAAAACCAAGCCAGCGCAAATTGCTGCGCAACGCGCGGTGGGCAAAGAGGAACGGTGCCGATGCCAGCAGGAGGAAAGCGAAGGCGCCATAGCCTTGCTCTACGAGCATATGCGCCCACTGGCTTTCCGACAGCGTGATCGGGTTGACGATCTGCGGGTTGAGCGATGCCGAAAAATCTCCCCAGGTTCCCAGCCCCCGGCCGAAGGGGTTCTCAATGATGTTGGCCAGGCTGTAAAGCCAGGAATTCAAGCGCAGGTCAAGGAACAGGAACTGTGGGTAATCGGCTGATGCATCCGCACTCCTGAACAGGTTGATGATGCCCGTGTCAACGATGTCCGCAGCTTGGCGCATGCGGTCAACGATCTGGAAGTTTTCTGTATTCAACAGTAGCGGTGCGACCAAGGCAAGTACGACGGCGAGCACCGTGATTTTCAAGAAAGGCAACCGCAGCGCCAGGTAAATCAGGGTGCACATGATGATGTATTTCTGACCGGAAAGGATCAACAAGCCGTAAAGCATGAATTTGTAGATTCTAGAAGCTGGCCATGCGTCAACCGGAAAAAGCTTGCGGTCTATGCGCAGGAGACGTACGAAAAGCATTGAAGACCACAGCGGCAGATTCAAGATCAGTCCGCTGTAGCGGCCCTCCTTCTGCGGACCGTCAAAAAAGTTGGAAGGAACGCCGACGGCGATCAGGGCGTGGTTGCCCAACAGCACCTGAATCAATACAAAGAATGCGTTGATGGCGATGGCCAGGGTCAGAGCTAACTGCAGGGCACTCTCAAGACGTACCGGCCCGGCGGCTGCGCGACGGCTGCCGGTGCTGGCATTGATGCAGCCCAGTATGAAGATCAAGGCCAGTAACAACTTGGTGAACTCGTAAGTCGAAGCGGCAAAGCTGGAAAATCTGAACAGGCAGTACGACAGGTATCCCAGCGCCAGCAGCATGGCGGCCAAGCTGGCGCGCTTCATCTGCAAGGCGGCCGGCACATAGGTCACCAGAAAAATCAGAGTTACACCGGCTTTCAGTCCAAAGCCGATGCCGAAAGCTTCCAGATAATCTGCAAAAAAGGCCAGTGTGAAAAAGGCAACAGCAAGTGGATTGGCTTTCATCATGCTCTCCGGAGCAGCCGCAAGACGAGCCGTTTGGGTGCTACCAGACGAGCCTTGAAATGCCAGTAGGTGGAATAGCATCGCCACCAAGCGCCGACGCGATACATCCGAGCCAGCCGTTTCTTTTCTCTGGCAACGACCAGAGCTTGTTTCGATGAATATCCGTCGACGTCATAGGCGCTGGTGGCTAGGTCGGTGGCTACGACCTTGCTGCGCTGAACCGCTAGATAGAGTTCCAGGTCGCCACAAACATTGAATTCTTCGCGGTACAGACAACCGCGTTGGTTCCAGACTTTTTTCAACAGCTTGGCTGCGTAAAACGTCGATTGGTGACACGGGAATTGGCGATAAATAATGGCGCCAAGTGTCGTGTCCGGATTGGGTGGCAGGCGCTTGCTCAGCGGCACCTCATGGCGCAGCAACGTGACCGCCGCCACGCTGACATCGGCCTGTTCCCGGACATGGTGCTGCAAATGGGCTGCGAGTTCGCGGCCTTCGATCTTGTCGCCTGCATTGAGGAATAAAACAACGTCGTTGTCTTGCAAACTCGAGCTGATATGGCCGAACGCAAGGTTCATGGCGTTGTAGATTCCCCTGTCATTGCTGTGGAAAACTTGCGAGCGCGGATATTTGGTCTGAAGTTCATCATGGTATTTTTTAATGAAGATCCAATGAACCATGTTCAATGGAGAATGCCCGTGAGAGTGGCAGCTTTCGTAGGTGGCTGCGAGGTCGTCGCCATCTTGGTACACGACAGTGATGATGTGCAGCTTCATATGCTTGCCTTACGATTTCTTGATTCGAATGCCCACGTCCCGGCAATGGTTTGAAAGCATGCGATGGTGCAGCCATGACGACTGCATCAGCAGCGTTAGATTTTTTCTTCGGTGGGCCAGCATGTCATGCATAGGCTCCTTCACGCGCAAGCCGGTTGAAGTCGTCCTTATTCCTCCAGCCTACGACGGTGGCCGGGTTGCCGGCGACAATCGCACAAGGTGGCACCGTGCCCCGTACGACAGCGCCCAGCGCGATGATGGCACCGTCGCCTATTTGCGTGCCGGGCGAAAGGCTGACGTTGGCACCAATCCAGACTGCATCGCCGATGGCAATGGGCTGCATAATGTCGTGCTGATCATACGGAATTCTTGTGCTTGAGCGAAAATTATGGTTCGACGACAGTGCCGTCAGGCCTTTGCCAATATGGCAGTATTTTCCAATGCGTATGCCACCTTGGGCATTGAGATAGCAATCGCCGTTGAGTACCGTGCCTTGTCCGATGCTTAGATTTTGCCCGTGAACCAAATGGAAATTGCGGCAGACATCTGCGCCGAGAATTACGGAGTTTCGGTCGAAATCCACCCTGTCAAAGGTGACGTGGCGGTAGTAGGCGCGTCTGGCGCGCTCCATCAGTCGGCTCCAATTTTTAAAAAAAGCAATCATTCGACTTCAATTGGTTGAAATGCACATCGTCCCGATATTTGATGACCTTGGCGGGATTGCCGCCCGCCACGGCCAATCGTGGAACATTCTTGGTTACCACGCTGCCGGCTGCAATGACGGCCCCTTCGCCGATCGTGACGCCGGGCAGGATGGTGACGTTGGCGCCACACCATACGAAATCTTCAATCACGACGGGACGGTGAATGATGACTTCGTCATAGGGCAGGCGGGAGGCACCCTCGTAGTTGTGCGTGGCCGAGAAAATTGTCAGGCCGCGACCTGGATGGAAATACCGGCCAATGCGCACACCGCCGCTGGCTTCAATGTAGGTGCCGGACTTGATATGAGAAGTCGGCGAAATTTCGAAGCGAGACAGGTCGCCCATGATCTCGAAATCATTGCCGCCTTGGGCTACAAACTTTAGTTGAACACCTTGGCGGTGGTAGTTTTCCAGTTTCACGCTCACCATGAGGGATTGCCAGCGCTGCTGAAGGCGCTCGATCTGCAGCAAGCGCAGGAAATGGATGAGAAAATTTCTGACCTGCTTCATGAAAAATGCGACGCGGCGTCATTGGGTGTTTGAGTGGTTTTTTTCTCTCATTTTCAAGCCGCTGGCCACGACGAAGGCTGCCATCAAATAGCCTGCTGCAATGCCGGCCGGCGCCCAGAGCGCGTTGCCATGGCGCACGCCCACCGTGGAAACCAACAGCGTGGTGGCGCCGCCGAGCAAAATGGCGATGGCACGCGTGCGGGCCAGTTGAAAGTATTCCGCAGCGAGTCCGAAAGGGCGGTAGAAACTGACCGCCACCCCCGCCAGGGCCAAGGCAATGAAAAAGGGTTTTGTATCGGCATAGCGCTCGGGCAGCACGATGTCGCGCACGAGCAAATAGGCGCTGATAACGGCGAGGCACAGCAGGCTGGAAATACCCACGAAACTGGCGACGTAGCGAATGATGACCTGCCTGAGCTGTTGGCCGGTCTTGAGTCGCCGGAACATTTCAGGGTACAGCGCATTGGTGACGGATTGATTGAGCGTCATCATAATGGCCGCCAAAGAGGCTGCCGCCGTGTAGATGCCTGCGACGTCGAGGCCAGCTTCCCGCGCGATGATAATCTTGTCGGACTCGTTAAGAGCCCAACCCCCCGTTAAGGCAACTAGACTGGGCAAGCCAAAGCGGAAAATTTGCCGGGCTGTCGCGCGGTCGAAGCGCAGCGCCACAAAATGTATCAGGTGGGTCCGGTATCGAAAAAACACGACGAGCGCCTCTGCCAAAAAGGTGGCGAGAATGCGGTATACGGCATACCCTCCCAGCGTAAAAACCAACATTGCAGTCATGGCCAGTGCAGAGGCTGGGGTCAGAACAGCAATCAGGCCATAGAGCCAGGGCTTTTCGTCGATCACACTTTCCGCAGCGGCCATGGCGGAGAGAAAGCGGATCAGCGCATACGCCGGGACGAAAGCGAGCAGCGGCATCGTATAAAGTTTGGCGAGCCATGCCAGGACAAATCCAGTTTGGAATACCAGGAAGGATGCAAAAGCTATGGTGACGTAGGTTCGCTGGAATTCAAGATACTGCTTGGGATCCAAGCGGGACTTGTTGACCGACACCAGTCCATCCGCGGCCAGTGAGACGGCCGGGGCCACTAAGTACAGGATGCTAAAAAAAATGCCAATCGCACCGTACTCTTCAGTTGGAAGAACGCGGGTAAGTATCAGTACGGCGCCGAAGCTCAAGGCAGCGCCGGACAGCGAGAAACTCAGGTACAACCCCAAGTGGGTCAACTGCTTGCCGAACTTCATTGTGGTGCATCCGGCCTGTTCAGTTAACTTCCTGGGAAGCGGCGACGGGGGGCGCCGCGGTAATAAGGTCGTGCAGGTTGAGTCGAATACCATCGCCCTCAGCGGCCATGCCGCTGTCGTAGCCGCTCCTGAGATCTTCCCAATGTGTCACGAAACGGTAATTCCATTGCTGCAGCAAGCCAGTGAGTTGCCGCATGAGGGTCTGTGATGCCAAGTCCGGCAGTAAGTGATAGAGAAATATGGGTGTAATGCCCGTGCCGTCCAAGTTCAGCAGCGTGGTGGAAAAGAAAGACGCAACAGCCTCGGGCCGGGTGCTTTCCAGCAAAGTTTCAACCGGGCCGGTTTCCTCGATGATGCGCACGCGAGGTGCCTGTTCGGCCAGGGTGCTGCGGATACGCGTAGTCCACTCGTCTGTTTCTCTGGGATGAAACTTAAAGAGTACTTCATCGAAACCCGCTTGCAGGGCCTGCATGATCTGCTGCAGGCCCTGTAGATAGCCCTCATCGGTCTGGTAGTCGGCGTACAGGGGCTGATTCAAGAAAATGACGCAGCCCGTGCGGGGGCTGATTTTCTGGCGCGTGGGAGGAGCTAAGACGGTGACGGGAATCTTGCGCACGATGGACAAGGGTCGGTAGGTGCACAAGCCGTCGAGTTGCCCGTCTGCCAGCCATGGGAACACGATGCCATTGAGTTTGTGGAATTGCGTGCCACGCAGGCCCGGCAGGCGGCGGGTCATTGCCGCAGCAATTTTTTCCCGCGTTGAAAGAGCTTCGTTACTGGGCAGCGAGAAGGGGATGTATGTGCCGACCCCGCCATCCTCGATGATGAAAACCCGAGCGCCGGCACGCTTGAAACGGTGCGCCACCAAGTGGTTGAGCAGTTCGAACTCGGTGTAGATGAACAGGACGTCCGTTGCCTGCGGGTCGAGCCGGTTGGCGACTTCTCGGGCCGACGCCCGGTAGCCCAACCAGCGCCGTGCCGGGCCCCGCAATTTCACCGGCGATGCCAGGCGCAGCCGGGCCGCGAATTCAGCCACCTCGGGTGCATCTGCCAGCTTGTGGGGAATCTCGATCAGCGTTGAAGCCAAGCCCTCGCGTTTCAGGGCGCCGGCGTGGTGGCGCGCGTCAAGCAGCTGATAGTCGTTGTTGACGAGAAAGAAAATCATGACGGTATTGGCGTTCCACGCTTACAGCGCTTGAGCCGTGCCGGCGCGAGCGGTGCAGGCCGTGGGGCGTTGCGTGGCAGGCGTGGCGGCGGTCATGCTCCTTCCCCTGGTAACTGAGACACCAGGGATTCAGCGAGCCGCCAATCCGCCTCGGTGTCGATGTCCACGCTCTCGTACGGGGCCGACATCGCAAAGGCCTTCGCCCCTGGCCCGATCACGGGCTCGCCCGAACGCACGGTGTCGGCCGGAATGACGTAGATCGAGCCGTTGAGTGCATAAGCCGGCGGCAGATCCTGCGAACGTCGGGACAGGGCATCCCAGCCTAGGAAGGGTTCCATGCCCTGAGCCGTGAGCCGAAAGCACCACGCGGGATGCGGTGCCGCCGGACTGACGCTGACCACGCAGTGGCGCTGCCCCGGGGGCTGCATCAAGTACATCGCCACCGCTTCCCGCACCGAGTCCGTACGGCGCAGCGGGCTAGTGGGCTGCAGCAGGAGCACGGCCTCGATGCGGCCGTGCTCGGCCTCGTACCAAGCCAGCGCGTGGCGTAGCACGTCGCTCGTGGTGGCGGTATCCGTGGCCAGCTCAGGCGGACGCAGCCAGGGCACGTGAGCGCCGGCTTGGCGTGCCACGGCGGCGATCTGCGCGTCGTCGGTGGACACCATCACGCATTCGCACATGCCGCTGTTTCGTGCCGTGGCGACGGACCAGGCGATCAGCGGCCGGCCAGCCAGCGGGCGTACGTTCTTGCCCGGCAGCCGCTTGCTGCCGCCGCGCGCCGGGATCACCGCCAACAGCCGGGCGGCGGTCTCAGCCATGGAAGAGCCCCGTCACCTCAGCCTGCGCGCGCTGGAAATCCTCCATGCGGCCGATGTCCAGCCAGTACTCGTGCAGCGGGAACATGTTGACCGCGCGGCCCTGGTTCATCTGCTCCTGCAGCAGCGTGGGCATGTCAACTTGGCGTCCGCGCGCCACGGCGTGCACCACCTCGGGCGACAGCACGTAGATGCCGGCGTTGATGAAGTGGCGGTAGGCGGGCTTCTCCACCATGGACGTGATGCGCACGCCATCGGTCTGGATCACACCATAGGGCACGCGGTGCTCGTACTCGCGCACGCACATGGTGGCCACGCCGTCGTGCTCATCGTGGAACTGCAGCAGCTTGGCGAAGTCGAGGTTGGTCAGTAGGTCGCCGTTCATCATGAACATCGGCTCCTTGATCTCCCCGGGCGGCAGCAGCCCCAGCGCGCCGCCCGTGCCCAGCGGCTCGTCCTCGTGCACGTACTGCACTTCCACGCCCCAGCGGCTGCCGTCGCCGATGCCGTCACGGATCATCTCGGGCCGGTAGTGGGTGGAGATGAAGAAGCGGTGAAAGCCGGCCTTGACGAAGCCCTCGATGATGAGCTCCAGGATGGGCTTGTCGCCAACCTTGAGCAGCGGCTTGGGGCAATGATCGGTCAGCGGCTGCAGCCGCTTGCCGAAGCCGCCGGCCATTAGGAACACGGCATTGGGCCTGCGCCGAGCCTGTAGCAGGCCATGCAGCGTCTCCAGGCCCACCATGCGACCGTCAGCATCAACCAGTGGGATCTGCAGCAGTTGATGCCTTTCCATCAGCGCGAGCATCTGCTCCTTGCTGCTGTGGGCCGGCATGGTCCGTGGGTGTCTGTGCATCACCTCGGTCACTGGCGTGTCCAGGGACACCTGCCGCAGCAGCGCGCGGCGCACGTCGCCGTCGGTGAGGCTGCCCAGGATGCGGCGCGATTCGTCCACGACAAGTGTGATCTGCAGCCCGGCCTTGTCCAGCGCGGTGATGGCTTGGTGCAGCGAGGCTTGCGGACCGATGAGTACGGCCTCCCAAGATTTCATCGATTTGATTCCTGCAATTTGTAGCTGGGATAGTCAGTCGTTGGCGCGGTGGTAGCTGCCGGCCTGCACCGCCCGGTGCGGCAGGTGCAGCTCGCCAGGCTGCAGCGCCCGCGCCAGCGTGGCGCCGGCTGCGACGACGGAGCCCGTACCCAGTGCCAGGTTGGGCAGCACCGTGGCACCGCTGCCCACGAACACGCCATCGCCAACGCTGACCGTGCCGCACAGGCACGCGCCCGGCGCGACGTGCACGTGGGCGCCGACGGCGCAGTCGTGGTCCAGCGAGGCGGCGGTGTTGACGATGGTGTTCTCGCCCACCCGGCAATCGGGCTGGATCACGGCGCCGGCCATGACCTGCACGCCTTCGTCCAGCGTTGCCGAGGCATCGACCCAGGCATGTGGGTGTACCAGTGCGGGAAAGCGGAAGCCCTGCTGCTTCCAGCGCTCGAACAGCTCGCGCCGCAGCGTGCCCTGCACCAGTTGCCCGATGCCGTTGGCCAGCGCCACGTCCCGCGGCGAGAGCGCCTGCAGCGCCTCGTCGCCGCCAAGCACGGGCAGGCCGCGCCACTGCGCCACCCCCTGGCGCGCCAGCGCGGGGTCGCACACGCCACGGCAGTGGAAGCCGGCTGCACGAGCCAGCGACAGCACCACCTTGGCATGACCTCCCGCGCCGAGCAGCACCAGTGGCAAGGATGCGGTGGCGCTCATGGCTCGATCACGTCTCCGCTGGCGTAGGCGCGTGCCGCACTGCGGCCCACCAAGTCCCATAGGGCCGAGGCGGGTAGCCCACGTCCGCAGCGTGCTGTGCTTAGATCGGCGCGTGCGAAAGTCTCCCCAGCCCTGACGTCGCGCGCGGCGATGACCTGCTGTCGCGCCGCACGGCGCGTATCGAGCTCGCTGGGTTGGGGCGCCTTGGCGCCATCGCCTAGGGCCTGCTGCAATGCGCGGATGTCGCGCAGCATTTGCGCCAGCTCCCCGGGTTCCAGCGAAGCCTTGTGGTCCGGTCCTGGCAGGTTGCGGTCGAGCGTGAAGTGCTTCTCGATCACACAGGCGCCGCGGGCCACGGCGGCCACGGGAATGAGCGTGCCTTCCGTGTGGTCGGAGTAGCCGACAGGCAGTCCAAAGGCCGAGGCCAGTCGGTCCATGGCGTGTAGGTTCACTTCCTGCGGCGGCGTGGGGTACTGCGAGGTGCAATGCAGCAGCGTCACGCGCCCGTGCAATGAATCGCGCCAGGCGCTGCGGCTCCAGCCCTGCCACACTTCGTCCATGCCGGCAGGCTCGGCTGAAGCATTCAAGGCATGCGCGATGACGGCCAGGCCCTGTTCCACTTCCGACAACGTGGCCATCCCGGTGGAGACGATCAACGGCTTGCCGGTACGCGCGAACTGCCACAACAGCGGCGCGTTGACGAGCTCGCCCGAGGGCACCTTGAACAGCGGCATGTCCAGCGCGCACAGGAACTCCAGGCTGTCCTTATCGAAGGCCGTGGACAGGAACTCGATGCCACGCGAGCGCGCGTGCGCCTGCAGCTCGGCGTGCCAGGCACGCGGCAGCTCCAGCTTGCGCAGCATCTCGAACTGGCTTTCCGCGGCATCAGTGCTTTGCTTCTGGTAGGCCGCCTTGGGCGCTTGCCTGCTGGCCAGGCGTGTGGCGTCGAAGGTCTGGAACTTCACGGCATCGGCGCCGGCTGCCGCGGCCTGGTCCACCAGCGCGAATGCCAGCTCGCGCTGGCCGTTGTGGTTGACCCCTGCTTCAGCGATCACGTAGACCTTTACGGTTGAAGCGTTCCTCATGAGAAATCCAGGTCGTGAAAGCGTTTGTGGAAGCGGTCAGGATGGGCTTCGAGCTCGCGCACGATCGACCGGCTGGCAGTACCCTGGCCGTAGGGATTGATCGTTGTTGCGCTGTGCCGATGGAATTCGTCGCTCAGTGCCCGCCCAAGCGTGCGCACGATGTCGTCGCGATCGGCCCTGCAGTGAAGCACGGAGTCGGCCGCCAGACGTCCCAGTTGACGCTCGCCGATGTTGACGGTGGGCACGTGGAACGCAGGCGCTTCGATGATGCCGCTCGACGAGTTGCCCACCACGGCACGCGCGTGCGCCAGCGCCGAGAGATAGCGCTTGAATCCCAATGATTCGATCAGTAGCACACGCGAACTGCGCTGGGCGGCGTACTGCTGCAGCAGCGGGATGATGGCGCGGCCACCGTTGTCTGCGTTCGGGTAAGTCAGCACCACCTGGTGCTGCGGGAATGCGTCTAGTGCCTCCAGCAGCGCTGTGGTCGAGGCCACCGGATCCTCGGTGGCCATGGTCACCGGGTGGTACGTGGCCAGCACGAAGGGCGCCGCAAGCACAAAACCCAGGCTCTCACCCAGCTCGGACAGCGTCATGCGGGGCGTACGCTGCAGGTGGTCTAAGCCGAGCGCGCCGACGTTGAAGACGGTGGACGGACTTTCGCCCATCTGTATCACGCGCCGGCGATAAGGCTCTGCGGCCACGAAGTGCAGGCTCGCCATTTTGGTGATGGCATGCCGGATCGCATCGTCATAAGCACCCTCCGTGACTTCGCCACCGTGCAGGTGAGCCACGGGAATGCGCATCACCAGTGCAGCCTGCACGATGGCCAGAGCCTCGAAGCGATCGCCGAGCACGACCAGCACGTCCGGGCGCAGCCGCTGCAGTGCGTCGGCAAAGCCGATCGTGCCCAGTCCCATGGACTTCGCCACGCCGGTAGCGGTATCCGACGACAGCAGCATCTCGACCTTGGCGTCGATGTGGAACCCGTCCTGCTCGATCTGGCGCCAGGTTTGCCCAAATTCCGGCGACAGGTGCATCGCGGCCACGATGAGCTGCAGCTCCAGCTGCTCGCTAGCGTCGATGTCCTTAAGCAGCCAGTACAGCAGGCCGTACTCCGCCCGAGTCCCGGTGAATACCGCAATGCGTTTCCTAGTCACGCCGCACTCGCTGGCAACACGCTGCTAGGCAGGTTCACCACGCGCGCTTCCAGCCACTCGGCGGTGGAGAGGTCGCCGCGGCGGCAGTGCGCGAAGCCGGGCAGCCGGTTCATGAGCTGCCAGATTGGGCGCGTCATCACGCCGGCGTCGTTAGTGGCCGCGAGCAGCGCGTCGCGCTGCTCGCGGCTGTCGCAGATCACGGCGTTGAGCCAGTAGTTGGAGCGGCAGCCCTCGGGCTCGCGCACGAAGTGCAGCGCGCTGCCTTCGAGCTGCTCGGCGTAGCGTTGTGCCAGCAGCCGCTTGGCGGCGACGAAGTCCTCGATGTGCTCGAGCTGCGCGCAGCCCAGCGCCGCGTTGAGATTGGGCAGCCGGTAGTTGAAGCCCACCTCGTCGTGGAAGAACTCGTAGGGGTGGGGTTTCTTGGCCGTGGTTGTGAGGTGCTTGGCGCGCGCGCCAAGCACCTCGTCCGTGAGCACCATGCCGCCGCCGCCGGTGGTGATGATCTTGTTGCCGTTGAAGCTCTGCGTGCCCAGTTGCCCGAAGGTGCCGGTGTGGCGGCCCTGGTAGAGGCTGCCCAGCGACTCCGCCGCATCCTCCACCAGCACCAGGCGCCAGCGCCGGCACACGTCGAGCAGGCCGTCGAGGTCGGCCGGGTGGCCGAAGGTGTGCATGGGCACGCAGGCGCGCACCACGCGGCCGTCGGCGCGCGTGCGGCACAGGCCCTCCGCATCGAGCTCGGCGTTCTCGTCTAGCCACTGCTCCAGCGCGCGCGGCGACATCCCCAGCGTGGCGCGGTCCACGTCCACGAAGACGGGCTCAGCGTGGCAGTAGGCGATGGCGTTGCAGGTGGCCACGAAGGTCAGCGACTGCGTCACCACCAGCTCGCCCGGCTGCACGCCCGCCAGCAGCAGCGCCACGTGCAGCGCGGCGGTGCCGTTGACGGTGGCCACCGCGCGCGGGCTGCCGGTATAGCGTGCCATGTCCTGCTCGAAGCGGTCCACGTACGCGCCCACGCTGGAGACGAAGGTGGACTCCAGCGTGTCGAACACGTACTCGCGCTCGCGACCCGGGAACACCGGCGCGTGCAGCGGGATGAAGTCGTTGGTGGCGTACTGCTCGCGCACGAAACGGATCAAGGCATCGAACATGGAACGGCCCTTGGGCGTACGAGATGGAGAGGTCAGATGTTGTAGAGCCCGGCCTTGTAGCGGCGCAGGTTGTCACGCTGGCTGAACCATTCGACGGTCTCGGCCAAGCCGCGGCGCAGACCCTCCATGCCCGGGTATTCGGGGCTCCAGCCTGCCAACTCGCGGGCACGGGTATTGTCTGCCCACAGCCGTTCGACCTCGCTGCCGGCCGGGCGCATGCGTTGCTCGTCGCAGGTGAACTCGACGTCGCGTCCCATGATCTCGGCAATCAGCCGTGCCGTGTCGCCCACGGACACTTCATAGTTGCTGCCCACGTTAACGACTTGGCCCACGGCAGCATCGCATTCAGCCACGGCCACGAAGCCCCGCACGGTGTCGCGCACGTAGTTGAAGTCGCGCGTGGGATGCACGGCACCCAGCTTGATCCGGTCGGCGCCAGAAGCGATTTGCGTGATGATGGTCGGGATCACCGCCCGCGCGGACTGGCGCGGACCATAGGTGTTGAACGGGCGGATGGTGGCCACCGGCGTGGCGAAGGAGGCGAAGAAGCTCTGCGCCATCTGGTCCGCACCGATCTTGCTGGCCGAGTACGGCGACTGGCCTTGAAGCGGATGCTCTTCCGTGATGGGCACGAAGCGAGCCGTGCCGTAGACCTCGCTGGTGGAGGTGTGGACCACGCGCTCCACGCCCAGCTCCCGTGCCGCCTGCACGACGTTGAGCGTGCCCTTGACGTTGGTGTCGACGTAGGTGTCGGGCGAGTGATAGGAGTAGGGAATGGCAATGAGCGCGGCCAGGTGCATCACCACGTCGCAGCCCTGCATTGCAGTGCGCACGCCATGGGGGTCGCGAATGTCGCCGGCAAACACGTCGAGCGAGCGCTTGACCTGCTCCTCGGCTTCATCGAGCCAGCCCCAGGAGTTGAAGCTGTTGTAGTAGACGAAGGCGCGCACGTCCGCGCCGAGTTCACGCACCAGGTACTCGGTGAGGTGCGAGCCGATGAAGCCATCGGCTCCGGTCACGAGGATCTTCTTGCCTTGCAGCTTCATATGCGGTCTTGATGCTTGAGGAATCCGGAATTCACTCGTGGTAGTCGTAAGCCTGGAAGCCGGCGAGCTTCACGAGGCTGTCGCGCCGTGCCGAGTCGTAGTCGCTGGTGATCATCTCGCGCACCAGCTCCTCGAAGCTGGTCGTGGGCTCCCAGCCCAGCTTGGCCTTGGCCTTGCTCGGGTCGCCCAGCAGCGTCTCGACTTCCGTCGGGCGGAAGTAGCGCGGATCGACCCGCACGATCACGTCGCCGACCTTGACCTTGGCCTGGTCGCCCGCCACGGCCGCGACGATGCCGACCTCGGCTTCGCCCTCGCCCTCGAAACGCACCGTCACGCCCAGCTCGCTGGCGGCGCGCTGCACGAACTCGCGCACGCTGTATTGCCGGCCCGTGGCGATGACGAAGTCCTCGGGCTGCTGCTGCTGCAGCATCAGCCACTGCATCTGCACGTAGTCGCGCGCATGGCCCCAGTCGCGCAGCGCGCTCAGGTTGCCCAGGTACACGCAGTCTTGCAGCCCCAGCGCGATGCGCGCAATGGCACGCGTGATCTTGCGCGTGACGAAGGTTTCGCCGCGGATCGGGCTCTCGTGGTTGAAGAGGATGCCGTTGCAGGCGTACAGCCCATAGGCCTCGCGGTAGTTCACCGTGATCCAGTAGGCGTAGAGCTTGGCCACCGCGTAGGGGCTGCGCGGGTAGAAGGGCGTGGTTTCCTTCTGCGGCACCTCCTGCACCAAGCCATAGAGCTCGCTGGTGCTGGCCTGGTAGAAGCGCGTTTTCTTCTCCAGCCCCAGGATGCGGATGGCCTCCAGCAGCCGCAGCGTGCCGATGCCGTCGGCGTTGGCCGTGTACTCCGGCGTCTCGAAGCTCACCGCCACGTGGCTCATGGCCGCGAGGTTGTAGATCTCGTCGGGCTGCACCTGCTGCACGATGCGGATGAGGTTCGTGGAGTCAGTCAGGTCGCCGTAGTGCAGCGTGAAGCGCGGGTTTGCCTCGTGCGGGTCCTGGTAGAGGTGATCGATGCGGTCGGTGTTGAACAGGCTCGCGCGACGCTTGAGGCCGTGCACGGCGTAGCCCTTGGCCAGCAGCAGTTCGGCCAGATAGGCGCCGTCCTGCCCCGTCACGCCTGTGATCAGGGCCACCTTCTTGTCGGACATGTGTTGCTCTCTTGCAGGAATTCAGTTCAGTTGTGAAACGGCGCGGCCGTGTAGGCCAGGCGGATGCCGTCTTCAAGCTTGGTGCGAGCGCGCCAACCCAGCGCGGCCAGGCGGCTGACGTCGAGCAGCTTGCGCGGCGTGCCGTCGGGCTTGCTCGCGTCGAAGACGATGCGGCCCTCGAAGCCGACCACGCGCATCACGGTCTCGGCCAGCTCGCGGATGGTCACGTCCTCGCCGGTGCCGATGTTCACCAGCTCGCCGTCCCAGCCGCGCTCCATCAGGTGCACGCAGGCGTCGGCCAGGTCGTCCACGTACAGGAACTCGCGCCGCGGCGCGCCGCTGCCCCACACCACGTACTCGGCGTCGCCGCGCAGCTTCGCCTCGTGCGCCTTGCGGATGAGCGCGGGCAGCACGTGGCTGTTGGCCAAGTCGTAATTGTCGTTGGGGCCGTACAGGTTCGTGGGCATCACGCTCACGTACTGGCGGCCATGCTGGCGGTTGTAACTCTCGCACAGCTTGATGCCGGCAATCTTGGCAATCGCATAGGGCTCGTTGGTCGGCTCCAGCGGCCCGGTGAGCAGGTACTCCTCGCGGATGGGCTGCGGGCAGTCGCGCGGGTAGATGCAACTCGAACCCAGGAACATCAGCCGCTGCACGCCGGCCAGGTGCGCGCCGTGCACGAGGTTGGCCTCGATCACCAGGTTCTGGTAGATGAAGTCCGCACGCTGCAGGTTGTTGGCCTGGATGCCGCCGACCCTGGCAGCAGCGATGAAGATGTAGTCGGGCTTCTCGCGCGCCAGCCACACGTGCACCGCGCGCTGGTCGAGCAGGTCGAGTTGCTCGCGCGAGGCGGTCAGCACGTTGCCGTAGCCCCCGGCCTGCAGCCGGCGCACCAGCGCGCTGCCCACCATGCCGCGGTGGCCCGCGACGAAAATCTTGGCGTTCTTGCCCATGTCGTTCACTGGCGCCCGTACGTGTCCTCGAACCGCACGATGTCGTCCTCGCCCAGGTAGCTGCCCGACTGCACCTCGATGAGCTCCAGCGGCAGCCGCCCCGGGTTGCGCAGCCGGTGCGTCTCGCCCAGCGGGATGTAGGTGCTCTGGTTCTCGGAGAGCAGCATCACCTTGTCGCCGCACGTCACCTCGGCCGTGCCGCTGACCACGATCCAGTGCTCGGCGCGGTGGTGGTGCATCTGCAGGCTCAGGCTCGCGCCGGGCTTGACCATGATGCGCTTGACCTGGAAGCGCGCCCCGGCGTCGATGCTGTCATACCAGCCCCAGGGCCGGTGCACCTTGCGGTGCAGCATGTGCTCGTCGCGCTGCTGGCCGTCGAGCCGGCCCACGATCTTCTTGACGTCCTGGCTGCGGTCGCGCCGGCTCACCAGCACCGCGTCGGGCGTCTCCACCACCACCACGTCGTCCAGGCCCACCACGCCCACCAGGCGGCTGGTGGCGTGCACCAGGGTGTTGGTGGCGCCGTCCAGGAGGGCGTCGCCCACCACGGCATTGCCGGCCGCGTCCTTGTCGGCCACCTGCCACACCGCGTCCCACGCGCCCAGGTCGTTCCAGCCCGCGGCCAGCGGCACCATGCGCAGCTCGATGCCGCTGCCCGGGCAGCGCTCCATCACGGCGTAGTCCACCGACTCCGACGGCACCGCGCCGAACTCGTCCTTGCCCGGGCGCACGAAGCGCTCGTCGGCCGTGCGCGCGGCGTGGGCCACGCGCGTGGCGGCGGCGATGTCGGGCCGGAAGCGCTCCAGCGCCGCCATCCAGCTCGACGCGCGCAGCACGAACATGCCGCTGTTCCAGTAGTAGCCGCCGGCTTCCAGGTAGCGCTGCGCCGTGGCGGCGTCGGGCTTCTCGACGAACTGCGCCACCTTCGCGCCGTCGGCGCGGATGTAGCCGTAGCCGGTCTCCGCCCGGTCGGGCGTGATGCCCAGGATCACGATGGCGCCGTCGGCGGCCTCGCGCACGGCACGGCGCACCGCCTCGGTGAAGGCCGCGGCGTCGGTGACGGTCTGGTCCGCGGGCGTGACCACCAGCACCGGGTCGGCGCCACCCTCCATCGCCTGCAGCGCCGCCAGCGTCAGCGCCGGCGCGGTGTTGCGCCCCACGGGCTCCAGCAGCACCGCCGCGGGCTCGCAGCGCATCTCGCGCAGTTGCTCCAGCACCAGGAAGCGGTGCTCGTCGTTGCCCACCACCAGCGGCGCCGACAGCGTCACGTCGCCGCCGCCCAGGCTCATGAGCCGCTGCACCGACTGCTGGAACAGGCTCTGGTTGCCCGAGAGCACCAGGAACTGCTTGGGATAGCCGGCTCGCGACAGCGGCCACAGCCGCGTGCCGCTGCCGCCGGCCATGACGACGGGCTGTACGGGAATAGAAGGAGTCATGCTGGGATATTTCCAGGAGAAGTCGTCGCGGCGGACTGGGCGACGTACCACGGCATCGCCTCCGCAATGCCCTGCGCCAGCCGGTGCGTGGGCACGTAGCCCAGCAGCTGCCGCGCCTTGGAGACGTCGGCCTGGCTGTGGCGCACGTCGCCGGCGCGGAAGTCGCGGTACGTGGGCTGCACGTTCGGGCTCACGCCGTGGGGCGCCAGCGCGTCGCGCAGCAGCCCGAACAGGTCGCCCAGCGTGGTGCGGTCGCCCACGGCCACGTTGTAGACCTGGTTGCGCGCCTCGGGCGCCTCGGCCGTGGCGGCCAGCAGGTTGGCCGCCACGGCGTTGGCCACGAAGCAGAAGTCGCGGCTGGTCTGGCCGTCGCCGTTGATGAACACCGGCTCGCCGCGCAGCAGCGCCGCGGTCCACTTCGGGATCACGGCGGCATAGGCCCCTTCCGGGTCCTGGCGCGGGCCGAAGACGTTGAAGTAGCGCAGCCCGATGCTGGCAAAGCCGTAGCTGCGCTCGAACACCTCGGCGTAGATCTCGTTGACGAGCTTCGTGACGGCGTAGGGGCTCAGCGGGCGGCCGATGTTCTCCTCCACCTTGGGCAGCGCCGGGTGGTCGCCGTAGGTGCTGCTGCTGGCGGCGTAGGTGAAGCTCTTCACGCCCGCGTCGCGCGCGGCCACGAGCATGTTGAGAAAGCCGCTGATGTTGACCTCGTTGGTCGTGATCGGGTCGGCCAGGCTGCGCGGCACGCTGCCCAGCGCCGCTTGGTGCAGCACGTGGTCCACCGCCACGGTTCGATCCGAGGCGGCATCCGCCCAGGCCATGGCGCGGCGGCAGTCGTCGAGGCGGCGGATGTCGCCCTCGATGAAGCTGAAGTTGGCCCACTGCGCCGGCGTGACCAGGGTGCGCACCTCTTCGAGGTTGCGTCGGTGGCCGGTGGCGAAGTTGTCCAGGCCCACCACGCGCTGGCCCAGCGTGAGCAGCGTCTCCAGCAGGTTCGATCCGATGAAGCCGGCCACGCCGGTGACGAGCCAGGTGCGCGGCGCGTCGGCCAGGCGGGATTGCAGGGCGGTGTAGGCGTCCATGGAACTCTTCAGTCGAAATGCGCCACCGCGGCCAGCAGCGGCGCCTGCGCGTCCTTGGCCGACAGCAGCGGCGGCTGCCCGGCCAGCGCGTGCAGCGGCCACTCGATGCCCAGCGCCGGGTCGTCCCAGCGCACGGCGCCTTCGGCCTGCGGCGCGTAATAGTCGGTGGTCTTGTAGAGGAAGTCGGCGCTGTCGCTGGTGACCAGGAAGCCGTGCGCGAAGCCCGGCGGGATCCACAACTGGCGCTGGTTCTCGCACGTGAGCTCCACGCCCGCCCAGCGCCCGAAGGTCGGGCTGCCGCGGCGCAGGTCCACCGCCACGTCGAAGACGCTGCCCTGCGTCACGCGCACGAGCTTGCCCTGCGCATGCGGCGGCCGCTGGAAGTGCAGCCCGCGCAGCACGCCGCGCGCCGAGCGCGAGTGGTTGTCCTGTACGAATTCCACGTGCCGTCCCACCGCCTCGTCGAAGGCCGCCTGGTTGAAGCTCTCCATGAAGAAGCCGCGCGCGTCGCCGAACACCCGCGGCTCCAGGATCAGCACGCCGTCCAGCTCGGTCTTGATGACGTTCATGTCTCGTGGTGCTTTCGGGGCTTCAGAACGCGGTGTCGCGCAGGATCTTCATGAGGTACTGGCCATAGCCGTTCTTGAGCATGGGCTGCGCCAGCCGCTCCAGCTGCTGCGCGTCGATCCAGCCCGCGCGCCAGGCGATCTCCTCGGGGCAGGCCACCTTGAGGCCCTGGCGCTTTTCCAGCGTGGCGATGAACTGCCCGGCTTCGAGCAGGCTGTCGTGGGTGCCGGTGTCGAGCCACGCGTAGCCGCGGCCCATGATCTCCACGTCGAGCTGGCCCGCGCGCAGGTACGCGGCGTTGACGTCGGTGATCTCGAGCTCGCCGCGCGCGCTGGGGCGGATGCCGGCGGCGATGTCGCAGACCTGCGCGTCGTAGAAGTACAGCCCCGTGACGGCGTAGCTGCTCTTGGGCGCCTTAGGCTTTTCCTCGATGCTCAGCGCGCGCTGCTGCGCGTCGAACTCCACCACGCCGTAGCGCTCGGGGTCGTTGACGTGGTAGGCGAACACGCTGGCGCCGTGCGTGCGCTCGTCGGCGCGGCGCAGCAGGCTGTAGAAATCGTGGCCGTAGAAGATGTTGTCGCCCAGCACCAGCGCGCTGGGCGCGCCGCCGACGAAGTCGCGGCCCAGGATGAAGGCTTGCGCCAGCCCGTCGGGGCTGGGCTGCACGCAGTACCGCAGCGAGATGCCCCACTGGCTGCCGTCGCCCAGCAGCGACTCGAAGCGCGGCAGGTCCTGCGGCGTGCTGATGAGCAGGATGTCGCGCATGCCGGCGAGCATCAGCGTGCACAGCGGGTAATAGACCATGGGCTTGTCGTACACCGGCAGCAACTGCTTGCTCACGCTCAGCGTGGCCGGGTGCAGCCGGGTGCCGGAGCCGCCGGCCAGGATGATGCCCTTGCGGTTGATGATGTCGGTCTTCATTGGGGAGTCATCAGGTCAATGGGAGCGGCATAGCGCGCCACCGTGCGGTCTGCCGTGAGCAGGCGGGCCGGTTCGCACAGGGCCTGTGCGATCAGCAGGCGATCGAAGGGGTCCTGGTGCAGCGGCTCAAGGCTCGACACGCGTGCTGCATGCTCGGCGCGCACGGGCAGCTCTTCCAGTCCGGTGGCGCGGGCGGCTTCCAGCACGTCTTGCGGCTCGAAGTCGAAGCCTGGCTTGCCCAGGCTCTTCTTGATGGCCACTTCCCAGATGTTGACGGCTGAGAACAGCACTTCGTGCCCGGGGTCCTCCAGCGCGGCGCGCAACGGCTGCGCCAGCCGTTCAGGCTCCATCAGCATCCAAAGCAGGACGTGGGTGTCGAGCAGCACACGCATCAGCTGCCTTCGAACAAGCGCAATTCCGCTTCGGGCAGCGGGGCGTCGAAGTCATCGGGAACGGTGAACCGGCCCGCCAGCAGGCCCAGCTGGCGACGCGGGGCCGTACGGGCCAGTCCCACCAGGCGCGCCACGGGCCGACCGGAACGGGCAATGACCACTTCTTCTCCCGCCTCCACGGCTTCCAGCAGACGGGACAGCTGGGTCTTGGCTTCGTGAACGTTCACCGTGCGCATGTCGGACCCTCGATGTGGATCGGTTTCATTTTAGCCAAGGTGGACTAAGCTGATCCAAAAGCCTCGGTGAGCATGCGCTGCACGCCCTGCTGCCAGGGCGGGGGCACCAGGCCGAAGGCGCGCTGCAGCCTGGCCGTGCTCAGCCGCGAGTTCAGCGGCCGCTGCGCCGGCGTGGGGTAGGCGCTGGTCGGGATGGGGCGTACCGCATCGGCTGCCACCTTCACCGGCAGGCCGTGCGCGCGTGCCCACTCGATGACGAAGCACGCGTATCCGTGCCAGCTGGTCTCGCCCGCGGCCACGGCGTGGTAGGTGCCGCCGAGCTCCGGGCGTGCCATGGCCGCGCGCAGCGCGTGCGCGGCCACGTCGGCCAGGAAGTCCGCGCCGGTCGGGGCGCCGACCTGGTCGTCGATGACGTTCAGTGCCTCGCGCTCGGCCGCCAGGCGCAGCATGGTGCGGGCGAAGTTGCCGCCGCGCGCGGCGTAGACCCAGCTCGTGCGCAGGATCAGGTGGCGGCAGCCGCTGGCGCGGATGGCCTCCTCGCCGTCGAGCTTGGTGCGGCCGTACACGCTCAAGGGGGCCGTGGGCGCATCCTCGCCGCGCGGCGCGGTGCCGGAGCCGTCGAAGACGTAGTCGGTGCCGTAGTGCACCAGCCAGGCGCCCAGCGCCGCGGCCTCGCGCGCGATGGCGGCGGGCGTGGCGGCGTTGAGCAGCGCGGCCACCTCGGGCTCGCCCTCGGCCTTGTCCACGGCGGTGTGCGCGGCGGCATTGACGACCACGTCCGGGCGCAGCGCGCGCACCGTGGCGGCCACGCCTTCGGGGTCGCGGAAGTCGCCGCACAGGCCCGGCGCGCCCGCGTGGTCCAGCGCCACGAGCTCGCCCAGCGAGGCGAGCGCGCGCTGCAGCTCCCAGCCGACCTGGCCGTTCTTGCCCAGCAGCAGGATCCTCATGGCGGGCCTCCCTCTTATTTTCTTGCTCAGCGTGCGGCGTAGTTGGTGGAGAGCCACTCGCGGTAGGCGCCGCTTTGCACCTCGGCCACCCAGTCGGGATGGTCCAGGTACCACTGCACCGTCTTGCGGATGCCGCTGTCGAAGGTCTCGGCCGGGCGCCAGCCCAGCTCGCGCTCGAGCTTGCGCGCGTCGATGGCGTAGCGGCGGTCGTGGCCGGGGCGGTCGGCGACATGCGTGACGAGCCGCGCGTAGGGCCCTGCCGCGTCGGGGCGCAGCTCGTCGAGCAGCGCGCAGACCTTCTGCACGATGTCGATGTTGGCCTGTTCGTTCCAGCCGCCGATGTTGTAGGTCTGGCCCACGCGCCCGCCCGCCAGCACGGCGCGGATGCCCGAGCAGTGGTCGCGCACGTAGAGCCAGTCGCGGATCTGGCGCCCGTCGCCGTACACCGGCAGCGGCTTGCCCGCCAGGGCGTTGACGATCAGCAGCGGGATCAGCTTCTCGGGGAAGTGGAAGGGGCCGTAGTTGTTGGAACAGTTGGTGGTGAGCACCGGCAGCCCGTAGGTGTGGTGCCAGGCGCGCACGAGGTGGTCGCTGGCGGCCTTGCTGGCCGAGTACGGGCTGTTGGGCTCGTAGGGGTGCTCCTCGGTGAAGGCGGGCGCGTCGGGCGCGAGGCTGCCGTAGACCTCGTCGGTGGAGACGTGCAGGAAGCGGAAGGCCGACTTCTCCTCGCCCTGCAGCGCGCCCCAGTGGGCGCGCGCGGCCTCCAGCAGCGTGAAGGTGCCCTCGACGTTGGTGCGCACGAAGGCGCCGGGGCCGTGGATGCTGCGGTCCACGTGGCTCTCGGCGGCGAAGTGCACCACGGCGCGCGGGCGGTGTTGCGCGAGCAACTGGTCCACCAGCGCGCGGTCGCAAATGTCGCCGTGCACGAACACGTGGCGCGCGTCGCCCTGCAGCGAGGCCAGGTTGCGCAGGTTGCCCGCGTAGGTCAGCGCGTCGAGGTTGACGACGGGCTCGTCGCCCTGCGCCAGCCAGTCGAGCACGAAGTTGCTGCCGATGAAGCCGGCACCGCCGGTGACCAGGATCGTCATGTCGGGCTCTTGAGGACAGGGTTGAGGATCAGGAGCGGCGCAGCGCGGTACGCAATTGCGCCAGCTTCTCGGCCTGGGCCGGGTCGGCGGACGAGAGGCGCCAGAAATGGCGCGCGACCACGAACAGGGCCAGCAGCAGCCCCGCTGCCAGCGTGGTGCCCACGGCAATCATCCCTCGCCTGGGTTTACTCTTGCGCTCCGGGGGCGTTGCAACGTCAACGACCTGGATCAGCGTGCCTTCTCGGCTCTCGTCCACGCGGGCCATTTCGTACTGCTTGGCCATGATCTCGAACAGCGCTTCTTGGTATTTGAACTCTCGGTATTTGCCCACGTAGTTCGCATCGCCGCCGCGCTGGTTGCTGGTTTCGAGCCGGGCCAACTGTTCTCGAAGTGCGGAAAGTTTGGCTGCGTTCTGCTGCACTTCGGGCGCGCTGTCGGCCAGGCTGCGGCGCAGGGCCTGCAACCTGATTTCTGTGGCCGTTGCCTCGGCCAGCAGTGCCGAGTAGCCCTCGGCTGCAGCTCTAGGCTCAGCCTTGAGTGCACCCTGGTTGAAGCCACTGGCTTCGAGTTCCTGCTGGGCTTTCGTCAGGGCGTCGCGCGTCTCCTTCAGTTGAGTTTCGAAAAAGACGCGGCGCTGTTGTGCTTCTGTCAGCGCCAGTCCCGAGGTCAGCACGCGCAACTCTGCTACGTACTGATTAGCTATTTCCGCTGCGCGTTGCGGATCGTGGTCGTCCACTTCCACGGTGATGAGTCCATCCTTTTTGCCCACACTCACGCGCATCGAATTGGACAGAACCCGGCGGGCATCCTCGCGGTACTTGACGCCATACAACTCCATCAACTTGAAGCGCTCGATGACACGGTCACTCATGGTGGCGCTTTGCATCAGCCCGACATACTGGTCGGCCGGATTCTTGACGCTGGGCAGCGAGGCGCCAGCCAAGCCAGCCAGCGTACCTAGCGAGCTCAGCGCTGCCGCAGCACCGCCTTGTGACTGCGACGGCGGCAGGAAAACGGTCCTGGCAGTGAATGTGGGCATGATCATGAAAGCCGCGCCCAATGCCAGGACACCTGCCAGGAGCGCACCTCCAACAATCAGCCTCAGGTGCTGTACCAGCGGCACGGCGATGTCGAGCAGGCCGACGCCCTCATCGTCCGATTCATCGATGGGCACGCCGGCCCGCACGTCGTTTCGCATGTCAGTCACGCAGTACCTTGACGGCGGCCGCGCCCAGGCCGAGTTGGTAAATGATCTGCGTCCAATCCCGGGCGGTCTGCGCAAACGTGGTCTTGTCCATTTCCTCGGGCACGAAGATGGTGTCGCCGGGCAGGGCCGGCACGTGGCCCAGGCTGCCGCGGCCGCGGCTGAACCAGGAACCACCGTCCTGGCGCGCGCTCACCACGCTGCCGTTGGCGCGCACCACGAAGATGCTGCCGGCGTCGGCGCCGCGGGTCGGGCCGCCGGCCAGGCGCAGGTAGTCGTCGATGCTGCGCGCCTGGCTCCACAGGAAGCTGCCGGTGTT
Source organism: Azohydromonas aeria (assembly GCF_009760915.1). Taxonomy (GTDB): domain Bacteria; phylum Pseudomonadota; class Gammaproteobacteria; order Burkholderiales; family Burkholderiaceae_C; genus Azohydromonas; species Azohydromonas aeria. Next base: position 291,139 of record NZ_VIDQ01000001.1, read on the forward strand.
GAAGACGCTGCCGAACACGCCCACCGTGCTGCCGCGCGCGGGCACGTAGAGCTGGTCGCCGTCCTCCAGCGCCAGCTCCGGCAGCGAGGTGCTCTCTGGCGCCGCCTGCAGCACGATGCGGCCGGTGGGCTTGACCGCGCGCAGCCGCTGGATCAGCTGGGTCGTGGCTGCGGCGCGCGCGGTCTGCGCCTCCACTTCCTGGGTGGTGGAGGTGCGCTGGGTGGCGTTGTTGCGCGAGAGCTCCGTTTCCAGGTCGCGCAGCGCGCGCTCGTAGTTTTCCTGCTGCGTGCGCTGCACGCTCTGGCGGACGAACTGCGTGCCGAACACGTAGGCCGAGGGGCTGAAGCCGCCGGCCGCGCGCAGCGCGTCGCTCGTGGTGCTGCCCGCGGGCAGCACGTAGTCGCCCGGGCGCGCCACTTCGCCTTCCACGCGCACGTGCTTGCTCTGCTTCTGCACCGACAGCTGCGCCTCCACGGCGCTGAAGGCCCGCAGCACGTCGCCGTTGCTCACGGGCAGCCGCCCGCTCACCGGCAGCGGCAGCTCGGCCACGCGCTCGCCGGTGCGCTGCTCCAGCCGCTCCAGCGCGACGCGACTGCGGTCGGCCACGGCGGAGAAGCCGCCGGACATGCGGATCAGGTCATCCACCGTCTCGCCGGACTTGAGCTCGAAGATGGCGGGCTGGTTGACGCTGCCGATCACGGCGGCCTGCGGGCCCACCGGGCCGACGTTGATGACGTCGTCGGGCTGCACCAGCATGTCGGCGCTGCGGTCGCCCTTGAGCAGGAAGTCGTACAGGTCGAAGCGCGCCACCGTCTGGCGCCCGCGCTGCACCGAGACGTCGCGCAGGCTGCCCGCGGCGGAGGGGCCGCCGGCACGCAGCAGCACGCCCAGCACGCTGGAGAGGCTGCTGACGCTGTAGGCGCCGGGGCGGGGCACGAAGCCCGTGACGTAAACGCGCACGCCGCGCAGCTGGCCCAGCGAGACGCTGAGCTCGAAGTTGCGGAAGGTCTGCGCCACGCGGCGGCGGATCACCTCGGGCAGCTCGGCGTAGCGCACGCCGGCCACCAGCACCGGGCCCACGCGCGGGATGCTGATGCGCCCGCTGCGATCCACCACCGCGCGCACGTCCGCGTCCACCGAGCCCCACAGCGTGACCACGATCTCGTCGCCGTTCTTGATCAGGTAGTCCGGCGGCACCTGCGGGTTGAAGTCGGCGCTGTTGGGGTCGTCGGCGCGCGTGATCAGGTCGGCGCCCAGGCGGCGCACCCTGATCTCGCTGCCCGCGTCGTCGCCCGGCGAGCGGCGGGTCGGATCGGCTACGCCCGTGCCGGCACCGCTGCCGCTGTTGGGGCCGCTGCCCCCATTCATGCTGGCGCCCATGTTGCCGACCTGGCTGGCGCGGCGCTGCACGAACAGCTCGAACTCGCTGGGCTTGTAGGGTGGAGGGGCTGCGTGCTGGGTCGCGGACTGCATGCCGTACGGGTTCTGGGCCTGCTGCGATTGAGCAGCCAGGTCCGCCGCATTGGTGGCGCCGCTCGCCAGCGGCTGGCGCAGCCGGATCGGGCCCGAAGCCGAGGCGTCGCTGCCGGAGGAAGAAGTCTGGGCCCCAGCCGGCATCACGCCGGCCACGGCCAGCAGCGCCACGGCCAGGGACCCGGTCAAGCGAACACTGCAACGAGCAGCGCCGCCGGCAATGGAGGACGAACGCGGAAGGGATGTCATCGACATGAAGACAGGCGCCGGCGCCGGCCAGGGCGCGGCCCAGGATTCGTTGGAGGGGGTGCTGCGGACGGGCACGGGACGTGCGGACGTACCAGAAGCAGGGTCATTCTAGCTGTCGCGTTTTCCCGGCCTTTGCGCGCCGGTCGATCCCCGGCCGGGACAGCGTTGCGGCGCAGCCACGTGTGTGCGGCCCGGGTTCAATTAATCTCAATCCGATACCAGTGCAGGATGCTGCACTGCAGCAGGCTGTGATAATCCATGTCATGACTTTGCTGCTGATAGCTTTCTGCGTGGCTTTCATGCTGACCATGGGCGTGGTGCGCTTGGCGCGCACGCATGCGCACTTGGTCAACGATCACGATCAAGGACCTCAGAAGTTCCACGCCCAGCCGGTGCCGCGGGTGGGCGGGCTGGGCATCGTGTCGGCCGTGGCGGTCGGTGCGCTGGGGCTGTGGTGGCAGGACCGCGGCGTCGGCGGCACGGGGCTGGTGCTGCTGGGCTGCGCGATGCCGGCTTTCGGCGCGGGCCTCACCGAGGACGTCACCAAGCGCGTGAGCCCGCGCCAGCGGCTGCTCTTCACCGCGGCCTCGGCGATGCTGGCCGCCTGGCTGCTCGACGCCCTCATCCGGCGCACCGACATACCCGGACTGGACTGGGTGGTGTCGTTCTCCGTCGGCGCGGTGCTGCTGACGGTGCTGGCGGTCTCGGGCATCGCCAATGCCGTCAACCTGATCGACGGCTTCAACGGGCTGTCGTCGATGTGCGTGCTCATGATGCTGGCCAGCCTGGCCTTCGTCGGCTACGCGGTGGACGACCACCTGGTGGCGGTGATGGCGCTGGTGGGCGTGGGCGCGGTGCTGGGCTTCTTCGTCTGGAACTACCCCGGCGGCAAGGTGTTCCTGGGCGACGGCGGGGCGTACTTCCTGGGCTTCTACCTGGCGGAGCTGGCGATCCTGCTGCTGGCGCGCAACCCCGAGGTGTCGCCGCTGTTCCCGCTGACGCTGGTCATCTACCCGGTGTTCGAGACGGTGTTCTCGATGTACCGGCGCAAGCTGCTGCAGGGCCGCCCGGTGGGCATGCCCGACGGTGCGCACCTGCACAGCCTCATCTACCGCCGGTTGCTGCGCTACGGCGCGAGCGGGCGCAGCGCACGCGACCTCACGCGGCGCAACTCGATGACGGCGCCGTACCTGTGGGTGCTGTGCATGCTCTCGATCGTGCCGGCCGTGGTGTGGTGGGACAGCAGCTTCATGCTGGCCGGCTGCATCGTGCTGTTCGGCGTGAGCTACGTCACGCTGTACTGGCGCATCGTGCGCTTTCGGGCGCCGCGCTGGATGGTCTTGCGCCGCGGCCGCCGCGCCGCCCGGGCTGCAACGGGGATAATCGCGGGACATGATGGAACACACGCCAATCGCGGCACCGGCTGCCGCCCCTGATGCCCCCGTCGAGGCGGCACGCTTCGACACCCTCCCGCTCGATCCCAAGCTGCTGCGCGCCGTGGCCGACCAGGGCTACGCGACGATGACGCCCATCCAGGCCAAGGCCATCCCGGTGGTGCTCGCCGGCCGTGACGTCATGGGTGCGGCCCAGACCGGCACCGGCAAGACCGCGGCCTTCTCCATCCCGCTGCTGCAGCGCATGCTGCGCCACGAGAACAGCTCCATGTCGCCGGCGCGACACCCGGTGCGCGCGCTGGTGCTCGCGCCCACGCGCGAGCTCGCCGACCAGGTCGCCAACAACGTCAAGGCCTACTCGCGCCACACGAAGCTGCGCGCCGCGGTGGTCTTCGGCGGCGTGGACATGAAGCCCCAGACCGCCGAGCTCAAGGCCGGCGTCGAGGTGCTCATCGCCACGCCGGGGCGGCTGCTTGACCACATCGAGGCCCGCAACGCGGTGCTCAACCAGGTCGAGTACGTGGTGCTCGACGAGGCCGACCGCATGCTCGACATCGGCTTCCTGCCCGACCTGCAGCGCATCCTGAGCTACCTGCCCAAGACGCGGCAGACGCTGCTGTTCTCCGCCACGTTCTCGCCCGAGATCAAGCGCCTGGCCGAGAGCTACCTGCAGGAGCCGGTGCTGGTCGAGGTGGCGCGGCCCAACGCCACGGCCTCCACCGTCGAGCAGCGCTTCTTCAGCGTGGACGCCGACGACAAGCGCCGCGCCGTGCTCAAGCTGCTGCGCGAGCGAGACATCCGCCAGGCCATCGTCTTCGTCAACTCCAAGCTCGGCTGCGCGCGGCTGGCGCGCTCCTTCGAGCGCGACGGGCTGCGCACCAACGCGCTGCACGGCGACAAGTCGCAGGACGAGCGCCTGAAGGCGCTGGACGCCTTCAAGCGTGGCGAGGTCGACGTGCTGGTGTGCACCGACGTGGCCGCGCGCGGCCTGGACATCGCCGACCTGCCCGCCGTCTTCAACTTCGACGTGCCCTTCAACGCCGAGGACTACGTGCACCGCATCGGCCGCACCGGCCGCGCCGGTGCCTCGGGGTTGGCCATGACGCTGGTGGCGCGCGAGGACGCACGGCTGGTGGCCGAGCTGGAGAAGCTGCTCAAGAAGAAGGTCGAGCTCGAGCCGCTGGAGCTTGAGGACGACCGCTGGCGCCGCCCGCGCCGCGCCGAGGGCGAGTCGCCGTCGCCGCGCACGGAAGCCCCGCGCCGCAGCGAACGCGCGGAGCCGCGTCCCGAGCGCGCCGGCGCGCCGCGGCGCAGTGCCCCCGCGGATCCGTTCTTCGACCGGCCCTACGAGCCCAGCGCCACCAACGGCACGCCGGCCTGGGAGCGCAGCGCCCCGGGCGCGACGCAGCCCGGCGGCGCCGCGCTGCCCTTGAACAAGCCGCGCAAGAAGGTCGCCGCGCTCTTCGGCGCCAAGAAGACCGTCGCCTCCCCGGCCGCCTGAGCCGCTCGCTCGCAGCCGCGGCGCCGGCCGGCGCGCTGAAAGGCGCGCGCCTCAGGCCTGCAGCACGAACACGGCCGGCACGTCCGCCGGCAGCGCGCGCGGCTGGACGCGCCAGCGCGCCACGGTGTCGCTGCGCGTCCACTCCTGCTGCAGCGTCAGGCCGCAGCTCACCGACAGCCGCGTACCGCCCTGCAGCGTGGCCAGCAGCGCCGCCAGCATCGCCTCGTTGCGGTAGGGCGTCTCGATCAGCAGCTGCGCCTGCGCGGCACGGCGCGACAGCGCCTCCAGCTCGCGGATGCGCGCGGCGCGCTCGGCCGCGTCCACCGGCAGGTAGCCGTTGAAGGCGAAGCTCTGGCCGTTGAGCCCGCTGGCGGCCAGCGCCAGCAGCAGCGCGCTGGGTCCGGGCAGGGGTCGCACGGCAATGTCCAGCGCGTGGGCCGCAGCCACCAGCGCCGCGCCGGGATCGGCCACCGCCGGCATGCCGGCCTCCGACATCAGCCCCACGTCGTGGCCCTGCAGCGCCGGCTGCAGCAGCGCGCGCAGGTCCGGCGCCGGCTGCGCCGGCCGGCCCTTGGGGGGGCGCGGCAGCTCGACGATGCTGAGCTGCTGCAGCGGCGCGGCCAGCGGCACCACGGCGCCCACGCGCTTGAGCACGGCGCGCGCCGTGCGCGCGTTCTCCACCACCCAGTGGTGCAGCCCGGCCGCGGCCTCCAGCGCGCCGTGCGGCAGCGCCTGGCGGATGTCGGGCAGGGTGTCGCCGCCGCCGAAGTCCAGCGGGCTGGGCACCAGCAGCAGCCGGCCCTTCAGCGCCACGTGGTCTGCCACCACAGCTGGCCGGCGCTGTCGCGCCCGGCGCCGTCGCGGCCGCTCCACAGCGACACGCCCACCGCCTGGTCGTTGCGCGGGCTCCAGGCCAGGGTGGCGTTCACGCCGCTGACGCTGCCCGGCACCAGCCGCTGCACCGAGGACAGCGCGTTGCCCCGGTACATCACCATCTCGGCGCTGACCGAGCCCTGGCTCAGCAGGGCGCCGACGCTGGTGAGCTTGACGTCGCCGCCGCCCGGGTGGCCCAGCACCGTGCCGTCCTGCGTGTAGCCCTGGAGATAGATGTGGTGGCGGTAGGCCACGCCGGGCAGGCCGGCGACGGTGTTGGCGCGCTCGGCGAACAGCCGCAGGCTGCGGCTGCCGCGCTGCAGGGCCCATTCCGCGCCGACCAGCTTCATGTTCTTGCCCGGCAGGTAGTCGGCTTCGTCCTCGCCCGTGGTCTGCCCGTACACGGCCACCTGGTGGCCGCCGGCGAAGTTCCAGTGCCAGCGCGCGTCGAAGCCTGCCAGCTGGTTGCCTGGCTCGTTGGCCGTGCCACCCTGATTGTCCTGGCCCAGCAAGCCATTCCACAGTGACCGCAAGCTCTGGTCGCGCCCCTTTCCGCCCCACTGCAGCGTGCGCGAAGCGCCGAGCTGCAGCCAGGACAGAGGCTGAATCTGCAGCCGCATGCCGACGAGATAGGGGTGCGCCGGCTGACGGTGGCCCTGTAGGCCACCGAAGAAAACGTCTGCATTCCACGGCCCCAGCCAGGACAGCCACCGGGTTTCGAAGGGGTCATTGGACGTCTTGCGCCAGCCCACGGCCGGCACAGCCGGCGCGGCGGCGTCCAGGATCAGGCTGCCGCTCCAGCCCGGCCCCCAATGCCGCCGCTGCACGGAGGCGTAGGCCTGGCCCGGGCCGAGCGGGATCGCGGCTTCGGTGCCTTCGAGCGTCCATTCGCGCCGGGCCCCGGTGCTGCCGAGCACGCCCAGGCGCACGACTGCGCCATCACGCGATTCGCCGAAGGTATGCAGCAGGCGCAGCCCGCTGCCGCCGTTGCCGATGGGCGAGGCGATCAGCTGCGGCAGCCGCTGCAGCTTGTTGCCGCCGGCCAGCAGCAGGCCGTCGGGCGGGGTGGGCAGCGTCTCGGCGAAGCCGCCCTGTGGGTCGGCATCGCGCTCCAGGAGCTGTTGATGGCGTGCCAGGGCCTGGCCCAGCGACGGGCCGGCCTGCGCTGCCGGCAGCGCCGCGGCGCAGGCGAGCAGCGCCGCGGCGCGGCACAGGGCGGGAAACGCGGAAAGGGCGGGTGAGGCAGGCAAGCGGCTCATCGGGCGTCGTGGAGTGTTCGGGCGCCAGGCTGCGCGCCAAGGGAGGGCGCGGCCGGTGCGTGGAAAAGTCAGGGCAGCAGCGGATCGATCCCGGCCTCGCGCAGCAGGCGGCAGGTGCGCATCAGCGGCAGGCCTACCAGCGCGGTGGGGTCGTCCGAGTCTATGCGCTCCAGCAGCGCCACCCCCAAGCTCTCGCTCTTGGCGCTGCCGGCGCAGTCGAAGGGCTCATCGAGCGTCAGGTAGCGCTCGATCTCGACCTCGGACAGGACGCGAAACGCCACCGTCACCGGCGCCAGCAGCGCGCGCTCGAAGCCGCTGTCGCGCCGCACCACCGCCACCGCCGTCTGGAACACCACCTGCTGCCCGCTCATGCGGCGCAGCTGTTGCGCCGCGCGTGCGAAGTCGCCGGGCTTGCCGATGGGCTGGCCGTGCAGGTCGGCCACCTGGTCCGAGCCGATCACGACCGCCTGCGGATGCCGCGCCGCCACCGCCTGCGCCTTGGCCAGCGCCAGGCGCAGCGCCAGCGCGGCCGGGGCCTCGCCGGGCAGCGGGGTTTCGTCGGTGTGCGGCGCCTGCACCGTGAACGGCAGGCGCAGCCGCTGCAGCAGCTCGTGCCGGTAGCGCGAGGTGGAGGCCAGGATCAGCGGCGGGTTCATCGCCGCATTGTCCCATCCGGCCCGGCAGGGTTGCGGGCGCTCTATACACTGCCCGCGATGAAAGCACGCCCCTACGATCCCCTGCGCCTGGACCTGGAGAACTTCATCGCCGACGCCGCGACGCTGCGGGGCAGCTGGCCGCTGTCGGACTTCGAGCGGCTGCTCGACGGCTGGCCCGCCGATGCGCCGCCGCCCGCGGGCGAGGTGTGCTGGTCCGCCGTGGGCGAGCCGCGCAAGCCCCAGGCGCTGGAGCCCGAGCGCTGGCTGCACCTGGAGGCGGGCACGCAGGTCTGGCGCGAATGTCAGCGCTGCCTGCAGCCCGTGGCGCTGTCCCTGGCGCTGCAGCGCACGCTGCGCTTCGTGCACGGCGAGGACGAGGCTGCGCGGCTCGATGCCGACAGTGAGGACGACGTGCTCGCCCTGGAGCGCGCCTTCGACCTGCGCGCGCTGGTGGAGGACGAGCTGCTGCTGGCGCTGCCGCTGGTGCCGCGCCACGAGCAATGCCCGCAGCCGCTGACCGCGGCGCAGCAGCCCGATGCCGAAGAAGAGCCCGTGCGCGAGAACCCGTTTGCCGCGCTGGCGCGGCTGCGCCGCCGGCCCGAAGGTGGCAACGATGGCAGCGGCACTTGAGATTGAGCGCGCGCAAAGCCCGGTCCTTGGGCTCGGCAGGCCCTGCTGCTATACTCGCGGGCTTCGTTCAATGGCGCCTCACGGGTGCTGCCCGGTGGTTGGGCGGCGCCAGCAGTCCAGCAGCATTTGAGCAGCAGCACCGGCCGGTTCACGGCCCTAGAGCGTGCGTGACTTCCCAAGCGTGAGGCGTATTTCTGCACTCGGGTCCGGTGTTCCGGCCGGCGCAGGTTCCGCTCGGCAAGAGCGCAGGAGATTCCAACATGGCCGTTCAACAGAACAAGAAGTCCCCTTCCAAGCGTGGCATGCACCGCTCGCACAACGCCCTGAACCAGCCGGGCACCGCGGTCGAGCCCACCACGGGCGAAGTGCATCTGCGCCACCACATCAGCCCCAACGGCTTCTACCGCGGCCGCAAGGTGCTGGCCAGCAAGTCCGACGCCTCCTGAGCGTGAATTGAGGGCCGGCGCGGCCGGCTTCTCTTTTTCCGTCGGCGGCGCGCACGGTTTTCTACCCGGCCGGTGCCGTTGGTGCCGCCGGGCCTTCGTTTGTGCGCCGGCATTGCGCTTGCCGCATCGGCGAAGCGCCGACTCCTTTCGCGCGCAGGCGCCGCTTGCTGGATCCTCTCGTGTCCCCTTCGTCTCACGCCGCACTGTCGCCGGTGCGCCTGGCCGTCGACTGCATGGGCGGCGACCATGGGCCCAGCGTCACGCTGCCCGCTTGCCAGGCCTTCCTGCGCAAGCACCCGCAAGCTGAACTGCTGCTCGTGGGCACCGAGCAGGCACTGGCCGCCGCGCGGGGCTGGGAGCGCTGCACGTTCGTGACCGCCAGCGAAGTCGTCACCATGGACGACCCGGTGGAGGTGGCGCTGCGGCGCAAGAAGGATTCGTCCATGCGCGTGGCCATCTCGCTGCTCAAGGCTGCCGAGGGCGAGCGCGCGCGTGCCGATGCCTGCGTCAGTGCGGGCAACACCGGCGCGCTCATGGCCGTGGCGCGCTACGTGCTCAAGACGCTGCCGGGCATCGACCGCCCGGCCATTGCCACCGTCATGCCCAACCGGCGCGACGGCTACACCACCATGCTCGACCTGGGTGCCAACGTGGACTGCACCGCCGAGCACCTGCTGCAGTTCGCCGTCATGGGCAGCGCGCTGGTGGCGGCGGTGGAGGGCAAGGAGGAGCCCACGGTGGGGCTGCTCAACATCGGCGAGGAGGCCATCAAGGGCAGCGACACCATCAAGCAGGCGGCGGAGTTGCTGCGCGAGGCTGCGGCCGCCGGGCAGCTCAACTTCCACGGCAACGTCGAGGGCAACGACATCTTCAAGGGCACCACCGACCTCATCGTCTGCGATGGTTTCGTGGGCAACGTGGTGCTGAAGGCGTCGGAGGGGCTGGCGGCGATGCTGGCGGAGTTCATCCGGCAAGAATTCACGCGCAACGCGTTTTCGCGCATGGCGGCGGTGGTGGCGCTGCCGGTGCTGCGGCACTTCAAGGCGCGTCTGGACCACCGGCGCTACAACGGCGCGGCCCTGCTGGGACTGCGCGGGCTGGTGTTCAAGAGTCACGGCTCGGCCGACGCCTTCGCCTTCGAGAACGCCCTGGCGCGCGCGTATGATGCCGCCCGCAACCGGCTGCTGGACCGGGTACACGACCGCATCCTGGGCACGCTGCAGCCGAGCGTGCCGGGCGCCGCGGTGCACGCTGCATGACTTCCAACGCCCCCCGTTTTTCGCGCATCGCCGGCACCGGCAGCGTGCTGCCGCCGCGGCGGCTGAGCAACGACGACCTGGTGCGCCAGCTCGCCGCGCGCGGCATCGAGACCTCCGACGCCTGGATCGTCGAGCGCACCGGCATCCGCGCGCGCCACTTCGTGGACGACGGCGTCAACGCCAGCGACCTGGCCGCGCAGGCCGCGCGCCAAGCCATGGAAGCCGCCGGGGTGCAGCCAACGCAGATCGACCTCGTCATCGTCGCCACCTCGACGCCGGACATGGTGTTCCCGTCGGTGGCCTGCCTGGTGCAGCGCAAGCTCGGCATCCACAACGGCGCGGCCTTCGACGTGCAGGCCGTGTGCTCGGGCTTCGTCTACGGACTGTCGATCGCCGACGCCATGATCCGCGCCGGCAGCGCCACGCGCGCGCTGGTCATCGGCGCGGAGGTGTTCTCGCGCATTCTCGATTTCAACGACCGCACCACCTGCGTGCTGTTCGGCGACGGCGCCGGCGCCGTGGTGCTGGAGGCCGCCGACACGCCGGGCATCGTGGCCAGCGAGCTGCATGCCGACGGGCGCCACGCCGACATCCTGTGCACGCCCGGCACGGTCTCGGGCGGGCAGGTCGTCGGCAGCCCGCTGCTGACGATGGACGGGCAGGCGGTGTTCAAGCTGGCCGTGGGCGTGCTGGCCGACGTGGCGCACTCGGTGCTGGCCAAGGCCGGGCGCACGGAAGCCGACATCGACTGGCTCATCCCGCACCAAGCCAACATCCGCATCATGCAAAGCACGGCCAAGCGGCTGAAGCTTGCTGCCGACAAGGTCATCGTCACCGTCGACCAGCACGGCAACACCTCGGCGGCATCGGTGCCGCTGGCGCTGGACGCGGGCGTGCGCGACGGCCGCATCCGCCGCGGTGACACGCTCATGCTCGAAGGCGTGGGTGGGGGCTTCACCTGGGGCGCGGTGCTGGTCGACTTCTGAGCGGCCTTCCGCTTCCGACGCGAGCCGCAGCCGCTATTCCTCCTCTTCGCAATCACTCTTCATTCGTTCACCGCGATGACTTCGTTTGCATTCGTGTTCCCGGGCCAGGGCTCGCAGGCCGTGGGCATGCTCGACGCTTGGGGTGATCACCCCGCCGTGCGCAGCACGCTGGAAGAGGCCTCGCAGGCGCTGGGCGAGGACGTGGCGCGCCTGATCCACGAGGGTCCCAAGGCGCAGCTCGACCTCACCACCAACACCCAGCCCGTCATGCTCACCGCGGGCATTGCCTGCTGGCGTGCCTGGCTGGCCGAGGGCGGCGCGCAGCCGCAGGCGCTGGCCGGGCATTCGCTGGGCGAGTACACCGCGCTGGTGGCCGCCGGAGCGCTGACGCTGGACGAGGCGCTGCCGCTGGTGCGGCTGCGCGCGCAGGCCATGCAGGAAGCCGTGCCCGTGGGCATGGGCGCCATGGCCGCGATCCTGGGCCTGGACGCGCAGGCCGTGCGCGAAGGCTGCACCGAGGCCGCCGCGGCCAGCGGCGAGGTGGTCGAGGCGGTGAACTTCAACGACCCGAAGCAGACCGTCATCGCCGGCAGCAAGGCCGGCGTCGAGAAGGGTTGCGAGGTCCTCAAGGCACGCGGCGCCAAGCGCGCGCTGCCGCTGCCGGTGTCGGCGCCGTTCCACTCCAGCCTGATGAAGCCCGCCGCCGAGCGGCTGCGCGAGAAGCTGGCCACGGTGGCGCTGCAGGTGCCCGCCATCGCGGTGGTCAACAACATCGACGTGGCCGCGCCGGTGGAGCCCGAAGCCATCCGCGACGCGCTCTACCGCCAGGCCTTCGGCCCGGTGCGCTGGGTGGAGGTGGTGCAGGCGATGAAGGCGCGCGGCATCACGCACGTGGTCGAGTGCGGCCCGGGCAAGGTGCTCGCGGGCATGGTCAAGCGCATCGACGCCGAGTTGCAGGGCGCGGCGCTGTTCGATCCGGCCACGCTGGCCGAAGTCAAGGGGATGCTGGCATGAGCGCACCGTCGCTGAATGAACAGCTCGCGCTCGTCACGGGCGCCTCGCGCGGCATCGGCCGCGCCATCGCGCTGGCGCTGGCGCAGTCGGGCATGAAGGTGGTGGGCACCGCCACCACCGAGGCCGGCGCGCAGTCCATCGCCGAGGCCCTGGCCGGCTTTGCCGGCTGCAGCGCCATCGCGCTGGACGTCAACGACGCCGCCGGCGTGGACGCCGCCGTCGAGGCCCTGGTCAAGGCCCATGGCGGGCTGCACGTGCTGGTCAACAACGCCGGCATCACGCGCGACCAGCTGGCCATGCGCATGAAGGACGCCGACTGGGACGCGGTGCTCGACACCAACCTCAAGGCCGTGTTCCGGCTGAGCCGCGCCGTGATGCGGCCGATGATGAAGCAGCGCTACGGGCGCATCGTGAACATCACTTCCGTGGTGGGCGCCTCGGGCAACCCGGGCCAGGCCAACTACGCCGCGGCCAAGGCCGGCGTGGCGGGCATGACGCGCGCGCTGGCGCGCGAGCTCGGCAGCCGCGGCGTGACCGTGAACTGCGTGGCCCCGGGCTTCATTGCCACCGACATGACCGAGGTGCTGCCCGAGGCGCAGAAGGCCGCGCTGCTGCAGCAGATCCCGCTGGGGCGGCTGGGGCAGCCGCAGGAAATCGCCGATGCCGTGCGTTTCCTGGCCTCGCCGCAGGCCGGCTACATCACCGGTACCGAGCTGCACGTCAACGGCGGCATGTTCATGCACTGAATAGCACCGAGTGGGCCCGCCGGGGCGTCAAGGGGGCGGGCCCCCTCGGACGCGTAGAATCCGGGCCGTTTGAGCAATCCCCTCCTGGAGGAGTCAATGAGCGATATCGAAGCACGTGTCAAGAAAATCATCGCCGAGCAGCTCGGCGTGCCCGAGGACGAAGTCACCAACGAGAAGGCCTTCGTGGCCGACCTGGGCGCCGACTCGCTCGACACGGTCGAACTGGTGATGGCACTGGAAGACGAGTTCGGCATCGAGATCCCGGACGAAGAGGCCGAGAAGATCACCACGGTGCAGCTGGCCATCGACTACGCCGTCAAGAACCAGAGTCAGAAGGGCTGAAGCAAGCATGAGCCGACGTCGCGTCGTCATCACCGGGCTGGGGTTGATCAGCCCGGTCGGCAATACGGTGGCTGAGGGCTGGGCCAACCTGGTTGCCGGCCGCTCGGGCATCGACCACATCACGAAGTTCGACGCGTCGGCGCTGGCTTGCCGTTTCGCCGGCGAAGTGCGCGGCTTCAATGTGGAGGAGTACATCCCCGGCAAGGAAGCGCGCCACATGGACACCTTCATCCATTACGGGATGGCGGCGTCGATCCAGGCCGTGAAGGACGCCGGACTGCCTTCCGGCGCCGAGCTCAGCGAAGAGGGCGCCGAGCGCATTGGCGTGATCGTGGGCTCGGGCATCGGCGGCCTGCCGCTGATCGAGGACACGTACCAGGAGTACAGCAGCCGCGGCCCGCGGCGCATCTCCCCGTTCTTCGTGCCGGCCTCGATCATCAACATGATTTCCGGGCACGTGTCGATCCGCTTCGGCTTCACGGGCCCGAACCTGTCCATCGTCACCGCGTGCACCACCGGGCTGCACTGCATCGGCGAAGCCGCGCGGCTGATCCAGCACGGCGATGCCGACGTGATGGTGGCCGGCGGCGCCGAGAGCACCATTTCGCCGCTGGGCGTAGGCGGCTTCGCCGCGGCACGTGCGCTGTCCACCCGCAACGACGACCCCAAGACGGCTTCGCGCCCCTGGGACAAGGACCGCGATGGCTTCGTGCTGGGCGAGGGCGCGGGCGTGCTGGTGCTCGAGGAGTACGAGCATGCGAAGAAGCGCGGCGCGAGGATCTATGCCGAGTTCGCGGGCTTCGGCATGGGCGCCGACGCGTTCCACATGACGGCACCCAACGTCGACGGGCCCAAGCGCTCGATGCGCGCGGCGCTGCGCGACGCCGGCATCAACGCCGACGAGGTGCACTACCTCAACGCGCACGGCACCTCGACGCCGCTGGGCGACCAGAACGAAACCAACGCCATCAAGCTGGCCTTCGGTGACCATGCCAAGCGGCTGGTTGTGAACTCGACCAAGTCCATGACCGGCCACCTGCTGGGCGGCGCGGGCGGGCTGGAGTCGGTGTTCACGGTGCTGGCGCTGCACCACCAGGTGTCGCCGCCGACCATCAACATCTTCAACCAGGATCCGGAATGCGACCTGGACTACTGCGCCAACGAGGCGCGGGAGATGAAGATCGACGTGGCGGTGAAGAACAACTTCGGCTTCGGCGGCACCAACGGCACGCTGGTGTTCCGCAAGGCTTGAAGCCCCTGGCACGCCGAAGCTCTGTCCGCTGCCTGCATGCGCACGGCCCCGGCCGTTCACCTGACCCTGGAGGCCGACACGCCCTGGCGTGTCGGCCTTTGCCTTTTGGGCGCCGCGGCGGCGGCCGTGCCGGTGCTGGGCCTGGCGCTGCGGCTGGAGCTGGCGCCGGCCTGGGCCTTCGGCGCGGCCGCGGCGGCAGCGCTGGCCGGCGGCGCCTGGCCGTGGCGGCGGCGCGCGCCGCAGGCCGCGGCGCTGGCCTGGGATGGCGCGCAGTGGCAGTTGTGGCTGCGCGGCCAGGCGCGGCCGTGCGCCGGCCGGGCGCAGCTGATGATCGACCTGGGCCCGTGGCTGCTGCTGCGCCTGTGCCCGACGCCGTCCGGTGCGCCGCGCGCGGCGCGAGGGCATTGGCTGGCGCTGTCGCGTTCGCGCCACGCCGCGCACTGGCACGCGCTGCGCTGCGCGCTGCATGCACGACCCCCGGCCGCGGAGGGCGCCGCCACCGGCGCGCCGCGGCAAGGATGAAGCCGCGATGAGTGCCGAGGCCGACGCCGTGTTGGTGGAGCGCGTCAAGCGCGGGGACCAGCGCGCCTTCGAGCTGCTGGTGATCAAGTACCAGCGCCGCGTGGAGCGGCTCATCGCGCGCATGGTGCGCGACGTGGACTTGGTGGCCGACATCGCGCAGGAAACCTTCATCCGCGCCTACCGCGCGCTGCCGCAGTTCCGCGGTGAGAGCGCCTTCTACACCTGGCTCTACCGCATCGCGGTCAACACCGCCAAGAAGGCGCTGGTGGACCTCAAGCGCGACCCGCTGGTGCCCGAAGCGGCATATGTCACGCATGGCGAGGACGGCGAGGAAACTTCCCGGGTGGAAAACGAACTAAGCGACGGCGAAACCCCCGAGGCAGTGCTGGCCAGCAAGGAAGTGGCCGCCACCGTCAATGCCGCCATCGATGCCCTGTCGGAAGATTTGCGTCAGGCCATCACGCTGCGCGAAATCGAGGGATTGAGCTACGAAGAGATCGCTGAAGTGATGAACTGTCCCATCGGCACCGTGCGCTCGCGCATCTTCCGCGCGCGCGAGGCCATCGCGCAGCGCCTGCGCCCGTTGCTGGGCACGCGCGGCGACGAGCGCTGGTAGGGCGGTCCTGAATCCATGGAGTTCCAGATGCTCGACAACGACCGGCCCGATCCGACGCAACCCGAACAGGAGGCACTGTCGGCGCTGATGGATGGCGAGCTCGACGCCGCCGCCGCCGCGCGCCTGGCCGACGCCTGCCGCGGCGATGCGCGGCTGCGCGAGAGTTGGCACCGCTACCACCTCATCGGCGACGTGATGCGCTCGCAGGACCTGGCACAGCCGCCCGGCCACGATGCGGCCTTCGTGCTGCGGCTGCGCGAGCGCCTGGCCGCGGAGCCGGTACTGCTGGCGCCGACCCCGGCGCCGGTGCCGGCGCTCGCACTGGAGCCACGGCGCCAGCGGCGCATCCCGCGCCGCGCCTGGGCGGCCTCGGCGGTGGCTGCGGGCGTCATGGCCGTGGGCGGCGTGCTGGTGGTGGCGCGGCTGCAGCCGGTGCAGCCTGGGCAGGGAGGCGGCGCCGTGATCGCCCAGGCACCGGCACCGACGCAGCGGACGCCGGTGTCCGAGGTGCGGGCGCTGCCGCCGGCGGCGGAGTCGGGCACCGTGGCCCAGGCCGACGACCGGCTGCTGCGCGACGCGCAGCTCGACCGCTACCTCGTGGCCCACAAGCAGTGGGGCAGCAGCTTCGCGATGCCGGTCGTGGCTACGCGGGTTTCGGCAGCCCAGCGCTGAGGCGAACGCAGCGATGCGCAGGCGAGGGTTCGTGCAGGGGGTGTTGCCGGCGTTGGCAGTTCTTGTCGCACCACCGCTGATGGCCGCGGCGCCGTCCGACGCGGCCATCTGGCTGCAGCGGTTACGCGACGCGGCGCAGCATCGCAACTTCCAGGGCACGCTGGTGCACAGCGCCGGCGGCATGGTCAGCAGCTCGCGCGTGGCCCACTACGGCGAAGGTGGCCACCAGTACGAGCGCATGGAGATGCTCGATGGGCAGCTGCGGCGCGTGTTCCGCCACGACGACGTGGTGCTGACGCTGTGGCCCGAGCGCAAGCTGGCCGTGATCGAGCAGCGCGAGCCCGGCGCGTCGATGCCGGTGCTCATGCGCGCGCGGCCGGACACCCAGCTGCTGGAGCGATACGAGTGGCGCCCCCAAGGCAGCGACCGCGTCGCCGGCCACGAGGCCCACGTGGTGCTGCTGCACCCCCGCGACGGCCTGCGCTTTGCCCAGCGTCTGTGGATGGACCCCCACACCGCCCTGCCGCTGCGCGTGGACCTGCTGGCCAGCGACGGCCGCGTGCTGGAGAGCGCCGCCTTCACCGAGCTGGCGCTGGACGTGCGCGCGCAGCCCGACACCGTGCTGCGCCCGATGCGCAAGCTCGACGGTTACCGCGTGCTGCGCCCGGCGCTGGTGCGCACGCGGCTGGAGGCTGAGGGCTGGAGCGCGCCGGTCGTGCCCGGCTTCGAGCAGCTCAGTTGCGTCAAGCGCGTGCTCGATGACAACGAAGACGGGCAGGGCAGCACGACGCTGCAGGCGGTGTGGGCCGACGGCCTCACGCATGTCTCGCTGTTCATCGAGCCTTACCGCGAAGGACGCCAGCACCCGGTCCAGACCGCTATCGGCGCCACCCACACGCTGATGCAGAGGCATGGCACCTGGTGGATCACGGTGGTGGGCGAGGTGCCCCTGGGCACCCTGCAGAAGTTCGCGGCCGGCCTGGCACGCCGGACCTAGCCCCGGTCAGGAATCCGGACGTCCCTCCGGAAAAATCACTTCAACACGCAAGGGAAACGCATGCGAATCGATGGCGTATTGCTGGGCCGGCAGGCCCGACGAGGCACGCTGGCCGCGCTGGCGGCGTTGAGCCTGGGCGCGGCGCTGGCCGCGCCGGCGCGCGCGCAGCAGGGACCGGCCCAGGCCCCGGCACAGGCCCAGGTGCTGCCCGACTTCACCGAGCTGGTGGAGCGCGTGGGGCCGGCGGTGGTCAACATCCGCACCCTGGAGCGCGCGCGCTCGGCCAGCCGCGGCGCGCCGGAGATGGACGAGGGCCTGGAGGAGTTCTTCCGCCGCTTCGGCATTCCGCTGCCCGGGCGGCCGAACCCGCGCGGTACCCCCCCTGGCGGCGGCAACGAAGAGCCACAGCAGCGCGGCGTGGGCTCGGGCTTCATCCTCAGCGCCGACGGCTTCGTCATGACCAACGCGCACGTGGTCGAGGGCGCCGAGGAGGTCATCGTCACGCTGCCCGACAAGCGCGAGCTCAAGGCGCGCATCGTGGGTGCCGACACCCGCACCGACGTGGCCGTGGTCAAGATCGAGGCCACCGGGCTGCCGTTCGTGCGCATCGGCGACGTGGGCCGGCTGCGCGTGGGCGAGTGGGTGGTGGCCATCGGCTCGCCCTTCGGGCTGGACAACACCGTCACCGCCGGCATCGTCAGCGCCAAGCAGCGCGACACGGGCGACTACCTGCCCTTCATCCAGACCGACGTGGCCATCAACCCGGGCAACTCCGGCGGGCCGTTGCTGAACATGCGCGGCGAGGTCATCGGCATCAACTCGCAGATCTACAGCCGCTCCGGCGGCTTCATGGGGATTTCCTTCGCCATCCCGATCGACGAGGCCATGCGCGTGGCCGAGCAACTGCGCACCAACGGCCGCGTGGTGCGCGGGCGCATCGGGGTGCAGATCGCGCCGGTGACCAAGGAAGTGGCGGAATCCATCGGCCTGGGCAAGCCGGTGGGCGCGCTGGTGCAGAACGTGGAAGCGGGCAGCCCGGCGGAGAAGGCCGGCATCGAGCCCGGCGACATCATCACCAAGGTCGAGGGCAGGACGGTGGAGCGCTCGGGCGAGCTGCCGCGCGTCATCGGCGGCACCAAGCCCGGCACGCGCACGACGCTGCAGGTGTTTCGCCGTGGCAACTACCGCGACCTGACAGTGACGGTGGCCGAGATCGAGCCCGACAAGCCGCGCCGCGCCGCGCAGGCCGAGAGCGCACCGCGCGCCAGCAGCCCCACGTCCATCGGGCTGTCGGTGTCGGACCTGCCCGAGGCGCAGCGCCGCGACCTCAAGGGCCGCGGCGTGCGCGTGGAGTCGGTGGAGGGTGCGGCGGCGCGTGCCGGGCTGCGCGAGGGCGACCTGATCCTGGCCCTGGACAACACCGAGATCACCAGCGCGCGCCAGTTCACCGGCCTGGTGGAGAAGGCCGACAAGTCCAAGCCGCTGTCGGTGCTGGTGCGCCGCGGCGACCAGACCACGTTCGTGGTCATCCGCCCGGGCGGCGGCAACGCGCGCTGAGCCAGGCCGCGGCAGCCGGCAGCCAAGACCCGGCGTCCCACTCGGGCGCCGGGTTTTTTCACGATGCGGCATTGACTGCCTGCCGGGTTGGAATGTCCGGCATTTGCGGCTTGTGGATTGCGCGGCGTGCGGCAAAGGGCATTGCCCGAGACCGTAGCAGGCGGCTACGATGTGGATAAACTGTTGAAAAGTGACGCTGGCCGAGACCGGAAGACCCGCCGCGGTGACTGTTTGAGGCTGGCCGGCGGGGGTCTTTTGGCTACAATGAAGGCCCAACAAGCAGTTGCCATACGTTTTGTTGGAAGGCGCGTCACCGTTTCGACGTGCCTTTTTTTTGACCCCGACAGGCCGCCGGCGCGGCGTGTCGCCGGGCCGATCCGCAGGGTCCCGTGCAGGCAGCGCGGCCTGCGCCCGACGCCGCCCGCGGCCTCGGCCCCTCGCATTGCCGTTCGCATGGACCACATCCGCAACTTCTCCATCATTGCCCACATTGACCACGGCAAGAGCACGCTGGCCGACCGCCTGATCCAGCGCTGCGGCGGCCTGAGCGACCGCGAGATGGAGGCCCAGGTGCTCGACTCGATGGACATCGAGCGCGAGCGCGGCATCACGATCAAGGCGCAGACCGCGGCGCTGCAGTACAAGGCGCGCGACGGCAAGACCTACAACCTCAACCTCATCGACACGCCGGGGCACGTGGACTTCAGCTACGAAGTCAGCCGGTCGCTGTCGGCCTGCGAGGGTGCGCTACTGGTGGTGGACGCGTCCCAGGGCGTGGAAGCGCAGACGGTGGCCAACTGCTACACGGCGCTGGACCTGGGCGTCGAGGTGGTGCCGGTGCTCAACAAGATGGACCTGCCGCAGTCCGACCCGGAGCGCGCCAAGGAGGAGATCGAGGACGTCATCGGCATCGACGCCGCCGACGCGATTCCCTGCTCGGCCAAGACCGGCATGGGCATCGACGACATCCTCGAAGCCGTGGTCACGCGCATGCCGGCTCCGAAGGGCAACGCCGACGGCCCGCCGCGGGCCATGATCATCGACGCCTGGTTCGACAACTACGTGGGCGTGGTGATGCTGGTGCGCGTGGTCGATGGCCAGATCGGCAAGGGCGAGCGCATCCGCATGATGGCCACCAACGCCGTCTACGGCATCGAGCACCTGGGCGTGTTCACGCCCAAGAGCGAGAACCGCGACGTGCTGCGCGCCGGCGAGGTGGGCTTCGTGATCTGCGGCATCAAGGAGCTGGCTGCGGCCAAGGTGGGCGACACCGTCACGCTGGAGAAGAAGCTGCCCAACAACGCCGGCCCCGCCACCGAGGCGCTGCCGGGCTTCAAGGAGATCCAGCCACAGGTGTTCGCGGGCCTGTACCCGAGCGAGGCCAGCGAGTACGACCAGCTGCGCGACGCGCTGGAGAAGCTCAAGCTCAACGACAGCTCGCTGCGCTACGAGCCCGAGGTGTCGCAGGCGCTGGGCTTCGGCTTCCGCTGCGGCTTCCTGGGCCTGCTGCACATGGAGATCGTGCAGGAGCGGCTGGAGCGCGAATTCGACCAGGACCTGGTCACGACCGCGCCCAGCGTGGTGTACGAGGTGGAGCTCGGCGACGGCGAGGTCATCGAGGTCGAGAACCCGAGCAAGATGCCCGACGTGGGCCGCATCCGCGAGATCCGCGAGCCCATCGTCACGGTGCACCTGTACATGCCGCAGGACTACGTCGGCCCGGTGATGACGCTGGCCAACCAGAAGCGCGGCGTGCAGCTCAACATGGCCTACCACGGCCGCCAGGTGATGCTCACCTATGAGCTGCCGCTGGCCGAGATCGTGCTGGACTTCTTCGACAAGCTCAAATCCGTCTCGCGCGGCTACGCCAGCATGGATTACGAGTTCAAGGAGTACCGCGCAGCCGACGTGGTGAAGGTGGACATCCTGATCAACGGCGAGCGGGTGGATCCGCTGGCGATGATCGTGCACCGCTCGCAGAGCCAGTACCGCGGCCGCGCCGTGGCGGCCAAGATGCGCGAGCAGATCCCGCGCCAGATGTACGACGTGGCGATCCAGGCGGCCATCGGCGCCAACATCATCGCGCGCGAGAACATCAAGGCGCTGCGCAAGAACGTGCTGGCAAAATGCTACGGCGGTGACATCACCCGCAAGCGCAAGCTGCTCGAAAAGCAGAAGGCCGGCAAGAAACGCATGAAGCAGATCGGCACCGTCGAGGTGCCGCAGGAAGCGTTCCTGGCCATTCTCCAGGTGGACGACTGACACAACGAATGAGTTCCCTCACCGCGCTCTTGTACGGGGCCCTGATCGTCTATCTCGGCGGCTGGTTCCTGGGCTACTGGATGGGCAACTTCGCCCTGCTGCTGTTCATCCTCACGCTGGTGACGATGGTGTACTGGCTGGCCGAGCGGCTGCGCTTCCGCCCCGCGCGCGAGGCCGCCGCGGCGCAGCTGGAGGTGCAGGCCGCCTCGCGCCGCGCGGAGCTGGCGAAGATGGGCATCGAGAAGGTGGACGGCGACGTCACCGAGGCGCGGCGCAAGGTGCTGGCGCAACCTTGGTGGCTGGACTGGACGGCGGGCCTCTTTCCCGTGATCGTGGCCGTGTTCCTGCTGCGCAGCTTCCTGTTCGAGCCCTTCAAGATCCCCTCGGGCTCGATGATCCCGACGCTGATGGTGGGCGACCTGATCCTGGTGAACAAGTTCCACTACGGCATCCGGCTGCCC
Source organism: Azohydromonas aeria (assembly GCF_009760915.1). Taxonomy (GTDB): domain Bacteria; phylum Pseudomonadota; class Gammaproteobacteria; order Burkholderiales; family Burkholderiaceae_C; genus Azohydromonas; species Azohydromonas aeria. The sequence continues at coordinate 312,306 of NZ_VIDQ01000001.1, forward strand.
GTGATCAACAAGAAGATCGTGGACAACCGCGAGCCCGTGCGCGGTGACGTGATCGTGTTCCGCTATCCCGTCGATCCGCGCGTGGACTACATCAAGCGCGTGGTGGGCCTGCCCGGCGACGAGGTCAGCTACCTCAACAAGCGGCTCACCATCAATGGCCAGCCGGTGCCGATGCAGCAGCTGCCCGACTTCTACGACGAGGACAGCCTGCGCTACGCGCAGCAGTACAGCGAGAAGCTGGGCGAGGTGGAGCACCGCATCCTCATCGACCGCGACCGCCCCGCCTTCATCCCCGGCAACCACGCCTTCCCCAACAGCTCGGCCTGCCGCTACAGCGCCGAGGGCGTGAGCTGCAAGGTACCCGCGGGCCATTACTTCGTGATGGGCGACAACCGCGACAACTCGCAGGACTCGCGCTACTGGGGCTTCGTGCCCGACGAGAACATCGTTGGCCGGGCCTTCTTCGTGTGGATGAACTTCGGCAACCTCGGCCGCATCGGCGCCTTCCATTGAGGATGGGCCCGCAGCCGCCGCTGCACACGCGCCGGCAGCGCGGGCTGTCCGCGCCGAGCCTGCTGCTGTGGGCGCTGCTGGTGGCCGCGGCGGCGCTCGCGGCCGTGCGGGTGCTGCCCTCCGTCAACGAGTACTACGCCGTGCGCCGTGCCGTCGAGCGGCTGGCGGCCACCAACGGCAGCCCGGCCGAGATCCGTGCCGCGTACGATCGGCTGCGCGGCAGCGAGCCCCCGCTGGCGGTGCTGCGCGGCGATGACCTGGCCATCGAGCGCGAGGGCGACCAGGTCGTCATCCGCTTCGCCTACGCCAAGGAGATCGAGCTCATGGCCCCGGTGTACCTGCTCATCAAGTACCACGGCCGCTCCCGTTGAAGGCGCGCCACTTGCCCGCACATCCTGACATGGACCATCGAATCGAAGCGCTGCAGCAGCGCCTGGGCTACCGCTTCGCGCAGCCGCGGCTGCTGCAGCGCGCGCTCACGCACCGCAGCTTCGGCGCCGATCACAACGAGCGCCTCGAGTTCCTGGGCGACGCCGTCCTGAGCGTCACCATCTCCGCCATGCTCTACGAGCGCTTCAGCGGCTCCGACGAAGGCGACCTGACCCGCGTGCGCGCCCATCTCGTGCGCGAGGACAGCCTGCACCGCGTCGCGCTGCAGCTGGGGCTGCCCGAAGTGCTGCGCCTGTCCGAGGGCGAAGCCCGCGGCGGCGGCGCGCAGCGCCCCTCCATCCTGGCCGACGCGCTGGAGGCGATCCTGGGCGCGGCCTTCCTCGACGGCGGCTTCGAGCCGGCGCAAGCGCTGGTGCGCCGCCTCTTCGGCGAGGTCATCGCCTCCACCGAGATGGACGGCTGGAGCAAGGACCCCAAGACCGAGCTGCAGGAATGGCTGCAGGCGCGCCGCCTGGCGGTGCCGGTGTACCGCATCGTCGCCACGCGCGGGCAGGCCCATGCCCAGACCTTCGAAGTCGAATGCGCCCAGCCCGCGCTGGGCCTGGCCGCCCCGGGCGAGGGCCGCTCCCGCCGCACCGCCGAGCAGGACGCCGCGCGGCGGCTGCTCGACATCCTCAAGTCCAGCGACCGCCCCGGCGGGCCGCTGCGCTCCTGAACCGAATGACCGTGAATCCCGACCAAGACCCTTCCGCGCCGGCCGCCCAGCCTCCCGAGGCCGCCGCTGCCGCAGGCGCCGACACGCCTCCTGACTTCGCTTCCGACCCCGACGCTTCCGGCGCGGTGGAGGAGGGCGCCGACACCGGCGCCGAGGACGACGCGGCGGACGCCCCGGAGGGTGACGAGCAGGACGGCGACGCGCGCCAGGCTGTGGACCTGGACGCCGTCTTCGGCGGCAAGTCGGCAGCGGCCGCCGCCGGCCAGCGCTGCGGCCTGGTGGCCATCGTCGGCCGGCCCAACGTGGGCAAGAGCACGCTGCTCAACGCGCTGGTGGGCCAGAAGGTGAGCATCACCTCGCGCAAGGCGCAGACCACGCGCCACCGCATCACCGGCATCCGCACCGAGGGCGACGCGCAGTTCGTGTTCGTGGACACGCCGGGCTTCCAGACCAAGCACTCCACGGCGCTGAACCGCAACCTCAACCGCACCGTGCAGGGCGTGCTCTCCGACGTGGACGTGGTGCTGTTCCTGGTCGAGGCCGGCCGCTTCGGGCTGGACGACGCCAAGGTGCTGGCGCTGCTGCCCGCCGACAAGCCGGTGCTGCTCATCGCCAACAAGCTCGACGCCGTGCAGCGCCGCAACGACATGCTGCCGTGGCTGAAATCCATGCAGGAGCGCCGCGACTTCGCCGAGTTCGTGCCGATGACCGCCCGCAAGGAGGCCGACGTGACGCGGCTGCTGGGCATCGTGCGCCCGTACCTGCCCGAGCAGGGCTGGTTCTACGAGGAGGACGCGCTCACCGACCGCAGCGACCGCTTCCTGGCCAGCGAGCTGATCCGGGAAAAGCTGTTCCGCCTCACCGGCGACGAGCTGCCCTACAGCTGCACCGTCGTGATCGACAAGTTCCAGGAAGAGGGCAAGCTGCGCCGCATCGCCGCGACCATCGTCGTCGAGCGCGAGGCGCACAAGGGCATGGTCATCGGCGACAAGGGCGAGGTGCTCAAGCGCATCGGCAGCGAGGCGCGCCAGGAGCTGGAGCGGCTCATGGACGCCCGGGTGTTCCTCGAGCTCTGGGTCAAGGTGCGCTCGGGCTGGGCCGACAGCGAGGAGCACCTGCGCTCCTACGGCTACGAGTAAGGCCGGCGTGAAGGCCAAGGCTCCGCCCCAGCCGGCCTACGTGCTGCACCGCTGGGACTGGAGCGAGTCCAGCCTGGTGCTGGACCTGTTCACCCGCGGCCAGGGCCGCATCGCCGTGGTGGCCAAGGGCGCCAAGCGCCCGTACTCGCAGCTGCGCCCGGTGCTGCTGCCGTTCCAGCGCCTGAACGTGCACCTGGGCCGCAGCGCCGAGGCCGAGGTGCAGCTGCTGCGCGGCGCCGACTGGGCCGGCGGTGCGCCCATGCTCGCCGGCGAGGCGCTGTTCTCCGGCTTCTACCTCAACGAGCTGCTGATGAAGCTGCTCGCCCGGCACGACCCGCACCCCGCGCTCTTCGACGCCTACGCCGCCACGCTGCCCGCGCTGGGCGGCGGCAACGAGCTGCACGCGCAGGCGGCGCTGCGCGCCTTCGAGCTGCTGCTGCTGCGCGACACCGGCCTGCTGCCCGACCTGGCGCAGGTGACGCTGCGGCTGGAAGCCACCGAGCCGCGCGTCCGCTACGCGCTGCGCGCCGAATCGGGCCTCGTGGACGCCGGCGGCGCCGAGGCCGCGCTCAGCGGCCAGGCCTGGACGGCGCTGCAGGCCGCCCTCGACGCCGGCGACCTGGGCGCGCTGCAGGCCGGCTGCCTCGCGGCGCTGCAGCCGCTGCGCAGCCAGCTGCGCGCACTGCTTCACTATCATCTCGGCTCCCCGCTGCTGCGCACCCGCGAGGTGATGCGCGACCTGCAGCGGCTCATCGGCGTCCCCGCCGCTCCAGCAGCCTGAAATCCCCCTTCCTTCGAGCGATGAATCCCCTGGTGGCTCCCGAATCCCAGGCGCGCGACGCCCGCACCGCGCTCTCGGTCAACCTCAACAAGGTCGCGCTGCTGCGCAACACGCGCCACCTGGGCATTCCCAGCGTGATCCGCGCGGCGGAGCAGGTGCTGCAGGCCGGCGCGCAGGGCATCACCGTGCACCCGCGCCCGGACGAGCGCCACATCCGCGCCGAGGACGTGCACGCGCTGGCCGAGTTCCTGAAGGCCTGGCCGCACGTCGAATACAACATCGAGGGCAACCCCTTCCACAACCTCGTCGGCTTCATCGAGGCCGTGCGCCCGCACCAGGCGACCTTCGTCCCGGACAACGTCGAGCAGTTCACCTCCGACCACGGCTGGAACCTGCCGGCCGACCTGGAGCGCCTCGTCCCGGTGATTCAGCAGGTGAAGGCGCTGGGCGTGCGCGTGAGCCTGTTCATGGACCCGCTGCCCGAGGCCATGGCCTTCGCCGCGCAGGCCGGCGCCGACCGCGTCGAGCTCTACACCGAGGCCTACGCCCGCGCGTGGGGCACGGCCGACGAGGACGCGGTGCTGGCACAGTACGTCCGCGCGGCGGAAGCGGCGCTGGCCGCCGGCCTGGGCGTCAACGCCGGGCACGACCTGAACCGCGACAACCTCACCCGCTTCCTGCGCGAGGTGCCGGGGGTGGCGGAGGTGTCGATCGGCCACGCGCTGATCGCCGACGCGCTGGAGCTGGGCTACGCCGAGACGATCCGCGGCTACCAGCGCTGCATCCAGCAGGCCTTCGCTCCGAACCCATGATCGTCGGCATCGGCACCGACGTCTGCGACGTGCGGCGCATCGCCGCCACGCTCGGCCGCAAGAGCGACCGCTTCCCGCTGCGCGTGCTCGGCCCGAGCGAGCAGCAGGTGTTCGCCGCGCGGCGCGCCCGCTCCGAGGCGCGCGGCATCGCCTACCTCGCCACCCGCTTCTCGGCCAAGGAGGCCTTCTCCAAAGCCATCGGCCTGGGCATGCACATGCCCATGCGCTGGCGCGACTGCGAGATCCTCAACCACGCCAGCGGCCAGCCCTACCTGCAACTGCACGGCGCGCTGCGCGACTGGTTCGAGGCGCAGGGCTGGCAAGGCCATGTGACGCTGAGCGACGAGACCGACTACGCCGTCAGCTTCGTCGTCGTCGAAAAGAAACTCACCCAGGACACCGAATGACTTCCCTGCAGCACGCCCCGGTGGTGCTCGACATCGCCGGCCTGGCGCTGGACGACGCCGATCGCCGCCGCCTCCAGCACCCGCTCACCGGCGGGCTGATCCTGTTCGCCCGCAACTGGGAAAGCCGGCGCCAGCTCACCGAGCTGACCGCCGAGATCAAGAGCCTGCGCCCGGACGTGCTGATCTGCGTGGACCACGAGGGCGGCCGCGTCCAGCGCTTCAGGACCGACGGTTTCACGCACCTGCCGCCGATGGCGCGCCTGGGCGAGCTGTGGATGCGGGACGCCATGGCCGCCACCGACGCCGCCACCGCCGCCGGCTACGTGCTGGCCTCGGAGCTGCGTGCCTGTGGCGTGGACTTCAGCTTCACGCCGGTGCTGGACCTGGACTACGGCCAGAGCGCCGTCATCGGCGACCGGGCCTTCCACCGCGACGCGCGAGTGGCCGCGCTGCTGGCCAAGAGCCTCATGCACGGGCTGCTGCTGGCCGGCATGCAGGCCTGCGGCAAGCACTTCCCCGGCCACGGCTTCACCCACGCCGACTCGCACACCGAGGTGCCGGTCGATAAACGCTCGCTGCGGGCGATCCTGGCCGAGGACGCCAAGCCCTACGAATGGCTGTCCACCGGGCTGGGCTCGGTGATGCCGGCGCACGTGATCTACCCGAAGGTGGACGCGCGCCCGGCCGGCTTCTCGGCGAAGTGGCTGCAGGACATCCTGCGCGGCCGCCTGGGTTTCACCGGTGCCGTGTTCAGCGATGACCTGAGCATGGAAGGCGCGCGGCGCCTGGACGGCGCAGTCGTGAGCTACACCGACGCCGCGGTGGCGGCGCTCACCGCCGGCTGCGACCTGGTGCTGCTGTGCAACCAGTCGCTGGACGGCGGCGCGGCGGTGGACGAACTGCTCGACGGGCTGCAGGCCGCGCTGGAGCAGGGCGCCTGGCAACTCGACCCCGACAGCGAGGCGCGCCGCGTGGCGCTGCTGCCGCAGGGCGCGCCGGTGCCGTGGGACGACCTGATGCACCAGGCGGTGTACCAGCGGGCGCTGGAGCGGCTGCCCTGAGCCGCAGGCTCAACCGGCCGGCATGAAAAAACGCCGCCGGGGCGCAAGCCCCGGCGGCGTTCGTCCTTGAGCGCGTCCGGCCCGGTCACCCGGGCCGTCGCCGCATCACTGCACGGCGGTTTCCAGCTCGAAAGGCAGCTTCACCTGGGTGAGGTCCTTGCGCGTCTCCACCAGTACCAGCGGACCCTCGTCCACCAGCACCACCGGCTTGATCACGCGCGGCACGTGCACCGGCGGCGGCTCGTTGGCGATGGCTTCCTGCGCGGCGCGCACCTTCTCGGCGTCGGAGTGCACCCACTGCAGCCCGGCCGACTCGGCCAGCGCCTGCAGCTCGGTCAGCGGCAGCTCGAAGGGCTCGGCGGCAGGCACCGCTTCGGCGTCGGCATGCGGCGCCAAGCGGTCGCCTTCGGGCGGCGTCGCCTCGGGCAGCACCGGCAGCACGCCCACCGGCTCCTCCTCGCCCACGGGGGCGTGGTCGGCGGCCGCCGCGGAGACGGCGCCCTCGGCCATGGCCGCGGCGGCGATGGCGTCAGCGGCGGCGTCGGCAGCCACCGGCTCGCGCTCGCGGCGCGGGCGGCGGCGGCGGCGCGTGTCGGCCTCGCCAGTCTCTTCGGCAGCCACGGGAGCGGCCTCGGCGCCTTCGCCCGCCGCCGGAGTCACGGCGGTGTCACCCATGACCTCGCCACCCTCGGCCGCGACGGCCTCGGCCATGGCCTCGGCGGCATCGCCCTCGGCGCGCAGCTCGTCACGGTCGCGGCCACCACGGCGGCGGCGACGGCGGCGGTTCTGCTCGGCCTGCGCGTCCAGGTCCAGCTCGTCGCCGGCAGCCACCGGCGGCAGCTGCTCCGGCGCGCTCTCGATCAGCTCGGCCGCGACGGCCAGCGGATCCTCCTGCAGCGGCGGCGGCGTCACCGGCTCGGCACGCGGGCCGCGGCGGCCCTCGCCACGCTCCGGACGCTCGGCGCGTTCCGGGCGCTCGCCGCGCTCGGCACGCTCAGCCCGCTCGGGACGGTCCTCGCGTTCCACGCGCTCGGCACGCTCCGGACGCTCGGCGCGCTCGGCACGCTCCGCGCGCTCGCCACGCTCCGGGCGCTCCGCGCGTTCGACGCGCTCGCCGCGCGGCGGACGTTCGCCGCGCTCGGCGCGCGGCTCGAAGCCGTTGACGCTCTCGACGGCTTCGGCACGGCGGCCGCGCTCGCGCTCGCCGCCATTGCGGCCCTCGCGGCCTTCGCGGCTGTCACGGCCTTCGCGGAACTCGCCGCGCGCCTCGCCGTTGCGGCGCGACTCCTCGGGGCGGGCGCGGCTGCCGTCGCGGCGGCCACCACGCTCGCCGCGCTCGCCACCGCGCTCGGAGCGTTCGCCACGCTCACCGCGCTCGCGGCGGCGCGTCTCGCGCGCCTCGGGGAAGGGGTAGCCCTGGGCCGCGGACGCGGCCGGGGCGGCCGCCGGGGCCGCCACGCCGGCGGCGGATGCCACCGGGGCGCTGCCGCCCGTCTCCACGCCGAAAAGGCGCTTGACCCAGGCGAAGAAGCCGCCGCCCGCGGCCTGCGCGGCCGGCGCGGGCGCCGCCACGGGCGCGGGCGCCGGAGCGGCCGCCACCGGGGCCGGCGCGGGCGCGGGCTTCGGCGGCGCCACCGGCGCGGTGGTGTCGGGCAGGATGCCCTTGATCACCGGCTCCTGCTTGGGCTTCGTCTTCTCGCGCCGCGTGATCCCGACCTCGTCGTCGGGCTCCTCGATCATCGTGTAGCTGGCCTGCAGGTTCTCCAGGCGCGGGTCGTCGTGGCGCAGCCGCTCCAGCTTGTAGTTGGGCGTCTCCAGGTGCTTGTTGGGCACCAGCAGCACGGTGACGCGCTGCTTGAGCTCGATCTTGGTGATCTCGGTGCGCTTCTCGTTGAGCAGGAAGCTCGTCACCTCCACCGGCACCTGCACGTGCACGGCGGCGGTGTTCTCCTTCATCGACTCCTCCTGGACCATGCGCAGGATCTGCAGCGCGGACGATTCGGTGTCGCGGATGTGGCCCGTGCCGTTGCAGCGCGGGCAGGTGATGTGGCTGCCCTCGCTCAAGGCCGGGCGCAGGCGCTGGCGCGAGAGTTCCAGCAGCCCGAATTTGGAGATGGAGCTGAACTGCACGCGGGCGCGGTCCTGGCGCAGCGCGTCGCGCAGCCGCTGCTCGACCTCGCGGCGGTTCTTGGACTCCTCCATGTCGATGAAGTCCACCACGATCAGCCCGCCCAGGTCGCGCAGCCGCATCTGGCGCGCGATCTCGTCGGCGGCTTCGAGGTTGGTGCGGGTGGCGGTCTCCTCGATGTCGCCGCCGCGCGTGGCGCGCGCGGAGTTGACGTCGATGGCCACCAGCGCCTCGGTGTGGTCGATGACGATGGCGCCGCCCGAAGGCAGGTTCACGGTGCGGGAGAAGGCCGTCTCGATCTGGTGCTCGATCTGGAAGCGGCTGAACAGGGGCGCGTCATCGCGGTAGCGCTTCACACGTGCGGCCGTCTCCGGCATCACGTGGTTCATGAACTGCTGCGCTTGCTCGAAGATGTCGTCGGTGTCGATCAGGATCTCGCCGACGTCCGCGGTGAAGTAGTCGCGGATGGCGCGGATGACGAGCGAGCTCTCCTGGTAGATCAGGAACGCGCCCTTGCCCGACTGCGCGGCGCCGTCGATGGCGCTCCACAGCTTGAGCATGTAGTTCAGGTCCCACTGCAGCTCGGCGGCCGAGCGCCCGATGCCCGCGGTGCGCGCGATCAGGCTCATGCCCTTCGGGTGCTCCAGCTGGTCCATCGCCTCCTTGAGCTCTTCGCGGTCCTCGCCCTCGATGCGCCGGCTCACGCCGCCGCCGCGGGGGTTGTTGGGCATGAGCACCAGGTAGCGCCCGGCCAGGCTCACGAAGGTGGTCAGCGCCGCGCCCTTGTTGCCGCGCTCTTCCTTTTCCACCTGCACGAGCAGCTCCTGCCCCTCGCGGATGACGTCGCTGATCCTCGCGTTCTTGACCTCGGCGCCTTCCTTGAAGTACTGGCGCGAGATCTCCTTGAACGGCAGGAAGCCGTGGCGGTCCTCGCCGTAATCGACGAAACAGGCTTCCAGCGACGGTTCGACGCGGGTGACGACGGCCTTGTAGATGTTGCCTTTTCGCTGCTCGCGTCCTTCGATCTCGGTCTCGAAGTCGAGCAGCTTCTGGCCGTCGACGATCGCCAGCCGCCGCTCTTCGGGCTGCGTGGCGTTGATCAGCATGCGCTTCATGTGCACTCCTGCGGCCGCATCGATGGCGGCCGCCTCTCTCAGCGCCGCCCGTGTCCTCCACGAGCGGCTGTCCGATGCACGAGAGTCGTGGAAGAAGCGTCGGTCAGGAATCGCCCGGGGCCGGCATCAAGCAGGTGCCTGGCACGGCAGCGGGGCTGCGTGCGGCACAACAGCAAAACAAGCACCGAAGACGCATCTCCACGGCCCGTCGCCACCGGCGACAGGCAGGCCGGCGGCGACCACGCCGGTATCCCGGGGTCGCTTGGCGGTCAGTTCGAGGGGAGAGGGCGACGACATGCGCACGGCAACTGGACGCGGGATGCAGGGCCCGTCAGGCCTTGCACCCTTTAAAACCTTGTTCGGTCCCTGCCACACGGCAGGGGGGCTTCTTCTACGGTGTCTCTTCCGCCGTGCTGGGGGGCTGCCGGGTCACTTGGGGACCGGGCCCGCCGCCGCAGCGACCGCGTTGCATCACCGGGTTTTTGCGCTTGCGCGCGGCCGGTGCATGCTGCAGTGCCGGTAAACTGTGAAAAATCAAGCACTTACAACACACATGGGCCGACGCATTATAGGCGCCAATTCCGCAGCCCCGCAGCCGGCTGTCAATCCCCCGAAGGTCGCAGCCGCCCCGAGCGTGCAGCGCCTCACGGTGGACGAGGGCTCGCAGGGCCAGCGCCTGGACAACTTCCTGTTGCGCGTGCTCAAGGGCGTGCCCAAGACGCACGTCTACCGCGTCATCCGCTCCGGCGAGGTGCGCGTCAACAAGGGCCGCGCCGGTGCCGACACGCGGCTGGAAATCGGCGACGAGGTGCGCGTGCCCCCGGTGCGGCTGCCCGCGCCCACGGCCGCGCCGCCGGTGCCCGCGCGCGAGTTCCCGCTGCTGTTCGAGGACGAGCACCTGCTCGTCATCGACAAGCCCGCCGGCGTGGCCGTGCACGGCGGCTCGGGCGTGAGCTTCGGCGTCATCGAGCAGCTGCGCCGCGCTCGGCCCGAAGCGAAATTCCTCGAACTGGTGCACCGCCTCGACAAGGAAACCTCCGGCCTGCTGCTCATCGCCAAGAAGCGAAGCGCGCTGACCGCGCTGCAGGACCAGTTCCGCGCCCGCGACACGGGCAAGACCTACGCCGCGCTGGTGACGGGCGCCTGGCCGGAGAAGCGCAAGGTCATCGACGTGGCGCTGCACAAGTACCTCGACGCCGCCGGCGAGCGCCGCGTGCGCGCCGTGGACGCCGACCATGCCGACGGCCGGCGTTCCATCTCGCTGGTGAGGATCGTCCAGCGTTTCGAGGCCTTCACGCTGCTGGACGTGACCATCAAGACCGGGCGCACGCACCAGATCCGCGTGCACCTGGCCAACGAGGGTTGCCCGATCGCCGGCGACGACAAGTACGGCGACTTCGCCCTGAACCGCGCCCTGGCGCGCGGCGAGCGGGTGCCGGGGCTGCGCTTCGAGCGCATGTTCCTGCACGCGCGGCGCCTGGCCTTCGACCACCCGGCCAGCGGGGAGCGCATCGAGCTGGAGGCGCCGCTGCCCGAGGACTGCGCTCGCCTGCTGGAACGGCTCTGAGATTCACATGGGCCGGCGCGAGCGTCCTGGCCCGATCCCTGCTGACACTTGCGTCATGACCACGAACCTGCCCCGCCGCTTCGACCTGATCGTCTTCGACTGGGACGGCACGCTCTTCGACTCCACCGCGCTGATCGTGCGCTGCATCCAGGACGCCTGCGCCGACCTGGGCGTGGCGGTGCCCTCCGACGAGGCCGCGGCCTACGTCATCGGCCTAGGGCTGCACGACGCGCTGCGCCACGCCGTGCCGGGCCTGCACCCGGAGCGCTATCCGGTGCTGGCGCAGCGCTACCGCTCGCATTACTTCGCACGCCAGCATGAGCTCAGCCTGTTCGAGGGCGCGCTGGAGATGCTGCAGGCGCTGAAAGGCCGCCACCACTGGCTGGCCGTGGCCACCGGCAAGGCCCGGCGCGGGCTGGACGAGGCACTGGCGCATTCGCAACTGGCGGGCCTGTTCGACGCCACCCGCACCGCCGACGAGACGGCCTCGAAGCCCGACCCGCGCATGCTGCTGGAGCTGATGCGCGAGTTCGGCGCGGAGGCCGAGCGCACGCTGATGATCGGCGACACCACGCACGACCTGCAGCTCGCCGCCAACGCCGGCACGCCCAGCCTGGCCGTGAGCTACGGCGCGCACGAGCCCGAGGCCTTCGCGGCGCACCGGCCGCTGGCGGTGCTGCATTCCGTGGCCGAGCTGCGGGGCTGGCTGATCGAGCATGCCTGACACGCCGCTGCCGCCTGCGCCAAGGCCGGTCCCGGACGCCGCCCCGCGCCGCCTGTGCGCCGGCGCCGACCTGGCTGAGAAGGGCAAGGCGGTCGTGTTCGACGTGCTGCTGTGGGGCCAGCGCGCCACGGCCTTCGCGCTGCGCTTCGACGGGGCGGTGGTGGCCTACGTGAACCGCTGCGTGCACGTGCCGGTGGAGATGGACTGGCAGCGCGGCGAGTTCCTGGACGCGGACCGCGAATGGATCCTCTGCTCCATCCACGGCGCGGCCTACGAGCCGGCCACGGGCCGCTGCGCCGGCGGGCCCTGCGGGCGCGGGCGGCTGCGGCCGGTGCGCGTCGAGGAAAGGAGCGAACAGGTGTATTGGTATCCTTGCGCCGACATCCGGCCGGTCGAGCCGGCTGAACCTTCCCCGAGAGAGCCCTCCCCATGAACGATGAAATCCGGCCCGGCGATGCGCCGGATGCGGCGCCTGTGCCCCGCCGCGACGCCGCGCCCACGCCGTCGCCGCGTCCGAGCTACGAAGCCGTGATGGAGCAGGTGGCGCGCGAGTTCGTGCGCGAACGCCGCAGCGAGCGGCGCTGGCGCATCTTCTTCCGGCTGGCCTGGCTGGGGCTGTTCCTGGCCATTGCCTGGGCGCTGCTGGCACAGCGCTCGCACGTCACCACGCCCAGCGGCCCGCACACGGCGCTGATCGAGGTGCGCGGCGAGATCGCCGTGGACTCCGAGGCCAATGCCGAGGACATGGTCGCGGCGCTGCGCACCGCGTTCCAGGACCAGGGGGCGAAGGCCGTGGTGCTGCGCATCAACAGCCCCGGCGGCTCGCCGGTGCAGGCCGGCATCGTCAACGACGAGATCCGCCGCCTCAAGGCGCTGCACAAGAAGCCGGTCTATGCCGTGGTGGAGGAGATGTGCGCGTCGGGCGCCTACTACATCGCCGTGGCCGCCGACGAGATCTACGTGGACAAGGCCAGCCTGGTGGGCTCCATCGGCGTGCTGATGGACGGCTTCGGCTTCACCGGGCTGATGGAGAAGCTGGGCGTGGAGCGCCGGCTGCTCACCGCGGGCGAGAACAAGGGCATGCTGGATCCGTTCTCGCCGCAGAACCCGCAGCAGCGCGCCTACGCGCAGGCCATGATCGACCAGATCCACCAGCAGTTCATCAGCGTCGTCAAGGAAGGCCGCGGCCAGCGCCTGAAGGAGACGCCGCAGACCTTCTCGGGCCTGTTCTGGAACGGCGAGGACGCCGTGGCGCAGGGCCTGGCCGACCACTTCGGCAACCTCGACATGGTCGCGCGCGAGGTAGTCAAGGCCGAGGAGGTCATCGACTACACGCCCAAGGAGAACGTGGCCGAGCGCCTGGCCAAGCGCTTCGGCGCGGCGGTCGGCGCCGGGGCGGTCAAGGCGCTGCAAGCGTCGGTGAACCTGCGCTGACAGCCCGCCCTAGAAAGGGAAATGCCCGCTTCGGCGGGCATTTTTCGTTGGGGCTCCGTTCAGGCCTTGAGCTTCTCGCTCAGCCGCCTCGAATTCCCCGGATCGCGGAACACCAGCGGCTGCTCGCGCACCGGCGTGCTCGCGCCGCTCTCGACGCGCTGCACCGCCTCCTGCACCAGGTGGTGGTGCGGGCTCTTGGCGCAGACCGGGTCGGCGGCCTGGGCGTCGTGGGTGAGCATGTAGGCCTGGCAGCGGCAGCCGCCCAGGTCCTGCTCCTTGTGCTCGCAGCTGGCGCAGGGCTCCTTCATCCAGCCGGTGCCGCGGTAGCGGTTGAAGCCCTCGGAGTCGTACCAGGCGGCGCGGATGGAGCTGTCGCGCACGTTCGGGAAGGTCAGCCCGGGCAGCATCTTGGCCGTGTGGCAGGGCAGCACGTCGCCGTCGGGCGTGACGGTGATGAACATGCTGCCCCAGCCGTTGACGCACTTCTTGGCCCGGCCCTCGTGGTAGTCGGGCGCGACGAAGAACAGCTTCATCCGGTCGCCGAGCTTGGCGCGCCAGGCGTCCGTCACGGCCTCGGCGCGCTGGAGCTGCTCGCGCGTGGGCAGCAGCTGCTCGCGGTTCAGGAAGGCCCAGGAGTAGTACTGCGTGTTGGCCAGCTCGACGTACTCCGCGCCCAGCTCGTCGGCCAGGGCGATGATCGGGTCGATGTGGTCGATGTTGAGGCGGTGCAGCACCACGTTCATCACCATCGGCCAGCCCTGTTCCTTGATCAGCGCGGCGACGCGGCGCTTGAGGTCGAAGGTCTTGGTGTGGGAGAGGAAGTCGTTGACTTCCCTGGTGGAGTCCTGGAACGAGAGCTGGACGTGGTCCAGGCCCGCATCCTTGAGCGCCTTGGCGCGCTGCGGCGTCAGGCCCACGCCGGAGGTCAGCAGGTTGGTGTAGTAGCCCAGGCGGTGCGCCTCGGCGACGAGCTCTTCGAGGTCGTCGCGCAGCAGCGGCTCGCCGCCGGAGAAGCCGCACTGCACGGCGCCGAGCTCGCGGCCCTCGCGCAGCACGCGCAGCCAGTCGGCGGTGGAAAGCTCCTGGTCGTGCCGGGCGAAGTCCACCGGGTTGTAGCAAAACACGCAGTGCAGCGGGCAGCGGTAGGTCACCTCGGCCAGCAGCCACAGCGGCGGGCCGGGGCGCGCCGCGGCCAGCGCGGCGCCGGTGGCGGGCAAGGGCGAGGCGGCGGACATCAGGCGGCCTCCCACTCCAGCCAGCGCTGCTTGCCGGCGATTTCCATGAAGGCGAGCACGTCGCCCTGCAGGCCCTGCGCATTGAAGGCTTGCTCCAGCTCGGCCACGATCTGCGCCACGCTGCGCGTGCCGTCACAGCGCTTCAATATCTCGCCGCCGCTCTGGTTGAGCTTGACCATGCCTTCCGGGTAGAGCAGCACGAAGCAGTTCTGCACCTCTTCCCACTGCAGCCTGAAACCGCGGCCGATGCGCGGCACGGCGTCCAGCGCCGGCGTGCCCGTCGTCATTCGTTGACTCCGTAGCGCAGCGCCATGGCGTCGTTCATGGCCCACAGGATGTCGAGCTTGAACTGCAGGATCTCCAGCGCCCGCTCCTGCAGCGCGCGGGTGTTGAAGTGGTCCAGCGTGATGGCCAGGCCCTGCTCGACGTCGCGCCGCGCCTGGCTGACGCGGTTGCGGAAGTAGCTCAGGCCTTCGGGCTCGATCCAGCCGTAGTGCTGCGGCCAGGTCGCCAGGCGCTGCTTGTGGATCTCCGGAGCGAACAGCTCGGTCAGCGACGAGCACACCGCCTCCTGCCACGGCGCCTTGCGCGCGAAATTGATGTAGGCATCGACCGAGAAGCGCAGCGCCGGGATGACGTGGCGCAGGTCCGTGACTTCCTCGCGCGTGAGGCCCACGGCCTCGGCCAGCCGCAGCCAGGCCTCGATGCCGCCCGGGTCCTGGATGCCGCCGATCTCGAACCCGTCGTGGTCCAGGATGCGCTGCACCCAGCCGCGGCGCACCTCGCGGTCCGGGCAGTTCGCCATCACGTTGGCGTCCTTCACCGGAATCGCGATCTGGTAGTAGTAGCGGTTCGCCACCCAGCCGCGCACCTGCTCCGGCGTGGCCTTGCCGGTGTTGAGCATCACGTTGAACGGGTGGTGGATGTGGTAGCTGCGCCCGCGCTCGCGCAACTTGGCTTCGAACTCCTCGCGGCTCCAGGCCGGGCGGCCGTCGAAGGGAGCGGGGGCTTGCAGCAGGATGTCGGCTCGCATGGTCGGGTGTGCGTCAGGTTTCAGAGGTCCAGGGTCATGCCGTCCTCGCACACGGCGATGCCGGCACGATCCAGCGCGGCGCGCTCCGGAGAGTCCGCGTCGAGGATGGGATTGGTGTTGTTGATGTGGATGAGCAGCCGGCGCGTCGAGGCGGGCAGTTTCCCGAGCCACTCGACCATGCCGCCGGGTCCGCTTTGCGCCAGGTGGCCGATGTCGTGCGCGGTCTTGCGGCTCAGGCCCAGGCGCTGCATCTCGTCGTTGGTCCAGAAGGTGCCGTCCACCATCACGGCGTCGGCCGCGTGCATGGCCTCGGCCACCCGCGGGTCGATTTCGCCCAGCCCCGGCGCGTAGAACAGCGTCCTGCCGCTGCGCGGGTCGGTCACGATCAGGCCGATGTTGTCGCCCGGCACCGGCGCGTCGCGGTGCGGCGAGTAGGGCGCGGCCTTGCTGGACAGGGCGATGGCGCGGAAGGTCAGCGGCGCCAGGCCCGGGATTTCAAAGACCGAGCCGTCGGGCTCGATGCGGTGCCGGTCCACGCCGCAGTAGTGCTGCAGCACGCGGAAGATCGGGTTGCCGGTGGAGAGGTCCTCGGCCACCGGGTCGGTGCACCACAGCGGCAGCGGGCTGCCGCGCTCGCGCAGCATGAACAGGCCGGTGGCATGGTCGATCTGCCCGTCCATCAGCAGCACGGCGGCGATGGCGGTGTCGCGGATGGCGCGGCCCGGCTGCAGCGCCGGGGTGGCCTTGATCTGCTGGAGGATGTCCGGCGAGGCGTTGAGCAGCAGCCCGTCGCCGCCCGCGTCGGGCTGGATGAAGATGGACGATTGCGTGCGCGCCTTGGCGCGCAGCGTGCCCGCGCGCAGCCCGGCGCAGTTGCGGCAGTTGCAGTTCCACTGCGGAAAGCCCCCGCCCGCGGCGGAGCCCAGGATCGTGATGCGCATGGCGTCCCGTGTCTCGTCTGGATTCTTCTTTTGTCTGGCCGGATGTGGGCGGGGCGGCACGGCTTGCACCGTGCCGCCCCGCTGATCCACTCAGTGGTTCAGGCGCTCGATCGATCGATCAGCGCGCCGCCACGTACATCGTGATCTCGAAGCCGAAGCGCAGATCGGTGGCGGCGGGGGTCGTCCATTGCATGTCAGGTCTCCTTTTTTCGGGTTGGTCGCGGCGCCGAAGGTGGCGTCCGCGGGAACAACGTTCCGGAGCCCATGGTGCGGCCGATGCCCGCGCCGCCACAGGCCCGCGCTCTGGATTCGCGCCTCATGAAAATCATGAATCTGCAAGCCGCCCTGAGGGGGGCTTGCGCGGTGGCTACCATCGCCCTCGTGTCCGAGCTTTATGAATTCCCCGCCGGCCCCGCGCCGCGCACCCATGCCCTGCCCGTGGGGCACGGCCACGTGCTGCACGTGGAGGAGTGGGGCCACCCCGACGGCCTGCCCGTGCTCCTCCTGCACGGCGGCCCGGGCTCGGGCTGCAGCCCGCTGCTGCGCCGCGGTTTCAACCTGCAGCAGTACCGGCTGATCTGCCCGGACCAGCGCGGCGCCGGGCGCAGCACGCCGCGCGGGGAGGTCGCCCACAACACCACGGCCAAGCTCGTGGACGACCTGTGGCTGCTGCGCCGGCGGCTCGGCATCGAGCGCTGGCTTGTGGTCGGCGGCTCCTGGGGCGCGACGCTGGCGCTGGCGCACGCGCTGGACCAGGCCGAGGCCGTGTCCGGGCTGCTGCTGCGCAACACGTTCCTGGCGCGCGAGGCGGACATCGAGGACTTCTTCGACGGCGCCCCCGAGCCGCTGGTGCCCGACTGGCGCACGCTGCCCGACCTGGACGCGGCCGACGCGGCGCAGGCCCGGGCGCTGGCGCTGCTGTGGTGGGGCTGGGAGCGCCGCCGCTGCGGCCAGGACGACGCCGCGCCGCCGCCCGAAGGCGAGGCGCTGGACGCGCTGCTGGACCGCTACCGGGTGCAGGCGCACTACCTGCGCAACGGCTGCTGGCTGCAGTCGCCGCCGCTGCTGGAGCGCTGCGCGGCGCTGCCGCGGGTGCCGATTCACCTGCTGCACGGCGCCGAGGACCGGGTCTGCCCGCCCGAAGGCAGCGTGGCGCTGCGCGAGGCCGTGCCCTGGGCCACCCTGGACATGCTGCCCGGTGTCGGCCACGACCCGGCGCACCCGCTGCTGCAGGACGCCCTGGCGCGCGCGCTGGACGCCTTCGCGGCGCGGGGCGATTTCGGGGCGGCTGAATGAGCGTGCTGGAGCCGCCGGTGGCCATGCCCGACGACCCCCCCGCGCCGCCCGCGTCCGCCCCGGCGCCCACGCGCCCCGGCCTGACGCTGCGCGCCCAGGTCAACGGGCTGGTCGGGCTGCTGACCGTGCTGTTCGTGGCCTGGCTGCTGGTGCTCAAGCTGGGCAACCTGCGCGACTCGGTGAAGGAGGAGGTCGTGGCCGCCAACCGCGTCGCCACGCAGCTGCTCAACCGCACCGCCTGGCTGGCGGCCTCGCAGGGCTCGCCGGGCATGGTCGGCTTCCTCAACGGGCTTGGGCGCATCCGCTCCAACGAGGTGACCTTCACCGACCCGCAGGGCCAGGTGCTCTACACCTCGCCGCCCTCGGCCTACAAGGCCGGGCGCGACGCGCCGGACTGGTTCGAGCGCGCCATCGCGCCGGTACCGCTGGTGCAGGCCTACGAATTCCCGGGCGGGCGGCTGGAGGTGCGCTCCAACGCCTCGCGCGCCGTGCTCGACGCCTGGGACGAGCTGCTGCGCTTCGCCACCGTGGCGCTGGCGCTGCTGGTGCTGCTCAATGCGCTGGTGTTCTGGCTGGTCGGGCGCGCGGTGCGGCCCTTCAAGCGCATCGAGCAGGCGCTGGGCGAGCTGGAATCGGGCCGCTTCGACGCGCGGCTGCCGCCGCTGCGCGGGCGCGAGGCGGCGGCCATCGGCCGCGCCTTCAACCGCATGGTGGGGCAGCTGCGCGCGCACATCGACACCGAGAAGCGCGCCGTGCTGGCCGAGCGCCGCCTGGGCGACAGCCGCGAGCTCGCGCGCTGGCTGGACCACCACATCGAGCAGGAGCGGCGCAGCATCGCGCGCGAGCTGCACGACGAGCTGGGCCAGTCCGTGACCGCCATCCGCTCCCTGGCGCTGGCGGTGGCGCGCCGGGTGCAGGACGCCGAGTCGCGCCAGGCGGCGCAGATCATTGCCGACGAGTCCTCGCGCCTGTACGACGCCATGCACGGGCTGATCCCGCGCCTGGCGCCGCTGGTGCTCGACAGCATGGGCCTGAGCGCGGCGCTGCAGGACCTGGTCGAGCGCACGCGCCGCGCGCACCCGGCGCTGCAGCTCTCGCTGCAGCTGCCGGCCGAGCTCGCGCCGCTGGCGCCCGAAGCCGCGCTGGCGCTGTACCGCGCCGCGCAGGAAGGCTTGACCAACGCGCTGCGCCACGGCGCGGCCACGCGCATCGAGCTGCGGCTGTGGCAGGAGGAGGGGGCCGGCGAAGTGCACCTGCGCCTGCGCGACGACGGCCGCGGCCTGCCCGCGCAGTGGCAGGAGCGCCCGGGACACCACGGTTTGCGCTGGCTGGAGGAGCGCGTGGGCAGCCTGGGCGGACGGCTGTCCGTGCAGCCCGCCGCGCCGCAGGGGGTGGAATTGCAGGTGGCGCTGCCGCTGGGGGCGGGATCCGCCGCCAATGAACACAAGGAGTCGCCGTGACGCGCGCGCTGCTGGTGGACGACCACGCGCTGGTGCGCATGGGTTTCCGGATGCTGCTGGCCGATGCCGGCATCGAGGTCGTGGGCGAGGCCGGCGACGGCGAGCAGGCCGTGCAGCTCTACGCCTCGCTGCGCCCGGACGTGGTGCTGATGGACCTGTCCATGCCGGGCATGGGCGGGCTGGAGGCGGTGCGCCGGCTGGTGGCGCAGGATGCGCGCGCGCGCATCCTGGTGCTGTCGGCGCACGAGGACACCGCCCACCCGCAGCGCGTGCTGCGCGCCGGCGCGCTGGGCTACCTGGCCAAGCGCTCCGCGCCCGACGAGCTCGTCGCCGCCGTGCGCGCGGTGGCCGAAGGGCGCCGCCACGTGGACGCGCGCACCGCGCAGGCGCTGGCGCTGGCGCAGCTCGAAGGCGATGCCAACCCGGTGGACCTGCTGTCCGAGCGCGAGTTCGCCGTCTTCATCCAGCTCGCGCGCGGGCGCAGCGTGGCGCAGATCGCGGCGGACCTGAAGCTTTCGCCCAGCACCGTGGGCACGCACCTCTACCACGTCAAGCAGAAGCTCGGCGCCAGCAACCAGTCCGAGCTCACGCTGGTGGCGCTGCGCTGGGGGCTGCTGCAGGCCTGAACGGGCCGCGCCGGCCCCGGGACGGGCCCGGGCCCGGGCCATGCGAATGCATCGCATCCAGAGCGTGATGCAAGGGACAAAGGCCCGGCCGGCGCCGCGGCGGCCAAAATCCGAGTTCTCCGCTCAACAACAACCCCCCAAGGAGTGCTCATGAAGGGTGATCCCCAAGTCATCGACTTTCTCAACGCCCAGCTCAAGAACGAGCTCACGGCGATCAACCAGTACTTCCTGCACTACCGGATGCTCAAGCACTGGGGCTTCGGGCGCTGGGCCAAGCACGAGTACGACGAGTCCATCGAGGAGATGAAGCACGCGGACAAGATCATCGACCGCATCCTCATGCTCGAAGGCCTGCCCAACCTGCAGGACCTGGGCAAGCTGCTCATCGGCGAGAACGCCATCGAGACGCTGAGCTGCGACCTCAAGCTGGAAATCGGCTCGGCCGTGGTGCTGCGCGACGCCATCCAGCACTGCGAGTCGGTGCGCGACTACGTCACGCGCGACCTGCTCACCGACATCCTGGAGGACACCGAGGAGCACATCGAGTACCTCGAAACCCAGATCGACCTCGTGGGCCAGGTCGGCGAGCAGAACTACCTGCAGTCGCAGATGGACCACAGCGGCAGCTGACGGCCGGGCGCTGCCTTCGGGCGGCGGCGCGGCGCCGCAGCACTCCGCGCCGTGCCGCCGTCCCGTCCCGGTGCGAGCCGGCACAGCCCCGTTGCTGCGACGCACCAAGCCCCTGCGTTTCAGACGGAATACTTGCTGAGAAGCATTCTCATTTGCCATACTGGCGTCACTTCATCAGTGAGTGCCGCCATGATCGTCTGCCTGTGCCATCGAATCAGCGACCGCGACATCCGCGAGGCCGTGCGCACGGGCACCCGTGACTTCGAGGAACTGCAGGACGACACCTGCATCGCCCGCAACTGCGGCTGCTGCCACGACTGCGCGGTGGAGGTGTTCGACACGGCGCTGGCCAGCCACGCCAACCTCACCAGCATCGCCGCCGTGACTGGCGGCAAGCCCGCCGCCCCGGCGCCGGCCGCACCGCGCCGCACGGTGTACTCGCTGGTGCCGGTGTGACGGCTTGAAGTGATGAAGTCGCGGGCCGTGGTGGCCCGCGTGGTCTGAAGGATGCAGATGCCCGCCCATGGCGGGCATCGTCGTTTCCGGGCCGGTTGCAGCCGTCAGCCGACGGCTTTACTGCTTCGCCGGAATCCGCAGCACCTGGCCCGGGTAGATCTTGTTCGGGTCCGAGAGCATCGGCTTGTTGGCCTCGAAGATGCGCTGGTACTCGTTAGGGCTGCCGTAGAACTTGGCCGAGATCTTCGAGAGCGTGTCGCCCGAGGCCACGGTGTGGAACTGCGCCGGCGCTTCGGCGGCCTGGGCCACCGTCATCTGGTCGGTCACGCCGGCCACGCCCTGCACGTTGCCGGCGGCCAGCAGCACCTTTTCCTTGGTGGCTTGGTCCGGGGCCTGGCCGGCGACGGTGGCGGTCGAGGTGGCGCCGTCAAAGGTGATCTGCAGCCCCTGCACTTGCAATCCGAGCTGCTGCACGTAGCGCTCGATGGCGTCGCCGGCTTCCTGGTTCAGCTTGGCCACGTCGGCCTGCGTCGGCGCCGCGGCCGGCGCGGCGGCGGCACCGGCGGCCGGCTTGTCGGCCCCGCCACGGTGGAACAGCTTCTCGCCGGCTTCCTTCACGAAGTTCAACAGACCCATGGGTGCTCCTTGCTTGAATCGGGAAGCACCCCAGGGCAGGCGGCGTGCCCCCGGGGCGGGAGCGTTGGGGACGGATACGCCTGTGACGCGGGCGTTCAGCCCTGGCGCAGCATTCCGCGCGTCTCGATGAACTCGACCACGTCCTGCAGCCCCTGCTTCGTGCGCAGGTTGGTCATGACGTAGGGCCGGCTCGGCCGCATGCGCTTCGTGTCGGCCTCCATCACCGCCAAGTCGGCGCCGACGTGCGGCGCCAGGTCGGTCTTGTTGATGACGAACAGGTCGCTCTTGGTGATGCCGGGGCCGCCCTTGCGCGGGATCTTCTCGCCCGCGGCCACGTCGATGACGTAGATGGTGAGATCGGACAGCTCGGGGCTGAAGGTGGCGGCGAGGTTGTCGCCGCCGGACTCGATGAACACCACGTCCGCGTCCGGAAACTTCTCCAGCATCCGGTCCACCGCTTCGAGGTTGATGGAGGCGTCCTCGCGGATCGCCGTGTGCGGGCAGCCGCCCGTCTCCACGCCCATGATGCGTTCCGGTTCCAGCGCGCCGGCCACCGTCAGCAGCCGCTGGTCTTCCTTGGTGTAGATGTCGTTGGTGACCACCACCAGGTCCCAGCGCTCGCGCATGGTTTTACACAGCATCTCCACCAGGGTGGTCTTGCCGGAGCCCACGGGCCCACCGACGCCGACGCGCAGCGGCGGCAGTTTCTTGGTGCGGTTCGGGATCGAGTGCAGCTTGGTCATGTGACTTGTTCTTGCTTGATTCAGGAACGGAACAGGCGGGAGTACTGGGTCTCGTGCCGGGCGGAGAGGATGGCCAGCATCGGCGTGAAGGCCTGGCGCGCGCCATCGTCGAGGCTGAGCGCGTGCGCCACCGCGGCGGGAATGTCGGCCGACAGGCCGGCCAGGATGCGCTGCCCCGCGCTCTGGCCCAGCGGCACGGCCTTCAAGGCGGCCTGCACCAGGTTCTCGGCCCAGCCGAAGGCGTGCGCCGTGAGCACCGCCTCCGGCGCGGCGCCGCCGCGCGCCGCGCCCAGCGCCCAGGCCACGGGCCAGGTCGGCGGTTTCAGACTGCCCAGCAGTGCCAGGCGCGCGTCGTCACCCGCACCGGGCTGGTTGCGCAGCCACTCCAGCATGGAGCGGCCCATCTGCTCGGCCTGCTGGCGCAGCTCGCTGCTCTCGCGCGTGAGCAGCACCCAGTCGTTGAGGGCGCGGATGCGGCCTTCGTCGCCGTCGCGCCAGGCCGCATGCGCGGCGGCGACGACGGCGAGATCCGCGCGCGCCAGCGACAGCGCGAGCTGGTCGCGCAGCCAGGCGCCGGCGCTACCTTCGTCGGTGACCCGGCCGCTATCGACCGCCGCCTCCAGCGCCTCGGAATAGCTGAAGCCCCCCACCGGCAGCGCCGGCGAAGCCAGCCACAGCAGGTCGAGCAGCGCTTGCGGTGCCATCAGTGCTCGTGCCCGTGGTCGTGCCCGCAGCCGGGGCCGTGCACGTGCGGCACCGGCGCGGCCGCCACGGGAATGCCCAGCGGCTTGCCGCGCGCGGGCGCGGGCGCCGGCGCCGGGGCGTGCTCGTGCGCGTGACCGTGCCCGTGGTCATGGCCGCAGCCCGGGCCGTGCACATGGCCGTGGTCGTGCGCGTGGCCATGCGCGTGATCGTGGCCGTGGTCGTGTCCGCAGCCGGGGCCGTGGACGTGGCCGGATTCCTGGGCCTGTTCGTGGTCATGCCCATGCCCATGGCCGCCCGCGGCATAGGCGCCGGACTCGGGCTCGAAGGCGGCCTGCGCCTCGGCCACCTGCAGGCCCATCTGGCGCAGCATCTGCGCCAGCACGTGGTCGGGCTCCAGCTTGAGGTGGTCGGGCTGCAGCTCCAGCTGCACGTGGCGGTTGCCCAGGTGGTAGGCGGCGCGCAGCAGCGCGAAGGGTTCAATGGCGCGCACTTCCAGCACCGGCTGCGGCGCGGCCTGCACCAGCACCAGCGAGCCGTCCTCGGCCACGAGCACGTCGCCGCCGCGCACCACGCTGCCGCGCGGCAGGAACACGCCCAGGGAGCGGCCCTGGCTGTCGGTGGCTTCGAAGCGGCTCTTCTGGCGCGTGTCCCAGTCGAGTTCGAGGGTGGCGGCGCGGCGGCGCAGCGCGGGCGCCAGCGATTGCCCACGGGGCAGGAGTTTGTTGACGGTCAGCATGGGGCGGCAGTATGCGGAATGACCGACCGGACGGCCGGTCGGGCGGGATTTCAAAAGGAGTGACAGGGCCCTGGATCAGCCGCGCGGCCGCTCCGACAGCGCCGTGAGCAGCCCCAGCGCAATGAAGGACGACCCCGCCGCACGCCGGCCCCAGCGCGCCTGCGCAACGCCGCGCCGCAGCCGCGGCGCCAGCACGCTGGCGCCCAGCACGTAGAGCAGGTCGGTGCTGGCGGCCACGGCCACGAACAGCGCGCCCAGCAGCAGGCTCTGCGCCAGCAGCGGGCCCTGCGGGTTCATGAACTGCGGCAGGAAGGCGGCGAAGAAGAGGGCGGTCTTGGGGTTCAGCAGCGCGACCACGAAGCCGTCGGCGAACACGCGCCGGTGGCTCTGCTCGCGCAGCCGCGGCGCGTCCGCCGGCGCATCGCCCTGGCGCCACAGCCGCACGCCGAGGTAGATCAGGTAGGCGGCACCCAGCCACTTCACGACGGTGAAGGCCAGCGACGACACCGCGAACAGCGCCGCCAGCCCCAGCGCCGCGCCCGCGGCGTTGCCCAGGTTTCCGAGCGCCACGCCCGCCACCGAGGCCAGCCCGCTGGCGCGCCCCTGCGCCAGCGTGCGCGTGAGGATGTAGACCACGGCCGGCCCCGGCGTCAGCGCCAGCACCAGGCTGGCGCCGAGGAAGGCGATGAGCAGCGGGGTGGAGGGGAGCAGGGTGTCCATGGGCATTCTTCAAGCGAGGTGACGGAGCCCTCAGACGCGACCCTGCCAATAGCCCGGCTTGCGGCGTTGATGAGCCACGGCGTAGATCTGCGGACCCCGCTCGGTGTCTTCCTCGTAAATCAACGTGTAGGGGAAGCGGTCGAAATGAAAAACTTGAAGGCCGAAGTTCCCATGCTGACCCAGTTGCTGGTTCTCGATCAGCAGACCCAGGACCCGCTCGTACTCCTGCAGGAAGGCCTCGGCAATGGCCCGGCTGGCGTGCCTGGCGTAGTACACGGAGGCGTCGCCCAGCTCAGCCTCGGCATCCGGATGGAGCCAGTGGCTCATCCCAGCCGGGCTCGAATCCGTGCCAGCGCCTCGTCTCCAGGCACCATGGCCACTTTCCCGGCGCGAACCTCCTCGCGCCGCTGCTGCGCCAGCCGCAGCCAGGTCTCCTGGCTTTCAGGCGCCTCGCCTTGCGGCTCGAAGCTCGCAAGCAGTACCTCCAGCAGCCGAGCCCGTTCCTCAGCCGGCAGACCGAGCACCTGTGCTTGCAGCTCTTGAACGGGAACGGTCATGGGGAACTCCAGCAAGGCAAATGGTGCTGACAGGATCTCAGAACAGGAAATACCGCTGCGCCATCGGCAGCACCTTCGCCGGCTCGCAGGTCAGCAGCTGGCCGTCGGCGCGCACCTCGTAGGTCTGGGCGTCGATCTCCATGTGCGGCGTGTAGGCGTTGCGCACCATGTCGGCCTTCTTCACCGTGCGGCAGCCGCGCACCGCCGAGAGCGTCTTGCGCAGGTTCAGCCGCTCCAGCGAGCCCATCGCCAGCGCCGCCTGCGACACGAAGCTCAGCGACCCCGCAGACAGCGCCCCGCCATAGGCGCCGAACATCGGCCGGTAGTGCACCGGCTGCGGCGTCGGGATCGAGGCGTTCGGGTCGCCCATCGCCGCCGCGGCGATGAAGCCGCCCTTGAGCACCAGCGACGGCTTCACGCCGAAAAAGGCCGGCTTCCAGATCACGAGGTCGGCCCACTTGCCCACCTCGATCGAGCCCACCTCGTGCGACACGCCCTGCGCCAGCGCCGGGTTGATCGTGTACTTGGCGACGTAGCGCTTCACCCGCTCGTTGTCGTTGCGCGCGGAATCACCCTCCAGCGGCCCGCGCTGCACCTTCATCTTGTGCGCCGTCTGCCAGCAGCGAATGATCACCTCGCCTACGCGGCCCATGGCCTGCGAGTCGGAGCTGAAGATGCTGATGGCGCCCAGGTCGTGCAGGATGTCCTCGGCCGCGATGGTCTCGCGCCGGATGCGGCTCTCGGCAAAGGCCAGGTCCTCGGCGATGGACGCATCCAGGTGGTGGCACACCATCAGCATGTCCAGGTGCTCGTCGAGCGTGTTGACCGTGTACGGCCGCGTCGGGTTCGTGGAGGAGGGCAGCACGTTGGCCTCGCCCACCACGCGCATGATGTCCGGCGCATGCCCGCCCCCGGCGCCCTCGGTGTGGAAGCTGTGGATGGTGCGGCCCTTGAAGGCGGCGATCGTGTCCTCGACGAAGCCCGACTCGTTGAGCGTGTCGGTGTGGATCGCCACCTGCGTGTCGGTTTCCTCCGCAACGCTGAGGCAGCAGTCGATGGCCGCCGGCGTGGTGCCCCAGTCCTCGTGCAGCTTCAGACCCAGCGCGCCGGCCTCGATCTGCTGGCGCAACCCTTCGGGCCGGCTGGCGTTGCCCTTGCCCAGGAAGCCGATGTTCATCGGGAAGGCCTCGGCCGCCTGCAGCATGCGCGCGATGTTCTCCGGCCCGGGCGTGCAGGTGGTGGCGAAGGTGCCGGTGGCCGGGCCGGTGCCGCCGCCGATCATGGTGGTCACGCCCGAGTTCAGCGCCTCCTCGATCTGCTGCGGGCAGATCCAGTGGATGTGCGTGTCGATGCCGCCGGCGGTGACGATCATCCCCTCGGCCGCGATGATCTCGGTGCCCGGGCCGATGACGATGTCCACGCCCGGCTGCACGTCCGGGTTGCCGGCCTTGCCGATGGCCGCGATGCGGCTGCCGCGCAGCCCGATGTCGGCCTTGACGATGCCCCAGTGGTCCACGATCAGCGCGTTCGTGATCACGCAGTCCACGGCCTCGGCCGGGCCCGGGCCGTTGGGCCGCTGCCCTTGTCCCATGCCGTCGCGCACCGTTTTCCCGCCGCCGAACTTGACTTCCTCACCGTAGCCGCCGGCGGACAAAGTCAAATCCTTCTCGACCTCGATCAGCAGCTCGGTGTCAGCCAGCCGCAGCCGGTCGCCCACGGTGGGGCCGAGCATTTCGGCGTAGGCACGCCTGGAGATTCTTGCCATGGGTGTGTCAGAGCTTTCCTTGAACGAGGCCCCGGAAGCCCCAGACCTCGCGCGCGCCGGCGTAATCGACCAGCTCGACCGTGCGCTGCTGGCCCGGCTCGAAGCGCACCGCCGTGCCCGAAGGGATGTTCAGCCGCATGCCGCGCGCGGCCTCGCGGTCGAAGCGCAAGGCGCCGTTGGTTTCGGCGAAGTGGTAGTGGGAGCCGACCTGGATCGGGCGGTCGCCCGCGTTCTCCACCACGAGCTGCAGCGTGCGCCGCCCGGGGTTGAGCTCCAGCTCGGCGCCGTCGTCGGTGAGCAGCTCGCCGGGGATCATGCTCATTTGCGCCGCGTGCTCCACAGCGCCGCGGCCACCACCGCGGCCAGCACGACGTAGCCGAAGGTGTCGCCGGCATGCCAGTGCGAGACGCCGGGCAGGCCGTGGCCTTCATGCGCCTGCGCCAGGCCGGCGGCGCCGCCCAGCGCGGCGGCAAAAATAGCCTTCAGGGAATGCTTCATGGTTGTGCGTTTTTGGGTTGTTGTTGCACCGATGTGGTGCCTGCTCAGGCAATGGGTTGGTGCACGGTGACCAGCTTGGTGCCATCGGGGAAGGTGGCCTCGATCTGGATCTCCGGGATCATCTCGGCCACGCCCTCCATCACGTCGTCGCGGCTGAGGATGGTTTTTCCTTCGCCCATGAGCTGCGCCACGGACTTGCCGTCGCGGGCGCCCTCCATGATGGCGGCGCTCAGCAGCGCCACGGCCTCGGGGTAGTTGAGCTTCAGGCCGCGCGCGCGGCGGCGCTCGGCCAGCAGCGCGGCGGTGAAGATCAGCAGCTTGTCTTTCTCGCGGGGCGTGAGTTCCATGGGCCGGACTTTTAGCACGATGGATGCCGGACATCCCTCCAATGGGGGGTCGCTGGTGCGTTTCTTGAACGGGACAGGGGCTGTCCCCGATGCCCGACCGATGAATCCCCCGCCGTCCCCGTCGTCCACCTCCGCCGCCGATGCCGCCGGCGAGCCGCTGCAGCGCGTCGTGAAGATCCGGCGCGACTACAACGCCTGGGTGGCGCGCGAGTCGATGGAGGACTACGCGCTGCGCTTCACGCCGCGCGCCTTCCGGCGCTGGAGCCCGGCGCGCGTGGCGCACACCGCCTTCGGCGCGTCCTCGTTCCTGGTGCTGGAGGCCGTGGGCGCGACGCTGCTGGTGCAGCACGGCTTCACCAACGCGGCGCTGGCGATCCTGGTGACGGGGCTGCTGATCGTGCTGGCCGGGCTGCCCATCAGCGTCTATGCCGCGCGGCACGGCGTGGACATGGACCTGCTCACCCGCGGCGCGGGCTTCGGCTACCTGGGCTCGACCGTGACCTCGCTGGTCTACGCCTGCTTCACCTTCACCTTCTTCGCGCTGGAGGCCGCCGTGATGGCCTACGCGCTCGACCTGGTGTTCGGCCTGCCGCCGGCCTGGGGCTACCTGGTGTGCTCGCTGGTCGTGATCCCGCTGGTCACGCACGGCGTCACCGTCATCAGCGCGCTGCAGATCTGGACCCAGCCGCTGTGGCTGCTGATGCTGGTCGCGCCCTACGCGGTGGTGCTGCACCAGCAGCCCGGGCTGCTGCACGGCCTCTCCCAGCACCCCGGCGCCGACGGCAGCGCGGGTTTCACCTTGCTGGGCTTCGGCGCGGCCACGACGGTGGGCATCGCGCTGATCCTGCAGATGGGCGAGCAGGCCGACTACCTGCGCTTCATGCCGGAGCCCGCACCCGGCCGGCGCGGGAAATTGCGCTGGTGGGGCGCGGTGCTGATGGGCGGCCCGGGCTGGGTCGTGCCGGGCGTGCTGAAGATGCTCGGCGGCGCGCTGCTGGCGCACCTGTGCCTCACGCACATGATGCCCACCGAGCTGGCGGTGGACCCGAGCCGCATGTACCTCGCCGCCTACGAGTTCGTCTTTCCGCACTACGGCTGGGCGGTGGCGGCCACGGGGCTGTTCGTGGTGGTGTCGCAGCTCAAGATCAACGTCACCAACGCCTACGCCGGGTCGCTGGCCTGGAGCAACTTCTTCTCGCGCGCCACGCACAGCCACCCCGGGCGCGTGGTGTGGATGGCCTTCAACATCCTCATCGCGCTGGTGCTGATGGAGCTCGACGTGTTCCAGGCCCTGGGCCACGTGCTGGGCCTGTTCGCCAACGTGGCCGTGGCCTGGATCATGGCCGTGGTGGCGGACCTGGTGATCAACAAGCCGATGGGCTGGTCGCCGCCGGGCATCGAGTTCCGCCGCGCGCACCTGCACGACGTGAACCCGGTGGGCATCGGCGCCATGGGCCTGGCATCCCTGCTGTCCATCGCCGCGCACCTGGGCGCCTTCGGCGCGCTGGCGCAGGCCTTCTCGGCGCTGGTCGCCATGGCCACCGCGCTGGTCGCGGCGCCGCTGATCGCCTGGGCCACGAAGGGCCGCTTCTACATCGCGCGGCCGGTGCACCGGATCGTGCCGGCGAAGGCCGCGGCGGCCGCCGCCGCGCCCATCGGCCAGGCCGCGCCTGGCGCCCGGCCCGCGCCTGTCGCTCAGGTCGCACCTGTCGGCCAGGCCGCACCCGTGAAATGCGTGGTCTGCGAGCGCCGCTACGAGGCCGAGGACATGGCGCAGTGCCCGGCCTACCACGGGATGATCTGCTCGCTGTGCTGCACGCTCGATGCGCGCTGCGGCGACCTGTGCAAGCCGCACGCGCGGCTGGCGCAGCAGTGGGAGCGGCTGCTGCGCGCGCTGCTGCCGCGCGCGGCCGGCGCCTACCTTGACAAGGGCCTGGCGCCGTTCCTGCTGGTCGCGCTGCCCGGCGCGCCGCTGCTGGGGCTGGCGCTGTGGCTGTTGCACCGCCACGCCGCGGCCGGCGGCAGTTTCACCGCCGAGGCGCTGCTGGCGCTGCCGGTGGCGGGCATGGTGCTGTGGTGGCTGGTGCTGGCGCAGCGCAGCCGCACCCTGGCGCAGGAGGAGAGCCGGCGCCAGACCGCCGCGCTGCAGCGCGAGGTGGAGGCGCACCGCCGCACCGACGCCGCGCTGCAGCAGGCCAAGCTGGCGGCCGAGGCCGCCAACCAGGCCAAGAGCCGCTACATCAGCGCCATCAGCCACGAGCTGCGCACGCCGCTGAACTCGATCCTGGGCTACGCCCAGCTGCTGGAGGACGACGCCGCCATGCCGCCGCGGCGCCAGCACGCGGTGCAGGTCATCCGCCGCGGCGGCGAGCACCTGCTGTCGCTGATCGAGGGGACGCTGGAGCTGTCGCGCATCGAGAGCGGCCGGGTGCAGCTGCAGGTCAAGCCGATGGCGCTGCCGGAAACGGTCACGGAGATCGCGCGGCTGTTCGAGCTGCAGGCCACGGCCAAGGGGCTGGACTTCCGCACCGAGATCGCCGGCACGCTGCCGCCCTGGGTGCGGGCCGACGAGCGGCGGCTGCGCCAGGTGCTGATCAACCTGCTGGGCAATGCCGTGAAGTTCACCGCCGCCGGGCGCGTGACGCTGCGCGTGCACGTCGCGCGGCAGATCGCGCGCTTCGAGGTGCAGGACAGCGGCCCGGGCATGAGCGCGCAGGAGCTGGAGCGCGTGTTCGAGCCCTTCGAGCGCGGCAGCGCCCACGGCGGCGGCTCGGGCCTGGGGCTGACCATCGCGCGCATGCTCGTCATCCTCATGGGCGGCGAGCTCACGGCCACCAGCACCCTGGGGCAGGGCAGCACCTTCACCCTGAAGCTGTTCCTGCCGCAGGTGGACGCCCCGCCGCCGCAGGCCGCACGCGGCGCGCGCCGCGGCTACCTGGGGCCGCGGCGGCGGCTGCTGGTGGTGGACAACGAGCAGGCGGACCGCGAGCTGCTGCTCAACCTGCTGGAGCCGCTGGGCTTCGAGTGCCACCAGGCCGCCAGCGGCGAGCAGGCGCTGGCGCTGTGGCCCGCGCTGCGGCCCGACGCCGTGTTCATGGACCTGGCCATGCCGGGCCTGGACGGCTGGCAGACGCTGCAGCGGCTGCGCGCGCTGGGCCTGGGCGACGACGCGCCGGTGGCCATCGTCTCGGCCAACGCCTTTGATCGCGGCTTCGACAACGACCCCGGCGTCACGGCACAGGACTTCTTCGTGAAGCCGGTGCGCGTGGACGATCTACTCGATTGGCTGGAGCGGCGATTGAAATTGGCGTGGATCGAGGAGGTGCCCACGCTCGCGCCAGCTCCAACGCCGGCGCCGGCACGGCCCGCTGCGCCGCCGGCCCTGCCCGACATGCAGGCTGCGCCGCCTGCAACGCCGCCCGACGCCGCCTGGCGCCCCGACCTCACCCTGCTGCGCGCCCTGGACGACGCCCTGCGCCGCGGCCACGTGCGCGGCGCGCGGCAGGCGCTGGAGCGCATCGAGCAATCCGACGACATTCACGGGCCGGCCTTCGCGGCCCCGCTGCGCGCGCTGCTGCAGCGCTTCGAGCTCGACGCCCTGGCCGGCGCCGTGCGCAAGACCCTGGAATCCCTGGACCAAGATGAACAACGAGCCGCCTGAGCTGGACCTGGACCGAGGCGCCGGCGTGGTGCTGGTGGTGGACGACGTGCCCGACAACCTGGCGCTGCTGCACGACGCGCTCGACGAGGGCGGCTACACCGTGCTGGTGGCCACCTCGGGCGAGCAGGCGCTGCAGCGCGCGGGGCAGGCCGACATCGTGCTGCTCGACGCCGTGATGCCGGGCATGGACGGCTTTGAGGTGGCACGCCGGCTGCGCGGCGACCCGCGCACCGCCGCCACGCCCATCGTCTTCATGACCGGCCTGACCGAGAGCGAGCACCTCGTGAAAGCCTTTGCCGCGGGCGTCAACGACTACGTGACCAAGCCCGTGCGCACGAGCGAGGTGCTGGCGCGCATGGCGGCGCACCTGCACAGCGCGCGCAGCCAGACGCAGGCGCGCCGCGTCCTCGACGCCTTCGGCCATGCCAGCGTGGTGCTGCGCGGGCGCGACGGCCGCCTGGTGTGGCAGACGGCGCTGGCGCGGCAGCTGCTGGCCGAGTTCTTCAAGGGCGCCGACGCCACCGGGGACAACGGCCTGGCGCCCGCGCCGCTGCGCCAGTGGATGGGTGAAAAGCCCGCGCTGGGCGCCACCTTCGCCGTGAGCCAGGGCGCGCGGCGCCTGACCTTCGTGCTGCACGAGGCGATGGGCGAGGGCGAGTGGCTGCTGGTGCTGCGCGAGCAGTCCGACGCCGCCACCATCGCCGCTTTAGGCCCGGCCTTCGGCCTGACGGCGCGCGAATCGCAGGTGCTCTACTGGGTATTGCAGGGAAAGACCAACCGGGACATCGGCGACATCCTGGGCACCAGCCCGCGGACTATCACGAAGCACCTGGAGCACGTGTTCGAGAAACTCGGGGTGGAAACGCGCACCGCCGCCGCGGCGCTGGTAATGCAGCGGCTGGGGCCGATGACGGCGGCGGGGCGGTGAAAACGGCTTGAAATATTTCCGTGATATCGGCGAAAGCCGGCCATCGAGTTCGATGTGGAAGGCCGCAGCGTTTTCAAGCGCTGCAGCGCCCCGGCATCAAGACTGCTGAGTCTTCTTCAGGCGCCGGCTCCAGCCCACCGCCATCAATCCCGAAACCACCAAAGCCAAACTGGTGGGCTCGGGCACCGGCACCAGGCTGGCGCTGAAGGTGATGGGCAATTCAGTCACGATACTCGTGCCGTTGGTGAGCACTTCGAGATAAGTGGCCGGCGTCAGGAAATAGGCATAGAACGGATTGGAATAGGTGCCGTCAGCCAGCGAGAAACCCAGGCCATGGACGGTGAGTTGATCCGGCCCGGCGACGCGGATCAGGTTGTCGCCGGTAAATGGTTCGTTGCCTGGGATGGAAAGACCGGTCGGGTACAGCCCGGTGATGGCGACACCGTTGCGGTTGCCGGAGATGGACAGGATTTCATAAAAACCGCTGCCGTCCGCCGTGTCCGTGGTGGTCAGCGTGCCGCTGGCCATGATGCCCGCGCCCGAATAACTCCAGTTCCAGTTCAGCGTTGCCTGGGCACTGCCCGCGGCCAGGGCCAGTGCCGTCGCCAGCGTGGCGGCAAGTTTGTTTTTTTGGACAAGATTTTCACGCAGATTCTCCCGGTCTCGCGCCGTATCGGCACTTGCTGCTCGGAAATCGGCGTCCGGTGAAAGGGGGCTGCACCGGACCGCCCTGGAATCCGGCGCAGGCCGCGAGGCGGCTGCGCCGGTGACTGCCTTGGGTACTGCTGCGGTGGATTCTTGTGAGCTTGGTCAGGCCTGGCACCACCCGGCGCCGTGCCAGGCTTCAAGTCGTGAACCAGTTCACGAACCGGGCATGCCGGACCGGTGGCCCGGCCGTTGTCCTACGCCGACGCCCCGGCGCCGAATGCCACATGACCAGCATTATTCCTGGCCGCCGTTATCGCGTTTCTTGTACTCGCTTTTTACGCTGGCTTTGGACCACTGCCAGGCCGGCAAGGCAGGATAGGATTGCCGTAATTTCAACGACAAGAAGTGAAGTTTCCCAAGGTAATTGCAGGGCGAACACGCACACAGCCCAGGCCACCCCTGCGCCAGCCGCAAGAAAAACTAGGCCGAAAATCAGCAATCTCATTTCTGCGGCTCCGTTGTCAGGCCGTTGGCCTGCTTAATCGTGGTCGGAAGCGCCTGCGTCAAAAGCCACATCGACCGGCACCTGCAAGCCCGTGACGAGGTGGTTCGTCTTGGCGGCCAGCGAAATGATCGCCAACAGTTCCGCGTGCTGTGCATCCGTCATGCCCTGGGCCCGCGCCGCCGCGGTGTGGGAATGCACACAATAGCTGCACGAATTGGCCACCGAGACCGCGATGTAAATGAGCTCCTTGGTCAGCGGATCGAATTCCGAGGGCGTGGCCATCACCTGCTTGACCTCGGTCCAGGTCTTTTCCAGCAGCGCCGGGTCGAAGGCGAGGCTGCGCCAGAGGTTGTTGATGAAATCCGTCTTGCGCGTGGCGCGGATGTCGTCGAAGACGGCTTTCACGCGGGGATTGGATTCCGGGTCAGCGGGCGGTTTTATGGTGGACATGGGCGGGTGGCGGCCGTTGAGAAGAAAAGCGCGATCAGTTCGCGCCTTGCCAGGAAAACCGCGCCGCGTGCTCCAGCCGGTATTCGTCCAGCGGCCCGATGCGCGGCGTGGCGGCGGGAATGTTGCAGTGCTGCCTGAGATAGACGAAGGCCGTGAAAATTTCCGTGGCCGGCGGGTCGAAGCGCTCGACGCCGATTTCGACGCGCTCATAACCGTCCGGATCGCCGGTGCGCTCCAGCCGGTCCATGCGCTGGATGTCGGCGTCGGTGATTTCATACAACTCGCCGACGACTTGATGGCCGTGTCCCGGCGGGGAAACCAGGCAGGGCACTTCGCCCTTACCCAGGAGATACAGGCCAAATTTGTCCGACGTGCGGAATTGGCCCGGCACGCGGCGGCCGGTATTGACGTGCTGATTGACGAAACCCTGCTTCAGGGAGCCGTAGACGAAGAGGTGGGGCATAGGTGGGGTGTGCAATTCAGGCGATGAGAAATCCTGTCGTGCAAATCGGTAGCTGTTATTGTTCGTACTCATTTCGGGCTTGGTGGTGTGCCCAGCGTAAAGCCGATCAAATCGCCGTTATAGCCTTGGTAAACGAGAAATGCACTCACGACCAAAGTGAGAACATGTGGTAGTGCCACGTGTGGCATCGCCCAAGCATGAGAAAACCAAATATTCTTTTGCTTCGTTTCAATTTCGCCATCCTGCTGAGCACTGGCTTTGCCTTCGAGAATGTCTTTTGCTATGTGCCACGACCAGTCGATGCGTGGTGCGGACTGGGGGCGATTGGCTTCAAGTTCGCGCAAGAAGTTATTGAATTCGATTTGGCGCATTCGGACATAGTGCCTCATTTGGTGCCTGCGGCTGGCGTGTTCCACGACCCAAAAGGCTAAGCTGCTGATGGCTGCTATGATGAAGAATCCGTAAGCACGGTATTGAAAACCAAGGCCGAGTGCCACGAGGCTAAGTGTTACGCCCCAACTTTTGACTGTGAGCAGGCGTTGATCAGAATCGGCAATGGTTTTTACCAGCGCAAAATACTCGTCCTTCTCGAAGTCGATAGACATGAAAGCTCCAATCGGTTGCTGGCTGATATCGCCCCTGGCACGTTATGGTAATACGCGAAGCGCTGCATTGATTGAAATTCAGCCGTTGGCGATCCCGCGCGATCGATTTCTAGCTTGCCGCACACGACCAGGAACATAGTACGCAACTGGGCACGTCGCCTGCCGCCCTTGCTCCGCAACAACGCTAAGGAGCCCTTTCATGAAACAGCAAGGCGACACCTCCAAGCATCGCAACGTGGACGCCGTGGCCGAGAAGCAGCGCGGCATCCAGAAGCAGCAGGACCAGAAGGACAACCGCAAGATGCAGCAGGGCGGCGGGGGCGAGCAGCAGAACCCGCCCCAGACCGGTGCCCGCGAGCAGCCCACGGATTTGCCGGCGCAGCACATCGAGAAGCCCGGCATCGAGGCCGAGCTGCAACTGCAGCCGCAGTTCCAGGCGCCGCAGTACAAGGGCAGCGAGAAGCTGCAGGGCATGGCGGCGATCATCACCGGCGGCGATTCGGGCATCGGCCGCGCGGTGGCGGTGCTCTATGCGCGCGAGGGCGCGGACGTGGCCATCGTGTATCTCAACGAGCACGAGGACGCCGCGGAAACCCGGCGCCATGTCGAGGCGGAGGGGCGGCGCTGCATCCTCATTCCCGGCGACGTCAAGGACGCCGCCTTCTGTCGCGACGCCGTGCAGCGCACGGTGGAGGCCTTCGGCAAGCTCGACATCCTGGTCAACAACGCCGCCTTCCAGGAGCATGCCGACAGCCTGGAGGACATCACCGAGGAGCGCTTCGACGAGACGATGCGCACCAACATCTACGGCTACTTCCACATGGCCAAGGCGGCGCTGCCGCACCTCAAGGAGGGCAGCTCCATCATCAACACCGGCTCGGTGGTGGGCCTGGAAGGCAGCCAGCAGCTGCTGGACTACAGCACCACCAAGGGGGCGATCCACGCCTTCACCAAGTCGCTGGCGTCGAACGTGCTCAAGCGCGGCATCCGCGTCAACGCCGTGGCGCCCGGGCCGGTGTGGACGCCGCTGAACCCGGCCGACCGGCCGGCCGAGGGCGTGGCCGAGTTCGGCAAGCAGACGGAGTTCAAGCGCGCGGCGCAGCCTGAGGAACTGTCGCCCGCCTACGTGTTCCTGGCCGCGCCGGCTTGCGCGGGCTACATCACCGGGATCGTGCTGCCGGTGACGGGGAGCGTGGGCGCCATCTGACCTGAACCCGCTACGCCATTTGGCGTAGGCGCGCCGGAACTACGCAAGTTGTCGTATTCCGGCGCGCGGCGCTGCCTTCGACACTGCCTCCCGTTCGATCAACGGCCCACAGCAGAGGGCACCAAGAGGGGAAGCAGACATGAAGGCAAATCGTCGCGGTTTCAATCTGGCGCTGGGCGCCGTGGCCATGGGCGCGCTGGTCGCCACGGCACTGCCGGCGGCAGCTGCCGACACCATCAAGGTCGGCGTGCTGCACTCGCTCTCCGGCACCATGGCCATCTCCGAGACCGTGCTCAAGGACACCGTCCTGATGGCCATCGACGAGATCAACGCCAAGGGCGGCGTGCTGGGCAAGAAGCTGGAGCCCGTCGTCGTCGATCCCGCTTCGAACTGGCCGCTGTTCGCCGAGAAGGCGCGCCAGCTGGTGAGCCAGGACAAGGTGGCCGTGACCTTCGGCTGCTGGACCTCGGTGAGCCGCAAGTCGGTGCTGCCGGTGTACGAGGAGCTCAACGGCCTGCTGTTCTACCCCGTGCAGTACGAGGGCGAGGAGCTGAGCAAGAACGTGTTCTACACGGGTGCCGCGCCCAACCAGCAGGCCATTCCCGCCGTCGAGTACCTGATGAGCAAGGACGGCGGTAGCGCCAAGCGCTTCGTGCTGCTGGGCACCGACTACGTCTATCCGCGCACCACCAACAAGATCCTGCGCGCCTTCCTGAAGTCCAAGGGCGTGGCCGACGCGGACATCATGGAGGAGTACACCCCCTTCGGGCACTCCGACTACCAGAGCATCATCGCCAAGATCAAGAAGTTCTCCTCCGAGGGCAAGAAGACCGCGGTGGTCTCCACCATCAACGGCGACTCCAACGTGCCCTTCTACAAGGAGCTGGGCAACCAGGGCCTGAAGGCGACGGACGTGCCGGTGGTGGCCTTCTCGGTGGGTGAGGAAGAGCTGCGCGGCGTGGACACCAAGCCGCTGGTGGGCCACCTGGCCGCCTGGAACTACTTCATGAGCCTGAAGAACCCCACCAACGACGAGTTCGTCAAGAAGTGGGCCGCCTATGCCAAGGCCAAGAACATCGCCGGCCACAAGGACAAGCCGCTGACCAACGACCCGATGGAGGCGACCTACATCGGCGTGCACATGTGGAAGCAGGCCGTCGAGAAGGCCAAGAGCACCGACACCGACAAGGTCATCGCCGCCATGGCCGGCCAGACCTTCAAGGCGCCGAGCGGCTTCGTGGCCAAGATGGACGAGAAGAACCACCACCTGCACAAGCCTGTCTTCATCGGCGAGGTGAAGGCCGACGGCCAGTTCTCGGTGGTGTGGAAGACCCCGGGCCCGATCAAGGCCCAGCCCTGGAGCCCGTACATCCCCGGCAACGACAAGAAGAAGGACGAGCCGGAGAAGGTGGCCGCGGCCAAGTAAGCCGCGGGGGCAGCCAGGCGGCTGCCCCATGTCACCCGGAGGCGCCTGGCGCCTCCTGCCCCTGGCCCGAGACAGCGGCCGAGGGGCCATGAACATTTCCAAGGGCGGGAGAACATGACTCCGTTATTCAGGGGCCTCCTGGCCCTGCTCATGGCGCTGGCGGGCTGGTCGGCGCAGGCGCTGACGCCGCAGCAGGCGCGCGCCATCGCCGAGGGCGACAACGACGCGCGCGCGCAGGCGCTGGCCGAGGCCGTCGCGCAGGGCGGCGACGCCGCGCTGGCGACTTACGTGCAGGCGATGCTCGACGACGCGGTGCGCGTCACGCCGGAGCGCGTGCTGATCGTGAGGAAGGACGGCTCGGCCGTGGACGCCGCCACCGGCGCCGCCGCGACGCTGCCCGACGACGCGCAGGACGTCACCAACAACAACCGCATGCGCCGCGAGCTGCAGGCGGCGCTGGCGGCCCTGAACCTGTTCTCGCCCGAGCGCGCCGCGCGCGCCGCCGCCATCAAGGCGCTGGCCGACGAGATGGAGGAGTTCAAGCTGCCGCTGGTCGAGAAGGCCCTGGCCGCCGAGACCGACGCCAAGCTCAAGGAGCGCCTGGGCCTGCTGCGCGCGGCGGTGCTGGTGGCCTCGCCGCAGCGCGAGCAACGCCTGGAGGCGGCGCGGCTGCTGTCCACCAGCGGCGAGCCCAGCGCGCGCGCGCTGCTGCTGCAGCGCCTGGAGGCCGAAACCGACCCCGAGCTGCGCACCGTCATCGCCGCCGGCATCCAGCAGATCGAGTCGCGCCTGGCCTGGGGCGAGCGCGCGGGCGTGCTCGTCACCGGCTTCAGCCTGGGCTCGATCCTGCTGCTGGCAGCACTCGGCCTGGCCATCACCTACGGCCTGATGGGCGTGATCAACATGGCCCACGGCGAGCTGATCATGATCGGCGCCTACGCCACCTACCTGGTGCAGAACGCCTTCCGCGCCTGGCTGCCGAACCTCTTCGACTACTACGTGCTGCTGGCGATTCCTGCCTCGTTCCTGGCTGCCGCGGCGGTGGGCGCGGTGCTGGAGCGCACCGTCATCCGCTGGCTCTACGGCCGGCCGCTGGAGACGCTGCTGGCCACCTGGGGCATCAGCCTGGTGCTGATGCAGTCGGTGCGGTCCCTGTTCGGCGCCCAGAACGTGCCCGTCGAGAACCCGGCCTGGCTGTCGGGCGGGCTGGAGCTGGCGAGCAACCTGACGCTGCCCTACAACCGGCTGGCCATCATCGTGTTCGCGGGCCTGGTGCTCGCCGGGGTGGCGCTGCTGATCTCGAAGACGCGGCTGGGCCTGTTCGTGCGCGGCGTCACGCAGAACCGGCGCATGGCGGCCTGCGTGGGCATCCACACCGCGCGCATCGACACCTGGGCCTTCGCGCTGGGCGCGGGCCTGGCGGGGCTGGCCGGTTGCGCGCTCAGCCAGGTCGGCAACGTCGGCCCGGACCTGGGCCAGAGCTACATCGTGGACAGCTTCATGGTCGTGGTGCTGGGCGGCGTGGGCCAGCTCGCGGGCACCGTCTGGGCCGCGCTGGGGCTGGGGCTGCTCAACAAGTTGCTTGAAGGCTGGGCCGGTGCGGTGCTGGCCAAGATCATGGTGCTGGTGTTCATCGTGGTGTTCATCCAGAAGCGGCCGCAGGGCTTGTTCGCACTCAAGGGGAGAGAGGCATGAGCGCCGTACTTCATGGGCCGGTGGGCCTGACGCCGCGGCGCGGCCTGCTGCTGGGCACGCGCGGCTGGGCCGGCGTGGGCGCGGCGCTGATGGCGGTGCTGGTGATCGTGCCGTCGCTGAACCTGATGCTGCCGGCGGCGCACCCGCTGCACCTGCCCGACCACATGGTGGCGCTGGTGGGCAAGATCATGTGCTACGCCATCTGCGCGCTGGCCATGGACCTGATCTGGGGCTACACCGGCATCCTGTCGCTGGGCCACGGCCTGTTCTTCGCGCTGGGCGGCTACGGCATGGGCATGTACCTCATGCGCCAGATCGGCACCGACGGCAACTACAAGAGCGAGCTGCCCGACTTCATGGTGTTCCTGGACTGGAAGGAGCTGCCCTGGCACTGGGCCTGGAGCGACTCGCTGGTGCTGCAGCTGGTGCTGGTGCTTGCGGTGCCGGGGCTGCTGGCCTGGGTGTTCGGCTACTTCGCCTTCCGCTCGCGCATCAAGGGCGTGTACTTCTCGATCATCACGCAGGCGCTGACCTACGCGGCGATGCTGCTGTTCTTCCGCAACGAGACCGGTTTCGGGGGCAACAACGGCTTCACCGACTTCAAGCGGATTCTCGACGTGCCGCTGGCGCAGCCTTCGACGCGCATGGTGCTGTTCGTGCTGACGGGCCTGACGCTCATCGGCTTCTTCCTGATGGCGCGCGCGCTGGTGCACAGCCGCTTCGGCCGCGTGCTGCAGGCCATCCGCGACGCCGAGACGCGCGTGCGCTTCACGGGCTATGACCCGCTGGCCTACAAGCTGGCAATCTGGACGCTCTCCGCGGTGATGTGCGCCGTGGCCGGGGCGCTGTACGTGCCGCAGGTGGGCATCATCAACCCGGGCGAGATGTCGCCGGCGGCCTCCATCGAGATCGCGGTGTGGGCGGCGGTGGGCGGGCGCGCGACGCTGATCGGCCCGATCGTGGGCGCCTTCTTCGTCAATGGCGCCAAGAGCTGGTTCACGCAGGCCTTCCCCGAGTACTGGCTGTACTTCCTGGGCATGCTGTTCATCGCGGTGACGCTGTTCATGCCGCAGGGCATCGTCGGCCTGGTGCGCCGCTTCACCGGCGCGAAGAAGGAGGAGCGCGCATGACGCCCGACCTGATGGAAGACCGCGCGCAGGCCTGGGCCGCGCATGCGCAGAAGGCCGGCGGCGGCGGCGCCGCCAAGGCCTGGGAAGGCGGCTTCGGCCGGCCGATGCAGTCCGGGGTGCCCGACTTCGCGCAGGGCGTGGCGCTGTACGTGGAGGACGTGACGGTGAGCTTCGACGGCTTCAAGGCGCTCAACGCCCTGAGCCTGTCCATCGATGCGGGCGAGCTGCGCTGCATCATCGGCCCCAACGGCGCGGGCAAGACGACCATGATGGACGTCATCACCGGCAAGACCGCGCCCGACCAGGGCAAGGTCTTCTTCGGCTCGAACATCGACCTGCGCCGCCTGCGCGAGAACGACATCGCGCAGATCGGCATCGGGCGCAAGTTCCAGAAGCCGACCGTCTATGAAGAGCTCAGCGTGTTCGAGAACCTGGAGCTGGCGCTCAAGGCGGACCGGCGCGTGCGCGCGAGCCTGTTCTCGCGCCTCACGGGCGAGCAGCTGGACCGCATCGGCGCGATGCTGGAGCGCATCCACCTGAAGGCTTCCGCGCAGCGCCTGGCGGGGCTGCTCTCGCACGGGCAGAAGCAGTGGCTGGAGATCGGCATGCTGCTGATGCAGGACCCGAAGCTGCTGCTGCTCGACGAGCCGGTGGCGGGCATGACCGACGAGGAGACCGAGCGCACGGCGGAGCTGTTCCTGTCGCTGGCCGGGGAGCATTCGCTGATGGTGGTGGAGCACGACATGAAGTTCGTCGATCAACTGACGCAGGGGCACCGCAAGGTGACGGTGCTGCACGAGGGCCGGGTGCTGGCCGAAGGGCTGCTGTCGCAGGTGCAGAACGACGAGCGCGTGGTGGAGGTGTACCTTGGGCGCTGATCCGGCTGTTCCGGTTGACACCAATCCCGTCCGGGCCGATCCCGTCCAGGCGGCATCGCCTGGCCCGGGCGCGGGCCCTGCGGCGAGCGCGGCGCGAACGGAGAGGAAGCACGAGGTGATGCTGCAGGTCGAGGGCCTGAACCAGTACTACGGCGGCTCGCACATCCTGCGCAACGTCGCCTTCGAGGCGCGGCGCGGCGAAGTCACGGTGATCCTGGGGCGCAACGGCGTGGGCAAGACCACGCTGCTCAAGAGCCTCATGGGCGTGGTGCCGATCAAGGGCGGCGCGATCAAGCTGGAGGGGCAGGACGTGTCGCGCGCCGCGCCTTACGAGCGCGTGCGCGCCGGCATGGGCTACGTGCCGCAGGGGCGCGAGATCTTCGGCCGGCTCACGGTCGAGGAGAACCTGAAGATGGGGCTGGCCAAGCTGCCGGGCGGCACGCCCATTCCCGACGAGATGTTCGAGCTGTTTCCCGTGCTCAAGCAGATGCTGGGACGGCGCGGCGGCGATTTGTCCGGGGGGCAACAGCAGCAGCTCGCCATCGCGCGGGCACTGGCCGGCAAACCAAAACTGCTGATCCTGGACGAGCCGACGGAGGGCATCCAGCCCAGCATCATCAAGGACATCGGCCGCGTGATCCGGCGCCTCGCGGAGCGCGGCGACATGGCGATCCTGCTGGTGGAGCAGTACTACGACTTCGCCGCGGAGCTGGCCGACCAGTACCTGGTGATGGAGCGCGGCGAGGTGGTGGCGCGCGGCGCCGGGCGCGACATGGAGGCCAACGGGGTGCGGGGGCTGGTGGCGATTTGAGCCGCCGCGTCTTCGCATCAACCGCTGATGCGAAAGCGGGCGGTTTTCGCATCATTTTTTGATGCGATTCGGAGTCCTCTCGCATCACGCGTGCAGACGTGCGCCCGGCCTGCGCCGCCCCGCTCACGCCGCCAGCAACTCCTCGATCCGCTCTCTTAACCCCTCCGGCGAGGCCAGCGCCTCGGCCGCCAGCGGCTCGCCCACCACCAGCTCCACGCGGTTGAACAGGCCGCGGCGCAGCGGGCGGCTCATCAGGCCCTTGCCGTCGATGCGCGAGAAGCTCGATCCCCACAGGTTGTGCAGCGCCAGCGGGATCACGGGCACGGGGTGGGTGCGCAGGATCTTCATCACGCCGCCCTTGAAGGGCTGCAGCCGGCCGTCGCGGGTGATGGCGCCCTCGGGAAAGATGCCCACCAGCTCGCCCTCGTCCAGCGCGCGGCAGGCTGCCTGGAAGGCGCGCTCGTAGGCCGCGGGGTCGTCCTTCTGCGGCGCGATGGGGATGGCCTTGGCCAGCCGGAACAGCCAGCCCAGCAGCGGCGTGGCGAAGATGCGGTGGTCCATGATGAAGCGGATCGGGCGCGGGCTGGCCGCGGCGATCAGCAGCGCATCGACGTAGCTGACATGGTTGCAGGCCAGCAGCGCCGCGCCCGTGGCCGGGATGCGGTCCCGCCCGTGCACCCGGAACCGGTACGCCAGGTGCGTCGCGATCCATGACGCGAAGCGCAGCAAATACTCGGGCACGAGCAGGAAGATGTAGCTCGCCACCACCGCGTTGAGCAGGGCCACGGCCAGGAACACCTGCGGTATGTCCAGCCCGGCCTGCAGCATCAGCCCCACCAGCACGCTGCTGACGATCATGAACAGCGCGTTGAGGATGTTGTTGGCGGCGATGATGCGCGCCCGGTGCGTGGGTTGCGCGCGCATCTGGATCAGCGCGTACATGGGCACGCTGTAGAGGCCCGCCGAGAGCGCCAGCAGGGCGAGATCGGCCAGCACGCGCCAGTGCGCGGGCTGCGCCAGGAACGCGCCCACGCCCTGCAGCGCCGGCGTGGCCGGGGGCAGCGCGCGCACGGCGAAGAAGAGGTCGATGGCGAACACGCTCATGCCGATGGCGCCGCAGGGCACCAGCCCGATCTCGACCTGGTGGCGCGACAGCCGCTCGCACAGCAGCGAGCCCGCGCCGATGCCCACCGAGAACACCACCAGCAGCAGCGAGGCCACCTGCTCGTCGCCGCGCAGCACGCCCTGCGCGAAGGCCGGGAACTGGCTCAGGAACACCGCGCCGAAGAACCACATCCAGCTGATGCCCAGCAGCGAGCGGAACACCGCCAGCTGCGCATGCGCCAGGCGCAGGTTGCGCCAGGTCTCGGTGAACGGGTTCCAGTTCATGCGCAGGCCCGGGTCGCTCGCGGGCGAGGCCGGCAGCGCCTGCGCAGTCAACCGCCCGGCCAGCGCCAGCGCCACGCACCCCAGCGCCACCAGCGCCGCGCCGTGCTGCGGCAGCGCGATCAGCAGCCCGCCGGCGACGTTGCCCAGCAGGATGGCCACGAAGGTGCCCGACTCCACCAGGCCGTTGCCGCCGGTGAGCTCGTGCTGGTCCAGGTGCTGCGGCAGGTAGGCGTACTTCACGGGGCCGAACAGCGTGGACTGCAGCCCCATCAGGAACACGCAGCCCAGCAGCAGCGGCACGTGCGCGGCGAGGAAGCCCCAGGCCGCCAGCGCCATGATGGCGGCCTCCAGCGTCTTGAGGGCGCGCATGAGCGTGCGCTTGTCGAGCCGGTCGGCGATCTGCCCGCCGGTGGCCGAGAACAGCACGAAGGGCAGGATGAACAGCGCCCCGATCACCAGCCCGGCCAGCTCCGCCGGCAGCCACGCCAGATGCAGCTGGTAGGTCACCATCACGGTGAGCGCGAACTTGAACAGGTTGTCGTTGAACGCCCCCAGGAACTGCGTCCAGAAGAACGGGGCGAAGCGCCGCTGGCGCAGCAGGGCGAACTGGCTGTGGGAGGGCTCCATCGGGCGCGGCTTTCCTCGGGTGGCGACGCCCCGAGGATTACGCACGCTTACAGGGCTTGGCTATACAGGGCGGCCCGGCCCCGGCGCGACGCCGTCAGGTCCGCCACACCCGCGGCGCGCAGGCCGGCAGCTGCCAGCCCAGCTCGCGCCAGCGCGCCCACAGCGCCTGCATCAGCCGCTGCGCGGGCTCCACGCGCGCGGCCAGCACGCGCAGCACCAGCAGCCGCGGCGAGGGGCTGGTGACGCCGGCCAGCGGCTCGCCCTCGCACAGTGCGCGGCCGGCTTCCAGCAGCGCCTCGCGCAGCCCGGGCGCGAAGGGCTGCGCCGACGCGAACCACAGCGTGCCCAGCACGCGCTGCCCGGCCCAGCCCAGCGGGCTGTCCAGCAGCCGCGTGTCCT
The DNA here is from genome assembly GCF_009760915.1 of Azohydromonas aeria. Taxonomy (GTDB): domain Bacteria; phylum Pseudomonadota; class Gammaproteobacteria; order Burkholderiales; family Burkholderiaceae_C; genus Azohydromonas; species Azohydromonas aeria. The sequence goes on from NZ_VIDQ01000001.1 coordinate 356,298, forward strand.
GCGCGTCGATGAGCCCGCGCTCTAGCCACAGCCCGGGCAGCTCCAGGTGCTGCAGGAAGCGGCCCTGCCGCCAGGGCTCGCCGGAAGCGGGCAGGCCCAGCGCGACCGTGTCCCAGCCGATCATCTGCGCCGCGTCGCGCAGCTCGAAGCGCTGGCGGTTCTCGGCGAGGCAGGCGTCGTGGGCGATCGCCTCCAGCGGCAGCCACTCCAGCCGCGCGTCGCCGTGCAGCGTGGCACGCACCGACTGCAGGGCCTGCTCGCCGCGGCTGCGGTAGAAGCGGGTGGCGCCCGGCGTGGTCAGCACCGCGTGGCTGCCGGGCTCCAGGTCCAGCGCCAGGTGCAGCTCGTCGCCGCCGGCCACGCCGCCGGGCGGGTGCACCAGCACGTGGTGGCACACGTCCGGGCCTTCGGGATAGAGCCGCTGCAGCACGCGCAGCGGGCCCTGGTGGCGGTCCAGCGCGACGGTGCGCCCGTTGTCGCGGAAATAGCGGATCGAGAGTTCAGCGTGCCAGGCCATGCGGCAAGAGGCGGCCGCGGCGGGCCGGGTGCGTAAACCCGCAAGTGTCGCAGAGGCTCGGGCCTCGGCCCGCGCCGCCGGGCGCGCCCGGCCGCCGGCGCGGCTCCCGGGATCACCGCCCTTGCAAGTGCGTGCGCAACTTCCTGACCGGCTTCGGCAAGACCTGCATGGGGACGGCGGCCGGGGCAAGCCTCGTTCCCGTCAAGGAGGGCGCATCGCCGGTCGCGGCAATGCCCGCCAGCGGGCGGACAAGGCAGCGAACCGCGCCGCATCCTGCGCGGCCAGTGGTTCCCGTTTCCTTGTTGCATCGGTATTGACACCGAATGCACCAGTAACGGGCACGGGCATTGCCCGCCTTTCCTGGACCGCCACCCGGGTCCCTCGCGATGAAAACTTCAACGAATTCATCCCCGCCCGCTGCATCGCCGGTTCATCCCGAGGACCCCGACGCACCGTCCACGCGCCAGGAGGAATGGCGCAGCTTCATCTTCCTGACCGTCGTCACCGCCCCGGTGCTGGCCGTGCTGATCGTGGCCGGCTGGGGCTTCATCGTCTGGATGTACCAGTTGCTGTCCGGGCGGCTGCCGGGGTACACGCCGTGACGGCGCCCCCCGCGCAAAGCCCGGCGCGCGAGCGCGAAGTCCACATCGCCGGCGTGCTGGTGCAGGCTCGCGCCGAGGCCGTGGCGCGGCTGCGCGGCGACATCGCGGCGCAGCCCGGCGCCACGCTGGCGCAGTGGGCGCCGGACGGGCGGCTGGTCGTCGTGCTGGAGCACGAGGGCGGCGCGGCCATGGTGCAGGCGCTGTCGGCGCTGCGCGACCTGCCCGGCGTGCTCAACGTGGCGCTGGTGTACCAGCACGCCGAGCCCTGGGAAGCCCTGCAACAGGAGATGCCGTAAAGGCTAGGGGAGTTCTCCATGTCCATTCCCGTTCCCATTCCCGTGGTCAACGAGGGCGCCGCCGGCACGGCCGGCGGCCGCGGCTGCACGCGGCGCGACTTCGTGCGCGCCAGCGCCGCGGCCAGCACCGCGCTGGCCGCGGGGCTGCCGCTGTCCGCCGAGGCGCAGAACGTCGTCACCGACGCCGCGCGCACGCAGATGAAATGGTCCAAGGCGCCGTGCAGGTTCTGCGGTGTGGGTTGCGGCGTCAACGTCGCGGTCAAGGAAGGGCGCGTGGTGGCCACGCACGGCGACCCCAACTCGGAAGTCAACCGCGGCATCAACTGCGTCAAGGGCTACTTCCTGTCCAAGATCATGTACGGCGAGGACCGGCTCACCCAGCCGCTGCTGCGCATGAAGGACGGCAAGTACGCCAAGGACGGCGAGTTCCAGCCGGTGAGCTGGGACGTGGCCTTCGACACCATGGCCACGCAGTTCAAGCGCGTGCTCAAGGACAAGGGCCCTTCAGGCATCGGCATGTTCGGCTCGGGCCAGTGGACCATCTGGGAGGGCTACGCCGCGGCCAAGATGATGAAGGCGGGCTTCCGCTCCAACAACATCGACCCCAACGCGCGCCACTGCATGGCCTCGGCCGTGGCCGGCTTCATGCGCACCTTCGGCATGGACGAGCCCATGGGCGTGTACGACGACATCGAGCAGGCCGATGCCTTCGTGCTGTGGGGCTCGAACATGGCCGAGATGCACCCCATCCTGTGGACGCGCGTGACCGACCGGCGGCTGTCCGCGCCGCACGTCAAGGTCGCCACGCTGTCGGTGTACGAGCACCGCTGCTACGACCTCTCCGACCTGACGCTGACGTTCCGGCCGCAGACCGACCTGGCCATCCTCAACTACATCGCCAACCACATCATCCAGACCCGCGCCGTGAACCGCGACTTCGTGGACCGGCACACGCGCTTCATGATGGGCAACACCGACATCGGCTACGGGCTGCGGCCGAGCGATCCGCGCCAGCAGAAGGCCAAGAACTGGAGCAACGCCGGCGGTGGCCAGCCCGCGACCTTCGACGAGTACGCCCGTTTCGTCAGCACCTACACGCTGGACTACACCGCCAAGCTTGCCAACGTGCCGCGCGAGCGGCTGCAGGCGCTGGCGCAGCTCTACGCCGACCCGAAGGTCAAGGTGATGTCGTTCTTCACCATGGGCTTCAACCAGCACACGCGCGGCACCTGGTGCTCGCACCTGCTCTACAACCTGCACCTGCTCACCGGCAAGATCAGCACGCCGGGCAACAGCCCCTTCAGCCTCACCGGCCAGCCCAGCGCCTGCGGCACCGCGCGCGAGGTCGGCACCTTCGCGCACCGGCTGCCCGCGGACATGGTGGTGACCAACCCCAAGCACCGCGCCGAGGCCGAGCGCATCTGGCAGTGCCCCGACGGCACCATCCCCGACAAGCCCGGCTACCACGCGGTGCTGCAGAGCCGCATGCTCAAGGACGGCAAGCTCAACGCCTACTGGGTCATGGTCAACAACAACATGCAGGCCGGGCCCAACGTCGCGCAGGAGATCTACCCGGGCTACCGCAACCCCGACAACTTCGTCGTCGTCTCCGACGCCTACCCCACCGTCACGACCATGGCCGCCGACCTGATCCTGCCCGCGGCGATGTGGGTGGAGAAGGAGGGCGCCTACGGCAACGCCGAGCGCCGCACCCAGTTCTGGCACCAGCTGGTCAAGCCGCCGGGGCAGGCGCGCTCGGACCTGTGGCACCTCATGGAGTTCACGCGGCGCTTCCGCATGGAGGAGGTGTGGACGCCGGAGCTGCTGGCGGCCAAGCCGCAGTGGCGCGGCAAGACGCTCTACGACTTCGTGTTCCGCAACGGCGTGGCCGACCGCTTCCCGCTGGGCGAGATGGAGCCCGGCTACGACAACGACGACGCGCGCTCGGCCGGCTTCTACGTGCAAAAGGGGCTGTTCGAGGAGTACGCGCAGTTCGGCCGCGGCCACGCGCACGACCTGGCGCCCTTCGACACTTACCACAAGACCACGGGCCTGCGCTGGCCGGTCGTCAACGGCAAGGAGACGCTCTGGCGCTACCGCGAGGGCTCGGACCCCTACGTCAAGGCCGGCGAGGGCTTCCGCTTCTACGGCAACCCCGACGGACGGGCGGTGATGTGGGCGCTGCCCTACGAGCCCGCGGCCGAAGAGCCCGACAAGGAGTTCCCGTACTGGCTGTGCACGGGCCGGGTGCTGGAGCACTGGCACACCGGCAGCATGACGCGGCGCGTGCCCGAGCTCTACCGCGCGTTCCCGAACGCCGTGGCCTTCATCCACCCGGAGGACGCGCGCGCGCTGGGCGTGCGCCGCGGCGAGATCGTGGAGATCGCGTCGCGGCGCGGCAGCATCCGCACCCGCGTCGAGACGCGCGGGCGCAACAAGCCGCCGCGCGGCATGGTGGTCGTGCCCTTCTTCGACGCCAGCCAGCTCATCAACAAGGTCACGCTCGACGCCACCTGCCCGATCTCGCTGCAGACCGACTACAAGAAATGCGCGGTGACCATCCGCAAGGCTGGCGGGCTGCCGGCGCAGGGAGGCACGGTATGAACGCCCGGGCCTTCCTGATCGCGCTGCTGCTGGGCGCCGGGGCGGCGGGCGCGGCGCTGGCCGTGGACGCGACCGACCGCATGCGCGGCGCGCCCATCATGGAGACCACGCCGCCGCCGCCGCTGGTCAACTCCGACAACTCCGACATCCGCCGCGTGCGCAACTACGCCATGCAGCCGCCGGTGATCCCGCACAAGATCGACAACTACCAGCTCGACAAGGACGCCAACCGCTGCATGTTCTGCCACGCGCGCACGCAGACCAGCGCCAGCGGCGCGC
>NZ_VIDQ01000010.1 GCF_009760915.1 Azohydromonas aeria
GGCGGCAGCGCGGGGCCGGCCTCGGCCGGCTCGGCGCCCTCCCGCGGCCGCTCGGCGGCGCCGTCCTGCGCTGCGGCGGCCTCGGCCGCCACGGCCGCCGGCTCGGCGTCGGGCGCCGGCGGCTGCGGGAAGGTCTCCTGGGCCAGCGCGCGCGAGAGCGTGTCCAGCAGCGTCGGGCCGATGTTGCCGGCGGTGGCCACGCGCAGCCCGCAGCGCTGCAGCAGCAGCGTGGTCAGCGAGGTGACGGTGGTCTTGCCGTTGGTGCCGGTGATGGCCAGCACGCGCGGGGCGTAGCCGCGCGTGGCGCGCAGCTCGGCCAGCGCGCGCGCGAACAGCCCCAGCTCCCCCTCGATGCGCACGCCCATGGCGCGCGCGGCGGTGAGCAGCGGCTCGATGCGCGCGTCGTGCGGCGACAGCCCCGGGCTTTTGAGCAGCAGCTGCAGCCCCTGCAGCTGCGACAGCGCCAGCTCCCCGGAGAACACCGGCACCCCGGGCCACTGCGCGTGCAGCGCCGCGGCCTGCGGCGGCTGCTCGCGCGAGTCCCACACCCGCACGCGCGCGCCGTGCGCGGCGCACCAGCGCGCCATGGCCAGGCCCGAGTCGCCCAGGCCGAGCACCAGCACCTGCTGGCCCTGCAGCTGCGCCATCACGGGCGTGAAGGTCGTCGGGAAATCAAGGGAGCTCATGGCCTGTGTTCTTCTTCGTCGTTGTCAGCGCAGCTTCAGCGTGGCCAGGCCCAGCAGGCACAGCAGCATCGTGATGATCCAGAAGCGGATGACGACCTGCGTCTCCTTCCAGCCGCTCTTCTCGAAGTGGTGGTGCAGCGGCGCCATCAGGAAGATGCGCCGGCCCACGCCGAAGCGCTTCTTCGTGTACTTGAACCACGCCACCTGCGCCATCACCGACAGCGCCTCGACCACGAACACCCCGCCCATGACCGCCAGCACGATCTCCTGGCGCGTGATCACGGCGATCGTCCCAAGCGCGCCGCCCAGCGCCAGGGCGCCCACGTCGCCCATGAACACCTCGGCCGGGTGCGCGTTGAACCACAGGAAGGCCAGCCCCGCGCCGGCCATGGCCGAGGTGAACACCAGCAGCTCGCCCGCGCCCGGGATGTAGGGAAACAGCAGGTAGCGGCTGTATACCGCGCTGCCCGTGACGTAGGCGAACACGCCCAGCGACGCGCCCACCATCACCACCGGCATGATCGCCAGCCCGTCCAGGCCGTCGGTGAGGTTCACCGCGTTGGAAGCGCCCACGATCACGACGTAGGTCAGCGCGATGAAGCCGAACACCCCCAGCGGGTAGCTCACCGTCTTGAAGAAGGGCACGATCAGGTCGGCCTTGGGCGGCAGCTCGTTGGAGAAGCCGCTGCCCACCCAGCGCGCGAACAGCTCGATCACGCGCATGGCCGAGGTCTCGCTGACGCTGAAGGCCAGGTAGATGGCGGCCACCAGCCCGATCACGGACTGCCAGAAGTACTTCTCGCGCGAGGCCATCCCTTCCGGGTTCTTGTGCACCACCTTGCGCCAGTCGTCGACCCAGCCGATGGCGCCGAAGCCGAAGGTGACGATCATCACGATCCACACGAAGCGGTTGGCCCAGTCGAACCACAGCAGCGTGGACACGGCGATGCCCAGGAGGATGAGCACGCCGCCCATGGTGGGCGTGCCGCTCTTGACCATGTGCGCGGCCACGCCGTACTCGCGGATGGGCTGGCCGATCTTGAGCTCGGCGAGCTTGCGGATGACCAGCGGCCCGAAGCCGATGCCGATGAGCAGCGCCGTCATCGCCGCCAGCAGCGCGCGCAGCGTCAGGTACTGGAACACGCGCAGGAAACCCAGCCGCTCCGGGTACAGCTCCGCCAGCCATTGCGTCAGAAGGAGCAACATCAGGCCGGCTCCCCCAGCGACGGCAGCACGCGCTCCATGCGCATGAAGCGCGAACCCTTGATCAGCACCGTGGCGACCTCGGGCAGGTCGGGCAGTGCCTCGATCAACGCCTCGACCGAGGCGAAATGGCGCGCCCCGGCCCCATAGGCCCGGGCCGCATGCGCGCACAGGCTGCCCACGCAATAAAAGTTCTCGATGCCGCGCTGCGCCGCCAGGGCGCCGACCTCGGCATGGAAGGCCGGCCCCTGGTCGCCGACTTCGCCCATGTCGCCCAGCAGCAGCGCGCGCGGCCCCGGCAGCGCCGCGAGCACCTCGATGGCGGCGCGCACGGAATCCGGATTGGCGTTGTAGCTGTCGTCCACCAGCGTGATCTCGCGCCCGCCGCGCAGGAGCTTCCTGATCTGCGAGCGCCCGGCCACGGGCTCGAAGGCCTCCAGGCCCTGCACCACCGCGGCCAGCGGCGCGCCGGCGGCCAGGGCGCAGGCCGCGGCGGCCAGCGCGTTGCGCACGTTGTGCTCGCCGGGCAGGCGCAGCGCCAGGCGCGCCGAGCCCAGCGGCGTGTCCAGCGCCAGCGACCAGTGGTCCGCGACCCATTGCGCCTGGCCGCCGACCTCGCCACCGGGGCCAAAGCGCAGCACGCGCCGCGCGCCGGCGAGCTCGCGCCACAGCGGCGCGAAGGCATCGTCGGCCGGGAACACGGCGCAGCCCTCGGCGCCCAGCGCCTCGATCACGCTGCCGTTCTCGCGCGCCACCGCCTCCACCGAGGCCATGAATTCCTGGTGCTCGCGCTGCGCGTTGTTGACCAGCGCCACCGTCGGGCGCGCCAGGGCCGCCAGCTCGGCGATCTCGCCGGGGTGGTTCATGCCCAGCTCGGCCACGGCCGCGCGGTGTGCGGCACGCAGCCGCAGCAGCGTCAGCGGCACGCCGATGTGGTTGTTGAAGTTGCCCGCGGTGGCCAGCGCCGCGTCGCCCAGCCAGGCGTGCAGGATCGCCGCCGTCATCTGCGTGACGGTGGTCTTGCCGTTGCTGCCGGTCACGGCGATCAGCGGCAGCGCCGCGAAGCGCGCGCGCCAGCCGGCGGCCAGCGCCTGCAGCGCCGCGAGCGTGTCGCCCACGTACAGGCCGGGCAATCCCGCTTGCTCCAGCCCGTGCTGCGCAATCGCCGCGGCCGCGCCGGCGCCGCGCGCCGCGCCGAGGTGGTCGTGGCCGTCGAAGCGCTCGCCGCGCAGCGCGACGAACAGGTCGCCCGGCTGCAGCGTGCGGGTGTCGGTGTGCACGCGCAACAGCGCCGTGTCAGGAGCACCGGCGAGGGTGGCGGGGATGGCGGCGGCGGACAGCAGCGCCTGCGCCTCGCGCAGCGTGAGCATGGTCATGCGCGCCTCCCATGGAGGCCGCCCGGCCGCGCGGGGCCGCGCCCAGCGGCTGCCGCAAGAGGGGAAATGTGGTTCGAATGGGTCATGGCTGCGCCCGTCGCGCCTGCAGCGCGATCAGCGCCTCGTCGATGTCGGAGAAGGGCAGCTTGCGGCCGCCGATGTCCTGGTAGTCCTCGTGTCCCTTGCCGGCGATGAGCAGCACGTCGGCGGGGTCGGCCGAGCGCACCGCGTCGAGGATGGCCTGGCGCCGGTCCTCGATGACCACGGCCCGGGTGCCCTGCGGCAGCCCGGCTGCGATCTGCGCCAGGATGGCTCCCGGTGGCTCGGACCGCGGATTGTCGCTTGTCAGGACGACGTCATCTGCAAGCTGTTGTGCGATGGCGCCCATCAGCGGCCGCTTCGTGGCGTCGCGGTCGCCGCCGCAACCGAACACGCACCACAGCCGCCCGCCCCGGGCGCGGGCCAGCGGGCGCAGCGCCGTGAGCGCCTTTTCCAGCGCGTCGGGCGTGTGGGCGTAGTCCACCACCACCTCCGGGTCGGCCGCGCCGTCGCAGCCGGCCGTGGCCGCGCGCACCTGCTGCATGCGCCCGGGCACCGGCGTGAGCAGCGGCACCACCGCCGCGGCCTCGGCCAGCGGCACGCCCAGCGCGCGCAGCCCCCCCAGCACCGCCAGCAGGTTGCTGGCGTTGTAGTCGCCGATGAGGCGGCTGCGCACCGCCACCGGTGCGCAGCCCGCCTCGACCAGCTCGAAGGCCAGGCCGCCGGCCTCGTAGCGCAGGCGCTCGGCGCGCAGCCGCGCCGGCGCGTGGAGGGAGTAAGTCCAGAGCTCGAGGTCGCCGCGCACGCCCAGCTCGCCCACCAGCGCCGCGCCCTGGGCGTCGTCGAGGTTCACCACCGCCGCGCGCAGCCCCGGCCAGTCGAAGAGCATGCGCTTGGCGGCCCAGTAGGCGGCCATGTCGGCGTGGAAGTCGAGGTGGTCGCGCGTGAAGTTGGTGAACAGCGCCACGTCCAGCCGCGTGCCGGCCAGGCGCTGCTCGACCAGCCCGATCGAGGACGCCTCCAGCGCGCAGGCCTGGAAGCCGGCGTCGGCGAAGCGCCGCAGCGCCGCGTGGAAGCTGACCGGGTCGGGCGTGGTCAGCCCGGTGAACTCGATGGCCGCGGCCTCGCCGCTGCCCGCGCGCGGCGGCTCGCCGATGCCCAGCGTGCCCACCAGCGCGCAGCGCCGGGAGAGCGCCGTGAGCGCCTGCGCCATCCACCAGCTGGTGGAGGTCTTGCCGTTGGTGCCGGTGCTGGCCACGAGCCGCAGCGCGGCGCTGGGCGAGCCGAAGAAGCGGTCGGCGATCACGCCGGCGGCGGCCTTGAGGCCGGGCACGGCGGCGATGCGCGGGTCGTCGAAGCCGAAGGCCTCCACGCCCTCGCTGGCCACCAGGCAGGCGGCAGCGCCGGCGGCCAGCGCGCCCGGCACGAAGCGGCGCGCGTCATGCGCGGCGCCGGGCCAGGCCATGAAGGCATCGCCCGCGCGCAGCCGGCGGCTGTCGCTGCGCAGCGTGCCGGCCACGCGCTCGCGCAGCCACTGCGCGGCGGCCTCGGCGTCGTCGAAGCGGGTCAGCGCCATGGCGTGCCTCCCTGGCTGCCACGCGCGCCGCGGCGCGTCACGTTGCAGCTTTCCGTCACGGGCGCAACCGCCCGGTGCATCGATGCGGCGGCCATCAGAAGCTCTCCGGCTCGGCCGGCACGGCCTTGGTGACGATCTGCGACTTGACGTCCAGGTCGGGCTCCACGCCCTTGAGGCGCAGCGTCTGCTGCACCACCTGGCTGAACACCGGCGCGGCCACCGCGCCGCCGTAGTACTTGCCGTTGCTGGGCTCGTCGACCATCACGGCCACGATCACGCGCGGCTTGTCCACGGGCGCCAGGCCCACGAACCAGGAGCGGTACTTGTTGCTGGCGTAACCGCGCCCCTCCTGCTTGTGGGCCGTGCCGCTCTTGCCGCCCACCGAGTAGCCGATGGTCTGCGCCAGCGGCGCGGTGCCGCCGGGGCCGGCGGCCATCTGCAGCATCTGACGCACCTGCTGCGCGGTCTGCGGCTTGAACACGCGCGTGCCCGGCGGCGGCGCGTCCTGCCTGAACATCGACACCGGGATCACCTCGCCGTCGCGCGCGAAGGCGGTGTAGGCCTGCGCGATCTGCAGCAGCGAGGCCGACAGTCCGTAGCCGTAGGACATGGTGGCCTGCTCGATGGGCTTCCAGGTCTTCCACGGGCGCAGCCGGCCCGTGACGGCACCGGGGAACTTGAGCTGCGGCTTCTGGCCGAAGCCCAGGTTGGAGTAGAGCTCCCACATCTCGCGCGGAGGCATCTGCATGGCCAGCCGCGCCGCGCCGACGTTGCTGGACTTCTGGATCACTTCCGTCACCGTCAGCACCGGGTGGGGGTGCGCGTCGCGAATGGTGCTGCCGCCGATGACCAGGCTGCCCGCGGCCGTGACCACGGGCGTCTCCGAGCGCACGCGGCCGGTGTCCAGCGCCTGTGCGGCGATGAAGGGCTTCATCGTCGAGCCCGGCTCGAAGGTGTCGGTCAGGGCGCGGTTGCGCAGCTGCTCGCCGCGCAGCTTGCCGCGCACGTCCGGGTCGTAGCTGGGGTAGTTGGCCAGCGCCAGCACCTCGCCGGTGCGCACGTCGATCACGACCACGCTGCCGGCCTTGGCCTTGTGCTCGGCCACCGCGTCACGGATGCGCTGGTAGGCGAAGAACTGCACCTTGGCGTCGAGCGACAGCGTGATGTCGTGGCCGTCGACGGGATCGCGCTGCTGGCCCATGTCCTCGACCACGCGGCCCAGGCGGTCCTTGACCACCATGCGCGAGCCGTCGTGGCCCTGCAGCTCGCGCTGGAAGGCGCGCTCGATGCCCTCCTGCCCGTTGTCCTCCAGCCCGGTGAAGCCCACCACGTGCGCCGCGGCCTCGCCCTCGGGGTAGCGGCGCACGTAGTCGGTCTCCTCCTCGATGCCCTTGAGCTTGAGGGCCTTGACCTTGGCCAGCATCTCGGGATCGACCTGGCGGCGCAGCAGCACGTAGTTGCCGCTGCTGTCGGCAAAGCGCTTGTCGATCTCCGCGGGCTTCATGCCCAGCGCCGAGGCCAGGCGCCGGCGCCCTTCCTCGCCGCCGTCGAAGTACTTGCGGTTCACGCCCACGGTGTGGGTGGCGATGCTCGTGGCCAGCAGCGCGCCGTTGCGGTCAAGGATGCGGCCACGGCTGGCCACCAGCGGCTCCTTGTGCGCGTAGCGCTCCTCGCCCTTTTGCTGGAAGAAGTCGGTCTTGACGACCTGCACCCAGGCCGCACGGCCCAGCAGCGCAGCGAAGCCCACGCCCACGAGCGCGACCAGGAAGCGCGAGCGCCACGGCGGCGTCTTGGACGCCAGCAGCGGGCTGGTGGCGTAGTTGACGCTGCGCACGCTCACGGCGGCACTGCGCGGATGGAGCGCGCTCATCGCTGCGCCTCCGACGCCGCGGCGTCCACGTAGAAGGTCACGGCCGGCGTGGCGGTGTGCATGGCCAGCTTCTCGCGCGCCGTCTTCTCCACGCGGCTGGAGGTGGCCTGCGCCTCGCGCTCGGCCTGCAGCCGCTTGAAGTCGCGCTCCAGCAGCGCCTGCTCGGTGCGCGCGCGGTCCAGCGCGGAGTAGAGCTTGCGGCCCTCGTAGGCCACCTGCACCAGGTAGACGCAGCTGCCCACCAGCGCGGCCAGCAGCAGCAGGTTCAGCCGCGTCATCGTGCCCTCCCCGCCGCATGCGCGCCGCGCGCGCCGCGCGCCGCCGCGCCCGGGGCGACGGCGTCGAAGGGCACCTCGGTGCGCTCGGCCACGCGCAGCACCGCCGAGCGCGAGCGCGGGTTGGCCGCGACCTCGGCTTCGCCGGGGCGGATGCGCTGCGGCGCGCACAGCCGTGACGGCGCCGGCGGTGCGAAGGGCGCGCGCCGGTCCACCTCGGCACGGCTCTCGCGCGCCATGAAGGTCTTGACGATGCGGTCCTCGAGCGAGTGGAAGCTGATCACGGCCAGCCGCCCGCCCGGGGCCAGCAGCGCCAGCGCCGCGCTCAGGCCCTGCTCCAGCTCCTGGAGCTCGCCGTTGACGTGAATCCGAAGAGCTTGAAAGGTGCGTGTGGCGGGGTCCTGCCCCGGCTCGCGGGTCTTGACCGCACCAGCCACGAGGGCGGACAGCTCGGCGGTGCGCCGCACGGGATGGCCGCCTGTCCGGCGAGCCACAAGCGCCTTTGCAATCGGGCCAGCAAACCGTTCTTCGCCATAGTCGCGTATCACCTGTGCGATTTCGCGCTCGTCGGCGCGCTCCAGGAAATCGGCCGCGCTCTGGCCGCGCGTGGGATCCATGCGCATGTCGAGCGGACCGTCGAATCGGAAGCTGAAACCGCGCTCGGGCGTGTCGATCTGCGGCGAGGACACGCCGATGTCGAGCATCACGCCGTCCACCCGCGCCACGCCCAGATCGGCCAGCACCTCGGCCATGGCGCCGAAGTTGGCGTGGTGGATCGAAAAGCGCGGGTCGTCGATCGCGCCCGGGCCCGAGGTGGCCGCGGCCAGCGCCTCGGGATCGCGGTCCAGCGCGATCAGCCGCCCGCCCGGGCCCAGGCGCTGCAGCAGCAGCCGCGAGTGCCCGCCACGGCCGAAAGTGCCGTCCACGTAAACGCCGTCGGGCGCGCCGAGCACGGCGTCCACGGTTTCATGCAGCAGCACCGTCAGGTGTTGCCCGGGAGAAGAAGAAGCCATCACGCGACGAAGTCCTGGATCGCAGCCGGCATTTCAGAGCCCATGACCTGCGCCTCGTGCGCCGCCAGGCGCGCGCGGTCCCACAGCTCCAGACGCGAGCCCATGCCGATGAGCATCACGTCACGCACCAGCCCGGCGGCCTCGCGCAGCTCCGGCGCCACCAGCACACGCGAGGCGCCATCCATATCCACATCCAGCGCGTTGCCCAGGAACACGCGACGCCAGCCGTCAGCCGCCATGGGCAGCTGCAGCAGCTTGTCGCGGAACTGCTCCCACGCCGGGCGCGGGAACATCAGCAGGCAACCCGCCGGACTCTTGGTGAGGGTGAGCTGCCCGCCCGACAGGTCCATGAGCGCATCGCGATGACGGGCCGGGACGGTCAAGCGCCCCTTGCCGTCCAGCGTCAACGCCGCAGGACCCTGAAAGACATGAACAGCCACAACACCCCACTTCCATCCACTTTTCCCCACTGTACCGGAGTGGCACACCCCGGTCAACTTTTTGCGCGGAAAAAATGCAATGAAATCAACAAGTTAGGCGTGGAAGTGAATGCCGTTTGAGAGTAAAAAAGTGCTGCAGAAATAAGGACTTGCGGACCCCACTGAAAGTGAATGCTGAGATGGGCGCAGGGTCTTGCGGTGAATTTCGGCGCGGGGCTTTTCCACACCCTTTTTGTCGCGCCGCGGGAACAGGGCTTGCCGCCCTCCAGGTCATTCATCCCGCAGGAGGACTGCCATGCCCGACACCCCATCCACCCCGCAGGAAGCCCGTCGCCACGAGGGCCAGGGCCAGCAACCCGAGGAGCGGGTGCCGACCTACCAGGAACTGCTCGACGAGGCGGTGGACGAGACCTTCCCCGCCAGCGACCCGATCTCGCCCAGCGCGGCCATGCACGCCGACAAGAAGATCGCCACCGACAAGGACAGCCACGACTGGACGCTGCGCCCCGGCGCGCAGACGCCGCCCGAAACCGGCGGCGGCCAGGAGAGCGACCCGCCGGCCGCCGACAAGCGCTGAGCCGACGGCCGGCGGCGCGGGGGGCGGATGGTACCCGCGCCGGCGCGGCGTCACGCCCCGCGGGAGCGGACGCGACGACGGCCTGCCCTGCGGCCTGCTACCGCCAGCGCTCGGCCGGGACCGCGAAGCTGAAACGCTCACCCGCGCGCAGCACCTGCACCTTGTCCTGCAGCCCGGCGGCGCGCGCCGCGGCCAGGAACTCCTCCAGCGAGGACTTGAAGACCGGGTAGTCGTCGTTGTGGATCGGGATGGCGCGCCGCGGCTGGATCAGCCGCAGCGCCTGCACGCCCTGCGCCGCGTCCATGGTCAGCAGCACGCCGAACAGCCGCGTGCCGCCCAGGTGCAGCAGCGCCAGGTCGATGTCCGGGAAGCGGCGCGGGATCTCGGCCAGCTCCTCGTGGATCAGCGTGTCGCCGCTGATGTAGAGCCGCCACGCCGGCGCGCCGCCGGGAGCCAGCAGCTCGACCAGGCTGCCCATCGTCTCCGGCAGCGCCGCGTGCAGCACCGGCGGGCCGTGGCGCGCCGGCAGCGCCGTGATGCGCAGCCGCGCCGCGCCCTTCTCCAGCTCGATGGCCTGCCAGGTGGCCAGCCCGTGCAGCGACCGGAAACCCCGCTGCGCGAGCTGCCGCACCGCGTGCGGCGTGCTGACGATGGGCAGCAGCTTGTCGAGCTTCTGCTCGGCCACCTGGTCGAAATGGTCGCCGTGGTAGTGCGACAGCAGCACCGCGTCCAGCGGCGGCAGCTGCTCGATGGTCAGCGCCGGGTCGGTCTGGCGCGGCGAGTGGATGCCGTAGCCCAGGTGCGCGTGGTCGCCGCGGTGCAGGAAGTTGGGGTCGGTCAGCAGCGTGAACGGGCCCAGCTGCAGCACCACCGTGGCGGTGCCGATGAAGAGCACCGAGCCCTGCGGCGCACCGGCCGGCGCCGGCGCGCCGCCCGGCGCCACGGGCAGCGGCAGCCGCAGCACCGGCGGCGCCTCGGCCTGGGCGCGCGGCGCCCGGCCGGGCCAGCCCAGGCCCAGGCCAGCCAGGCCGCCGCCCAGCAGCAGGCGGGCGCAGTGGCGGCGGCGCAGGTCGATGTCCATGCCGGCCCGCCGCGGCAAGACCCATTCCCGAATGCTTCCCTGCCGCTCCCAGGCCGATTCCCGGCCCGTTTCCGGCTTGTTCCCGGGTGTCCGGCCGTGCAGTGGCTGCGCGCCGGGGAACAACGCTTGCCGCTGGCGCAGACCCCCTGACAGAGGAGATCTCGATGAGCGCCGAATCCAGCAACACCCCGCCCGCCACCGATGCCGCGGCCCGCACGCCCATGAACCCGGGCGACCAGGCGGCCCCGGGCACGCCCGGCACCGGCGAGGACGTGTGCCCGAAATGCGGCGGCAGCGGCCAGCTCGGCGCCAGCGCCTGCCCGGACTGCGGCGGCACCGGCAAGGTCAACGTCGGCATCGGCGGCGCCTGAGCGCACGGCCGGCCGATGACCCACGCCCCGGACACCCTGGCCCCCGGCATGCCGGCCAATGAAAACTTCGATTGCGAAGTGGCGGTGGTCGGCGGCGGCCCGGCCGGGCTCACCGGCGCCATCTACCTGGCGCGCTTCCGGCGCAGCGTGCACGTGCTCGACGCCGGCAGCAGCCGCGCCGTGAAGATCCCGCGCAGCCACAACATGCCCGGCTATCCGGACGGCGTGGTGGGCAAGGAGCTGGTGGCGGCCATGCGCGCGCAGGCCGAGCGCTACGGCGCGCAGCTCGAAACGGCCTGCGTGCAGCGGCTGCAATGCCTGCCCGACGGCGAGGGCGGCGGCTTCCTGCTGCACTTCACCGAGGCCGGCCGCGCGCCGCTGCGCTGCCGCCGTGTGCTGCTGGCTACCGGCGTGAGCGACAACGAGCCGGCCATGCCGCACCTGGCGCAGGCGCTGCGCGAGGGCGCGCTGCGCTACTGCCCGGTGTGCGACGGCTTCGAGGTCATCGGCAGCGCGGTGGGCGTGCTCACCGACCGCTGCGCCGGCGTGCGCGAGGCCCTGTACCTGCGCCACTTCAGCGAACGCGTGACGCTCTACTTCACGCAGCCCGTGGAGCTGTCCGGGGAGGACCGCCAGCGCCTGGACGGCGCCGGCGTGGCGCTGCAGCCCGCCCCCGTGCGCGCGCTGCGCCTGCGTGGGGACGGCGGCGTGCGCATCGAGCACGAGGCCGGCACCGACGACTGCGACGCGATCTACGGCGCGCTGGGGCTGCGCGTGCACTCGCGCCTGGCCACCGAGCTGGGCGCGGACCACGACGACGACGGCTACCTCGTCACCGACGCGCGCCAGCGCACCAGCATCGAGGGCCTGTACGCCGTGGGCGACGTGGCGCAAAGCCTCAACCAGATCACGGTGGCCACCGGCGGCGCCGCCATCGCCGCCGCGGCGCTGCACCGCGAGCTGGGCCTGCCCGGCTGACGCCACCGCGCCACGCCGCGCGGGCACGTCGGTTGCCGAAACTCCCTTGCCAAGCCGTGACGGGCGCGCTGCGCACAGCCGGGTCGGCTCCGGTCCTGCTCCTCGTGGGTGAGGACCCGACGCTGCCGGACGTCTCTCGCCGCCCCGCCTTCCGCCGCCTCCGCCCGCCCGGCTTGGCCCCCTGGCCTCTTGCATCCGGCGCATCGCCCCGACCGTGCGGCGAAGCGGCCGGCATTGGCGCCGCAGCTCCACCGCCACTCCCGATACCGCCTTGAACCTTCCGCAAACCGCCTTCGAACAGAAATGGCCCGACGTGCTGTGGATCGTGCGCCACGGCCAGAGCGCCGGCAACGTGGCGCGCGACCTGGCCGAGTCCGCCGGGCTGCCGCTGATCGACATCGCCGAGCGTGACGTGGACGTGCCGCTGTCCGACCTGGGCCGCCACCAGGCGCAGGCGCTGGGCGACTGGTTCGGCGCGCTGCCGCCCGGCGAGAAGCCCAACATCGTGCTGTGCTCGCCCTACGTGCGTGCGCGCCAGACGGCGCAGCTGGTGCTCGAAGCCGCGGGCATGGCCTGCGAGGACGTGAGCTGGATCGTCGACGAGCGGCTGCGCGAGAAGGAGTTCGGCCTGCTCGACCGGCTCACGCGGCACGGCATCCAGCTCAAGTACCCCGAGCTCAGCGAGCAGCGCCGCCATGTCGGCAAGTTCTACTTCCGCCCGCCTGGCGGCGAGAGCTGGTGCGACGTGATCCTGCGCCTGCGCAGCCTGCTGGAGACGGTGGTGCGCGAGTACCGGCGCGAGCGCGTGCTGATCGTGGCGCACCAGGTGGTCGTGAACTGCCTGCGCTACCTCATCGAGCGCATGGACGAGGCGCAGATCCTGGACGTGGACCGCCAGGCCGACGTGCCCAACTGCGGCCTCACCAGCTACGCCTTCGACCCGGCCGCGGGCAAGCGCGGCCGCCTGGTGCTGCGCCAGCTCAACTTCGTCTCGCCGCTGCGCCAGGCCGGCGCCCCGGTCACGGCCGAGCCCGACGTGCCCGCCGCGCCCAAGTCCTGAGCGCCGCGCCGCAGCCGCTGCACGCGCGTGCCGGCGCCCCGGCCCTTCCCACGACCAACCATGACGAACCACGACGAACACGCCCATGGACCCGATCGCCGTTGACGACGAGCTGCTGCGCGCCTGGCCGCTGGCGAAACCTTCCGCGCAGAGCGACAAGGAGGAGCGCGGCCGCACCGTGGTGGTCGGCGGCAGCGCCGAGATTCCCGGCGCGGTGCTGCTGGCCGGCACCGCCGCGCTGCGCGCCGGCGCGGGCAAGCTCACCGTCGCCACCGTGCAGCGCATGGCGCTGGCCATGGCCATGGCGCTGCCCGAGGCGCGCGTGATGGGACTGCCGGAGACGGCCGGCGGGGGGCTGGACGCGTCGGGCGCGCCGCTGCTGGCGCCGCTGGCGCCGCGCATCAACGCCCTGCTCTACGGCCCCGGGCTGCAGGACGAGGCGGCCGCGCCGCGCTTCGTGCAGACCTTGCTGCAGCACTTGCCGCCCGAGCTGCCGCTGATCCTGGACGCGCTGGGCCTGTGCGCCGCGGCGCACGTGCCGCCGCGCGCAGGGGGCCTGCTGCTCACGCCGCACGCCGGCGAGATGGCCAAGCTCTGCGGCGAGGCCAAGGACGAGGTGCAGGCCGACCCCGCGCGCTGCGCCGCGGACTCCGCGCGGCGGCTGCACGCCGTGGTGGTGCTCAAGGGCGCGACCACGCACATCGCCGCGCCCGACGGGCGGCTCTGGCGCCACGAGGGCGGCAACCCGGGCCTGGCCACCTCGGGCTCGGGCGACATCCTGGCCGGGCTCATCGCCGGGCTGGTGGCGCGCGGCACGCCGCTGGAGCAGGCCGCGGTGTGGGGCGTGGCGCTGCACGCGCGCGCCGGCGAGCAGCTCGCCGCACGCATGGGCGGCCTGGGCTTCCTCGCGCGCGAGCTCGCGGCGGAAATTCCGCACCTGATGGATACGGGGACGTGAGGGCAGCGCCGGCGGCGCTGCCGCCGGCGTACCTGTCGCTGTGTGGTGTGAAGCAGGCCGATGGGCCGGATTCTGTGCGGACGCAACGTCCTTGCGGACGCCGCTTCCGTGACCGCCATTCCTCTGGGCCGTGGATCGCTCGCACGGCTCGGTGCCACCTACCCGCCGGCTCCGCGGGCCGCCTCATAGCCGGCCTATTTGGTGTTGCTGCGCGTAGAGATTGCCCGTTTCACCCGGCTTCCCCGCGCGTGGCTGGTCTCCCCGTGAAGGGACACTGGCGCCTCGCGCGGGGGCCGACTCGTCTCTGTTGCTCTGATCCTCGCCTCGCGGCGGACAGCCGTTAGCTGCTACGCTGCCCTGTGCAGTCCGGACCTTCCTCCAGTGCCGCCTTGCGGCGTGGTGCACCAGCGGCGGTCTGGCCTGCTTCACGACCGGCATTATCGCCCCACGCAAGAAGGGAGCCTCCCATGAAGGCCAACACCATCCTCGACACCATCGGCGCCACGCCGCACATCCGCATGCAGCGCCTCTTCGGCGGCGCCGAGGTCTGGATCAAGTCCGAGCGCAGCAACCCCGGCGGCTCGATCAAGGACCGCATCGCGCTGGCCATGGTCGAAGCGGCCGAACGCGACGGGCTGCTCCAGCCCGGCGGCACCATCATCGAGCCCACCTCGGGCAACACGGGCATCGGGCTGGCGATGGTGGCGGCGGTCAAGGGCTACAAGCTGGTGCTGGTGATGCCCGACAGCATGAGCGTCGAGCGCCGCCGCCTGATGCTGGCCTACGGCGCGAAGTTCGAGCTCACGCCGCGCGAGAAGGGCATGAAGGGCTCCATCGCCCGCGCCCAGGAGCTCGTCGCCACCACGCCGGGCAGCTGGATGCCGCAGCAGTTCGACAACCCGGCCAACGTCGAGGTGCACGCGCGCACCACGGCGCAGGAGATCCTGGCCGACTTCCCCGAGGGGCTGGACGTGCTCATCACCGGCGTGGGCACGGGCGGCCACATCAGCGGCTGCGCGCAGGTGCTCAAGGAGAAGTGGCCGAACCTGAAGGTGTTCGCGGTCGAGCCGGCGGCCTCGCCCGTGATCAGCGGCGGGCAGCCCTCGCCGCACCCGATCCAGGGCATCGGCGCGGGCTTCGTCCCCAACAACCTCAAGACCGGGCTGCTCGACGGCGTGATCCAGGTCGATGCCGAGGCCGCGCGCGAGATGGCGCGCCGCTGCGCGCGCGAGGAAGGCATCCTGGTGGGCATCTCCAGCGGCGCCACGCTCACTGCCATCGCCCAGAAGCTGCCCGACCTGCCCGCGGGCAGCCGCGTGCTGGGCTTCAACTACGACACCGGCGAGCGCTACCTCTCCATCGAGGGCTTCCTGCCCGCCGAGTGAGCCGCTGCCGTCCCGGGCGCGCCCGCGCCCGTTTCTTGCCTGTGGCGCAATAAGCTCCCGACTCGTTGCCGGCTGCCGCCCGTGAAGAAAAAGAAGCCGTCGTCCGAAACCCCTTTCACCATCCCGGCGTCCGCCGGGATGCCGCCGCCCGCGGTGGCCGCGGCGCTGCTGGACGCGCTCTCGGCCAGCGAGCTGCTGGCGGCGCTGTACGACGCCGACGACCGGCTGTGCTGGTGCAACCCGGCCTACGCGCAGCGCTTCCTCGACGGGCTGGCGCTGCCCGCCCCCTTTGCCGACGTGATGCGCCACGGCTTCGAGCGCGGCATCGGCGTGCGCATCGACTGCGGCGACATCGAGGAGTTTCTCGGCAACATCCTGCCGCGCCGGCGCAGCCGGCCCTTCCGCGCCTTCGAGACGGACACGCTCGAAGGCGGCTGGGTGCGCATGACCGAGACGCTGCTGCCCGAAGGCTGGCTGCTGTGCGTGGCCACCGACATCACGCCGCTGAAAGACGGCGAGCAGCGGCTGCGCCAGGCCCGGGCCCAGGCCGAAAGTGACGCCCGCACCGACATGCTCACCGGCGCGCCCAACCGGCGCCACGTCTTCGAGTCCGGCCAGGCGCTGCTGGACTGCTGCGAGGCCACCGCGCAGCCCTGCAGCCTGGCGCTGATCGACCTGGACCACTTCAAGCGCATCAACGACGGCCACGGCCACACCGTGGGCGACGCGGTGCTGCGCAGCTTCGCGCAGCAGGTGCGCGGCAAGCTGCGCGACGGCGACCTGTTCGGGCGCATCGGCGGCGAGGAGTTCCTGCTGCTGACGCCGGGCGCGTGCCTGGAGCAGGCGCTGGAGATCACCGTCCGGCTGCGCCAGGGGCTGCTGGCGCTGGATCTGGAGCCGGGCCAGGCGCTGCGCTTCGGCTTCTCCGCCGGCGTGGCGCAGGCGCTGCCCGGCGACGGCATGGACAGCCTCATCACGCGCGCCGACCGCGCGCTCTACCGCGCCAAGCTGCTCGGCCGCGACCGCAGCGAGCCGGCCCGCCCCAGCGACGGCAGCGGCCTGAACACCGCCGCGTCGTCGTAGAAGCCGGGCGCGGCATTGGCCCACCACCCCGGCACGCCCAGCAGCGGCAGCGGCAGGAAGGGCCGGGGCTGCAGCGCCTGCCATCCCGCCTCCAGCGCCGCCGCGCCGCCCCCGGGCCAGACCTGGGCCGTGATGCCCTTGTAGGGCTGCACCAGCTGCTCCAGCAGCGCGTGGCCGACCACGCGCAGGCGGATTTCGCCGCGGTCCCAGCGCGGGCGCTGCGCCGCCAGCAGCTCGTGCCAGCGCCGCGCGCGCAGCAGCTCCACCGCGTCGGGCGGCGCCTGCAGCAGCGCGCCGCTCTCGTCGAGCAGCGTCAGCGCGTCGCGCAGCGGGCTGCGCCGCGGCTGCACGCCCTCCCCGGCCAGCACGCCGGCATGCAGCGCGTTGAGCCGGAGCTTCAATGCCGGCTCGGCCAGCCAGACCAGCCCGTTGAAGAAGTCGTGCAGGTGGTCGCGCGTGGGCACGGCGCCGCTGCGGAAGATGAAGCTTTCGTAGGCCTCGCCGGCGGGCAGCTCGGCCTGGGGCACGAAGCGCAGGGGGCCGGCGTCCAGCCGCAGCGGCGGCCCGGACCGCAGCGCCAGCCGCGCATTGAGCGCCTGCGCCACGCTCGCGCCGGCGAGCACCGCGGCGCAGGCCGGCTCGCCGTCAGCGCGGTATGGCGCCAGCCAGGGCCGTGTCCAGTCGATGCGGCTGAAAGCCTCGTGGGCGGGCAGCCGCGCCACGGGCAGGCGCATCCCGCGCGGCGCGCTCATGCCGGGCCGGCGAAGCGGCCCTGGCGCTTGTCGCGCAGCTGCACCGCCTGGCCCTGGCGCCGCACCTCGAACAGCTGGATCGCCTCGATCAGGTCGGCCAGCTTCTTGTAGCCGTGGTTGCGCGGGTCGAAGGAGGCCTGGTTGCGGATCAGCGTGCCCACCGCTCCAAGGTGGCTCCAGCCGTCGTCGCCGGAGGCGCCCTCCACGGCGTTGCGCAGCAGGCTCACCAGCCGCGCGTCCTGGCGCAGCACGTTGCCCGGCTGCGGCGCGATCGCGGCGGCGGCCGGCGCCGGCAGCGGCTCCGGCGCGGGTGGCGGGGGCAGCTCGGCAGCGACGGCGCTGGCCGCCTTGCGGCGCGCCTTCTTCGCCGCCGGCACGGCCGGCGCCGCAGGCTCCGGGGGCGCCGTGGGCTCGGCCGGCGCGGGCGCGGCGACCATCTCGGCCGGCTGGCCCAGGCTTTCCAGGTACAGGAAGCGCGAGCAGGCGTTGACGAAGGGCTTGGGAGTCTTCTGCGCGCCGAAGCCCAGCACCGTGGCGCCCTTGGCGCGCAGGTGCATCACCAGCGGCGTGAAGTCGGCGTCGCTCGACACCAGGGCGAAGACCTGCGGCCGGTCGGTGTAGAGCAGGTCCAGGGCCTCGATGGCCATGACCATGTCCGTGGCGTTCTTGCCCTTGCTGTGGTCGAACTGCTGGATGGGCCGGATGGCGTACTCGTGCAGCACCGCCTCCCAGCCCTTGAGCTCGCTCTTCTTCCAGTTGCCGTAGGCGCGGCGGATGTTGGCCACGCCGAATTTCGCCAGCTCCGCCAGGATCAGCTCGATCCGGGACGCGGGCGCGTTGTCGGCGTCGATCAGCAGCGCGATGCGCGCCTCGGGCGCCGCCGCGTCCCGCGGCGTCATGCCGCCAGCTTCCAGCGCAGCACCTCGCCCGCGCACAGCGGCTTCAGCGCCGCGTCGCCGAAGGGCACGGTTTCGGGCAGGGTCCAGTCCTCGCGCACCAGGGTGACGCTGCCTTCGTTGCGCGGCAGGCCGTAGAAGTCCGGGCCGTGCAGGCTGGCGAAGCCCTCCAGCTTGTCGAGCGCGCCGGCGTCCTCGAACGCCTGCGCGTACAGCTCCAGCGCGGAGAGCGCCGTGTAGCAGCCGGCACAGCCGCTGGCGTGCTCCTTGAGGTGCGCCGCGTGCGGGGCGCTGTCGGTGCCCAGGAAGAACTTCGCGCTGCCGGAGGTGGCGGCCTGCACCAGTGCCTGGCGGTGCTCCTCGCGCTTGAGCACGGGCAGGCAGTAGTAATGCGGGCGGATGCCGCCGGTGAAGATGGCGTTGCGGTTGTAGAGCAGGTGGTGCGCGGTGATGGTGGCGGCGGTGAAGGCGTCGGCCTCGGCCACGTACTGCGCGGCCTCGCGCGTGGTGATGTGCTCGAAGACGATCTTCAGTTCCGGGAAGTCGCGCCGCAGCGGGATGAGCACGCGGTCGATGAACACCGCCTCGCGGTCGAAGAGGTCGATGTCGGCGTTGGTGACCTCGCCGTGCACCAGCAGCTTCAGGCCCTCGCGCTGCATGGCCTCCAGCGTCGGGTAGGTCAGCCGGATGTCGGTGACGCCGGCGTCGGAGTTGGTGGTGGCGCCGGCCGGGTACAGCTTCACGGCAACGACGCCGGCGGCCCTGGCGCGCACGATCTCCTCGGGCGGCAGCCGGTCGGTGAGGTACAGCGTCATGAGCGGCTCGAAGGCCGTGCCCGCCGGCACGGCGGCGAGGATGCGCTCGCGGTAGGCCACGGCCTGCTCGGCGGTGGTCACGGGCGGGCGCAGGTTGGGCATGACGATGGCGCGGCCGAACTGGCGCGCCGTGTGCGGCACGACCGACTGCAGCGCCGCGCCGTCGCGCACGTGCAGGTGCCAGTCGTCGGGGCGGGTGAAGGTGAGCGTTTGCGGGGCGTTCATGGGGCGGATTTTCTCACCCGGGTCTGCCCGCCCCGGGCGCAGCGGCAACAATGCCGACGCCTGCCCCACGGGCTCCCCCGAGCAACCGCCCCGCCATGATTTCCGAAGACACCATCCGCCAGGCCGTTGCCGCCCTGGTCGCCGCAGCCAACCCGCAGCGCATCGTGCTGTTCGGCTCGCATGCCCGCGGCGATGCCGGCCCGGATTCCGACCTCGACTTCCTGGTGGTGGAAAAGGAGGTCGCGCATCGCGGCAAGGAAATGGTGCGGTTGAGCCGCGCGCTGCGCCCGTTGGGCGTGCCGGCGGACGTGCTGGTGGTGACCGAGGAAGAACTGCAGCAGTGGGGCAACGAGCCGGGCTCGGTGTACTGGTGGGCGCTCAAGGAAGGGCGTGTGCTCCATGGCTGAGTCACCGATGGTCAGCACCCTGCTGGAAGCGGCACGGCGCGACGCCGTGGTGTTCTTCAAGCTGGTGGATGACGTGGAGGTGCACGACTCGATGCTTGGATTCCACGCCCAGCAGGCCATCGAAAAGGCTTTGAAGGCCGTGCTGTCCCGCCATGGCGTACTGGTGCCCCGCACCCACCGCATCGACCAGCTGCTTGATGTCTTCCAGGACGGTGCGTTGCCCCTACCGCCCCACGCCCAGAACCTGGATGAGTTCAACCCTTATGCCGTGCAGGCACGCTATGGCGCCTTGGACACGGGGCCTCTTGACCGGCTGCTTGCTGCCGAGTGGCTGAAAGACGTGATGGACTGGGCACAGGCAGCGGCCGGACAACATGGAGCTTCAGACGCCTAAGCGTGCCGGGTAGCGCAAACCTAATTGGCCTACAGATTCGCCCCGACATCGGCAGTTGGCGCTCGGTGCAGCCGCTGCGCCCCGGCATGGCCGACGGCCTGGGCGCGCGCCACTGCCTGACCTGGGGCAGCCGCCTGCCCTGCGGCCTGACCTTCGAGGCCGAAGTGATCCAGGTGCGCCGCCCCTGGCTGCTGCGTGCGCGCGTGCGCGGCGACCTCAGTGGCCTGGGCACCTGGGAGCTCACGCCCGAAAGCGGCGGCTCCACCCGCGTGCGCCACATCTAGTGCGTGGAGCCGCAGGCGCCCGCGCTGCGGCTGCTCGCGCCGCTGGCCGCGCCGCTGTTCCGCTGGCACCACCGCGCCGTCATGCGCGACGGCGCCCGCGGCCTGGCCCGCCACCTGGGAACGCGCCTGACCGACGCGCCTTGACCGGCGTCATCCGTCACGCCGTCGCGGTGGCGGCGGCCCGATTTCCCCCTGGATCGGGTCTTGTGTGCGGTGCACAATGGTTCGGGACAAGCCATGCATTACAGCCGCCGTCGCCTCCTGCACACGCTCGCCGCCGCGCCGCTGGGTGCGGTCGCGCCCCTGTCCTTGGCGCGCGCGGCGCGCGCGGCCGACACCTCCCCGGTCCTCATCGGCATCGACGGCGAGTTCAGCCTGCAGAACAGCCGCTCGGCGCAGGCCGTGGAGATGGGCATCCGCTGCGCCATCGACGAGATCGAGCGCCGCGGCGGCGTGCTCGGCGGCCGGAGCTTCGAGGTCGTCACGCGCGACCACGGCTCCATCGCCGCGCGCGGCATCCGCAACCTGCGCGAGTTCGCCGCCATGCCCGGGCTGCTGGCCGTCTTCGCCGGGCGCTTCAGCCCCGTGGTGCTGGAGGAGATGGACCTCATCCGCGAGACGCGCACCCTGCTGATGGCGCCCTGGTCCTCGGCCGACGCCATCGTGGACAACGGCATGCAGCCCAACTACGTGTTCCGGCTGTCGCTGCGCGACAGCCTGGCCATGCCCAAACTGCTGCGCACCTGCGCCGAGCGCGGCATCGCCCAGGTCGGACTGCTGCTGACCAACACCGGCTGGGGCCGCAGCAACCTCGCCGCGGCCAAGGCCTACGGCGCGGCCCACGCCACGCCGCGCATCGCCGCCACCGCCTGGTACAACTTCCGCGACACCTCGCTGATCGAGCCCTACCGCCATCTGCGCGACGCCGGGGCCGAGGCCATCGTGCTGGTGGCCAACGACGACGAGGCCGCAGTGCTGGTGCGCGAGATCGCCGCGCTGCCGCCGTCGCAGCGGCTGCCCATCCTCAGCCACTGGGGCGTCTCCGGCGGCGACTTCGTGCGCCAGGCCGGGCCGGCGCTGTGGGAAGTCGATTTCAGCGTGATCCAGACCTTCAGCTTCTTCAACGCGGCGCAGCAGCGGCCCGCGGCCTGGAAGCGCTTCCTGGCCGTGGCCGGCCCGCGCTACGGCATCGAGCGCCCGGAGCAGATCGCCGCGCCCGTGGGCGTGGCCCATGCCTACGACTTGATGCACATCCTGGCCCTGGCGGTGCAGCGCGCCGGCAGCGCCGAGCGCCCGCGCGTGCGCGACGCGCTGGAGCAGGTGCGTGATCACGACGGCCTGATCAAGCGCTACGCGCAGCCCTTCACGCCGGCACGCCACGAGGCGCTGGATGCCGGCGACCTGCTCATGGCGCGCTACCGCCCCGACGGCGCGCTGGTGCCCGAGGGGCGCAAGCCCGTGCGCAAGGCGGCGTGAAACGCTGGCTCGCCCGGCCGCTGCTGGCGCTCTCGCACGCCGGCCTGGCCACCCGCATCACGGCCGCGTCGCTGCTGGTGGCGCTGGGCACGGTGCTGCTGCTGGGCCTGGGCTCGGCCTACCTGCTGCACCGCCAGCAGCTGCGCGCGCAGCAGGCCATCGCCGAGCAGCTGCTGTCGGAGCAGGCCGTGCGCGCCGGCGACCGGCTCGACGCGGTGCACGAGCGGCTGCAGCAGGCCGCCACCAGCAGCCTCATCGCCACGGCGCTGGTGGACAGCGCCGGCAAGGAGCTGTACCTGCAGCCCTACCTGCAGCAGCTCGGCCAGGTCGGCGGCGTGCCGGTGGCCGTGCTGTTCGCCGACTTCGAGGGCCAGCCCATCGCCAGCGGGCGCGGCGTGCACTTCGACGCGGCGCAGCTGCACTGGCTGGCCGAGTCGGTGCGCCAGGGCCAGCCGGCCGTGGCCCTCTTCAGCAACGGGCCGCAGCTGGAGCTGGCCTTCATCACGCTGGTGCGCTATGCCCGCACCGCCGCGCCCGAAGGCGCGCTGCTGGCGCGGGTGCGCCTGGTCGACCTGGTGCCCGACCCGCACTACGAGCTCACCGGCGGGCCCGGCGCCGACGCGATCGGCGGCGTCGCGCCGCTGGCGACCGAGGCGCAGTTCGCGCCGCTGCAACTGGGCGTGCGCCGCCGTCCCGGCACGCTGCAGCCGCCGCCGCCCGACGAGGCGCTGCGCCCGGTGCTGGCCATGCTGGCGCTGGCCCTGGTGCTGGCCGTGGCCACCGGCCGCTTCCTGGCGCAGCGCCTCACGCGCGACCTCAACACCCTGGTGGCCCATGCCGCGCGGCTGCGCGACGCGGGACCCGATGCGGGCGGCCCGACGCGGCTGCCGCGCGCGCGCACGCCGGAGATCGAGCTGGTCAACCAGCGCATCAACGCCATGCTCGACGCGCTGGAGCAGGCGCACCGCAACCGCATCGAGGCCGAGCAGGCGCGCGCCGCGCAGGCGCTGTCGGAGGCCGCCAACCGCCAGAAGTCGGTGTTCATGGCCCGCGTCAGCCACGAGCTGCGCACGCCGCTCAACGCCATCCTGGGCTTCAGCGACCTGCTGCAGCGGCTCACGCCGCTGGAGCCGCGCCAGCGCGAATGGGTGCAGCACATCCAGAGCTCGGGCCAGCACCTGCTGGCGCTGGTCAACGACCTGCTCGACATCTCGCGCATCGAGAGCGGCGCGCTGGAGATGCAGCTCGGCAGCGTGGACACGGCCGAGCTGCTGCACGCCGCGGCGCGCGACCTCGACACCCTGGCGCGCCGCTGCGAGGTGTCGGTGCAGGTGGCGCTGCCGGGCGATGCGCCGCCGGTGCGCGCCGACGCCACGCGGCTGCGCCAGGTGGTGCAGAACCTGCTGTCCAACGCCATCAAGTACAACCGCCCCGGCGGCCACGTGCGGCTGCACGCCCGCCACGCCGGCGAGGACGTGGAACTGGTCGTGGAGGACGACGGCCTGGGCATGGACGAGGCGCAGCTCGCGCAGCTGTTCCAGCCCTTCAACCGCCTGGGCCGCGAGCGCAGCCGCATCGAGGGCTCGGGCATCGGCCTGGCGCTGAGCCGCTCCCTGGTGGAGTCGATGCACGGCGCCATCGTGGTGGACAGCCGCCCCGGCCAGGGCAGCCGCTTCACGGTGCGGCTGCCGCGCGCCACCGAGGCGCCGGCGCAGGCCCAGGCGGCCTGAGCCCGGGCGCCGCCGCGCCTCAGCCCACCGCCAGCAGCCGCGCCGGCTCCGCCGCCGCCCGCGCCGCGCCCGCCCGGCCGATCAGCCCCTCGCGCAGCCGCTGCGCGTCCAGAACCTGGATCAGCCGCGCCCCGCCGTCGGCGGCCAGCAGCTGCATCACCAGCGGCTGCGCCTCGCCGCTCCAGGGCGCCGGGCGCGCCTGCGCCGGCGTGAAGCGCCAGACGCCGTGCAGGTCCGACACCAGCAGCCCCAGCTCGAAGCCGTCGCCGCGCAGCACCACGACCTGGCCCGATCCGTCCAGCGCCGTGCCCGGCCCGCCCAGCAGCGCGTCCAGGTCGAACACCGAGACATGGCGCAGCACCTGGCCGTCGCGGCGCAGCGCCAGCATGCCCACGCGGCGCGAGCCGCCCACGGCCGGCAGCCGGAGCACCTGCGCCGCGGGCTGCGCCTCCACCACCTGGTCGGCCCGCACCGCGAACAGGCTCTCGCCCAGGCAGAAGGTGGCGTACTCGGTGCCGGCGGCGTCGGCGTCGGCGCCGGCATCGCGCCGGCTCGCCGGCGGCAGCTGCGGCCGGCGCGCCGCCGCGCGGGCGGCGTGCAGCCGCCCCAGCGGCTGCAGCGTCACCGCCAGCACCGTGTCGTCGCAGCCGTCGCCGTGGCGGAACTCGCGGTAGCCGGGGCAGGCGCCGATGCCCAGCACTAGCACCTGGCCATCGCGCACCACGATGCGTGCCGCGGCCTGGCCGTGCGCAAGCTGCAGCAGCTCCGGCGCCAGGCCGTCGAGCCGCCCCTGCGCGGCCAGCGCGGCGTCGCCCGCGCACAGCACCCGCCCCTGGCGGTCGATGAACGCCGCCTGCGCCCCGGCCTGCCCGGCCAGCACGCCGCGCAGCATGGCCTGCAGCTGCGGCCCGGTGTCGAAGACGATGCCGATGCCGCCCAGCACCGCGCCGCCCTCGCCGCCGCGGATGGCGGCGTGATAGGCCCACGCCGGCTGCCCGCCGTCAGGCGGGCTCGGCCGCAGCGGCGTGACGTGGTAGCGCTGCTCGCCGGGCAGCGCCAGCACGGCCGCCAGCGTGTCGGCCTCGATGCAGCCGCCCACGGCGCCGCCTTGCGCGCTGGCGGCGACGATGCGCCCGCTGCGGTCGTAGAGCACCAGCCGCGTGTACACCGTGTAGAGCGAATGGATGTGCGCCAGCACCCGCGCCGCCTCCTGCGCCGCGGCGGCGCCGGCGCCCGGCGCCAGGCAGGCCGCGAGCTCCGGCGCCAGCGCCCACCACCGGCAGTCGTTGGCGCGCTCGTAGAGGTTGCGGTCGAGCAGCTCCACCAGCCACTGCGCCGCGAAGCGCGCCGCGTCCAGCCGCGCGCCCAGCGCGGTGTCGCACAGCTCGCGGATGGAGCGCGAGAACAGCGCGTCGCTGCGCGCGCCGTTGTCCGTGATCTGCTCCAGCACGGTGCGCAACGCGCGCTCGTGGCGGTGCTCGGCGGGCACCATCACCTGCCCGTTCCAGACCACGCGGCGCACCGCGTCGGCCGCCACGATGATGTCGTGCAGCGGCGGGCAGAAGCCCGCCGCATGCGCCAGCAGCGCGTCCACCACCGCCTCGTCCAGGCCATCCAGGCCGCCGCCGGATGCGCCGTCGAAGGCGACGTCCAGCGGCACCATGGCCTGCGCCTTCCAGCCCGGCGGGCCGGCATAGCCCTGGAACGGCTCGGCGGCGAAGGTCTGCACCAGGTACTTGCGCCCGCACCAGATGCGCAGCGCCGCCGCCTCGCCGGCGCCGGACGGCACCCGCAGCCCCGGCGCCATCCAGGCCGGCTCGGCGCTGGCCAGGATGCGGTCCTGCGCATCGAGCAGCAGCAGGTTGCAGCGCCCCTCGCGCGCATGGCGCGAGCCGAAGATGCCCGCCATCTCGGTGGCGAAGCCGAACACCAGGCACAGCACGCCCGCGGGCTGCCCGGTGCGCGGGTGCAGCACGCGCTGCGAGTACAGCAGCGCCGGCGCGCCGCCGGGCACCAGCGCCGTCGCGGCGAAGGTCTCGACGTAGCCTGAAGCCTGCAGCGTGTGCGCCACCAGCGCCGCGTCGCCCAGCGCGACGCCCTCCGCCGCGCCCGCGGCGGCCAGCACGCGGCCCTGCGGGTCGAGCAGCGCGATGGCGTCGTACACGCTGTACTTGGCGCGGTAGGCGCGCAGCCGCTCGCAGGCACCCGCCGCGTCCATGCCGGTGCCTGCCAGGAAGTCGCGCAGCGCCTGGTCGGTGGCCAGGAAGCCCACGTCGGCGGTGCGCTCGAAGAGGTTGCGCACCAGCGCGTCGATGGCGTGCCGCGCGGGCATGCCGGCCTCCACCATCAAGCTGTCCACCTTCTGGCGCGCGAAGCTGGCCACGAGGTCGCGCTGCAGCGTCTCGAAGCCCTCGCGCGTGGCGGCCAGCATCGACAGCAGCCCCTGCGTGCCCGGCGGGCAGGTCATGCGCGCCGTGCCCTCGATCAGCCGCCACATCAGGCTGATGTCGCGCAGCGCGGACTCGCAGGACACGACGTCGCGCATGTGGGGCAGGCATTCCTCGAGATTCATGGTCGGCAGCGGCAGGGACTGGTCAAGGCCCCCACGGCACGCAAGCCGCGTGCCAGCGTAACCGGTCGTATCAGCCCCAGGCCGGTGCGGCGGCACAGCCCGTTGCCGCTGCCGCTGCCGCTGCCGCTGCCGTTGCCGTTGCCGTTGCCGTTGCCGTTGCCGTTGCCGTTGCCGTTGCCGTTGCCGTTGCCGTTGCCGTTGCCGTTGCCGTTGCCGTTGCCGTTGCGTCCACAACCAGGTCCAGGCGTTCGGGCACGGCATTGGGAGCGTGCCTAGCTGCCGAGCGTCCCGTCTTGGCGTGGGGCGGCGGCTCGCCTGAAATGGAACCCAGCGGCAACCAATTCCGGGCCGCTGCACCAGCACCCCACGAGGAGAGCCACCATGACCACCATCGCTCCCGGCGGCTGCACGCCGCCCGCCAACCACGTCAACGGCACGTGCGGCAACGACTTCGTCCACGTCTCCAGGGCCGACGGACTGGCCGGGCTGATGGGCCTGTACAAGGTCACCGTCAACGGCCAGACGCAGTACATGACGAAGCAGCAACTGGAGAACACGCAGTTCAACCTGGGCGCCGGCAACGACGTGCTGGTGGTGGACAGCGACGTGAAGGTCGGCATCAACGCCAACGGCGGCAGCGGCAACGACCTGATGATCGGCGGCGGCGGCAACGACAACTTCAAGGGCGGCTGCGGCAACGACGTCATCGCCGGTCGCGGCGGCAACGACTGCATCGACGGCGGCCACGGCGACGACGTGCTGCTGGGCGGCCGCGGCAACGACCACGTCGAAGGTGGCCGGGGCAACGACTACGTCGGTGGCGGCTGCGGCAACGACGTGCTGCACGGCGGCGCGGGCCGCGACCACCTCGACGGCGGGCACGGCAACGACCGGCTCGACGGCGGACCCGGCCGCGACGTGAACCACGGCGGCCCGGGCTGGGACTCGGTGCGCTGGGATCTGGCCGACCTGCTGCGGCGCTGAAAGTGGGAACAGCGGGCCGACCATGGCTCGCGAAAGTTCACTGAAAGGGATGCCCGCGCAAGCGGGCATCGTTGTCTTGTGGAGCGGTGACGCAGGCCGCGAGCCGATGTGCTGGCCCTCTACTTCGTCATTCCGGCGAAAGCCGGAATCCACGAACGCCGCACTGCCTCGCTGGCCGGGGTTGACACATGCCGGCGCCGCTCATGCCACCGCACCAGTGCGCGTGGATTCCGGCTTGCGCCGGAATGACGGATCGGGGGTCGGGGCATCGTGGCTGACGGGAGGCCACAAGCTGGAGTCCTTTGGGACAACCGCAGGCTCTCACCGGAGCGCCTGCGGGTCGCCACCGCGGACCGCCAGCATGCACAACCACATGCCGGCGGCCCGCGGCGCGCCTCTCTAGCGCTTCCCCTTCGCAGCCCGGGTCCTGGTGGCCCGGCCGACTCCCTCCGAAGGTTCGTCAATCCGGCAAAAACGGCGGTTTCCACCGGTTCGTTGTCCGGGCTAACCCTGCCCGGCGTGCGTGTTCGTCCTCGCTCAGCGCAGCGCCAGCGCGGCCAGCGCATCCGTGCGCGGGCGCTGCTGCTGCAGCGCGCACAGGAAGCGCGCGCTGGCATCGAAGGCGTCCGCTCCCTGGCTCCAGGCCAGCGCCAGCGCGCGCAGCGCCTCGCGCGTGGCGCGCGACAGCGCCCCGCCGATGGGGTCGCCGGCATCGGCCAGCAGCTTCTCGCAGTACAGCAGCCGCGCCTCGGGGCTGCAGGCCACCAGGTCCATCAGCGCGCGCGCGGCGACGTGGAACTGCTCGGCGCTGAGCGCGCACACCGGGTCGGTCTGCGCGTGCCAGGCGCACAGGTATTCCAGCGGGTCGAGCGTGCGCGCGCGGCCCCAGGCCGTGCCCGCGGCACCGGGACTGTCGGCACCCCAGGCGCTGCGCCGCCCGCCGGGCAGGCGACCGGTGCGCAGCGCGTGCACCAGGGCCCGCGCCACCGCGGCCTTGGCCGCGTGGTCGCCGTGGCGCCCGATCAGCCACAGCAGCCGGATGAAGGCGGGATAGAGCTCGTCGCCCAACCCCTGCGCCACGGCCGCCAGCAGCGCCACGCGGTCCTCGTCGCTGCGCAGGTCGATGCAGCCGTCCACCAGCGCCTGCGCGGCGGCGGCCCATTGGGGTTCGGACAGCAGCGCGGCCATGACGCCCTCCCGCCGCGGCTCAGGGCGCGCCGCCCGGCTCGCCGCACAGCGCCTGCAGCACGCGCGCGGCATGCCGCTCCACGCTCCAGGCCCGCGGCGCGGCGCCCGGATCGGCCACGATGGCCGCGTCCTCGTGCAGGGCCGCATCGAGCCACGCGGCCGGTGACGCCTGCGTGCCGGCGGCCGAGCGCGCCGGCGCGGCCGGGCCGGCACCCGGCATCGGGCGCAGCGGGACGAAATCGGAAATCCTCATGCGCTCACTCCCTGGCGGTGCGCCGGCGTCCGGGCCGGGACGGCTTCAATCCTGCGGCGGCGCGCCGGCGCCCGGAGCGGCAGGAGCCGCCGGCGCCACGGGGGCCGTGTGCGCGCGCTGGCGCAGGCGCTGCTCGTCCTGCTCGCGCTGCAGCTGCGTCATCTGCTCCCACTGCGGATTGGCGCGCGCGCTCCACACCGGGCACTCGACCCAGCGCACGCTCCTGACCACCAGCCGCATCGGCGGCGGCAGCCCGGCCAGGCCGGCGCCGGGCTCGCCGCAGGCCGGCCCGGGCCCGGGCTCCGCCGGCTGCAGCTCGGTCTCGAACTCCAGCCGGCCCGCGGGCCACAGGAGGCAGCTGAAATCGTTGGGCAGGATGAACATCGCCGGGTCTCCGGTGCGGCGCGCGGCGCGGGGGCCGCGGCCGGGGACTGTTGCCGCCTACTGCACGCTCAGCCCCTGGTCCGAGAGGCGCAGGCGCTCCGGGTCCAGCTGCATGAACTGCTGCAGGTAGTTGCGCGCCGCGTCGCGCAGCCGGGCTTGCTGCTGCGCATCGGGGCGCTGCTTCAGCGCCGACGTCGTCAGCGCCATGTAGGTGCCCAGGATCGCGAACTGTTCGTACAGCTCGCGCCGCTGGACGGCGCCGGCGCGGGCCAGCGCCGGCTGGGTGTCGAGCACGCCGCGCATCTGCTGCACCAGCGGCTTGAAATGGCTGTCGGGGAAGTCCACGCCGCGGTAGGCCACGTAGCTGCCGGCCAGGAAGGTGGCCAGCGCCGCGGCCAGGTCCTGCGCCGGCACGCCCAGCTGGCGCATGAGCGCCGGGTAGCGCTGCAGGATCTCCTCGTACAGCCGCTGCGTGTCCGCGCGCGCCGCGGCCGGCGCATGCGCCGCCAGCTTCGCCGGCATGCCCGCCGGGGTGCCGGAGACGGACAGGTCCGCGCCGCGCGGTGCCGCAGCACCGTGGCCGCCGCCGGACGTGGCGCGCCCTGACGACCCTCCCGGGGAGTGGGCCGCGTCGATCTGCCGGTTCAGCGTCTGCTGCGTGACCACGCCGGTGGCGATCATCAGCGGCGTGCCGGTGTAGACCGGCACGTGCATCTGCGCCTGCGCGGCCGTGCCCGCCAGGCACGCGGCGCCGGCCAGGACCAGCGGCAGGATCGGGCGGTATCGCTTCATGGGGACCTCCAGGAAACGGAAGGCCGCGGCTCGCCCCCTCGCGGTGGAGGGAAAGGGCCGCGGCGGGGCTGCCGACACGGCGGTCAGCCCGGCGGACCGATCAGCCCTTGCGGCCCATGGTCGTGAGGCCTTCGCCGATGGACTTCAGCGCGTTGGAGAAGGTGTTCTGCAGGATGCTGAACTCCTGCGAGGTGGCCTGGAACTGGGCCTGCACCACGCTGAACTCGCGCGCATTGTCGGACTGCTGCGACTGGATGTCACCGCGGCCCTTGGCGTCGTCCTTGCCCAGGCCTTCGAGCTTGCCGGTGAGCTCCTGGCCGTTGGCGTTGAGGTCGGACATCTTCTTGCTCAGGTCCACCATCTGCGCGGCCTTGTCGCCGGCGATCTCGCCCATGGCGATGGCAATGGCCTGCAGCCAGCTGCCGGCCGTGGCGCCGGACTTGCCCTTGCCGCCCTTGCCGCCGCAGCCCTCCTCGCCGTCCTTGTCCAGGTTCTTGCGCGTGGCCTCGATGATCTTCTGGCACAGGTCCTTGACGAAGTCCTTGATGCTGTCCTGGATGCCGTGGTTGCCGCCGACGTGGTCGGCGCAGCCGCGGTCCACGGGCTTCATCATCCCGCCCAGCACCTGGCCGGCGATCTGGTTGACGATGTCCCCGACGAACTTGGGCATGCCCGACTCGCGGCACAGCGTCTGCACCGCCTGCCCCACGGCCTGGCCGATGCCGCCGGCCAGCAGGTTGCTCACCGCGTTGGCGATGCCCAGCGGCGGAAAGGCCATGCTGCCGATGCTCAGGGCCGTGCTGACCAGGCTGCCGATGCCGCTGCCGCCGAAAACGCTGTTGAGTGCGCTGGACATGATGTGATCTCCTTGGGTGTGCGGGCGCTTCGGGGTTGATGGAAAACCGCGCCCTGGTTGCTGAATCAACTTGCCACGTTGCCGCGGCCTGCTTCTCGCCTGCGACGCTTGCTGCCCTGGGGCATTCGCATCGCTGACGTGTCCATTGAAGGCGAAAGACGCCCTCGCCGAAAGTCGGGACCTGCGGCAGCCGGGGACGGCCGCAGTCAGTAGCGTTCCTAGTCGGAAGCCCCGCCACGCAGGGCTTTTTCATCGATGGTCCGTGCTTCGGACACGGGCTCGGCCACGGCCGCCGCACCTTGCGCCGGCCAGTGCGCAAGGGTGCTGATGCCCCCGGCCGCGACGCCGAGCATCCAGCGCTCGCCGCGGTGCTCGACGATCACGACGCGCTCCTTCGGCCCCACGGGCAGCGCCCGCACGAAGCGCAGCGCCTCGCTGCCCGCGGGCAAGCCCTTCACAAGAGCGCCCTTGGCGTCCATGCGCCGGCGCAGCAGGCGCAGCGCGATCCACGCCAGCACCAGCACCAGGGCGAGCGCGGCGAGCATCCGCGCGAAGTTGCTCACGAACGCTTCCATGCCGGGTCCGGGTAGTGGGTGAGGTCCACGCCCGGCGTGGGGATGCGCGGCGCGGGCAGCGGGGTGGAGAGGACTTCGCCGCCGGCCTCGCGGCGCTGTGCATCGACGCGCTCGCGCACCTCGCGCGCCCACAGGATGACCTCGGCAATGATCTCGAACAGGTCGCCGGGAACGATCTCGCCGACCTCGGCACGCGCCAGCAGGTCGCGCGCCAGCGGCACGTTGCGCACGATGGGCACGCCCGCCTCCTCGGCCGCCTCGCGCATGGCGCGAGCCACGTGGTCCTCGCCCTTGGCGGCGATGGTGGGCACGGGTGCGCTGTCGCGGTCGTAGTCGATGGCGATGGCCACGTGCGTGGGGTTCACGACCAGCACGTTGGCGTTGCGCGCGGCCTGCGCCTGGTTGCTCTGCGACCACTCCTGGTGCGCCTGCTTGCGCTGCTGCCGGACGTGCGGGTCGCCCTCGCTTTCCTTGTACTCCTGCTTGATGTCGCGCAGGCTCATGCGCATCTTCTTCTCGAAGGCGTGGCGCTGGTACACCACGTCGAGCAGCGCCACGAAGGCGAACACGCCCAGCGTCCACAGCAGCAGCCGCGAGCTCAGGCTCCAGGCGATCTCGCCGACGACCTGCGGCGAGGGCTGGGCCGAGCGCGCCAGGCCCACGAGCTGCGGCAGCGCCGCGCGCAGCAGGAACCAGCCGATGGCCAGCAGCAGCGCCGCCTTGGCCACCGCCTTGAGCAGCTCGACGAGGTTGTCCATCGAGAACATGCGCTTGACGCCGGCCACCGGGTCGAGGTTCTCCAGCTTGGGCTTGACCTTCTCGAAGGCCAGCACCGGGCCGGTCTGCAGGAAGTCGATCAGCAGCCCGGCCGCGGCCACGGGTGCGAGCACCAGCGCGGTGAGCAGCAGCCCGGCTTCGAGCGCCTGCCAGCCCAGCGCGCGCACCGCGCCGGCGAAGCCCGTGAGCGCCCAGCCGCTGCCGATGGTGGCGAAGAAGGCCTCGAACAGCGCGTGCAGCCTGTGTACCGCCTCGCTCACGGCGAAGCCGCCCACGGCGAGCCACACCACCAGCAGCGCCGTGCTGGTGAGCTCCTTGCTCTTGGGCACGTCGCCCTTCTTGCGTGCGTCCTGCAGCTTCTTGGGTGTGGGCTTCTCGGTCTTGTCGCCGGCGTCCTCGGCCATGACGGGCTCCTGCAAACAGAGGTCGTGATGGCGGCTGGGTTGCGGGTCGCTGCGGATGGGTTCATTCCCAGTTGGGGCCGTTACCAATGCAATGCGCCGGTGGGGTGGGAAGGCGCAACGCACCGAGGCAACCGGCTGCGCGCGGGAAAAGCAGGTTGGGGAAGAGAAGGCGGCAGTTGCGCGGAGGCTCAGTGTTGTCCGGGGAAAGACAAGACCGACTGGCATCCCGACGGCACAGGCGCCCCGCCCCCTACTTCGTCATTCCGGCGAAAGCCGGAATCCACGAGCGCCGCGATGTCGCGCTGGCCAGTGCAGGCACGTGTCGGCGTAGGCCATGCCAGCGCAGCAGTACGCGTGGATTCCGGCTTTCGCCGGAATGACGGATCGGGGTGCGAGGCGTCGTGGCTGACGGGATGCCATGTGTTGAGGTTTTCCCGCACAGCCGTGCGCGAAAGCAGCAACTCAGGCCGTGTCGGTCTGACTGGAGGTTGAACGTGGCGTTGAGGCCGTCCTGGCGGACGGCTGGAACATGGATTCCCGCTTTCGCGGGAATGACGACTCCTTTGGCTGGCGGCCTGCCTCCGTTCCGTGAGTTCTTCCCGCCTTCGGCGGGCCGCCCTGCCCTTGCCCGCCGCGCCGCATGAACCCCGCGCCGCGCCGCCGCAACCCAGCGCCACCAAGGTCCCTCAGCCTGGAGCGCCCGCATGAATCCCGCCGCCCGCACCGCCGCCCGACGCCACCCGCCGCAGTCCCTCGCGCACCTGGCCGGCGCCCTGATGCTGGCCGCGCTGCTGGCCGCCGCGCCGCGGGCGCAGGCCGAGGCACCCTGCGCCGGCAAGCTCCCCGACGCCAAGGCCGCCGAGCAGGGCGCGGACGGCGTCGAGAAGTTCCGCCTCGTGGCCCGGCAGTGCCGCGTGCTCGACGGCGAGGCCACGCTGCACCGCTCGCGCGCGCTGGACATCTACGCGCGGCCCGGCGTGCCCTCGGTGACGATCCGCATGTCCGACCCGGTGCCCGATCCCTATGCCACCGAGCCCGCGCCGCAGTTGTCCCCGCAACCGCAAGGCGCGCCCCGGCGCGCCGCCCCCGTGCTCGACGACCACGGCCGGCGCGTGCTGGTGGTGGCACCGGCGCTGCTGCAGGCGGCGCGCGACAACGGCATCGACCCGCTGCTGATGCACGCCATCGCCCACGTCGAGTCGCGCCACAACGCCGCGGCGGTGTCGCATGCCGGCGCGCGCGGCGTGATGCAGGTCATGCCCGCCACCGGCAAGCGCTTCGGCGCCGGGGCGGATGCCGAGCGCAGCCTGCTCGACGCGCGCACCAACACCCAGGCCGGCGCCGCCTACCTGCGCCTGCTGCAGCGCCGCTTCAACGGCGACCTCACGCGCGTGCTCGCCGCCTACAACGCCGGCGAGGGCGCGGTGGACAAGTACGGCGGCGTGCCGCCCTACGCCGAGACCCGGGCCTACGTGCGCGACGTCGCGGCGGTGTACCGGCGGCTGCAGCAGGAGTTCGGCGTCTCGCCCGGCGGCCAGATCGTGGCCAGGCTCGGGGGGCAGTAAGCCATGAGCATGTCCGACTACTTCCGCAGCAGCGCGGGCACTGCCCCCGAGAGCGTGCTGTCGCGCTACAGCGACCTGGTGCTCGTCGCCGGCGTCGTCGCCATCGTGGCGCTGATGGTGCTGCCGCTGCCGCTGTGGCTGATCGACCTGCTGGTGGCGGCCAACATCGCCTCGGGGCTGATGCTGCTGCTGCTGGCGATCTACATCCGCTCGCCGCTGGAGTTCTCGGTGTTCCCCAGCGTGCTGCTGATGACCACCCTCTTCCGCCTGTCGCTGTCCATCGCCACCACGCGCATGATCCTGCTGCACGGCGACGCGGGCCACATCATCGACACCTTCGGCAAGGTGGTTGCGGGCGGCAACCTCGTGGTCGGCCTGGTGGTGTTCCTGATCATCACGGTGGTGCAGTTCATCGTGATCGCCAAGGGCGCCGAGCGCGTGGCCGAGGTGGCGGCGCGCTTCTCGCTCGACGCCATGCCGGGCAAGCAGATGTCGATCGACTCCGACCTGCGCTCCGGGCTGCTCGACAAGGACGAGGCCCGGCGCAAGCGCCGCGCGCTGGAACAGGAGAGCAAGCTGCACGGCAGCCTCGACGGCGCCATGAAGTTCGTCAAGGGCGACGCCATCGCCGGCATCGTCATCATCGCCATCAACCTGCTGGGCGGCCTGGCCGTGGGCGTGGTCATGAACGACATGCCCGTGGGCGTGGCCGTGCACAAGTACTCGATCCTGACCATCGGCGAGGGCATGGTGGCGCAGGTGCCGGCGCTGCTGGGCGCGATGGCCGCGGGCCTGATCGTCACGCGCAGCGGCGACGACGACGACAAGCACCTGGGCGACGCCATCCGCAAGCAGCTCATGGCCAAGCCGCGCGTGCTGCTGGTGGCCGGCGGCATCTGCGTGCTGATGTCGCTGGTGCCGGGCTTCCCGGTGGGCGCCTTCCTGGCCCTGGCGCTGCTGTGCGGCGGCGCCGGCGTGCTGCTCACGCCGGCCTGGCGCGAGCGCCTCGTGAAGGTGCGCAACCCGGCCGTGAGCGGCCTGGTGAAGCGGCTGCACACCGAGGCGCCCGTCACCGCCACCGCGCTGCCGCAGGCTCGCCCCTCCGTGCCGCTGCTGCTGCGCGTGCCGCAGCGGCTGCTCGCCGGGGACGGCGCCGCGCGGCTGAGCCATGCGCTGGAGGAGGTGCTCGACGATTTCCAGTTGCAGCTCGGCCTGCCGCTGCCGCGCGTGCACCTGCACGGCGCGGGCGAGTCCGGCTGGGAGCTGCTGGCCTTCGAGGTGCCGCTGGCGCAGGGCGAGTTGCCCGGCGAAGACATGCCGCGCGCCCTGGCCGAGGCGGTGCGCCAGTCGCTGCGCCGGCAGGCGCCGCTGTTCCTGGGCCTGCAGGACACGACGCTGCTGCTCACCCGCGCCTCGGCCGACATGCCCGACGTGGTCAAGGAGGTGCTGCGCGCGCTGCCGGTGCAGCGCGTGGCCGAGGTGCTGCGCCGCCTGGTGGCTGAAGGGGTGTCGATCCGCAACCTGCGCGACATCCTGGAGGCGCTGTCGGATGCCGGCCAGCGCGAGAAGGACGCGCACTCGCTCACCGAGTTCGCCCGCATCGCGCTCAAGCGCCAGCTCAGCTGGCAGGCCGCGCCCGGCGGCACCCTGCGCGCGCTGATGCTGGAGCCGGCGCTGGAGGAACTGTTGCGCCAGGGCGTGCGCGTCAACGCCGGCGTGTCGCAGCTGGCGCTGGAGCCGCAGGTGGCGCAGGCCGTCAGCCAGGCGCTGTGCGCCGCGGTGCGGCGCCACCAGGCGGCGGCGCTGCTCACGCCCATCGACATCCGCTGGCACGTGCGCCGGCTGGTCGAGGCGGAATGCTTCGACACCCCGGTGCTGTCCTACCACGAGCTCACGCCCACGCTGCAGCTCGACGTGATCGACCGCGTGGCCCTGCCGGCCGCGCCCCTGCTGGAGGTTGCGTGACCACACTCTCCGCCTGCCTGCGCACCCTGCGCAGCCGCATTCAACAGCCGGACAACCCCTTTCCGTTCGCCCTGAGGTATCGAAGGGTGGACGGCCCGCACCGTGGTGCGGGCATCCGAGCCTGTCAGATTCGGCCTTCGATACCTCAGTCCGAACGGTTCATGGAGCCCACAGCTTCTGGCCTCCCTACCAGCCTGACGGCTTCACCCTTCGATACCTCAGGGCGAACGGGGTGGTGTTCGAGGACCAAATGCGATGCGTATGAGGTATCGAAGGATGAGCGGCCCCTGCCGGGCGCTGATCCCGAGGCCGCGATGCATTCCGTTCGTCCTGAGGTATCGAAGGATGAACGGCCCCTGCCGGGCAGCGGCCATCCAAGCCTGCCGGATTCGCACTTCGATACCTCAGTGCGAACGGGCCAGGAAGCTAGCGGCCTCTTGGGCACCATGCGAGCCTGCCGGATTCGTCCTTCGATACCTCAGGACGAACGGATCCTTTCTCAGGACGAACGGGTCTGTTCTCAAGCCGAACGGGTCATTTCTCGGGACAGGCGGGTCTTTACTCAAGACGGACGGGCCTTCTTTCGGGATGGGCATGTCCTTTTCCATCCAGGACGGCTTTTGAGGGCGCTGGTCCGCATCAGCCTGCTCGTTGCCACTGCAACCTCGATGGCCGCCCCCATGCCCAACGCCGGCCGCATGGTCAACCTCACGGCGCGCGAGCAGCCGATCGCCGCGTTCCTGCAGAACCTGTTCGCCTCGGTGGACGTGCCCGCGGTCATCAGCCCGCAGCTGGCCGGCAGCGTCAACGGCAACTTCGCAGGCCCGGCCGAGCGCGTGCTGCGCGACGTGGCGCGCGTCTACAACCTGGTGCCCTACTACGACGGCGCGGCCATGCACGTGGTGCCCGCGGGCGAGCTGGTCACGCGCAGCCAGGCGCTGCCCACGGCCGCGGCCGAGCGCGTGCTGCGCGAGGCCCAGGCGCTGAACCTGC
This sequence comes from Azohydromonas aeria, assembly GCF_009760915.1. Lineage (GTDB taxonomy): Bacteria > Pseudomonadota > Gammaproteobacteria > Burkholderiales > Burkholderiaceae_C > Azohydromonas > Azohydromonas aeria. Next base: position 36,259 of record NZ_VIDQ01000010.1, read on the forward strand.
CCGACGCCCGCAACTCGCTGCGCCTGACCTCGGGCAACCAGCTCGTCGTCAGCGGCACGAAGCGCTTTGCCGAGCAGGTCGATGAGCTCGTCCGCAGCGCGCAGCAGGTGCAGGCCGCCGCCGCGGCGCCGGCCGCCCCGGGGCAGATGGACTTCCGCGTCTTCTACCTGCGCTACGCCTGGGCCCAGGACACCTCGGTGAACCTGGGCGGGCGCCAGATCGTGGTGCCCGGCGTGGCGTCGATCCTGCGCTCGCTGGTGGGCTCGCGGCCGCTGGGCGCGGGCGCGCAGGACGTGGCGCTGCGCCCGACCCTGCCCAAGCTCAAGGGCCAGGGCCTGGCCTCGCAGGGCGTGGCGCCCACCGCCGCCGAGCGCGGCAAGGAGTCGGCCGACGCCGCGCGCGGCCGCGCGGTGGACGCGCTGGTCAACGCCCTCAACAGCACCGCGGCGGCGCCCGAAGCAGCCCAGGCCAGCGCCCCGGCGCCGGGCCTGCCCGCGCCGGGCTACGACCCGCGCCAGGTCAGCATCGAGGCCGAGCCGCGGCTCAATGCCGTGATCGTGCGCGACGTCTCGGAGCGGCTGGCGCGCTACGAGCAGCTCATCGCCGCGCTGGACGTGGAGCCGCAGTCGCTGGAGATCGAGGCGACCATCATCGACGTCAACACCGACCGGCTGCGCGAGCTGGGCATCAACTGGCGCTGGAACAACGCCGGCAATTCGGCAAGCTTCGGCAGCCTGGCCGCGGGCACCCTGGGCCGCGGCCTGGTGGCGTCCACGGTGCTGGGCTCGATCGGGCAGTTCATCGCGCGCATCAACGCGCTGCAGGCCGAGGGCGCGGCGCGCGTGGTGTCGAGCCCGCAGGTGGTGACGCTGTCCAACGTGGAGGCGGTGTTCGACAACACCTCGACCTTCTTCGTGCGCGTGGCCGGGCGCGAGGAGGTGGACCTCTTCAACGTCAGCGCCGGCACCTCGCTGCGCGTGACGCCGCACGTCTTCCGCGACCAGGACCAGACGCGCATCAAGCTGCTGGTCAACGTCGAGGACGGCTCGCTCACCGGGCGCCAGGTGGACCAGATCCCCATCGTCGAGCGCTCCAGCATCAACACCCAGGCGCTAATCGCCGAGGGCGAGAGCCTGCTCATCGGCGGCATGACGCGCGAGGTCTCCACCTCCAACGTGGACAAGGTGCCGGGCCTGGGCGACGCGCCCGTGGTAGGCAACCTGTTCAAGAACAAGGCCACCAGCGTGGCGCGCGTGGAGCGCATGTTCCTGATCACGCCGCGCCTGGCGTCCTCGCGCCCGGCGCCGACCACCACCGCGCTCAAGCCCGAGCTGCCGCCCGTGCCCGCGCCGGGCGCCGGCGGCGCGCGCTACACGCCCGAGCGCGCGCCGGTGGAGATCGACCTGGATGCGGTGGGACCTGGGCGGTGAAAGGCTGCGGCACGCGCTACTCCGTTCGTCCTTCGATACCTCAGGACGAACGGCATAGGCCTGGAGCTTCGACAGCGTGAAGCACGCGGGAATGACCAGACAAGGAAGGCTGACCATGGACTCCCATCCCTTCACCGCCCCTGACCCCGCCCTGGAGCTGCGCGTGCTCGACGGCCCGCAGGCCGGCGCGCGGGCGCCGCTGGCCGGCACCTGCGTGCTGGCCGTGGCCGAGGACCCGGCCGGGGACGACGAGGCCGAGCTGCTGCTGCGCGGCAGCGGCGGCGCGGATGCGCGCGTGCGCATCGCCGCCGCCGGTGGCCACGCGCTGCTGGAGGTGCTCGCCGGCAGCGTGGAGCTCGACGGCGAGCGGCTCGACGCCGGCCGCGTCGCGCCCTGGCCGATGCGCGCGCCGCTGCGCCTGGGCGGCCTGAGCGTGGCCTTCGGGCCGGCCGGCGGCGACGGCGCCACGGACACGGCGCGCGAGGACGCGGCGGCCGCGTACCGCGCCGCCGAGGAAGCGCGTGCCGCCATTGCCCAGTCCGCGCAGTGGCCCGCCCTGGTGAAACCCCGCGCGCGCCGCGCCGCGTGGCTGCTGCCGCTGGGGCTGCTGGCGATGCTCGCCGGGCTGGCGGCGCTGACGCTGGCGCTGGTGTCGGCGCGGGGCGGTGCGCCGCAGGCGCCGGCGAAGGCGCCCTCGCTGGCCGAGGCGCTGCAGGGCGGCGAGTTCGCGGGCCTGAGCGTGGGCAGCAATGCCGCGGGACAGCCCGAAGTGCGCGGACGCCTGGCGACGCTGGCGCAGCGCGCGCGGCTGGACGCGTGGTTCACAACGCGGCAGCTCGCGCCGTCGATCCAGGTGCAGGTCGATGAGGCGCTGGCGCGCGACGTCACCGACACCTTCCGCCTCAACGGCGTGGCGGTGCAGGCACGCGTCACCGGCCTGGGCGCGGTGGCGGTGGAAGCCAGCGAGCCGGATGCGGCGCGCGTGGAGCGCGCGCAGGAGGTGGTGAAGCGCGACGTGCGCGGGCTCACCGCGCTGGCCCTCGTGAACAAGGCCAGGCCCGCGCCGCCGCCGCTGCCGCCGGTGCCCGACGACCCGGGCAAGCGCATCGCGTCGCTGGTGCCGGGCGATCCCGCCTACCTGGTCACGGCCGACGGCGCGCGCTACTTCGAGGGCGCGATGCTGCCCACCGGCCACCGCATCACCCGCATCGACGGCCAGCACGTGACGCTGGAGCGCGGCGGGGAGGAATCGAGCTTGAACTTCTGACGCAGCCCCTGCAACCCACGGTTCATCCACGAGGCAAGGAGAAGCCCCATGAGCACCACCCCCGCCAACTACACGCACCCGCTGGCCCTGATCGCGGCCGCGCCCCTGCAGCAGAGCAAGGGCGCGGGCGGCAACAAGGACGCCTGGTTCGAGGCCATGGCGCGCGCCTGGGGCCAGACGCTGGACGCGCAGGCCGGGCGCATCCAGGAGCAGTCCGACATCATTGCCGGGGGCAACGACACGCCCGCCGCGATCACGCAGCTGTCCACCGAGTCGCTCAAGATGAGCTTCCTCGCCAACAGCTCGCACAGCGCCATCTCCTCGGTCGGGCAGGCGCTCGACACGATGGCCCGCAAGCAGTGAGGAGCGCGCCATGAGCATGGAGATCGTGGCCGTGGCCTCGGGCGCCGGCAGCGCGCAGGCGATGCACGCCGCGGGCGCGCTGGCGCAGGCCGGCGCGTCCGGCGCAGCCGGTGGCGCCCAGGCCGGCTACAACCTCTCGATCGGCGACCTGAATGGTTTCGAGAGCGCGCTGGCGCGCGTGGGCGCGCGGCTGGAGGCGCGCCCGGTGCAGGCCACGACCGAGGCCGCGCGCCAGCTCATGCGCCCCTTCGACCACATCAACACCGAGGCCACGCAGCTGGCGGCGCAGGCCAGGAGTGCCGAGGCCGGCGGCGCGCCGATGTCTCCGGGCGAGGTGGTGATGCTCACCGTGCGCTGTCAGGAATTCATGTTCCATTGCCAGCTCACCTCGAACATCGCCAACCGGACTTCGGACGGGTTGCAGCAGTTGTTCAGGCAACAGTCGTGATGGGAGTCGGCGTGAGGTTCCAGGCCTCCCACCCCGTTCGCCCTGAGGTATCGAAGGGTGAAGCCGTCAGGCTGGTACGGAGGCCAAAAGCGGCTGGCATCACGAACTGTTCGGACTGAGGTACCGAAGGCCGAATCCGACAGGCTCGGATGCCCGCACACCGTGCGGGCCGTCCACCCTTCGATACCTCAGGGCGAACGGATCAAGAGTTCAGCGGTCCTCGATTCCAGAAAAACCGTTCTTCAAACCTTCAAACAGGAGCCTTTCATGCCGAGCCTTTCGCGCCTGTCGAAGCGACTCGCCCTGCCCTGCGTCCTGCTCGCGCTGCTGGCCGGCTGCAACGATCAGGAGCTCTACGGCCAGCTCTCCGAGCGGCAGGCCAACGAGATGGTGGCGGTGCTGCGCAGCGCCGGCATCGAGGCCGAGAAGCAGGGCCAGGCCGGGGTGTTCTCGATCCGGACGGCGCGCGACGACTTCCCCGCCGCCGTGCGCGCGCTCAGTGCGCAGGGCTATCCGCGCGCGGAGTTCGACAGCATGGGCACGATCTTCAAGCGCGAGGGCTTCGTGTCCTCGCCGCTGGAGGAGCGCGCGCGGCTGGTGCACGCCATGTCGCAGGAGATCGCCAACACGCTCACCAGCATCGACGGCGTGGTGCAGGCGCGCGTGCACCTGGTCATGCCCGAGAGGCACCCGCTGGCCGACAAGGCCGTGCCGGCGGCGGCGTCGGTGTTCATCAAGCACCGCCCGGACAAGGACATGACGGCACAGGTCGCGCAGATCAAGGCGCTGGTGGTCAACGGCATCGAGGGCCTGCCCTACGACAACGTCACCGTGGCGCTGTTCCCGGCGGAGGAACTTCCCGCGGCACGCCCGGCCGCGGCGTCCGCCGCCGCCGGCGCGGCGCGCGCGGCCTCGCCCGTGCCGCTGCTGGCCGGCGGCGTGGGCGGCGTGCTGCTGCTGGGCGGCGGGGGGCTGCTGTGGCTGCGCCGGCGCGGCGCCCACGCCGAGCGGGATGGCGCCGCGCCCCGGGCGCTGCCCGCGCCGGAAGCGCCGCATGCGCCGCATGAGGAGCTGCAGGCGATGTTGAGGCGGGCGGCGGCGGGGGTGAAGCAGGTTTGATGGCGGTTGCCGGGGCAACGGTATGCGAAAAGGCCCGCCGTGAAAGGTTTCCCGTCAGCTGCGCCGCACCGCACCCTGTTTCGTCATTCCCGCGAAGGCGGGAATTCAGGCGGCCCCCAAGCCAGCTGCCAGCTGATGCACAGCGCCTGCCGTGCCTTGGGCCCTGGTGAGCTACCCGACCAGCCATCGGCACCTTGGGGACCGCCTGGATCCCCGCCTGCGCGGGGATGACGAAGTAGTGGGGGCGGCGTGTCGGCTTCCGGCCGGCGCCCTTGCGGCCTCTCCGGACAGCACTGCGCTTTCGCAGCCAATACGAAGTCATTTCAGCGAGCAACAAGCAATGAACCCACCCACCGCCAACCCCGCCCTCCACCGCCGCCGCCGCGCCGCCATCGCCGAGCAGCTGCTCGCGGCCTCGCCCGCGCTGGCCGGCGACATCGAGTGGGACGCGCTCGACGCCGCGCCGCCGTGGCTGGCGCTGGACGCCGCCGCCAGCGACCGGCTGCAGTGCCGCGCCGGCGCGCTGCTGTGCGGCGCGGAGCTGCGGCTGTGGATCGACCGCCCGCGCGTGGCCGCGGCGCGCGCCGCCGTGGGCGAGACCTGGTGGAAGGCGTTGCTGGCGCAACCCGTGCCCGCCCTGCCGCCGGGCGTGGCGCCGCAGCGCGTGGGCGACGGCGCGCCGGTGGTGGAGCGGCTGCAGGCGCTGGGCGCGGCGGTGCTGCTGTCGGCCCTGGAGCCGCTGCCGCTGCGCCGCGCCGCCGCCCCGCTGCTGGCCGTGCCGGCGCCGCTGGATTTCACGGCCGAGGCGGCGCGGCAGCTCATCGCCGCCGCCGAAAGCCTGGAGGCGCTGGCATGAGCGCCGCCGCACGGCCGCTGCGAAGGCGGCGCACCGTCCCGCTTGGCGGGACCGCGCGCAGCGCAAGGGTGCCCCAATGAGCTGGCTGCTGTGGCAGGCCGAGGGGCCGGCGCGCATCGCCTCGCCGCGCCTGGTGCTGCGCGCGGCCGAGGTGCCGGTGCTGCAGGACGCGCAGCGGCTGTGCGCGGAGCTCGCCGAGCTGCAGCGCACCGAGGCGCAGCGCATCGCCGCGGTGCTGGAGACGGCGCGCGCCGAAGGACAGCAGCAGGGCCTGGCGGACGGCCGGCGCGCGGCGCGCGAGGAGCTGTCCAGCGCCCTGCTGCAGCTGGGCCAGGCCGCCGAGCGCGAGCGCGCGCGGCTGCGCCGCGACACCGGCGCGCTGGCGCTGCAGGTGGTGCGCAAGCTGCTCGGCCACTTCGCCGCCGACGACGTGCTGGCCGCGCTGGCGCAGGCCGCCGCGGCCGAGGTGGTGCCGGCGCAGCCGCTGGTGCTGGCCGTGCACCCGGACCGGGCCGAGGCGGTGCGCGCGCGGCTGTCGGCGCTCGATGCGGCCGGGCCCGGCATCGGGATCGAGGTGCGCGGCGACGCCGCCTGCGCCATCGACGCCTGCCGGCTGGAGACGGCGCACGGCGCCATCGACGCGTCGCTGGAGGGGCAGCTCGCGCGGCTGGCGCAGGCCTGGGCGCCGCGTGGCGCGGAGGAGCCGAATCCATGAGCACGGCGTTCGCCGAGGAATCCGAGCGCCTGCTGCGCGCGCTGCACGGCACGCGCACCGTGGCCGAGCAGGGCCGCGTGGTGCAGGCCGGCGGCACGGTGCTGCGTGCCACGGGGCTGCGCGCGCGCATCGGGCAGCAGGTTCGGGTGTTCGACGCGGTGGAAGCCGAGCGCGAGCCGCTGCTGGCCGAGGTGATCGGCTTTGCCGGGCCGGAGGCGATCCTGGCGCCCTACGGGCCGCTGCAGGGCCTGGCCGTGGGCGCGGCGGTGCAGGCCCTGTCCGACGTGGCGCGCGTGCCCTGCGGGCCGGCGCTGCTGGGCCGGGTGATCGACCCCTTCGGCCGGCCGCTGGACGACCGGCCGCTGGACGAGCGCACGCTCGACTGGACGCCACTGCATGCCGACGCGCCCTCGCCGCTGCGCCGGCGCGGCATCGACACGCCGCTGCCCACGGGCGTGCGCGCCATCGACGCGGCGCTGACCGTGGGCGAGGGGCAGCGCGTGGGCATCTTCGCCATGGCCGGCGGCGGCAAGTCCACGCTGCTGGGGATGCTCGCGCGCTGCGCGCGGGCCGACGTGATCGTGATCTCGCTCATCGGCGAGCGCGGGCGCGAGGTGCGCGAGTTCCTCGACGACAGCCTGGGCGAGGAGGGTCTGCGGCGCTCGGTGCTCGTGGTCTCGACCTCGGACCGCCCGGCGCTGGAGCGGGTGCGCGCGGCCTACGCGGCCACCGCCATCGCGGAAGGGTTCAGGCGCGAGGGCCGGCGCGTGCTGCTGCTGATGGATTCCGTCACGCGCTTCGCACGTGGCCTGCGCGAGCTGGGGCTGTCGGCGCTGGAGCCGCCGGTGCGGCGGGGCTATCCGCCCTCGGTGTTCGCCGAGATGCCGCGGCTGTTCGAGCGCGCGGGCAACGACGCGCATGGCTCGATCACGGCCTTCTACACGGTGCTGGCCGAGGATGACGACAACAGCGATCCGGTGGCGGAGGAAGTGCGCTCGATCCTGGACGGGCACATCGTGCTGTCGCGCAAGCTGGCGCAGGCGCACCACTACCCGGCCATCGACGTGCTGGGCAGCGCCAGCCGGGTTTTTACTCGCGTGGCAGACCGGGACCACCGCGAGGCCGCGGCGCGGCTGCGCACGCTGATGGCGCGGCATGCGGAAGTCGAGTTCCTGCTGCGCGTGGGCGAGTACCAGGCCGGCAGCGACCCGGTGGCCGATGCCGCCATCGAGCGCATGCCCGCCATCAAGGCGCTGCTGCAGCAGCACGCGGAAGAGCCCACCGGCTTCGACGAGACGCTGCAGAGGCTGCGCGAGGCGGTGGCGTCGTGATCCGCGAGGCGCGCGAGTTGCTGCGGCTGCGCGCGCTGCGCGTGGAGCGGCTGCGCGCGCGCTGCGCGGAGGCGCAGGCCGCGGTGGAAGAAGCGCTGCGCGTGGTGCGCGAGCGCGAGGCGGAAGTGCACGGGCTGCGCGCCGGGCTGGACGCGCTGGCGCGCGGCGTGGTGGGGGCGCTGGCGCCGTCGCTGCCGCGCTGGATCGAGGTGGCCGCGGCCGAGCGCGAGCGCCTGGCCGACCTGCTGGAGCGCGCCGAGTACGGGCTGATCGACGACGAGCACGCGCTGGAGGCCGCGCAGGAACAGCAGCAGCAGGTGCGCGCCGAGCTCACGCGCGCGCTGGCCGGCCAGGACGCCGTGCGCAGCCTGATGGAGGTGGCGCAGCGCGAGCGGGCGCAGGCGGCGGAGCGGCGGCTGGAGCTGGAAGTGGAAGACCAGGGAAGGCCTCGCCATTGAAAGCCCGCTCCCGCCTGGAATTGACGGATCAGGCCACGCGGGTCATTTCGAGCAGGAGTCTTCCCTTGTTGTTGTCGTATTTACGTGCCCAGTCGTTGGCAAAGCAGGTGAACTGGCCGTTCCTGCTGGGCGTCCAGTCCTGCTCCGCCAAGGCATGAAAATAGGTCGAGGGGTCTTCATCCACTGCACCGACCAGTGCATACATCGGCACATTCGAGGCTCGGGCCCGCAGGCGGACCAAAGGTTCGATCAAGGACCACGGCATGGACCAGCCGTGACGTGGCGACGAGTGAACCGAGGCATCGTCCCAGGCTTCAATTTGCTGACTCACAGCCAGCCGATATACCGCGCCACTCTCAACCTGTATTCCACTTTCGTTGAACATCCTGCGCGCATCCACTTCAAAGGTCGCACGTTCCCCCACGGCAAGCTTCTTCATTCAGGATCTCCCGCAAACGCCGGCGCCATTGAACCGCCGGCCGGCATTTTTCCAAAAATCTCGGCAATCCTCCGGATTCACCCTGGAAGACGTGCCGACATGAAGATGCGGATCGAAAACACCGAGTGAACAGGCCCGTGGCACGGATATTTGGCGACATTGATTTGGCGCGAAAACGCGCAGCCATCAAATCCAGCATCGGCTGCTTTTGTTTTCCTCCATTGAAATCGGCGCACGCGCTCGGCGAAAGGCTTGTTGCCGGACCATTTCCAAGCAGCGGAGTCATTCATTGAACCCGGGAGCGCCTTGCGGCAACCCAGCGGCAACGACGCGTCGTCGAACCCTGTACCCGGGAGCTGTCCATGATTTCTTCGACCTCGGCTGCCAGCAGCCAGGTTGCAGGTGCCACGCGCCGGGGTGAGCCCGGACGGTCCTGCGCCGACGAAAGGCATACCGCCGACTTCGAGCGTGCCCTGCGCCAGCGCGCGCAGCTGGGCGAGCGCGGCGGCAGCGGTCACGCGTTCGGCGACGAAGACACCGGGCAGCCGCCCGCCGACGCCGGCCTGCCGCCGCCGACGCCCGCCCCGCATCCCTTCGCCCTGGGACTGCCCACCGTGCAGCCGCCCGTCCCCATCGAGGCGGCGCCGTCCGCGCGCGGCCTGGTGGAAGCCCCGTCCGCGACGCTGCGCGCGCAACTGGCGCAGTCGGCCGCGCCCGCACCCGCCGCCACCGACGCGGCGCGCGCCTTCGAGGTGTCGCTCAAGCCCCTCCAGGGCGCGGCGCTGACGCTGCAGGCCGTGGCGCCGGCCGTGGGCGCGCAGTGGACGCTGTCCATCGGCGCGCACGGTTTGAACCCGCAGGAGCTGCGCCGCAACCTAGGGCGGCTCGAAGAGCGGCTGCGCGCCCGGGGCGTGAGCCACGAAGCGCTGACGCTGCACCCGCCCGACACCGCCTCCACCGACGCCGAAGACCTGCCGTGAATGCCCGACGAATCGTGGACACCGCCCCGGCGCCCGTTGCCGACTGGGGCCGCACGCCGCAGCTCAGGCTGCGCGAGCTGGGCCCGGCCGACGCGGCCGACCTGCTGCGCATGCACCGCGAGCCGCGGGTGCGCGCGCAACTCACCGACGACTACCCGCTGGACGACCCGGCGGTGCTGCGCTTCTTCCTGGCGCGCATGGCGGTGCTGTACCGCCAGCACGAGGGGCTGGGCATCTGGCGCGCCGACGTTTCCCAACCCACGCCGGACAGTGGTGGCAGCGACGCGTTCGCCGGCTGGTTCAGCCTGATGCCCATGCCGGACAAGCCCGGCGCGGTGGAGCTGGGCAGCCGGCTGCTGCCCGCGACCTGGGGCCGGGGCGTGGTCTTCGACGGCACGGCGCTGCTGCTGGAGCACGCCTTCACGCGCCTGGGACTCGGCCGCGTCTGGGCCACCTGCCATCCCGTGAACCGCAGCGCGCGCGCCGTGCTGCTGGCGCTGGGCTTCAGCGAGCTGGGCCCTCGGCCCTACGGCGACGGCGTGGCCCTGCACTTCCGCCTGGGCGCGCCGGCCTGGCGCGCCGCGTGCGCCCTGCCGCGGCGGCAGCGGCTGCGCGCGGCGCTGCGCCCGCCGCGTCCCGGCACCACTCCAGCCGCCACCCCGATCCCGAACCCGACCGAGGAGACCTCCGCATGAACATGCCCCAGCTCGCCGCCGCCGGCCCGGCCCGCACCCTGCCGCAGCGGATGCGGCACGCGCTCGCCGATGCACACGCCGTGGCCGACGCCGCCCCGCTGACGCTGCCCGCGGCGCGGGTGCCGCGCGCGCCGGGCCTGCTGGCCGACGCCCTGCCCGGCAGCCCGGCGGCGCGCGAGGAGCGGCGCGCGCTGTACGTGCGCTGCCTGGCGCACTACCGCCGCAGCGTGGGCGCCAGTGCCGGCACGGGATCGCGCCGGGACGACGACGTGGCCGAGGCGGCGGCGCATTTCGTGGTGGCGAACCTGCGCGCGCTGCAGGGCGTGGACGCGACGCCGGCGGTGTTCGACGCGCTGAAGGCGCAGCTCGCCGGCGTGCTGCGCCCGGGCCTGGCGGCGCTGGCGCTGCGCGAGCAGCAGGACACCTTCGAGAAGTTCGCGCTGCTGGCGGTTCTGATCGGTGAGACCTGGACCGTGGCGCTGCGCCAGGGCCCGGCCGCCATGGCCAACGTGCGCCAGGCCGCGCGCGGCTACCTGCTGGAGCTGCTGGGGCTGGAGCCGCAGCGGCTGACGCTGGGCCCGGGCGGGCTGGTGGCGGTGGGGGGCGCGGGTTGATGGCCAAAAGATGCAAAAGATGGGGTCAGGTCTTGCCTTTTGCCCCCTCAATGCGTCCGAACCGACCTTGCTTCACCACAAGCACATAGGTAGTTGCACCAGGCAAAAGGCAAGACCTGACCCCGGCATGACTTGACATGGACACCCTGCCTCTGAGCACCGTCTCGGCGCTGGACGCCGTCGAGGCACTGTCGGCTGCCGGGGGCAGCGGCGAAGCCGGGACGGCAGCCGGCGCGGCGGCCCGCCCGCCCGACGGCACCTCCCGGCTGCTGCTGCGCGAAAGCCTGGCCGAGCGACTGCTCGGCCCAGCCCCCGCGGCCAGCCCGCAAGACCCGTCCGGCGCGCTGCCGGCCGCGGCGCATCCGGCGGCCGAGACGGCGGTGCAGCAGGGTTTCATGCGACCGCCGCCCGCCCCGGGCGACGCGCCGACGCCGCAGCAGCGCCTGGAGGCCAGCGCGCCCGCCACCGCGGACAGCGTCCCCGGCGAGTTCGCGCTGCCTGAAGCCCTGCTGGCGCCAGCGCTGATGGTGGGGCTGCAGGTCGATCCGGGCATGGGCTGGACGCTGCCGCCACCCCTGCCCGAAGCGCCGCGGTTGCGGCCCGGAGAAGCGGACAAGGAACGCGAGCCGGACCCGCGCCGGCAGCGCCAGGAATCCGGGCCCGGGACGGACGCGCCAACGCCGGACGACGGTCCAGGCGCGCAGGACGGCCGCGCCAGCACGGAGCTGGTCTTCGATGCCGTGGATGCCGCCGACTCGCGGCTGGACGCGCTGCTGCGCGCGCTGCACGCCGCGCTGCGCGGGGCCAACCCGCCGCCGGCGCTGCGCGCGGCGGCCGAGCAGTGGCGGCGCGGGCGCTGCGTGGTCGTGGCCTGCCCGCAGGCGCCGGCGCCGCAGGGCGCGGCCTGGGCGTTCGTCCTGGCGCCGGGTCCGGCCGCGAACGGCGCGGCGGCCCGGCTGGCCGGACCCTGCTTCGAAGCCGGGCTGCAATGGCGCGAGCCGCCGCGCGAGCCGCCACGCGCGGCGCGCTGGTGCCACGCGCGGCTGGTCAAGGAGCACCACCCGCGCCACGGCCGCCGCCTCGTCGCCGCCGACGCGGCGCAGGCCGGGGACTGCGCCGTGCAGCTCGGCCCGGTGCTGGCCGAGCGCCGCGCGCCCTGCGCCGTGACGCTGCGCATCGCCGCCGCGCGCAGCTTCTGGAACGCGCTGGGCATGCAGTGGAGCGTGCTGCTGGTGGTGTGCCCGCTGCCGCTGGCCGGCCCCGCGCCGGCGCCGGCGCCGGCGTGACTTATTCCCGCGGCCGCGGGGGCGCGCGCCACACGCACAGAACCGCCCGGCGCTGCTGCCGCAACCCAGCGGCCGGACACCCCGCACCGAGGAGCCCGCATGAATGCCGTGCCTGATGCCCTTGAAGCTGCCGCCGCGCCCGCCGGTACCGCTGGCGCTGCTCGCGCCGCGGCCGCCTTCGCCGCCCTGGGCGACGCCGTGGCCGCGCTCGACGCGGGCCGGCGCCGTGTCGCCTGGGCCAGCCCGGGCTGGCTGCGGCTGCTGCCCGCGCTGGGCGAGGGAACGCCGCTGGTGGATCTGGAGCACGCCCTGCCGGGACTGGCCGCGGCGCTGCGTGCGCAGCCCGCCGCCACCCCCGCCGCGGCGGCAGCGGCGCAGCGCCTGGTGCTGGGCGACGCGCAGGAGTGGCAGGCCGAGCTGTCCGCGCCCGTCGAAGGCGGCTTGCGGCTGCTGCGCCTGGCCGACCGGCGCGAACAGGGTCGCGCGCTGCAGCGCCAGCTCGACGCCCGCGAGCAGCTGCTGTTCACCTCGCGCGTGCTGTCGGTGGGCGAGATGGCCACGACGCTGGCGCACGAGATCAACCAGCCCATCGGCGCCTGCGCCAACCTGCTGCGCGGGCTGCGCTCGCGCCTGGCGCGGCGCGCCAGCGGCCGGCTCCAGGAGGCCGAGGCGCAGGCGCTGGACCGCGCCATCGACCAGGCCATGTTTGCCGCGCGCATCGTGGCGCGCATCCGCGAGTTCACGCACTCGCACCAGCCGCGGCGTGCGCGGCTGGACCTGAACCGGCTGCTGCGCGCCAGCGCCGCGCTGCTGGACTGGGACCTGCAGCGCAGCAACGCCCGGCTGGAGCTGGCGCTGCCCGACGGCGAGGCGCCGGTGTGCGGCGACGAGGTGATGCTGCAGCAGGTGGTGGTCAACCTCATGCGCAACGCGCTGGACGCGCTGCGCACCGACCCGCCGCCGCAGCCGCGCCTGGCGCTGCGGCTGCTGCGCCACCACGGCGAGCTGGAGCTGCAGGTCAGCGACAACGGTTGCGGCCTCGACGACGAGGCCCAGGCGCGGCTGTTCGTGCCGTTCGCCTCGACGAAGCCGTCGGGCATGGGCATCGGGCTGTCGATCTGCCGATCCTTCATCGAGCTGCACCAGGGCCGGCTGTGGTTCAGCCGTAACCCCGAGCGCGGCACCACCTTCCACGTCGGGCTGCCGCGCGCGGCCCAGGCCGATGCGCCTTCCCGCTGAGGAGAACCCCCGCCATGCGCACCATCTACATCCTCGACGACAACCCCGAGTTCCGCGACGCCATGGCCTTCTGGCTGGGCGGCAGCGGCTACCGGCTGCGCGCCTGGGGTGACCCGCACGAGGCGCTGGAGGCGCTGTCGCGGCGCGACCCGGCCGAGGAGGCCTGCCTGCTGCTGGACGTGCGCATGCCCGGCCTCTCGGGCCTGGACGTGCACGACGCGCTGCTCGAAGGCGGCGCGCCGCTGCCCGTGATCTACATGAGCGGCCATGCCGACGTGCCGCTGGCCGTGCAGGCCATGCGCAAGGGCGCGGTCACGCTGCTGGAGAAGCCCTTCGACGACGACACGCTGGAGGCGGCGCTGCACAGCGCGTTCACCTGGCGCGCGCAGGCGCACGAGGAGGCGCCCGGCGGCGCCGTGCCGCACGGGGCCGCCGCGGCGGCGGGCCCGGCGCCGTCCGCCGCAGGGCCGGACGGCGAGGACGCGCAGGCGCACGCGCGCTTCGTGGCGCGCGAGCGCACGCTCACGCCGCGCGAGCGCGAGGTGCTGGGCCACGTGATCCAGGGCACCTACAACAAGAACATCGCCGACCGCATCGGGCTGTCGGTGAAGACGGTGGAGCTGTACCGCGCGCGGGGCATGGCCAAGATGCAGGCGCGCTCCGTGGCGCAGCTCACGCGCATGATGGTCAGCCAGCGGGCGTGACGGGCATGGACGCCGTGCTCGACGCCCCGCGCGCTGCCGCCGCGCAGCCTGCCCTTTCGCCCCGGTCTGCCCCCTCGGCTTCGGCCGCCGCCGCCGCCGCCGCGCCGCGCGGCCCGGTGTTCGAGTGCGTGCTGCCGGCCGGGCCGCTGCGCCTGCGCGTGGAGGCGCCGGCGCTGGCGCACGCGCTGGACGCGGCCATCGCGCTGCAGCGCTGCGAGCCGCAGCTGCAGGCGCTGGAGGACTGGATCGGCCGGGCGCTGGACTGGCGCTGGACCGAGATCCCGATGGCGCCGGCCGAGCGCGGCAGCCAGGTGCGCGCCGCCTGGCAGCTCGATGCCGCCACCGCCGCGGGCGAGCCGGTGGCCGCGCGCGGCAGCATCGAGCTGCCCTGGGCGCTGCTGCGCACGCTGCCCGCGCCGGGGCCGGCGCTGGCCGCCGTGCTGCGCTGGCCGCTGCTGCCGGCGCAGCTGGTGCTCTCCTGCCCGCGGCTGGCGGCCGAGGACCTGGCGCTGCTGGAGCCCGGCGGCGCGCTGCTGCTGCCCGAGAGCTTCGACGCCGCCACGCCCTGGCGCGGCCGGCTGCGTGCGGCAGGCGAGCGCGGCGGCGCCGGCTTGCCGGTGGCGCTGGAGCAGCCGCTGGCGCCACGGCTGCCGGCGGGCGCCGAGGGCGCGCCGGCCGCAGCCGAGGGCCTGGACGTGGCGGACGCGGCCGGCGCGTGCGGCCCCGGGCCTGCGTGCGAAGTGCTGCTGGACCTGCCGCACGGCATGGGCACGCCGCTGCTGGCGGGCTGGCAGGGCGGCGCGGTGCTGGCGCAGGCCGGGCCGGGCGCGGCGCTGTGGCTGCGCGAGCCGGGGCAGCCGGCGCTGTGCGCGGCGCGCGGCCGGCTCATGCCCTGGGGCGGCGGCTGGGCGCTGGCCATCGAGGCGCTGGGCGAGGCGGAGGACGCGACGCTGCCGGTGTATTGACGCCGCGGCGCTTGAACCCCCGCGCTCCCCCGCGCAACCCACCGCGCGATGGACCTCACCTCCTTCTCCCCTTCCTCGGCGCTGCTCACGGTCGTCCTGCTCGCGCTGGCGCCGTTCGTGGCGGTCATGGTCACCTCCTTCACCAAGCTGGTGGTGGTGCTGAGCCTGCTGCGCAACGCGCTGGGGCTGCAGCAGGTGCCGCCCAACGTCGTGCTCAACGGCCTGGCGCTGGTGCTGAGCCTGTACGTCATGGCGCCGGTGGGCGTGCAGATGGGCGAGCGGCTGCAGGGCCTGGACAACATCGGCGCCAGCACCGGCTCGATGCTCAAGGCGGCCGATGCGGCCAAGGAGCCGCTGCGCGAGTTCCTGGTCAAGCATGCCCGCCCGGTGGAGCGCGAGTTCTTCCTGAAAACCGCGCAGCGCGCATTGCCCCCGGGACAGGCCGCCAGGCTCACGGACCGCGACTTCCTGGTGGTGGTGCCGGCCTTCACGGTCAGCGAGCTGGCGGTGGCCTTCGAGATCGGCTTCCTGATCTTCCTGCCGTTCCTGGTCATCGACCTGGTGATCTCGAACGTGCTCATGGCCATGGGCATGCAGATGCTCTCGCCCACCACCGTGTCGATGCCGTTCAAGCTGCTGCTGTTCGTGCTCATCGACGGCTGGGTCAAGCTCACCCACGGGCTGATCCTGACCTACCTCTGACCCACCCCATTGAGGACGCAACCATGCACCAGGGCGAGATCGTGCAACTGACGCAGCAGGCGCTGTGGTTCGTGCTGCTGCTGTCGGCGCCGCCGATCATCGTGGCGGCGCTGGTGGGGCTGCTGGTAGCCTTCGTGCAGGCCGCCACGCAGCTGCAGGAGCAGACGCTGCAGTACGTGCTGAAGTTCTTCGCGATCGTGGTCACGATCTTCCTGACCGCCTCGATGCTGGGCGGCGGCCTCTACCAGTTCGGCGACCGCGTCTTCAGCGACTTCGCCGGCCTGGTGCGCTGAAGCGGCGCCCGGGACGCTTTCGCCATGGAGGCGCTGGCGCTCTTCGGCACGCTGTCGGACACCGCGCTGCTGCTGGGCCTG
The DNA here is from genome assembly GCF_009760915.1 of Azohydromonas aeria. GTDB lineage: Bacteria > Pseudomonadota > Gammaproteobacteria > Burkholderiales > Burkholderiaceae_C > Azohydromonas > Azohydromonas aeria. The sequence goes on from NZ_VIDQ01000010.1 coordinate 52,244, forward strand.
TCGGTCACGCGCGTGGCGGTGGCCTTCCTGCTGGTGCCGGTCTTCACGCAGGAGGTGGTGCCCGCGACGGTGCGCAACGCGCTGTTCGTGTCGGTGGCGCTGCTGGCGCTGGCGCTGCAGCCCTCGGCGGCGCCGCTGCAGCTCTCCGGCGCGCAATGGGCGGCGCTGTTCTTCAAGGAGGCGTTCCTGGGCGCGGCGATCGGCTTCCTGTTCGCCGGGGTGCTGTGGGCCTTCGAGGCGGCGGGGCAGCTCATCGACAACAAGATCGGCACCACGCAGGCCCAGGTCAACGACCCGCTCTCGGGCCACCAGACCACGCTCAACGGCGCGCTGTTCGGCCGGCTGGCGGGCTGGGTGTTCATGTCCGCCGGCGGCTTCATGCTGCTGGTGGGCGCCCTGGTCGAGAGTTTCAATCGCTGGCCGGTGCGCCAGCCGCTGGCCGGCCTGGCCCCGGGCGGGATGCTGGTGTTCGAGGGCGAGCTGGGCCGCATCATGCTGCTGGCGCTGCTGGTGGCCGCGCCGGCGCTGCTGCTGCTGCACGTGGTCGAGGGCGTGCTGGGGCTGATGAACCGCTTCGCGCAGCAGCTCAACGTGTTCTCCCTGGCCAGCTCGATCAAGGCGGTGGCGGCGACGCTGATCGTGCTGGCGCAGCTGGTGACGCTGGTGCAGCTGCTGCAGGACGAGCTGCTGCGCCGCGGCACGCAGGTGCTGCAGCTGGTGGGGCGGCTGCTGGCGGGCTGAGGCCGGACGGCCTCAGACGCGGCGGGCGTCGGCGTACTCCAGCAGCGTGGGCGAGCCGGCCATGGCGGCCATGACGCGGCCGTCCTTGCCCAGCGCCACGCCTACGCCCAGGCACACCAGCTCGACGAGCTCGCCGCGGTCGTTGTAGGCGAAGCGCAGCTGGCCGCCGTCGATGAAGCGCACGCTGTGCGAGGCCATGCCCGCGACGCGCACGACCTCGTGGCTGCGCACCTCGCACAGGTTGCACAGGCCCACGCTGGTGACCACGGGCAGCTCGGCGCGGATCTGCCCGTCGCTGCGCGTCAGGCGCGCGCCCCAGGCGGTGTCCAGGGACTCGCCCTCGGCGAGCGGATGGTGGGGCGGGTGGGGTGAAGGGACGGCGGACATGGCGGCTTCTCCTGGGCGGTGGTGAGCGCCGGGTCGCGGCGCGGGTGGACCGGCACACGGGCCGGCGGGTCGTGGAACGGATGCAGCGTCAGGGCCGGCCATGCCGGGGCGCGGTGGAGCGCAGCACGGCGCCGCAGGAAGTGCGGTGGCCGTCGAAGGCCACGGGCCGGCCCTCGATGCGCACGGCCGCGTCGCCCTCGGCGATGAAGCAGCCGGCGTGGCCCTTGCGCGGACAGCTGCAGCGGTCGCCGACCCGGGCCACGCCCAGGCCGAGCACGCGGTGCTCGTCGCTGGCCGAGAGCACCCGGCCGCCGTGGCTGGTGGGATCGTTGAGACGGATGACGCCGCGCATGGTGGTGGCTCTCCTGGATGGACGCAGGGATGGTTGCCGTCGGCAACGCCGTCACTGCGTGTAATTGCCCGGGTCGATGGCCGGGCCGACGATGCTGCGCCACACGTCGCCGCCCTGCGAATGCTGTTGCGTGCGGCGCTTTTCCTCGGACGGCGGCGTGATGAAGACGATGCTGGCCTCGGCCGGGTCGCGCAGGTTGATGGCGGCGCTGGCACCGCCCTCGCGGTAGCTGCCCATGACGCCGATGGCCATGCCCATGAACCAGCTGGCCGCGCCGGTGTTGCCCAGCCGCGCGTCGGTGTCGATCCACTCGGTGGGCTTGTTGCGGTCGAGCTCCGGGCCGCCGGCGTCCGTCCACTGCTGCAGCACGCTGCCCAGCGCGATGGTCTGCTCGGTACGCCCGGCGGTGGAGACCACCACGCGCGCCGGCGCGGCGGCACGCTCGCCCTCGGGCAGCGTCTGCAGCGCCTCCTGCCAGCCCGCGGCCAGCGCGGCGGCGCGCGCGGCGCTGCGCCGCAGCGGCCGGCCCTGACCGTCCACGGTCTTCACGAACACCGGCCGGTGGATGAAGCCCAGGGTGGGCAGCCGGTCGAACTCGGCCAACTGCGACTTGTTCCAGGGAATGGGGAACCAGGGCGTGGGCCTGAAATCCCGCGACGGGTATCTGCCCTTCTCCCAGGGCATTTCAAATGCGGACGGCGCCTTGGGATACATGTCGGGACGCCTGGCGATGGCGGCGGTTTCCTGCAGCCATTCGGCGGTGGTGGGGGTGCGATAAAGGGCGCCCTTGGGCTTGGGCAAGTCTTCCGACAACCGCAAGTGAGCCAGGAAAATGCGACGTGCGAAGCCTTTTCGATTGAAATCCTCCACATCAAAGGGACCGGACATGGTGTCGAAATCCTCGAATGCGAAAGGCCGCAGCGGGTCCACGCGCTCCCGGCGCGCCAGGACGAATACCACCGTGCTGTCCGGCATTTCAGGGACGTAATATCCATCCCGAATCAAAGGCAGCACTCCTTTGGGACGATACAGATCCCGGAAATACAAGCCATCTGCCGCCGAAATCACGACGTATGGTACATCCGGATGTTCGTCAAAAAAACGAAACACACGCTCCATCAGCCTATCAGGCCGATCCGACTGCTCCGAACCTGCTGCAACAAACAGTTCCGAACTCATGCCAATCCACTTGGAAGCGGCCGCAACACCAATGAAGCCTGGATAAGGATCATCGGGAGAAAAACCCGCAGCCGAGTCCACCGCGAAAGCAGGCACCCCCCAATTAGACGGCGTATATTTTGCTCCATTCTCAAGAGCATCATCCGAGCGCTTGCCCTCTTGTTCACCCTTTTCCCGTGCACCCCAAGGATATTTCTTGGGATCTTGCTCGCGGATGGTGGCGTAGGCACTTCCTCGGCTCAGCGCATCCCACAACTTACCTTGGCGGTACTTGTCCAGCGTGACGCCGAGGCTGATGACCTCCAACACATACTCGCGTTGCGCTTGAACTCGCTCGGCTTCTGTAAGCGGCGGCAGTGCAGTCCGCACAGAAAGCGACACGGGCTCTCCTGATTCTTCAAACGCCGCAAATATTATCCAAGCCACCCCGGTCGCCACAACCAGCAGCATCATGATAAAAATCCAACGCACACCAATAGAGTTTTTCATTTCCTCCTCCAATGACACAAGATCAACGTGAGGCAAATTCACCATCAGAGCCGCAAGCAGTGCACACACAACAATAAACAGAAGCCCGGGGCCCAACACAACCTTCGGTATTTTGGCTTTCAATCCATTCAACCGGATCATCACCTCATCCTTTCACGATGGGGCTGCACCACATCCAGATCCTCAAAGCGCCATTCGGACAGGTTCGCGTCGCAAGCGTCACCTGCTTTCGGCATGGCAACTGGTTCAACACGCCTGCCAGCGCTGGTTTCACACACCACGGTTGGCGGCAATTCCTCCGGCAGCAGGGCAACACATTCAGGAATGTTGCCCGTGCTGTAGTAGTCGCTGCTCCCCTCGATCAACGCCTTACGCCACTTGTTTTCCTGATCAAAGTAACAGCCAAATTGCTCCAGAAATCCCCTCCAAGTCATTATTCCTGGACGCCCCTTTTCCTTTTTGCCTTCATCAATTTTTATCAGTCTCCAATCCGCCACCGCACATAAATACGCCCGGAATTTCGGGTCCGACACGGCCCGCCCCTGCCCGATGGCCAGGTCGAAGGCAGTGACGTCGCGGTGATTGAGCCGGCTGCCGAAGATGGCGCTGTGGCGCGAGCGCTCGGCCCGGTCGTTCTGCCAGTGCAGCCGCACCTCATCGGGCGTCTCCAGCCGCTTGACCAGCAACTTGCCGTTGGGCCGGCGCTCCCGGCCGGACAGGCATTGGTAGAGCTCCAGCACGGCAGGTGTGCATTGCGTGCCGGGCTTGCCCTTGTTGAGGTGGAACTGGATGTCCTGGCAGCGGCGCGCGGACTCCTGCGCCACGGCCTCCTTGTGCAGCACGGGTGCCGGGCTGGCCAGCGGCATCCCGGCGTCCATGCGCGTCCAACCGGGCTGCGGGTCGTTGATGAGCTGCCACACCTCGCGCGCGCCAAACTTGCTGGTCGCGGCAATGGCGGCGTCGATCGGATCGACCCCCTCCCAGGTGCCCGCAGGGTCGTCCCGCGGCGTGCGCGGGTCGTCGGCTGCCAGGGCACCGGCATTCAAGTCGGGCACTACCGGCCGCGGCAGCGGCTCGCCGTTGACGACCACCACGCCCACGCGGCGGCGCGCCATGGATTCGTCGGTGTCCCGGGAGGAGGCCGGCACCTGCCAGAGCCTCAGGTCCGCCTTGGGCAGGCCTTCGCGGGCGCTCTTATTCACGGGATGCCACAGGCCCATGCGCGCCGCGTGGTCGCTCTCGTCCTCGCCGTCCATGCGCAGCACGTGGTCGTGCGACCGCGCCTGGCCCACCAGCACGGCCTCGCCGCTGTCGGGGTCGGGACGCCGGCGCTGCGTGAACACGCGCTGGAAGAAGCCGCTGACGAACTTGCCGCCCGGGCCTGCTCGATTCCAGCGCGTGAGCTCGGCAAAGGGCCGGCGCAGCACCTCCGTCATGCCCAGCCGCGGGTTGGCGTTGCCCGGTGTCGGACAAGGCGGCGCCGCGTCGCACTGCGGGCCGCGCAGGTACTCGGGCACCCCCTGCCAGCCGATGCCCTTGACGTTCTTGAGCGCCACCGTCATGTCCTCGGGGCAGAAGTACAGGTACACCTTGCCGCGGTTGTCGCGGTCGCCCGTGGGCTCCCACTTCGCGCCAACGATGTCGCCGGGATGTCTCTTGAGCGCCTCGAAGGCCGGTGCCGCGCCGCGGCGCGTGGCCACCAGCTCCACGATGTTGGCCAGCGTCTGCAGCCGCGCGTGCAGCGTTTGCCGGCCTTCCAGGAAGCCGTAGCGGTCGGGCTGGTCCGCGGAAGGCTTGCCGTCCTTGTCCTTCGAGGGACTCATCCGGTCGTCCGCAGCGTCCACCTTGTCAGGCTTGACCAGGAGCTTGATGTGCAGGTCGAGCTTGGCTTCCAGGCTGTAGGGCGGGTGCGTGAGCACCAGCGCGTCGGCCGGGCGCAGGCCGCGCTGGGCCAGGAAGGCCTGCGCCAGCAGGCTGAGCATGCAGCCCTGGCTGTGCGCCACCAGGCTCACGGTGTCGTCGGGGTGGTAGTCGCGGATCATCGACACCAGCGCGGCCAGCCGCTGCGCGGCCAGCACCATGTACAGCCGCCCCGGCGCGCTCAGCAGCGGTCGCAGCGGGTCCCGGCTGGCCCACTCGCTGGTGGCGGAATTGACCGTGCCCTTGTTCCACATATCGGGCAGCGTGCCGGTGGCATTGGCGAAGGGCCCGCCGCCCTTGCTGTAGTCCTTGTCCAGCCGGTTGCCCCAGCGGTCGGTGTTCTGGCCGTGGGGCAAGTCCTTGCCTTCGATAGTCTTGCCTGCCTTCTCTCTGAATCCCCAGTAGAACGGGATGACCGGGCTGTAGCTGTCCGGCGTCGGCTGGCGCTTGAAGAACACCGCGTCGGGGTCCTCCTCCAGCTTGTCGCGGTCCTGCGCCGTGAAGGTGCGGTACTGCGCTGGCCGGATGAGGCCGCGCTGGTCCAGGCGCCGGTTCAGCCCTTCGCACAAACCGGCTTCCACCTCGCCATAGGCCGTGCCCACGTCGTTGACGCCGTGGATCACGATGACGGCGCCGGGCAGCTCGGGACGCACGTAGACAGGCTGGTCGCGCTCTGGCTTGCACTGGGACAGGCCCTGGCCCGTGCCCTTGTCGTAAGGCTCTTTCGGATAGATGCCCTTGGAATCGTTGCCCATCACGCCCCCTCCCCTTCGCTCAAGACCCGTATCCCCGCCACCTGCATCGCCTCGTGCTCCAGCAGCTCGGTGCGCCCTTGAGCGTCGCTGCGGCCGCGCCGCGTGCTGCCGTCGCTCAGCGTGATCTCGTAGGGCCGGTCCGCCGCCACGGGCCCGTCCGGCCCGCCCACGCGCAGCACGAAGCGCAGGCTGGTGCTGCCGGCATCGAAGCCCGGCAGCGCCGCGGCGATGCCGTCCGGCCCGTCCCAGTTCGTGCCCCGGGTGCGCACCTGCAGCGGCTGTTGCGACAGCAGCTCGATGCCGGCCTTGGACAGCCGCAGCGCCGTGCCGTCGGTGAGCACGAACAGCAGCTCCTCGCCGGCGGTGAAGACCATGCGGCGCTGCGCGCCGGCCAGCACGTCGCGGCCCGCGTCCACCCGCACGTCGGCGTGCTGCGCCTGCAGCAGCGCGTCGCCGTGGTGCGCGATGGCGCTGATGCCGCCCTGGTGCGCGAACAGCCCGATGCCCCGGCCCGCGTTGGCATTGAGCCGCTGCCCCGCCGTCAGCTGCAGGTGCTGCTGCGCCACCTGGTCGATGTTCCTGCCGGCACAGCTCAGGATGGTTTCGGGCGTGCTCGCGGCAATGCCCGCCGGGGCGGTGAGGCTCAGCGTCGGCGCGCCGCCCTGGCCGCGCGGATCGACGCTGGAGCCGCCCTCGGCTGCCTTCACGTCGGCGTGCAGCTTCGCCTGCCCCTGCTCGTCCACGGCCAGCCCCTGGTGCTCGGCGGCGTAGCGGCCCAGGCTCCTGAACAGCTCCAGCGCGTCCTGCATCAGCGCCACGTGCTCCTCGGCGCTGAGCTGGTTGCCGGCGGCCTCCAGCCGCGCCCAGGCAGAGAGCAGCAGCGCCTTGGCCGTGCGTATCGCTCCCGCGGCGTCGCTGCGCAATTCAAAACCGTCGCCGCGCGGCCGGGCCACGCCGTCGCGCCGCGGCGTGGTCAGCGCGCCCAGGCTCAACGCGCTGTGGCCCGCGTCGCTGGCCAGCTGCGCCATGGGCTGGTTCGGGTGGTCGTCGAGCAGCAGGTGCTGCTGGCGCCGGCTGCCGAGCTCCCGGCCCACCAGCGCGGTCTGCGCGCCGTTGTGCGGCAGCCCGGCCTGGTGCCCCACGCGCGGCGGCTCGCCGTGCCAGCGGTGGAAATGGCAGCCGGCGATCACGGGGCGGTCATGGGCGAGCCACTCCACGTCCACCTCGGTGCCCGGGCGCAGCACGGTGCTCAGGCCGATGCCGCTGCCGGCCCAGGGCGTGCGGTGGCGGATCCAGGCGGTGGTGTCGGTTCCCTCCTCGCCGCCCAGCAGCTTCACGCGCGAGCGCCCAAGCTCGTCGGTGTGCAGGTTCATGCCCTGGGGCGCCACGACGATGCCAGTGAGCGTGCGCAGCCGCGGCTGCTCGTGCTCGGCCAGCGGCGGCGGCACGACAGGTGACGCCACCGGCACGGCCTCGAAGCGGTTGACGTAGCGCTGCGCCGGCTTGGGCCCGGACCCGGCCGTCCTGGCGCCGTCATGCGCCCAGGCGGGCAGCCCGTCCTCCCCCAGCAGCGCCAGCGCCGGCGCATCCAGCTCGGCGGGCAGGTTGTTGAAGGCCACGTGCTCGACACGCAGGGTCGTGAAGCAGCGCTCGGCGTCGGACAGCCCTTCAAAGCCCGGATAGCCGTCGATGCGCTGCCGCTGGCCGGGGGCGAGCGTGCGCACGCCGCCGCGCCCGGCCAGCACGTGGACGCGCTGGCGCTGGTGCGCGTCGTGTGCCCGCGCCAGGCGCGCGGCGTGGTCCGGGTCGTCGCCCAGGTGCGGGGCGGCCACGCGCACCGGCCCCAGCCCCTGCGCCAGCAGGCCGCCACGCGCCGCGCCCGCGATGGCGTGGCACTGCTGCAGCTTCCCGGCCTCGTGGTCCCAGCTGCGCAGGCCCACGCCGCAGGGCACCAGGCGCCACTGCGGCACCAGCAGGTCGATGCTGTCCACGCGCAGGCTCGCGTCGCGGCGGTGCCAGGGCAACGCTTCGGGCTGGCCCGGCGGCAGCTGCGCGCCGTCGTCGAACAGCACCAGTTCCTGGCGCGGCAGCCGTGCCGGCCCGTGCTCGCCGCCGGGCACCGGCTCCGCGCGCCAGAACCAGCCGATGCCGGCGCCTCGCAGCAGCCGCTGCACGAAGCCGGCATCGGACTCGTCGGGGTGCTGGATGAAGCAGCCGCGCACCGGGTGGCGCTGCGGATGAACGTCCGCCAGCCAGCGCCAGCCGAAATGCGCCCGCAGCCCGTCGCCGTGCCAGCCGCGTAACACTTCGTCCACCACCTCGGGCACGCCGCGGTGGTGGAAGCAGCGCAGCCGCCGGCGCTCCTGCATGACCGACATCCCGTCGCGCCCGACCAGGTGCACGGCAATGAGGCCGCCATCTCCCGGGCCCAGCCGCGCCTCGGTGAGCACCAGCGGGAAGCTGCGCGGCTCGCCGCCGTCGGTGCGCATCTGCAGCGCGAAGGGCTCGCCCGGCAGCGCGTCGAGGGGCAACCGCGCCGACAGCGCCAGGCAGTCGATGCGCGCCTCGGTGGGCTCGCACACGCCCTCGGCAATGACGGCCCGCTGCGGCAGCAGCACGCGGCCGAGCTGCGGCTGCAGCGCGTCGCTCCAGGCCAGGCGCAGCGTGCGCCGCTCGGCGTTCAGCGTCTGCGTGTCGAAGAGCTTCCTGAGGTCGGGCAGGTCCATGGGCGGCGGCTCCGGCGTCGTCGATCGGCGCCGTTGCCCCCATCGGCCTGCGCTGCTGCCGCGGACGGTGCTGGGCGAACTGCTCGGCACGGCAGCCATTGCCGCACGGCGCGCCCCGCGCCGCCATGGGAGGGTGCTGGGAGGGCACCCGGGACACTGCGCCCGGGCCGGCCGGGAGCTTTGTCCCGGGATGCGGACCGCGCCCTCAGCGCGGCTGCAGCGCCAGAAGCTCGTGCGCCATCCGGGCGCCGGCGCTGGCGCGCTGGAAGGCCTCGCGCACCTGCTCCAGCGACACCGCCAGCGGCGCGAAGTCGCCGCCGGCCACGGCCGCGGGCAGCGCCGGCAGCACGTCGCGCTCGGTGGCGAAGCACGACACCGCCTCGCGCGCGCCCTGCGCGTTCATGCGCAGCTCGAAGCGCATCGCGCCCGGCAGCTGCAGCCCCGAGGCCGCGGCCACGCGCGCGCTGCCCTGGAAGCGGTTGGGAAAGAAGCGCCGCACCTGCCGGTGCTCGTCCTGGTGGAAGCAGTAGACCCAGGCGTCGCGGCTGGGCCGCAGGTCCAGCTCGATGCGCTCGCCGCCGTTGAAGCGCCGTGCCTCGTTGGCCGTGGCCACGCGCAGCGCCAGCGGCGCGGCGGCCGGGGCCACGGCGGCCGCCGGTGCGGCGGCCACCGCAGTGGCCACCGCGGGTGCCGGCGCAGGAGCCGGCACCGGCGACGGCGACGGCGCATGGGCAGGTGCCGCCGGGGCGGCGGCGTTGCCGCGCGCGGCGAGCTGGCGGTGGTCGGCGTGCAGCCAGGCGCGCAGGAAGTCGTGCGTGAGCCTGGGCTCGCGCGACAGGCCCAGCGCCTCGCGGTAACGCGCCACGGCCTCCTTGGTCTGCGGATTGACCACGCCGTCGGCCGGCCCGGCGTAGGCGCCGCGCACGCGCAGCTGGGCCTGGAACCAGGCAATGAGGTCCTTCGGGCGCGCCGAGAGCGTGTCGTACCAGTCGCGGATCTCGGCCTCGACCTCCGGCTGCTCGGCCGGCGCCCCCAGGCAGCGCCAGTAGGGCACGCGCGAGAGGCGCCCCACGAGCTGGATGGCGGCCGCCTCCGCCACGGCGTGCAGCGCCTTCGCGTCGCCGCCGCGCGTGGGCACGACGAAGACCTGGCCGAAGGTGCGGATCGCGGCCACGCCGGCGTGGAGCGTGGCGCGCTGGGTGGCGGCGGCGTCGGGCACGGGGCTGCGGTCCTGCGCGTTCACCAGGCCGAGCGTGACGGCGCGCGTGGTGGCGTCGGGGCGCTGCACCGCGCCCTGCAGCACGAAGGCCGGCCCCGGCTCGGCGCTGCTGGCTTGCGTCACCCTGAGCGCGCGGCTGCGCCGCGACATGGACGTGAAGGTGGCCTGCAGCAGCTCGCGCGGCACCACCGACTGGCGCCCGCCGCTGTCGGGCGGTTCACTGACGGCCAGCTGCAGGTCGCGCACGCCGTGGTCGAGCAGCAGGTCATCCATGCAGCGCAGCCCGTCCGAGAAGTCCTCCACCGGGCGGCCGTCCGGCGGCGCGGCGGCGGGCTCGGGCGCCGTCGCCGCGCAGGCCGCCACCAGGGCGGCCACGGCCAGGGACAGCGCGGTGCGCAGGGCGCGGCGGGTGGGCGTCGGGTAGGTCATGACAGGCAACCTTCGGGCGGAGGGCCCGTGCGGATTCGTGATGCCTGTCTTCAGTTGCGCGCGCGGCGCCGGGGGTTCAATGCGGCGCCGGCGCGGCGGCCGGATGGCGCGGGATCAGTGCTGCAGGATCTTGGACAGGAACTCCTTGGCCCGCGGCGAGCGCGCCTCCGGGTTGCCGAAGAAATCCTGCTTGGTGCAGTCCTCGATGATGCGGCCCTGGTCCATGAAGATCACGCGGTGGCTGACCTTGCGCGCGAAGCCCATCTCGTGCGTCACGCACATCATGGTCATGCCCTCGTTGGCCAGCTGCACCATCACGTCCAGCACCTCGCCGACCATCTCCGGGTCGAGCGCCGAGGTCGGCTCGTCGAAGAGCATCACGATCGGGTCCATCGACAGCGCCCGGGCGATGGCCACGCGCTGCTGCTGGCCGCCCGAGAGTTGCCCCGGGAACTTGTCCTTGTGCGCCATCAGGCCGACACGGTCGAGCATCTTGAGGCCGCGCTGCAGCGCCTCGTCCTTGCCGCGGCCCAGCACCTTGATCTGCGCCAGCGTCAGGTTGTCCGTCACCGACAGGTGCGGAAAGAGCTCGAAGTGCTGGAACACCATGCCGACGTGGCTGCGCAGCTTGGGCAGGTCGGTCTTGGGGTCGGCGATGCTCACGCCGTTGACGATGATGTCCCCTTTCTGGAACGGCTCCAGCGCGTTGACGGTCTTGATGAGGGTGGACTTGCCCGAGCCGGAGGGGCCGCACACCACCACCACCTCACCCTTCTGGATGGCGGTGGTGCAGTCGGTGAGCACCTGGAAGCTGCCGTACCACTTGCTGACGTTCTTGATCTCGATCATGAGGGTGCTCTCTCAACGAATGATGGCGATTCTCTTCTGCAGCCGCTTGACCAGCATCGACAGCGAGAAGCAGATCACGAAGTAGACGACCGCGGCGACGAGGTAGGTCTCGACCGGGCGGTTGTAGTTCTTGCCGGCGACCTCGAAGCCCTTGAGCAGGTCGTAGGCGCCGATGGCGTAGACCAGCGAGGTGTCCTGGAACAGGATGATGGTCTGCGTCAGCAGCACCGGCAGCATGTTGCGGAAGGCCTGCGGCAGCACGACGAGCTGCATGGTCTGCTTGTAGCTCATGCCCATGGCGTAGCCGGCGTAGACCTGGCCGCGCGGCACGCTCTGGATGCCCGCGCGCATGATCTCCGAGTAGTAGGCCGCCTCGAACACCGTGAAGGTGATGGTGGCCGACACCTCCGCGCCCAGCGGCCGCCCGGTGAGCAGCGGGATGAGCAGGAAGAACCACAGGATCACCATCACCAGCGGGATGGAGCGCAGCGTGTCCACGTAGAGCTGCGCGGGCACGCTCAGCCACTTGTGGCTGGACAGCCGCATCATCGCCAGCACCGTGCCGAGGAGGATGCCGCCGATCATCGCCACCAGCGTCAGCTGCAGCGAGAACAGGAAGCCCTTGGCGATGAAGCCGGTGATGACGTCCCAGGACAGGAAGGAGAAGTCGAGGTTGCTGAGCATCAGGCCTCCTGCCGAGCCGTCTCAAGGGAGGCCTGCGCCCCCGTGGGGGGCAGGAGCGAAGCGACGTGGGGGCTGCTCATCATTTGGCTCCTGCGGCCACGGTGCCGGGAATGCGCAGCCGCCGCTCGATGAACAGCGCGATGCGGTTGACCAGCAGCGCCGACACGAAGTAGAGCGCCGTGACGGCGAGGTAGATCTCGACGCCGCGCGAGGTCTCCTCCTGCGCCTGCATGGCAAACATGGTCAGCTCGGCCACCGACACGGCGAAGGCCACGGCCGAGTTCTTGATGATGTTCATGCTCTCGCTGGTCAGCGGCGGGATGACGATGCGAAAGGCCATGGGCAGCAGCACGAAGCGGTAGGTCTGCGGCAGCGTCAGCCCCAGCGCCAGGCCCGCGTAGCGCTGCCCGCGCGGCAGCGCCTGGATGCCTGCCCGGACCTGCTCGGACACGCGTGCCGAGGTGAAGAAGCCCAGCGCGAACACCACCAGGATGAAGCTGGGGAAGGCCTGCAGCGGCGGGATCAGCGCCGGCAGCACGTGGTACCAGAGGAAGATCTGCACCAGCAGCGGGATGTTGCGGAACAGCTCCGTCCAGGCGTTGCCCGCGAACACCAGCGCGCGGCTGGGCGTGGTGCGCAGGATGCCCACGATCGAGCCCACCACCAGCGCCACCACCAGCGCCAGCAGCGCCACCGACAGCGTCCAGCCCCAGGCCGAGATCATCCAGTCCAGGTACGTGATGCTGCCGCCGCTGCCGAAGCAGCGCGGCGCCACCTCGCCGTCGATGGTGTCGCGGCAGAAGACCTGCCAGTCCCAACTCGCCATGTTGTTGTTCTCCCGTCGCGGCGCCGCTTCAGCGCCGCGGCGCATCCCCATGAAAAAGGCGCGAAAGGAACGCGTGCTGCTTGCGTCCTTTTCGCGCCCGTCGGCTACTGCACGGCCGTCACGGCGTCAAAGCCTGTTCACAGCCGCTTGGCGTATTCCTCGGCCGGCTGGTCGTTGGGCTTCTTCAGCGCTTCCTTGAGCAGGTCGCTCATGGGCAGCTTGACCACGGCGCCGGTGGGCGGCGTGGGCTGCATGAACCACTTGTCGTAGAGCTGGTTGATCTCGCCGGACTTGGTCATGTCGGCGATGGTCTGGTTGACGATCTTGCGCAGGCCCTCGTCGTCCTTGCGCATCATGATGGCGATGGGCTCGACCGACAGCGGCTCGCCCACGATCCGGTAGTCCGCCGGGTTCTTGCTGCGCGCGATCAGGCCGGCGAGCAGGCTGGAGTCCATCACGAAGGCGTCGGCGCGGCCGCTGTCCATGAGCAGGAAGCTGTCGGCGTGGTCCTTGCCGAAGACTTCCTTGAACTCCACCCCTTCGGCGCGCTTGTGGCGGCGCAGCGTCTGCACCGAGGTCGTGCCGGTGGTGGTGGCGATGGTCTTGCCCTTGAGGTCGGCCACCGAGTTGATGCCGGAGTTGGCCTTGACGGCCAGGCGCACCTGCTCGACGAAGGTGGTGTTGGCAAAGGCCACGTCCTTCTGGCGCGCGAGGTTGTTGGTGGTGGAGCCGCACTCCAGGTCCACGGTGCCGTTCTGCACCAGCGGGATGCGGTTCTGCGAGGTCACGGGCTGGTACTTGACCTCCAGGCGCCGGCCGACGGCCTTCTCGACGTTCTCGACGGCCTTCTCGCAGATGGCCACGTGGTAGCCCACGTACTTGCTGCCGCCCAGGGTGTAGGACAGCACGCCCGAGGATTCGCGCACGCCCAGGGTGATGGTGCCGGTGTCCTTGGCCTTCTTGAGGGTGTCGGACTGGGCTTGCGCGGCGCCGGCTGCCGCCAGGATCGCGGCGACGAGCAGGGTCTTCTTCATGCGGGGCACTCCTTGACGATGAAGTAGTAAGAGAAACGAAAGCATTCTAGGGGTGGCTCAGGCGACGCGGCCCTGCGGGCCGTCAATTGCCGCCTCCCCGCCGCTTTGCTGCAGCTGCCACATGCGGGCGTAGCGGCCCTGCAGCGCCAGCAATTCGGCGTGCGTACCCTGCTCGACGATGCGGCCCTGTTCCATCACCAGGATGCGGTGCGCATCCACCACCGTGGAGAGCCGGTGCGCGATCACCAGTGCCGTCTTGCCCTGCGCCGCGCTCTTGAGCTCGGACTGGATGGCGCGCTCGTTGGCCGAGTCCAGCGCCGAGGTGGCCTCGTCGAAGATCAGGATCGGCGGGTCCTTGAGCAGCGTGCGCGCGATGGCCACGCGCTGCTTCTCGCCGCCCGAGAGCTTCAGGCCGCGCTCGCCCACGACGGTGTCGTAGCCCTTGGGCGTGGCGGCGATGAAGTCGTGGATGCGCGCCGCGCGCGCCGCGGCCTCCACCTCGGCGCGGCCGGCGCCGGGGCGGCCGTAGGCGATGTTGTATTCCACCGTGTCGTTGAACAGCACCGTGTCCTGCGGGACGATGCCGATGGCCTGGCGCAGGCTGGCCTGCGTGACCTGGCGCACGTCCTGCCCGTCGATGGTGAGGCGCCCGCCGCCGACGTCGTAGAAGCGGTAGAGCAGCCGCGCCAGCGTGGATTTTCCAGCCCCGGACGGCCCGACCACCGCCACCGTCCGGCCCGGCGGAATTTCAAAGCTCAGGCCGCGCAGGATCGGCCGCTCCTTCTCGTAGGCGAAGCTCACATCCTCGAAGCGCACGCAACCCTGGCTCACCGCCAGCGGCCTCGCGTCCGCCGCGTCCGCCACTTCCCGGTGCGTCTCCAGCAGGTGGAACATGCGGTCCAGGTCGGTGAGCGACTGCTTGATCTCGCGGTACAGCACGCCCAGGAAGTTCAGCGGGATGTAGAGCTGGATCATGAAGGCGTTGATCATGACCAGGTCGCCCAGCGTCATGCGCCCGTCCACCACGCCCTGCGTGGCGCGCCAGAGCATGGCCACCAGCGCCACGGCGATGACGAGCTGCTGCCCGCTGTTGAGCAGCGACAGCGTGCTCTGGCTCTTGAGCGCCACCTTGCGCAGCGACTCCAGGCTGGTGTCGTAGCGCCGGGCCTCGAAGTCCTCGTTGTTGAAGTACTTGACGGTCTCGTAGTTCAGCAGCGAGTCGATGGCCTTGGTGTGCGCTTGCGAGTCGAGCTGGTTCATCTCGCGGCGGAACTTGGTGCGCCACTCCGTCACCGAGATGGTGAAGGCCACGTAGCACACCAGCGCCGCCAGCGTGATCCAGGCGAAGCCGGCGTCGAACTTCACCGCCAGCAGCACCAGCACCAGGCCGACCTCGATGATCGTGGGCAGGATGCTGTAGAGCGAGTAGGAGATGAGCGAGTGCACCGCGCGCGTGCCGCGCTCGATGTCGCGCGTCATGCCGCCGGTCTGGCGCTCCAGGTGGAAGCGCAGGCTCAGCGCGTGCAGGTGGCGGAACACCTGCAGCGAGATGCGCCGCGCCGTGCCCTCGGTGGCGCGGGCGAAGACCAGCTCGCGCAGCTCCGTGAACACGGTGGTGGACAGGCGCAGCGCCGCGTAGGCCACCAGCAGCCCCACCGGCACCACCAGCATCGACGCGGCGCTGCCGGGCTGGATCGAGAGCGAATCGACGAGTTCCTTGAGCAGCAGCGGCACGCCCACGTTGGCCACCTTGGCCGCGACCATGAAGGCCAGCGCCGCGGCCACGCGCCAGCGGTAGTGCCACAGGTAGGGCAGCAGCTTGCGCAGCGTGCCCCAGTCGGAGCGGCGCGAGGACGGGTCGGCGGGATCGGCGGCGCGGGAATGGGCCAGGGCGCGCATGATGTGGGGCTCAGTGACAACCCTTGACATCATGCCCATGTCCGAATCCCCCGCCGCCCTGCCCACCGACAAGGAGCTGGTGCTGCGCGTCATCCCCATGCCCTCCGACGTCAACGCCAGCGGCGACGTCTTCGGCGGTTGGGTCATGGCGCAGGTCGATCTCGCCGGCGCGGTGCTGCCGGCGCGGCGCGCGCAGGGACGCATCGCCACCATCGCCGTCAAGGAGTTCGTCTTCAAGCAGCCCGTGCGCGTGGGCGACCTGCTGAGCTTCTATGCCGAGATCATCCACGTCGGGCGCAGCTCGATGACGGTGGACGTGGCCGTCTATTCCCAGCCGCTGCACGACGCCGCCCAGGTGCTCAAGGTGACCGAGGCGGTGCTGACCTACGTGGCCGTGGACGCGCAAGGGCGCCCGCGGCCGCTGCCGCCGGCCGCGGCCTGAGCCTTCTTTTTTTCGGCCGCGCTCAAAACTTCGAGAAGTCCGGGCGCCGCTTCTCGAAGAAGGCCTGGAACGCCTCCATCGCCTCCGGGCTGCGCAGCCGCTGCACGAACACCTCGCGCTCGGCCTGCAGCGCCTGGCGCAGCGCCGGCAGCACGGGCGCGCGCATCAGCGCCTTGGTGGCGCGCACGGCCGCCGGCGGCAGCTGCGTGAAGCGCGCGGCCAGGCGCCGCGCCTGCGGCAGCACCTCGTCGGGCGGCAGCACCGCGTTGGCCAGGCCCAGCTCCACGGCCTCGGCGCCGGTGAAGGGGTCGCCCAGCATCAGCCGCTGCGCCGCGCGGACGTGGCCGATGCGCTGCGCCAGCAGCAGGCTCGACCCGAACTCGGGCACCAGCCCCAGGTTGACGAAGGGCAGCGCCAGCCGCGCCTCGTCGGACACCACCACCGCGTCGCAGTGCAGCAGCAGCGTGCAGCCGATGCCGATGGCCGCGCCGGTGACGGCGGCCACCAGCGGCTTGTCCAGCGCCAGCACTGCCTCCATGAAGGCGAACACCGGCGCGTCCTCGGCGCCGGGCGGGTACTTCATGAAGTCCTCCAGGTCGTTGCCGGAGGTGAAGATGCCCGGCTGCCCGGTGACGAGCACGGCGCGCACCGCGGCGTCGGCCTGCGCCGCGCGCAAGGCGGCGGCCATGTCGGCGTACATCTGCGCCGTCAGCGCGTTTTTCTTTTCCGGGCGGGCGATTTCCAGCGTGGCGACGCCGTCGAGGGTGGCGGTGCGGATGCTCATGGCGGCAGTTTCAGGGTGATTCAGGGATGGCGGCGCAGCACGATAGCAGCGTCGCGCAAGGCCCCTTTGGGGGGAAATCCACCCCCTGTTGATGCGTCCATGCGCAATGGATTACGCTCTTTGGCGGGAGAACTGACGTGGACGTGCTGCAACTCGACGTGTCCGGACGACCGCAAGCCTGGATCACCGCCCGCGAGGCGGCCGTGATCTACGCCACCGACGGCGTCGCATGGACCCTGGGCGACCCCTGTGCCGTGCTGCGCGGAGGCGTGCAGCGCGCCACCGGGCGGCTCTCGCGCATCGAGGTCCATTCGATCATCGCCGTGCGCGGCACCATTCCCAGCCGCGCCTGGCGCCAGACGCCGGCGCTGAGCAACACCAAGCTGTTCGTGCGCGACCGCTACATCTGCGCCTACTGCGGCCACCACCACCCCGCCGAAGAGCTCACGCGCGAGCACGTGGTGCCGACCTCGCGCGGCGGCCAGGACACTTGGCTCAACTGCGTCACCGCCTGCCGCGCCTGCAACGGCCGCAAGGGCAACCGGCTGCCCGAAGAGGCGCGCATGAGCCTGGTCTACCTGCCCTACGTGCCCAGCCTGCACGAGGACATGATCCTGCGCGGCCGGCGCATCCTGGCCGACCAGATGGAGTTCCTGATGGCCAGCGTGCCGCGCTCGAGCCGGCTGCACGGCTGATTCCGGCGCCGGCCGCGGCGGATCGCCGCCACGTCTGCGCGTTAACCTCGACACCGCTTTTTCCGCCACTTTTTCGCGCCCGTTGCTCCTGCCTAGGCGCGGCGCATTCCCGGCGTCAACCCGGCCGCCGCGGCGGCCGTTGCGCCGGAGACCCCAAGGGAGACCCCATGAAGCAAGTCAAGACCCTGGCCGCGCTGGCACTGGCCGCCGCGCTGGCCGGCTGCAGCACCACCAGCCCCGACGTGATCCAGCGCGGCGACGCGCAGCGCCTGTCGCAGGTGCAGGACGCCACCGTGCTCAACGTGCGCAACGTCGTCGTCGAGGGCAGCCAGAGCGGCACCGGCGCCGCCACCGGCGGCGTGCTCGGCGGCATCGCCGGCTCCACGCGCAGCAGCGGGCGCGAGTCGGTGGCCATCGGGCTGGTGGGCGCGGTGGCCGGCGCGCTGGCGGGCAACGCCATCGAGCGCGCCACCACGCGCGAGGACGCGCAGGAAATCCTGATCCAGCTGCGCAACGGCGAGCGCCGCGCCGTCGTGCAGGCCCGCGGCAACGAGAACTTCCAGCCCGGCGAGGCCGTGGTGCTGGTGACCACCGGCGGCAAGACGCGCGTGGTGCGCAATCCCGGCGGCGCCGCGCCGGCGGCCTGGGCGCCCGCGCCGGCCGCGGCGCCGATGCCCGCGCCGGTGTACTCGCCGCGCTGAGCGGCCGCCGCCGGCTGCCGCCCCGGCCGGCGCCTCACACGTCCAGCGTGTAGACCTGCGCCTCGCGGCGCTCCTGCGGGTTGTGGCCGCGCAGCGGCCGGTCCCAGTCGGCGGCGTCGGCGCCGTTGCCGGGCACCAGGCCGCTGGTCATCACGGCCACTTCCTCGCTGGTGGCGTCGAACTCCGCCACCTGCACGCGCTGCTCGTCGAAGAGCCGCGCCACCATCGCGCCGCCCGCGTCGATGAGCACCAGGAATTTCGCCGGTTTCTGCATGGGAAGGCTCCTCGGTCCGGCCTTCAGGCTAGCACCGGGGAGCCCGAACGAGGACGCCGTGTCCGCGTCGTCCCAGCCTGCCGGGCCCTGGGCCTGGGCGTCGTCTGAGGGCATGGCCATCAGGCGCCCAGGCCCGTGCCGGCATCCGTGCCGCTCATGCCGCCGGCATTGAGCCCGCCGCTGGCGCCGTGCCGGGGCTGCTCGCCGAAGATGCGCTCGGCCAGGTCGCGGCCCTTGAACTGCAGCAGGTCCTTGTTGATCTCCTGCTGCACCAGCGCCTGCACCTGCGGGCTCAGGTGCTGGCGCAGCCGGCCCAGGAACTTCGGCGCCGCGGCGATGTGCAGCGCGCCGTAGTGCTGCTTCTGCAGCGCCTGCGCCAGGTGCTCGGCCACGCGGCGCGCGAACAGGTCGGCTTCCTGCTCCAGCTTGTCGGCGCCGGCCGAGGTGGTGATGCTGCTGATCGGGCCGGTGCCGCCGTGGGCGCGGCGCCCGGCGGCGTCGCGCTGGAGGTCGGCCTCGTCGGCATGCGCCGCGGCGTCGGTGAGTTCGGTCACCTCCTGCAGCTCGGCGCCGCGCTGTTCCTGCGCCAGGATGCGGGCGCGGCCTTCGTCGGCCAACACGATCCAGGTGGTTGCCATGGCTCTTGCTCCTTCTGGGTTGCTTGTCGGGGGGTTCAGCCTGAACGCCATGCGCGCGCGGCGCGGCGCGGCTCAGGCGCGGTCGGGGGCCGCGGGCGTGGAGATGTCCTTGAGCGCCTCGCCGACGCTCGCTTCGCTGCTGCCGCGCTCGGCCAGGTCGCCCAGCGAGACGATGCCCACGAGCTGCTGCTGGCGGTCCAGCACCGGCATGCGCCGGATCTGGGTGTCGCGCATCTCGTCGAGCACGTCCTCCAGCGGCTGGTCGTCGAAGCACCAGCGCACGCTGCCGCTCATGACCTCGCTCACCGGCGTGACGGCGGCATCCTTGCCCGCGGCCACGCCGCGCACGGTGATGTCGCGGTCGGTGAGCATGCCCACCAGCTTGCGGCCTTCGCACACCGGCACCACGCCCACGTTGAGCTCGTCCATGAGCTGCGCGGCGCGCTGCAGCGTGTCGTCGGGCTGCACCACGCGCACGTCGCGCGTCATCACATCGGCTACCTGGTCCATCTTCCACAACTCCTTGGCTTGCAGGCCCGGGGCGGCAAGCGCGGTGCCCGTGCCCGGGCAAATCCCAGGCGGCCCCGGCATCGGCCGTGTCCCCCATGGGCGAGGCGATTGCCAGGCCTCTGCCCATGCCGCGCACGCGGCTCGACCGTCCTTTTCCTCGAAGGACTTTTCCCGGGATCCAAGGAGCAAGAGATGATGAAGCGACTGATGTCCACCGCGCTGCTGGGCTGCAGCCTGGCCCTGTTCACCAGCCTGGCGCCGGCCGCCGACGGCATGGTCCGCAGCGACCGCAACTTCATGGAGCAGGCAGCGCAGAACGGGCATGCCGAGGTCGAGGCCGCCAAGCTCGCGCAGAGCAAGAGCGCCAACGAGAAGGTCAAGGCCTTCGCCGCGCAGATGCAGCAGGACCACACCAAGACCAACGAGGAGCTGACCGCGCTGGCCGCCAGCAAGAACATCCAGCTGCCCACCGAGCCCTCGGCCGTGCAGAAGAGCAAGGCCAAGGCGATGAGCGCGCTCGACGGCGAGCGCTTCGACCGCCAGTACGCCGACGAGATGGGCATCAAGGCCCACGAGGACACGATCAAGATGTTCCAGAAGGCCGCCTTGGGCGCCAAGGACCCGGACGTCAAGGCCTTCGCCGCCAAGACGCTGCCCGCGCTGGAAGGGCACCTGAAGATGTCGCGCGACCTGCGCGCCTCGCTGGGCAAGTGACCCGTCGCGGCCGCAGCGGCGTCGGCGCGCCGCGCGGCCCCTTGTCGCCCCCCGGGCTGGGCCCGGGTTGATACGGGCACGCACCGGCCGGGAGGCCACCTTTATTTGTCTTGTCTCAGCACAAGCCCCAGCGCTCGGGATTTCCATATCCTGGAAAATGCGGACCGCATTTGAAGCAAGAAGCAACTGAGGGGCAACATGGAGTCGCCGTACTCGATCCTGATCGTTGAAGACGAGGCGGTGATCGCGCTGGACCTGCAGTGTCAGCTGGAGGACATGGGTTACCGCGTGCTGGGCCCGGCCGAGAGCGGCCCGCAAGCCCTGGCCCTGGCGGCGCAGGAACGGCCCGACCTGGTGCTGATGGACATCCGCATCCAGGGCCCCATCGACGGCATCGAGACCGCGGCGCGGCTGGGCCGCGTCGGCGGGCCGCCGGTGGTGTTCCTGACGTCGCACAGCGACGACGACACGGTGGCGCAGGCCGCGCGCACCTCGCCCAGCGGCTTCCTGACCAAGCCCTTCGAGGGCCGGGCGCTGCGCGCGGCCATCGAGATGGCGCTGGCGCGCGCGGCGCTGGAGCGGCGGCTGCGCGAGTCCGAGCGCTGGTTCGCGGCCACGCTGCGCTGCGTGCAGGACGGCGTGATCGTGGTCAACCCGGACGCCACGCTGCGCTTCATGAACCCCGCCGCCGAGGCGCTCACCGGCTGGAATGCCGACGAGGCCGTGGGCCGCCGCCTGGTGGAAGTGGTGCGCTACGCGTCGGGCGACGCGCACCCGCCCGCCGCGCTGCGCGCGCTGGCCGAGAACTGCAGCATCGGCGTGACGCACGGGCGCCGGCTGCTGCGGCGCAACAGCGCGCGCACGGAGGTGGTGGTGGACGAATCCGCCTCGCTGGTGGAGGGCGAGTTCGGGCTGCGCATGGGCGCGGTGCTGGTGCTGCGCGACGCCACCGAGCGCCTGGCGCGCGAGGGGCTCGACGCCGCCGGCCAGCACCGCCCACCCGCGGCCAACGCCGCCGAGGCGCCGGCTGCCGATGCCGGTAGCGCGCCGCCGCGGGCGCAGGCGACCTGAGGCGCCGGCCCTGGGGGCCGGCTTTTCCTTTTTCCGACTCCCTTCCCGCCCGCGGCCCGGGCCGCGGGGCATCCTGCCCCGAAAGGCCGCATTCCCGCCCATGTCCGAGCCCCGTCCCCCGTTCCGGCTGCCCGTTCCCCGCGCCATCGCCGTGGCGCTGCTGCTGATGCTGGCCGTGGCCGCTGTGGCGCTGTGGACGCAGCAGCGCGCCACGGCGGCCAGCGACAAGCGCCGCCACACGCTCGACGTGCGGGTGGAGCTCTACGCGCTCAACACCGACGTGCGCGACGTCTCGCGCGCCGTGCGCGGCTACCTCATCAGTGGCCAGGACGACTGGCTCGACCCCTATCGCATCGCGCGCGAGCGGCTGCCCGAGCGGCTGCAGCGGCTGCGCGCACTCGTTGCCGAGGATGCGGCGCAGCAGCAGCGGCTGCAGCGCCTGGCCGCGCAGCTGCGCGAGTACCAGCGCTTCGTGGACGGACTGCTGCTCAGCGCCGATGCCCAGGGGCTGGACGCCGCGCGGCGCCGTCTGGCCGCGGGCTCCAGCCGCGCGCTGGTGGACGCGGCCGACGCCACGCTGGCCGAGCTCGACGCCGCCGAGCTGCAGCGGCTGGCGCAGCACGAGCAGGAAGCGCGGCAGAGCACCGAGCTCAACACCGCGGTGACGCTGCTGGGCAGCCTGCTGTCGCTGCTGCTGATGGTCATTGCCGGCCGCGCGCTGCAGCGCAAGGTCACGCAGCTGCGCGGCAGCGTGGAGCGGCTGGCGCGGGCGCGCAGCGCCGAGTCGCAGGCCATGGCGCGGCTGCAGCAGGCGCAGGCCTCGCTGCACGCGGCCAACGAGGCGCTGCAGGCCCAGGCCGACCACCTGGCCGAGCTCAACGAGGCGCTGTGGCAGTGGATCAGCCCGCGCAGCGCCGCGCAGCCCGTGCGCCCCGGGCCGTCACGGCTGGACGACCCGGACCGGCTGGCGGCGCTGCGCCGCACCGGGCTGATGGACTCGCCGGCCGAGGAGGCCTTCGACCGCTTCACGCGGCTGGCGGCGCAGACGCTGGGCGTGCCGACCTGCCTGATCAGCCTGGTCGATGACCGCCGCCTCTTCCTCAAGAGCGCCTGGGGCCTGGAAGGCGCCTGGGCCGGGCAGCGCGAGCTGCCGCTCACGCACAGCTTCTGCCCGGAGGTGGTCGCCGCCGGGCAGGCGCTGGAAGTGGCCGACACGCATGCCGACGCCGCGCTGCGCGCGCACCCAGCCGTGGCCGAGCTGGGCGTGGCGGCGTACCTGGGCGTGCCGCTGGCCACGCCCGACGGGCAGGTGCTGGGCAGCTTCTGCGCCATCGACCACCGGCCGCGGCGCTGGAGCGCGCAGGACCATGCCGCGCTGGAGCGCATCGCGCAGTCGGTGCTCGCCGGCATCGCCGTGCGCATGCAGCTGCACGAGCTGGAGCGCCGCGTGGCCGAGCGCACGGCCGAGGTGCAGATGCTGGCCGGCGCCATCCAGCACTCGCTCACCGGCTTCAGCGTGGTGGACATGGCCGGCCGCCTCACCTTCGTCAACGACGCCTACGCGCGCATGTGGGGCTACGACAGCCCCGAGGACCTCATCGGCAGCGCCGTGGCCGGGCACTGCGCCGACCCGGGCCTGAGCGCGCGGCTGGGTGCGGAGCTGCACGCGCGCGGCAGCGCCCGGCTGGACTTCACGGCGCGGCGGCGCGACGGCAGCGTGTTCGAGGCGCTGCTCGACGCGCGCCGGGCCGAGGACGAGAACGGGCGCGAAATCCACATCGCCACCGTCATCGATATCACCGAGCGCAAGCGCGCGGAGCAGGCGCTGCGCATGAGCGAGGAGCGGCTGCGGCTGGCGCTGGACGCCGCCGGCATGGACGCCTTCGAGCTGGAGCCCGTCACCGGCGTGGTGCTGCGCATCGGCAGCCTGCACACCGCGCTGGCGCTCACGGCGGAAGAGCAGCACCTGGCGCGCGCGTGGCTGCGCCGCGTGCATCCGGAAGACCGGCAGGCGCTCATCGACGCCGGCAAGGCGCTGACGCCGCAGCAGCCCGCCTACCGCCAGGAGTACCGCTTCCGCGGCCCCGACGGCCAGTGGCGCTGGCTGCTGGAGCGCTCCCAGCGCAGCTTCGGCCCCGGCGGCGAGCCCGGGCGCATCACCGGCGTGGTGGTGGACGTGACCGAGCGCCGCCACGACGAGGAGGCGGTGAAAACCTCGCTGGCGGAGAAGGAGGTGCTGTTGCAGGAGGTGCACCACCGCGTCAAGAACAACCTGCAGATCGTCACCAGCCTGTTGCAGTTGCAGCGCCGCCAGCTGCCCGACCCGGCGATCCAGGCCGCGTTGGCCGAGACCGAGAACCGGGTGCGCGCCATGGCGCTGGTGCACCAGCGGCTGTATCAGCACGGCACGCTGTCGTCGCTGGACTTCGCCGACTACCTGCGCAGCCTGGGCGCGCAGCTGATGCAGTCCTGGGGCGGCGAGCGCGCGGCGCGGCTGGTGTACGAGCTGCAGCCGCTGCGCCTGCCGCTGGGCACGGCCATCCCGCTGGGGCTGATCGTGACGGAGCTGATCACCAACGCCCAGAAGTACGCGCTGGCGCCGCGCGGCGGCGGGCTGCTGACGGTGGCGCTGGAATCCGACGGCCCGCAGGGCCTGCTGCTGACGGTCAGCGACGACGGCCCGGGCCTGCCCGCGGGCTTCGATCCGGCGCGCGGGCGCGGGCTGGGGATGCGGCTGGTGCAGACGCTGTCGCGGCAGATCGGCGCCACCGTCAGCTTCGACACGCCGGCGGGCGGGGGGACGCGCTGCACGATCAAGGCGCCGATCAAGAAGGAGGAGGCGGTGGAGGTGGTGGCGGCGTGAGCCACCATCACGGCCCACGCCCTCACCCGGTCTTCGTCACTCCAGCATCAGCGCCTGCGCCAAGTGCGCGTACACGGCCGAGACGCGGCGCACGTGCCGCCCTTCCGGCTGCGCCAGCAGCCACAGCTCGGTGCGGCAGTCGTCGATCTCCGGACTCAACGCCCGCAGATCGCCGCGGCCGCGTGCCAGGAAAATCGGGAACAGCCCCACGCCCAGCCCCAGGGCGACGAGTTCCATCACGGTCAGGATGCTGTTGACGCGGTACGTCGTCACCAGCTTCGGCAGCCGCTTGCGCCGCCACACGACGGTCGGGTGCTCGGGCAGCGCGTCGTCAGGGGCAATCCAGGGCACTGCACCGCTCTCGGCCTCGGCCCAATCGGTCACCGCCGAGTCCCGGGCGACGAAGGGCGCGACGCGGATCGGCCCCAGGTGACGGCCCACCAAGTGCTGTGGCGGGCGCCGCGTGGCGCGCACGGCGATGTCGGCGTCGCGCCGGGTCAGGCTGGCGAGTTCGTTGCCGGCGTGCAGGTCAAAGCTGAGCAGCGGATGGCTCTCATGCAGCGCGCGCAGTGCCGGCGCGATGAGGCCGTGCAGGATCGTGTCGGTGCTGGTGATGCGCACGCTGCCGCTGACGCCCTCAGGCTGCTGCTGCGCGGCGGAACGCGCCGCCTCCAGCGCGGACTCCACGGCCTCGGCCTGCTCGGCCAGGGCGCGCGCCAGGTCCAGCGGCGTGCAGCCGCTGCGGGAGCGCTTGAACAGCGGCTGCCCCAGGCCGCGCTCGATGCGCTGCAGGGTGCGGAACGCCGTGGACGCGTCCACGCCCAGACGCTCGGCCGCGCCGTTGAAGGTACCGGCGCGCACGAGGGCCAGCACCAGTCTCAGGTCCGAAGCCTCCAGGCGGTATTGCGTTGCTGCAGTCATGCTTTGCTTCCACGCCGATTTTCATGGCGCGATTGCAATCCCAGACTGACGTCTCCCCTCACCTTTCAAGGAGACCCGTCATGAATCGACCCATCGAAATTTCAACGGCTGCTTACGGCGCCACGCTGCTGCGCCTGAGCATGGGCACGATGTGGATCGCGCATGCGCTGCTGAAACTGCTGGTGTTCACGCTGCCGGGCACGGCGCAGTTCTTCGACAGCGTGGGCTTTCCCGGCTTCCTGGCTTATCCCGTCTTCGTCGCCGAATTGATCGGCGGGTTGATGCTGGTGCTGGGCCTGTACGCGCGCCAGGTGGCGCTGGCGCTGCTGCCGGTGATGCTGGCGGCAACGTCGGTGCACCTTGGGAACGGCTGGGTGTTTACGAGCGCGGGCGGGGGATGGGAGTACCCGGCTTTT
Source organism: Azohydromonas aeria (assembly GCF_009760915.1). Taxonomy (GTDB): domain Bacteria; phylum Pseudomonadota; class Gammaproteobacteria; order Burkholderiales; family Burkholderiaceae_C; genus Azohydromonas; species Azohydromonas aeria. Next base: position 77,762 of record NZ_VIDQ01000010.1, read on the forward strand.
CTGTGCGTCGCCTCTGTCGTGCAGTGGCTGCTGGGGGATGGGGCTTGGGCACTGCGGCGGAGCGAAAAATTCGTCCCGACGCCGGCCTTGGCTGCTTGAACCCGTCCGGCATTGCAAGGCCACGGGACAATGCAGGCGGCCATGTCTCTCCAGGCACTCCATGAACGACAAGACCTTGCCGTCCCGCAATTTTTCTGCTGCGGAGCCCGTCGAATTCGGCGAAGTCCTTGGCCTGATTGCCGCCGCCCGGCAGCGGGCCTTTCAGGCGGTCAACACAGCGCTGATCGAGTTGTACTGGCAAGTCGGGGCCGTCATCAGCCGCAAGGTCGCGGCGGCCGAATGGGGCGACGGCGTGGTGGACCGGCTGGCGAAGCACATTGCCCAGGAGCATCCCGGTCTGCGCGGCTTCACTCGGCGCAACCTGTTCCGCATGCGCCAGTTCCATGAGGCGTACCCGGACCGCGAAATAGTGTCAGCACTGCTGACACTATTGCCCTGGACCCATCACCTCACGATCCTGGGCCAGAGCAAACGCCCCGAAGAGCGCGATTTCTACCTGCGCATGGCTGTACGTGAACGGTGGAGCAGCCGCGAACTGGAGCGCCAGTTCAAGGGCGCCTTGTTCGAACGCATGGTGCTCAATCCGGCCAAAGCGACACCCGTCACGTCACAAACGCATCCTGGCGCTGCCGAGGTATTCCGCGACAGCTACTTGCTCGAATTTCTGGGCCTGCCGCCCGGCCACAGCGAAGCCGACCTGCACCGCGGCTTGCTGACACAACTGCGCGATTTCCTGATCGAACTGGGCCGCGACTTCTGCTTCGTCGGCTCGGAATTCCCGCTGCAGGTGGGCAAGCAGGACTTCGCGCTGGACCTGCTTTTCTTTCACCGCGGCCTGAACTGCCTCGTCGCCATCGAACTCAAGGTCGGCCGCTTCGAGCCGGAATACCTGGGCAAATTGGGCTTTTATCTGGAGGCCCTGGACCGCGACGTGCGCAAGCCGCACGAAAATCCGGCCATCGGCGTGCTGCTGTGCGCCAGCAAGGACGACGAGGTGGTGGAATATGCGCTGAGCCGCAGCCTGTCACCGGCCCTCATTGCGGAATATCAGACGCAATTGCCGGACAAGAGGGTGTTGCAGGCGAAGTTGCATGAGATGCTTACAAACAGTCCGCTAGCACCTTAACAGACCAATGATTAGGCGCAACAGCAGCAAAACAAAAGGATTTAAATTGAGCATTTCGACACGTCGAGCATCCTACGTTGAATTTATTCCTCAATTCCTAACCACTGATCGAGCGACCATTCTTGGTTATTTGATTAAAAGTGCAGAAGGCGACGTTACCACTGAACAACGAAACGCATGGCTGGCGCAAATTGACATACTACACGCATCACTTTCCTCGACACACAATGGAATCATTTGCTTTGAGTTTATTATTCCAAGAATTGGCAAGCGCGCAGACAATATTATTAAAATTGGTAATCAAATTATAGTCTTAGAATTCAAGGTCGGAGCCACCCGCTACGATAACAAAGACTGCAGGCAAGTAATCGACTACGCACTCGACTTGGCAAACTTCTACGAAGCTTGTCATCAAGCCACCATTACACCAATTTTGGTAGCTACGAATGCGCCAGACAGCAGCCAAAATTTGTCCTTTACCGAAACAGGGGTGCGTCCGACAGCACTGGCCAACAAGCACTCCCTGCGCACTCTATTGCATCAAATCCTCCCGAAATTTATTACCACAATACAAGACGATCTTCGATGGTTAGCATCAAGATACCAGCCAACACCAACCATCATTGAAGCATCTCAGGCCCTCTATCGTGGTCACGACGTTACTGAAATTTCCCATTCTGAAGCAGGCGCCGACAACTTAGGAGCCACTACCACAGCCATTACTCAAGCCATTGAGCAAGCAAAGGCCAAGAATAGAAAAGTTATCATTCTTGTTTCTGGTGTCCCGGGTGCAGGCAAAACTTTGGCTGGACTCAATCTTGTTTGCCAACGCCATAAAACAGATGCCGATGATAAAGAGCATGCAGTTTTTCTCTCAGGCAATGGCCCACTTGTCAAAGTACTTCAAGAAGCTCTTGCTAGAGATGAAGTCACCCAGGCAGCCGCACACAATTTAAAGAGCAACAAAGAATCCGCTCACTGTAAAGCCAAAGCTTTTATTCAGAATGTTCATCATTTCCGAGATGACAACCTTGCAACACTGGAAGCACCTGTGGAACGAGTTGTTGTGTTTGATGAAGCACAACGAGCATGGAATCAAGCTCAAGCTTCAAAGTTCATGCAAAAGAAGCGGGGCCAATCAGATTTCAACCAATCCGAACCTGACTTTCTAATTGGAGTCATGAACAGACATGTTGATTGGGCAGCAATTGTATGCCTGATTGGCGGCGGACAAGAGATCAATACAGGTGAAGCTGGCTTAGAAGAATGGCTTTGCGCCTTGCGAGATAACTACCTACACTGGGAAATATACATGCCTTCGCATATCAACACCCAGGAGTATTTGCCACACTTTGACATCACAACGCTTGGCAATAGAGTTACACAAAACCCAGCTTTGCACTTGAGCGTTTCACTTCGATCGTTTCGAGCTGAGCGCCTTTCAACGGCAGTAAGCGCTATCATGTCCACAGATTCCCATTTAGCGCAAATCGAACTCGCCGCTGTCCTCCCGCGATTCCCTATCGTAATTACTCGATCACTTGCTCAAGGAAAAGCTTGGGTTGAACAGCGTGCTCGCGGCAGTGAGCGCTACGGGTTGCTGGCCTCGTCTGGAGCCAGACGCCTCAAACCGCTTGGCATAAACATGGATACTCCAATTGATCCATGCCATTGGTTTCTAAATGACGAAACTGACGTCCGGTCTTCTTATTATCTTGAGGATGCCGCAAGCGAGTTCGATGCTCAAGGCCTCGAACTTGATTGGACTGTCGTTGTGTGGGATGGCGACCTGATTCACAAGCCAGGCAGTTGGATCTACCGCGCTTTCAAAGGCACACGTTGGCAAAACATCAATGAAAAATCAGCACAAAAGTACCGCCTCAATGCCTACCGCGTTTTACTCACACGAGCACGCCAGGGCATGGCGATAGTTATTCCAGAAGGCGACCCAAACGACCCAACGCGCTTGCCAGAATTCTATGACAGCACTTGGCGTTATTTTCTTGAGCTTGGCCTACCCATATTAAGAGATGAGTACATTCACTCAGAGGAATGGCAAGCTACCGGCACGTCGACAACGGAAACACTGGATCAAACAGTAATTTCCCTAGAATAATTGCAGCAGATTCTTTGCAATTAATACATAAAAAGAGTGGTAGGCCGTCGGGGGCTCGAACCCCGGACCAAAGGATTATGAGTCCTCTGCTCTGACCGACTGAGCTAACGGCCCACTGAAGCTGGATTGTAAGGGGGCGAAAGCGCCCTTCCCGGCGCCGGCCGGCGGCGGCTACTTCTGGCTCAGCGCGTTGCCCACCAGCCGCGCCGTGATGTCCACGATCTGAATCATGCGGTCGTAGGGCATGCGCGTCGGGCCGATCACGCCCAGCGTGCCCACCACCCGGCCGTCCACCTCGTAGGGCGCGGACACCACCGACAGCTCCTCGAAGGGCACCACGCGGCTCTCGCCGCCGATGTAGATGCGCACCCCTTCGGCCCGGCTGGAGCCGTCGAGCAGCCGCATCAGCTCGGTCTTGCGCTCGAACAGGTCGAAGAGCTTCCTCAGCGAGCCCATGTCGTTGCCGAAGTCCTGCACCGCCAGCAGGTTGCGCTCGCCGCTGACCACGACCTGGTCGCTCTCCTCCAGCGCCTGGCTGCCGGCCTGCACCGCCGCCTGCATCAGCGTGGCGATCTCGCCGCGCAGCTGCTCCACCTCGCCCTGCAGCCGCGCGCGCACCTCCTCGATGCTCAGCCCGGCGTAGTGGTGGTTCAGGTAGTTGGTGGCCTCGGCCAGCTCGGCCTGCGTGTGGTCGCGCGCGGTGAAGATGACGCGGTTCTGCACGTCGCCGTCCGGCGCCACCAGGATCACCAGCACCCGGCGCTCGCCCAGGCGCAAGAACTCGATGTGATGAAAGACGCTGGCCTTGCGCGGCGCCGTCACCACGCCCACGAAGCTGGAGAGGTTCGACAGCAGGTGCGCCGCCTGCGCGATCACGCGCTGCGGCTGGTCCGGGTGCAGCTGCTCGCGCGCCGCGGAGAATTCGTGCATGCCGGTGTCGAGCCCGCGCGCGGTCAGCATGGTGTCCACGAACAGGCGGTAGCCGCGCGGCGTCGGGATGCGCCCGGCGCTGGTGTGCGGGCTGGCGATGAGGCCGAGCTCTTCGAGGTCGGCCATCACGTTGCGGATGGTCGCCGGTGACAGCTCCAGGCCGCAGGCCTTGGACAGCGTGCGCGAGCCCACCGGCTGGCCGTCGGCGATGTACCTCTCTACCAGGGTCTTCAACAGGGTGCGGGCGCGCTCGTCGAGCATGCTTTTCATTCTACGGAGATGGGGCGGCGCAAGCCTTCAGGCAAGGGGGCGTGTGGTGTAATCGTTCGCATGCCGACCCCCTTTCGTCATGCCGCATTAGTGGGCAAATACCAGGCGCAGGGCAGCAGCGCCGTGTTGGAAGAGGTGGCGCAGTTCCTCGTCAAGCTGGGCCTGACGGTCTCGGTGGAGCGCAACACCGCCGACAGCGCCCGGCTCAGCAGCTATCCCGTCATGGACGCCGCGCACTTCGGCGGCTGCTGCGACGTGGCCGTGGTCGTCGGTGGCGACGGCACCATGCTGGGCATCGCCCGGCAGCTTGCGCGCCACAACGTGCCGCTCATCGGCATCAACCAGGGCCGCCTGGGCTTCATCACCGACGTGCCCATCGGCCACTTCCGCGACGCGCTGGCCTCGATGATGGCCGGCGACTACGAGGAAGAGCACCGCGCCATGATCGAGGGCGGCATCTGGCGCGAAGGCGAGTGCATCTTCGACGGCCTCTCGCTCAACGACGTCGTGGTCAGCCGCGGCGCCACCGCGGCCATGGTCGAGCTCAGCGTGCACATCGGCGACGAGTTCATCGCCAACATCCGCGCCGACGGCCTCGTCATCGCCACGCCCACGGGCTCCACCGCCTACGCGCTGTCGGCGGGCGGGCCGATCCTGCATCCCGACATCGGCGGCTGGGTGCTCGTACCCATCGCCTCGCACACGCTCTCGAACCGCCCCATCGTGCTGCCCGACCAGGGCGAGGTGCGGGTGGAGATCGTCGCCGGACGCGACGCCTCGGCCAATTTCGACATGCAAAGCCTTGCCAGCCTGCACATCGGCGACCAGGTGCGCATGCAGCGCTCGGCGCACAAGGTGCGCTTCCTGCATCCCCAGGGTTGGAGCTACTACGCGACGCTGCGGCGCAAGCTGCGCTGGTACGAAGGGGTCGTCTGATGCTGCGCCGCCTGGTGTTGCGCGACTTCGTGATCGTGGCCGCGCTGGAGGTGGATTTCGACGCCGGCTTCTCGGTGCTCACCGGCGAGACCGGGGCGGGCAAGTCGATCCTGGTGGACGCGCTGCAGCTGGCGCTGGGCAGCCGCGGCGACGCCGGCGTGGTGCGCGAGGGATCTTCCCGCGCCGAGATCACGGCCGAGTTCGACGCCCCCGCCGCCCTGGCGCCCTGGCTGGAGGAAGCCGGCTTCGACCACGAGGGCGCCACGCTGCTGCTGCGCCGCGCCATCGACGCCCAGGGCAAGAGCCGGGCGTGGATCAACGGCAGCGTCGCCACCGTGGCGCAGCTGCGCGAGGCGGCCGAGTACCTGCTCGACATCCACGGCCAGCATGCCTGGCAGAGCCTCACGCGCCCGGCCGCCGTGCGCGCGCTGCTCGACGGCCAGGCCGGCGTGGACGCGCAGCCGCTGGCCGATCTCTTCACCCGCTGGCGCGAGGCGCAGCAGGCGCTGCAGGACGCGCGCAGCCGCCAGGACAGCCTGGAGCGCGAGCGCGAGCGGCTGGCCTGGCAGATCGGCGAGCTCGACAAGCTCGCGCCCGGCGAGGACGAGTGGGAGCCGCTCAATGCCGAGCACGAGCGGCTGTCGCACGCGCAGGCGCTGCTGGGCGCGGCGCGCACGGCGCTGGAGGCCGTCTCCGAGGCCGACACCAGCGCCGACAGCCTCACCAGCCGCGCCATCGACGCGCTCTCCGACGTCTCCCGCTACGACGCGCGGCTGGAGCCGGTGATGGAAGTGCTGCAGGCCGCGCAGGTGCAGCTGCAGGACGCGGCACACAGCCTCAACGCCTACCTCGGCCACGCCGAGCTGGAGCCGGAGCGGCTGAATGAGCTGGACGAGCGGCTGTCGGCCTGGATGTCGCTGGCGCGGCGCTACCGCCGCCCGCCCGCGGAGCTGCCGGCGCTGCTGGCGCAGTGGCGCGCCGAGTTGAAGGCGCTGGACGCCGCCACCGATCTCGACGCGCTCGAAGCCGCCGTGAAGAAGGCGCTGGAAGCCTGGACCGCCGAGGCCAAGCGCGTGAGCGCGCTGCGCCGCGCGGCCGCGCCGCAGCTGGCGCAGCGCGTGACGCAGGCGATGCAGGGCCTGGGCATGGCCGGCGGCCGCTTCGAGGTGGCGCTGCTGCCGCAGGAGCAGCCGCAGGCCTTCGGGCTGGAGTCGGTGGAGCTGCGCGTGGCCGGCCACGCCGGCAGCTCGCCGCGGCCGCTGGCCAAGGTGGCCTCCGGCGGCGAGCTTTCGCGCCTGGCGCTGGCCATCGCCGTGACCACGGCGCGCGAGGAAGCGGGCGGCGCGGGCACGCTGATCTTCGACGAGATCGACGCCGGCGTCGGCGGCGCCGTGGGCGACGCGGTGGGGCGGCTGATGAAGCAGCTCGGCCGCGAGCGCCAGGTGCTGGCCGTGACGCACCTGGCGCAGGTCGCGGCCTGCGCCGACCACCATTTCGTGGTCAGCAAGGCCGCGCGCGACGGCGTCACGCGCAGCGACGTGCAGCCTGTGGCCGGCGAGACGCGCGTGGCCGAGGTGGCGCGCATGCTCGGCGGCGAGCGGCTGGCCGACACCAGCCTGGCGCACGCGCAGGCGATGCTCGACGAGGCCGCGGCCGCCGCGCCGCCGCCGGCGCCCCGCTCGGGCCGCGAACGGGCGAGGCCGCGATGACGCACCGCTTTCTCAAGGACGACCAGGCGCCCGACGTGGTGCTGATCACCGGCATCTCCGGGTCGGGCAAGTCCGTGGCGCTGCACGCGCTGGAGGACGCGGGCTACTTCTGCGTGGACAACCTGCCGCCGGAGCTGCTGCCGGAGTTCCTGCGCCTGGAGTCCGGGCGCGATCGCCACGTGGCCGTGGCCGTGGACGTGCGCACGGCCGGATCGCTGCCGCAGCTGGTGCCGATGCTGCCGCAGCTGCGCGCCGAAGGGGTGCAGGTGCGCCCGCTGTTCCTGGACGCCACCACCAGCGCGCTGCTGCGGCGCTTCTCCGAGACGCGCCGCCCGCACCCGCTGACCAAGCGCGCCGCCGACAGCGGCCAGGCGCAGCCGGCGCTGGTCGAGGCCATCGAGCTGGAGCGCGAGCTGCTGGCCGGGCTGCGCGAGGTCTCCACCGTCATCGACACCAGCGAGCTGCGCCCGGCCGTGCTGCGCACCTGGATCCGCGACCTCGTGGGCGCGCGCCCCGGCGCGCTGACGCTGGTGTTCGAATCCTTTGCTTTCAAACATGGCGTACCGCTGGACGCCGACTTCGTGTTCGATGTGCGGGTGCTGCCCAATCCGTACTACATCCGCGAGCTGCGGCCGCTGACCGGGCGCGACGCACCGGTGGCCGACTACCTGCGCGCGCAACCGGAGGCGACCGACATGCTGGAGCAGATCGAAGCTTTCCTGCGGCACTGGCTGCCCGCGTTCGAGGACGACCAGCGCAGCTACCTCACGGTGGCCATCGGCTGCACCGGCGGCCAGCACCGCTCGGTGTACCTGGTGGAGTCGCTGGCGCGGCGCTTCGACGGCCACGGCACCGTGCTGCGCCGGCATCGCGAGCTCGACGCCGCGGCATGAGCGCCGCCGGCAACGGGGCGGACGGCGCCGGCGGCGCGCCCGACACCCCTGCCGACACCATCGCTTCCCTGCCGCTGTTCCCGCTGCAGACCGTGCTCTATCCCGGCGGCCTGCTGCCCCTGAAGATCTTCGAGGCGCGCTACCTGGACATGGTGGGCGAGTGCCTGCGCACGGATGCCGGCTTCGGCGTGGTGTGCCTGCGCGACGGCGGCGAGGTGCGCCAGCGTGGTGCCCTGCCTGAGCAGTTCGAGCCCGCGGGCGTGCTGGCGCGGGTGGAGGACGTCGATGCGCCGCAGCCCGGCATCCTGCTGCTGCGCTGCCGCGGCACGCGCCGCTTCAGCCTGGAAGCGCCGCGCCAGGACAGCGACGGGCTGTGGCGCGCCGACGTGAGCTTCCTGCCCGACGACGCGGTGGTGCCGCCGGGCGAGGAATTCCAGGGCACGGCCCAGGCGCTGGGCCGGGCGCTGGAGGCGCTGCAGGCCGAAGGGGTGGAGCTGTGCGACGGCGCGCCCAGGCTCGACGACGCCGGCTGGGTCGCCAACCGCTGGTGCGAGCTGCTGCCGCTGCCGCTGTCGGCGCGCCAGAAGCTGATGCTGCTGCCCGACCCGCTGCTGCGGCTGCGGCTGGTGGACGACGTGCTGCGGCAGCGGGGGCTGGTGACGGGCTGAGGCACGCCCGCTTCAGCCTCCCTCCCTCTCCAGCAGCCGCCGCACCGGCGCCGGCAATCCCATCCGGAAAGCTTCTTCCAGCGTCACCCAGCGCCCCGGCGGCAGCAGCGCTTCGGCGGCGGTGCAGGCCGCGGCGTCCCCTTCGGGCAGCACATGGCGCCAGGGCTGCAGCGTCCAGTCGAAATGGGTCAGCGCGTGCTCGACCAGCGGCAGCGCCTGCCCCTGCCCCGGCAGCGCGCCCAGGCGCTGCCGCAGCGCCTCCAGGCTCTCGTACTCCGGCAGGCTCCACAGCGCGGCCCACACGCCGCTGTCCGGGCGCTGCGTCAGCCACAGCCGGTCGCCCTGCTGCAGCCACAGCAGCGCGTGGCTGCGCCGGCCGCGCGCCAGGCGCTTCGTCTTCACGGGGAACCGCGTCGGGTCGCCCGAAGCGCGCGCGACGCAGCCGCCCTGCAGCGGGCACAGCAGGCAGCTCGGCCGGCGCAGCGTGCACACTGTTGCGCCCAGGTCCATGAGCCCTTGCGTGTAGGCCTCGATGCCCTGGCGCGGCAGCAGCGCCTGCGCCTTGTCCCACAGCTCGCGCTCGGCGCTGGCCTGCGCGAGGTCGCGGTCGAAGCCCAGGGCGCGCGTGAGTACGCGCTTGACGTTGCCGTCGAGGATGGCGGCGCGCTCGCCGAAGCAGAACGCGGCGATCGCCGCCGCCGTCGAGCGCCCGATGCCCGGCAGCTCGGCCAGCGCCTGGCTGCTGGGCGGAAAGCGCCCGCCGTGGCGCTCCATCACCGCCTGCGCGCAGCGGTGCAGGTTGCGCGCGCGGCTGTAGTAGCCCAGGCCGCTCCACAGCGCCAGCACCTCGTCCAGCGGCGCGGCGGCCAGCGCCGTCACGTCCGGGAAACGCGCCAGGAAGCGGTCGTAATACGCCAGCACGGTCGAGACCTGCGTCTGCTGCAGCATGATTTCCGACAGCCAGACGCGGTACGGGTCGCGCGTGCCCTGCCAGGGCAGGCCGTGGCGCCCGTGCGTGCGCTGCCAGGTGACGACGCGCTCGGCCAACGTCAGGGGGGCGGCCTCGCCGCCGGTGAATTCTTCGGTTCGCATTCAGGCAGATGTGGGGGCAGGCGGCGTGCGCCTGAAGGGGAAGTCGGGTCAGGCGGCGCGGGCCTGGAGGACCGGGCTGTCGTCGCCCTGGTCCGTTTCCAGCCGCGCCAGCAGGCGCCGCGCGTGGCTGAAGCTTTCCAGCTCCAGCAGCTCCAGCGCTTCGAGCTCGCCGATGCGCTGCTGCAGGTCGTCGGCGGCGAGCTGCACGCGCTGCACGCCGTCGAAGCGGTGCTGCAGCCGCTCGCGCGACTGCTCCAGCCGCGCCTGCACCGGCGTCCACAGCGCGTGGCTCCAGCGTTCGAGCTCGGTGGTGGCGCCGGCAAACAGCCGCACCAGCCGCGATTGCAGCTGGCGCAGCAGCCGCGTCTGGAAGCTGGGCCGCACGAGGTGCAGCACCTTGCCCACGGTCATCTGGCGCGCGTAGGCGCCTTCGAGCACGGTGAGCTCGTCCATGAAGGGCTGCAGCGGCGGCGGCGCCTCGGCCTGGAGCTGGAGCGCGAAGGCATCGCAGACCTCGGCATGGCCCGCCACCATGACGGCGTGGATCTCGTCGCAGCGCCGCTGCGCCTGCGCCAGGCGCAGCTGCAGCCGCTCGCACAGCGCGACAAAGGCGCGCCCAAGGCGCAACGGGCGCTGCCAGGCGTTGCCGCTCTCCTCGCGCATGCGGCGCAGCTCGGCGTGCAGCGTCTGCACGTGCAGCCCGGCCAGCAGTTCCTGCGCCATGCGCGCATGCACGGCGCGCAGGGCGTCGAGCCGGGCGCAGCAGTCCTGCAGCCGCTGGGCTTCCTGGTTGACGCGCTGCTGCAGCACCTGCAGCCGCACCGCGCTGCGCTCCTGCAGCTCGCGCAGCTCGCGCAGCTGGGCGGCGGCATGGGTGCGGTGCCGCTCCTGCAGCGTGCCCAGGCACTGCGCCAGCAGCCGGGCCTCGGCGTGCAGCGGCTCGCCGGCCTCGCGGCGGCGGCGCAGCAGGGCGATCAGCGCGGCGCTGTCGTCATCGAGCAGGTCGTGCTCGCCCAGCACCCGCGCCAGCTCGTCGGCCGGGCAGCCAGGAGGCTGCGGCCAGGACGGCGCCTCGGATGAGGGAACGAGCGGTTTTTCAAGCATGTACAAGCCGGCAGGCCGGGGATGCATGCGCCGATTCTGCCGCTCTCCCCCCTGGGACAGGGGTAGGGGGAACAACTCCTGACAGGAAAACGGCCTGGACTGCGGAAATTCACCGCCGCTGACACTTGGCGCAAAAGAAGGTGGAGCGCTGGCCCTGCACCAGGCGCTGCACCGTGCTGCCGCAGCGGTGGCAAGGCTGGCCTTCGCGGCCGTAGACGCCGGCCTGGTCCTGGAACGCGCCGCTCATGCCGTGCGCGTCACGGAAGTCGCGCAAGGTCGAGCCGCCGAGCTCCAGCGCGCGCGCCAGCGTGTCGCGCACCGCCGCCAGCAGCTTCTCGCAGCGCGCCAGGCTCAGCGTGTTGGCGGGCGTGCGCGGGTCGATGCCGGCGGCAAACAGCGCCTCGCAGGCGTAGATGTTGCCGGCGCCGACGACGATGTCGCCGGCCAGCAGCGCGGTCTTGATCGGCACGCTGCGGCGCTGCAGCCGCTCGCGCAGCAGCGCGGGTGTCAGCGCCGGGTCGAAGGGCTCGTGGCCCAGCCGCGCCAGCAGCCGCGCCGCCATGCCCGCGTCGAGCGCCGGCGACCAGACCACGGCGCCGAAGCGGCGCGGGTCGGTCAGGCGCAGCGTGCCGGCGTCGGTGACGAGGTCGAAATGCTCGTGCTTGCCCGGCGCGGGGGCGGCGTCGAGCAGCGCCAGCGAGCCCGACATGCCCAGGTGCAGCAGCAGCCCGCCCTGGACGGCGCCGGCGTCGTCCAGCAGCGGCAGCCAGATGTACTTGCCGCGCCGCTGCAGCGGCCCGATGCGCAGCCCCACCAGCGACGCCGGTTCCGTGCCCAGCGGCCAGCGCAGCGCCGCGCCCGTGCGCACGGCGCGCACGCGCGCGCCTTCGAGCCGCGGCGCGACGCTGCGGCGGGTGACTTCGACTTCGGGCAGCTCCGGCATGGCGGGATTATCCGCAGCGCTGTCCATGGCCCCTTCGGGGGAGGCGGGCGGCAGCGCCACCTAGAATGAATTGACATCCAGGAGAACCGATGGCCGGACTTGCCCCGCAATGGTGGTTCAGGCGCCCGCAGGGCGCGCAACTGCGCCGCGTGGCCGTGGCGGCAACGCTGGGCGTCGCCTGCACGGTGCAGGCGCAGACGCCGCGCACGGCACCGGCGGCGCCGCCCGCGGCCTCCGCGGCATCGGCGCCGGCGGCAGAACCCCCGACGCATTCGAAGCTGGACGCGCAGCTGCTGTTCCAGCTGCTGGTGGGCGAGATGGCCCTGCGCGGCGGCCAGGCCGGCGACGCCTACCAGCTTTTCCTCGACGCCGCGCGGCGCGAGCGCGACGACGCCCTGTTCCGCCGCGCCGTCGAGATCGCGCTGCAGGCCCGCGCCGGCGACCAGGCGCTGCAGGCCGCGCGCGCCTGGCGCCAGACGCTGCCGCAGTCGGGCGAGGCGCTGCGCTTCGAGCTGCAGCTGCTGCTGGCGCTGCACCGCGGCAACGAGGTGGCCGAGCCGCTGCGCACACTGCTGGAGCGCAGCCCCGAGGCCGAGCGCCCGGGGCTGATCGCCGCGCTGCCGCGGCTGCTGGCGCGCCAGGACGAGCCGGCCCAGACCGCGCAGCTGCTCGACATGCTGCTCAAGCCCTACACCACCCGGCCCGACACCCGCACCGCCAGCCGCGTGGCCCAGGGCAGCGCCTGGCTGGCGGCGGGCGACGTGCAGCGTGCGCTGGCGCTGGCCGAGCAGGCCGGGGCCGACGACCCGGCCGCGCCCGGGCCGGCGGTGCTGGCGCTGGAGCTGCTGCCGCGCCAGCCGGCGGCCGACGCGCTGGTGCAGCGCTACCTGGCGCAACCGAAGTCCGAGCCGGGCGTGCGCCTGGCCTACGCGCGCACGCTGGGCGCGATGCAGCGCTACGGCGAGGCGGTGACGCAGGTGGAGCAGGTCACGCAGGCCAAGCCCGACCTCGCGCCGCCATACCTGATGCTGGGCGCGCTGCGGCTGGAGCTGCGCGAGAGCGCCCGCGCCGAGGCCGCGCTGCAGCGCTACCTGCAGCTCGTGCGCGACCAGGGCGCCACCGCCGCCGAGGAGGGCGAGGAGGAGGCGCCCGACGAGGCGCGCCAGCGCGGCATCACGCAGGCGCAGCTGCTGCTGGCGCAGGCCGCCGAGCAGCGCGGCGACATGGCGCAGGCCGAGCGCTGGCTCGCCGGCATCGACGATCCGCAGCGCCTGGTGGAAGTGCAGGCGCGCCGCGCGCTGCTGCTGGCGCGCCAGGGCCGCGTCGAGCAGGGGCGCAGCCTGCTCGCCGCGCTGCCCGAGCGCACCGAGGAGGAGTCGCGCGCCAAGCTGATGGCGCAGGTGACGTGGCTGCGCGAGCTCAAGCGCTGGCCCGAGGTCTACAAGGCGCTGGCCGACGCCAACCAGCGCTTCAGCGCCGACCCGGACCTGCTCTACGAGCAGGCCATGGCGGCCGAGAAGCTCGACCGCATGGACGACATGGAGCGGCTGCTGCGCCAGGTCATCGCCCTCAAGCCCGACCACCAGCATGCCTACAACGCGCTGGGCTACTCGCTGGCCGAGCGCAACGTGCGCCTGGCCGAGGCGCGCGAGCTCATCGCCAAGGCGCTGTCGATGGCGCCGGGCGACCCCTTCATCATCGACAGCCTGGGCTGGGTCGAGTTCCGGCTGGGCAACACGCAGGAGGCGCTGCGGCTGCTGCAGCAGGCCTACGCGGCGCGGCCGGACATCGAGATCGCCGCGCACCTGGGCGAGGTGCTGTGGACCCTGGGCCGGCGCGACGAGGCGCGGCGCGTGTGGAGCGAGGCGCGCGGCCGCGACGGCGGCAACGAGCTGCTGCGCGCGACGCTGGCGCGGCTGAAGGTCGATCTTTGACGGGCGGCGCACGCCGGCGCTGGCTCGCCGCCGCCGTGTCGGCGACGTTGTCCGCGGCGCTGCTGGGCGGCTGCGCGCAGGTGCCGCGCAGCAGCGCCCCGGACACGCTGGCCGGGCGGCTGGCGGTGCAGGTGGACGCCTTCAACGAGCAGCCCGCGCGCAGCTTCACGGCCGCCTTCGAGCTGCAGGGCAGCGCCGAGCGCGGCACGCTGCAGCTGACCTCCCCGCTGGGCAGCGTGCTGGCGCGCGCGCAGTGGGCGCCGGGACAGGCGCTGCTGCAGACCGCGCAGGGCGAGAGCCGCGACGCCAGCCTCGACGCGCTGTCGCAGCGCATGCTGGGCGAGCCGATGCCGCTGGCGGCGCTGGTCGAGTGGCTGCATGGCCGGCCCTGGGCCGGCGCGCCGGTGCAGCGCCTGCCCGACGGCTTCGAGCAGCTGGGCTGGCGTATCGACCTGAGCCGCTTCGATGACGGCGTGCTGTCGGCGAACCGGCCGCAGCAGCCGGCCATCGGCGTGCGCGCGCGGCTGGACCAGAATCCCTGAGTTTCCCGAGTCGCTGACTCGCTGAAGACGCGGGCTCGCTCCAATACCCGTTCGGGCTGAGCTTGTCGAAGCCTCCGGGCGGCGGCCTCAGCGCCTGCCCTTCGACAAGCTCAGGGCGAACGGGAAATGGCTCGACAGCGCCTTCCTTTTCCTGATTCCTTTCTTCCCGCCATGTCCCTGCGCGCGCTCTACGACGTCCCGGCCCCGGCCAAGCTCAACCTGTTCCTGCACGTGGTGGGGCGCCGCCCCGACGGCTACCACCTGCTGCAGTCGGTGTTCGTGCTCATCGACTGGTGCGACACGCTGCATTTCGAGCTGCGCCACGACGGCCGGCTGCAGCGCCACGACCTGGGCCCGGCGCTGCCCGAGGACGACCTGTCGCTGCGCGCGGCGCGGCTGCTGCAGCGCCACAGCGGCACGGCGCTGGGCGCGGACATCTCCGTGCTCAAGCGCGTGCCCTGGGGCGCGGGCCTGGGCGGCGGCAGCTCCGACGCCGCCAGCGTGCTGCTGGCGCTGAATCGGCTCTGGGGCCTGAACTGGAGCCGCGCGCGGCTGCTGGATCTGGCGCCGCAGCTGGGTGCGGACGTGCCCTTCTTCGTCGGCGGGCGCAACGCGTTCGTCGAGGGCATCGGCGAGCGGCTCACGCCGCTGGCCGTGCCGGCGCGGCGCTACGCCGTGGTCAAGCCGCCGGTGGCGCTGCCCACGAAAGAAATTTTTTCGCATCCCCTCTTGGCGGGCACCCGAACGGATGCTATAGTCGCGGTCTTTCCTGCTGACACAGCAATGCCAGAAATGCTGCAGCCGGGCTTTGGTCGAAATGACCTCCAGGCCGCTGCGGAAGATCGGGCACCCGAAGTGGCGCAAGCTGCCCAGTGGTTGCGGGACCGGTACGGCAACAGCCGCATGACAGGTTCCGGAAGCGCAGTGTTTGCAAGAACTGAAAAATCTGATATAGTTGATGCTTCACCTGTGGCGACACAGACGGAAGATGATGAAAGTGCACTGACATCACTTCCAACTGGATGGGTGGGCAAACTATGTCGCAGCCTGGAGAGCCACCCCTTGGAGGGCTGGACGGGTTGAACAAGGTTTCAGGTGCCGGTGAGAGCCGGAACCGGTGTAGGGGAGTCGCCAAGTTGGTCAAGGCATCGGATTTTGATTCCGACATGCGAGGGTTCGAGTCCTTCCTCCCCTGCCAAATTCTTCAGCAGTAGCAGTCCTCAAAGAGCTCGCGGCGCCGCATTGACGGCGCCGCTTCGCTTCCAACTCCCCGTTTCGACGGAGCGCGCATCGTGTTGTTCAATACCGTGCTGTTCACCGGCAACGCCAATCCGTTGCTGGCCCAGGAAATCGCCACCCACCTGGGCGTCGAAGTCGGCAAGGCTTCCGTCGGCCGCTTCTCCGACGGTGAAGTCACCGTCGAGATCCAGCAGAACGTGCGTGCGCGCGACGTGTTCGTGGTGCAGTCCACCTGCGCCCCGACCAACGAGAACCTGATGGAACTGCTGATCATGGTCGATGCGCTCAAGCGCGCCAGCGCGCGCCGCATCACCGCCGTGATCCCCTACTTCGGCTACGCGCGCCAGGACCGCCGTCCGCGCTCCACCCGCGTGCCCATCAGCGCCAAGGTCGTGGCCAACCTGCTGGAAACCGTGGGCGTCGAGCGCGTGCTGACCATGGACCTGCACGCCGACCAGATCCAGGGCTTCTTCGACATCCCGGTGGACAACATCTACGCCTCGCCGGTGCTGCTGTCGGACCTCAAGGGCCGCAGCTACTCCGACCTGGTCGTGGTGTCTCCCGACGTGGGCGGCGTGGTGCGCGCCCGCGCGCTGGCCAAGCAGCTGGGCTGCGACCTGGCCATCATCGACAAGCGCCGCCCGGCGGCCAACGTCTCGGAAGTGATGCACGTCATCGGCGAGATTGAAGGCCGCAACTGCGTGATCATGGACGACATGATCGACACCGCCGGCACGCTGGTGAAGGCCGCTGAGGTGCTCAAGGACCGCGGCGCCAAGAACGTGTACGCCTACTGCACGCACTCGGTGTTCTCCGGCCCGGCCATCGAGCGCATCCGCAACTCGGCGCTCGACGAGGTCGTGATCACCAACACCATCCCGCTGAGCGAGGCCGCGCGCAGCTGCAGCAAGATCCGCCAGCTGTCGGTGGCCTTCCTGTTCGCCGAGACCATCCGCCGCATCTCCGACGGCGAGTCGGTGACCTCTCTGTTCGCCGAGCAGAACAACAATTTCTGAGGAGTGGGCACCAGTCGGTGCCCTTTCCTTTTTCCGCGCAGGTCTCAACCGCCTGCAGACACCTTGGGCAGCCTGGTCGCGGGCGCCCGATTCACTTGGAGTGAAGCATGAAATTCGTCGCTTTCGAGCGCAAGTTGCAGGGGACCGGAGCGAGCCGCCGCCTGCGCAATGCCGGCAAGGTGCCGGGCATCGTCTACGGCGCCGGCGAGCCGGCCCTGATCGAGCTGGACCACAACGCACTGTGGCACGCGCTGAAGAAGGAAGCCTTCCACAGCTCGCTGCTGGACATGGAGCTCGGCAGCGCCAACTCCAAGGTCATCCTGCGCGACTACCAGCTGCACCCCTGGAAGCAGCTGATCCTGCACATCGACTTCCAGCGCGTGGACGAGACCACCCGCCTGCACAAGAAGGTGCCGCTGCACTTCGTGAACGAAGAGAACTCGGTGGCCGTCAAGACCGACAAGTGCACCGTGGCCCACGTCACGACCGAGATCGAGGTCGAGTGCCTGGCCGCCCAGCTGCCCGAGTTCCTGACCGTGGACCTGGGCGAGCTGACCAATGGCCAGTCGCTGCACGCCTCCGACCTGAAGCTGCCGGCCAACGTCAAGCTGGTCAACCGCGGCCGCAACCCCGTGATCGCCGTGGCCAACCCGCCCAAGGCCGAGGAAGAGATCGTGGCCCCGGTGGCCGCCGCCGCCCCGGCCAAGGGCAAGAAGGGCAAGAAGTAATTCATGCCCGGGAGCGCTCGCCGCTTCCCTGCCTGATCGAGAAAAGCCCCGCGCCGCGGGGCTTTTTCATTGGGCCCGGCGCCGTGCCGTTGCGGCCTCATCCAGCACTGGCGGCGTGGCCTGCCGTGCCGGCCGCCAGCGGCCCCCACTCACCCCGCGATAATCCCGACCATGATTCGACTGCTGGTGGGCCTCGGCAATCCGGGCCCGGACTACGACGACACGCGCCACAACGCCGGCTTCTGGTGGGTGGACGCCGTGGCGCGCGAGCTGCGCACGACGCTGGTGCCCGATCGCAGCTACTGGGGGCTGGTGGCGCGCGTCAACCGCGCCGAGGGGCCGCTGTGGCTGCTGGAGCCCCAGACCTACATGAACCTCTCGGGCAAGTCGGTGGCGGCGCTGGCGCGCTTCTTCAAGATCGCGCCCGAGGAGATCCTCGTCGCGCACGACGAGCTCGATCTGCTGCCCGGACAGATGAAGCTCAAGCGCGGCGGCAGCCACGCCGGCCACAACGGCCTCAAGGACATGCAGGCCCAGCTCGGCAGCGCCGACTTCTGGCGGCTGCGCCTGGGCATCGGCCACCCCGGCGTCAAGGCCGAGGTCGTCAACTACGTGCTGAAGAAGCCCTCGCCTACCGACCGCGAGGCCATCCACGCCTGCATCGACAAGTCGCTCACGGCGCTGGACCTGCTGCTGGCCGCCGACATGGAGCGCGCCACCATGAAGCTCAACGCCCGCCCGCCGCGGCCCAAGCCGCCGCGCCCGCCTGCGGCGGCGCCGGCGCCGGCTCCTGCTCAGCAGCCGCCGGAAAAGCCGGAGTCCTGAAAACAACAAGGGCCGGCGGATGCCGGCCCTTCGCATGTCTGGGGCCAGTGACCGGCCATCAGCCCGCCGCCTGCACCGCCGCGGCCTGCAGCCGCCGGAACTTGGCCCAGAGGCTGTCCTGGTCCTCGACGCGCTGCGGGTTGATCGGGATGCAGCTCACCGGGCAGACCTGCACGCATTGCGGCTCGTCGAAGTGGCCCACGCACTCGGTGCAGCGCTCCGGGTCGATCTCGTAGAACTCGGGGCCCAGCGAGATCGCCTGGTTCGGGCACTCGGGCTCGCACACGTCGCAGTTGATGCACTCGTCGGTGATCATGAGCGCCATCAACGCTCTCCTTTACTTCTCGGGACTGGGTTTCGGGAGCCGCGGCGCTCCGGGCTCAGGCCCGGGACACGCGCTCCTGCAGGCGGCGGAGCACGAAGGGTGCCACGAACTTGGAGACATCACCGCCCAGGGTGGCAATCTCGCGCACGAAGGTGCCGCTGACAAACTGGTACTGGTCGCTGGGCGTGAGGAACAGCGTCTCCACGTCGGGCATGAGCTGGCGGTTCATGCCCGCCATCTGGAACTCGTACTCGAAGTCGGAGACCGCGCGCAGCCCGCGCACCACCACCTTGCCGCCGTGCTCGACCACGAAGTCGCGCAGCAGGCCGCGAAAGGCGATCACTTCCACGTTCGGATAGGCCCGTGCCGCCTCGCGCGCCATGTCCAGCCGCTCCTCGACGCTGAACATGGTGCGCTTGTGGTGCCCGGCGGCCACGGCCAGGATCAGCCGCTCGAACAGCCGGCTGGCGCGGCGCATGAGGTCGTCATGCCCAAGCGTCAGCGGGTCGAAGGTGCCGGGATAGACGGCGGTAAGCCGCTGGGCGCTGGTCATGGCTGGACCTCCGCAGGTGGGGAGACGGTGCTGCCGGGCGCGTCCTCGCGCTGCAGCAGGTGGAAGAACACGGCGCCGGCACGCCCCTGGCGGTGCAGCCGCAGGCCCGCGGGGGCCTGCGCCAGCGCCGTGGGCGCCTCCAGGTAGATGAACCCGTCCGTCGCCAGCAGCGGGCGTGCCGCCGCCAGCGAGGCGTCGAAGAGGTGGGCGTCAAAGGGCGGATCGATCAGCACCAGCTCGAAGCTGCCGGGCGCGGCCGAGCGCATCCAGGCAATCGCCTCGGCCTGCCGCACCTCGACCTGCGCCGCCTTGAGCCGCTGCTGCGAGGCACGCAGGCTGGCCACCAGCTGCGCGTCGCGCTCCAGCAGCACGGCCTTCGCCGCGCCGCGCGACGCCGCCTCGAAGCCCAGCGCGCCGCTGCCGGCGTAGGCGTCGAGCACGCGCCAGCCGGTGAGGTCCTGGCCGAGCCAGTTGAAGAGGGTCTCGCGCACCCGGTCCGGCGTGGGCCGCAGCCCGGGGCGGTCGGCCACCGGCAACTTGCTGCGCTTCCAGGCACCGCCGATGAGGCGCACCTCGCGCGGCGCGTGGGCCGTGGATCGGGAAGGAGAAGGCGTCTTGGCGGGCGCGCCGCCCCGCGGGCTGCGCGCCTCGCGCGGCGGCACGGGCTTGCTCACGGCCGCACCGGGATGCCGTCGCGCGCCAGCAGCGCCTTGGCCTGCGCCACCGTGAACTCGCCGTAGTGGAAGATGCTCGCCGCCAGCACCGCGTCGGCGCCGCCGACGCGGATGCCCTCGGACAGATGCTCCAGCGCACCCACGCCGCCGGAGGCGATCACGGGCACCGGCACCGCGTCGCTCACCGCGCGCGTGAGCTCCAGGTCGAAGCCGATCTTGGTGCCGTCGCGGTCCATGCTGGTCAGCAGGATCTCGCCGGCGCCGTACTCGGCCATCTGCCGGGCCCAGGCCACGGCATCGAGCCCGACGTTCTTGCGCCCGCCGTGCGTGTAGACGTCCCAGCCGGGGCCGCGCGCATCCAGGTCCTCGCCCTTGCGCCGCTTGGCGTCGATGGCCACCACGATGCACTGCGCGCCGTACTTGTCGGAGGCGTCGCGGATCACCTGCGGGTTGGCCACCGCGGCGGAGTTGAAGCTGACCTTGTCGGCGCCCGCGTTGAGCAGCCGGCGCACGTCCTCGACGCTGCGCACGCCGCCGCCCACGGTCAGCGGGATGAACACCTGCGAGGCCACGGCCTCGATGATGTGCAGGATCACGTCGCGCCCGTCGCTGGTGGCGGTGATGTCGAGGAAGGTGAGCTCGTCGGCGCCCTGCTCGTTGTAGCGCGCAGCGATCTCGACTGGGTCGCCCGCGTCGCGCAGCTCGACGAAGTTGACGCCCTTGACGACGCGCCCGCCCGTCACGTCCAGGCAGGGAATGATGCGCTTGGCCAGCATGTGATCCTTCAACGCCCTGGGGTTCAGCGCACGACGCTTTCGAGCAGCTCGTCGGCGCGCGCCTGCGCGGCCGCGAAGTCGAGCGCGCCGGTGTAGATCGAGCGGCCGCAGATCACGCCCTCGACGCCCTCGGCGTACACCGCGCAGAGCTTCTCGATGTCGGTGATGTCGGACAGGCCGCCCGACGCGATCACGGGAATGGACAGCGCCTGCGCCAGCTTCACGGTGGCGTCGATGTTGATGCCGGTGAGCATGCCGTCGCGGCCGATGTCGGTGTAGATCACGCCCTCGACGCCGTAGTCCTCGAACTTGCGCGCCAGGTCCACCACCTCGTGGCCGGTGAGCTTGCTCCAGCCGTCGGTGGCGACCTTGCCGTCCTTGGCGTCGAGGCCGACGATGATGTGGCCGCCGAAGGCGGTGCACGCGTCGCGCAGGAAGCCCGGGTTCTTGACCGCGGCGGTGCCGATGATGACGTAGCTCAGGCCGTCGTCGAGGTAGCGCTCGATGGTGTCGAGGTCGCGGATGCCGCCGCCCAGCTGCACCGGGATCTCGTCGCCCACCTCGGCGAGGATCGCCTTGATGGCCGGCTCATTGACGGGCTTGCCGGCAAAGGCGCCGTTGAGGTCCACCAGGTGCAGCCGGCGTGCGCCGGCATCCACCCAGCGCCGCGCCATGGCGGCCGGGTCCTCGCCGAAAGTGGTGGACGCGTTCATGTCGCCTTGTTGCAGACGCACGCATTTGCCGTCCTTGAGGTCGATGGCCGGTATGAGAAGCATGGCTCGGCGGAGCAATCAGTGGGTTGGTGGAATGAAGCGGCCGAATGTCCGTAAGAAGTATTCGGCGCTTCGGGATTTCAGGTTCGCGGCTGGCGAAGGCTCAGGGCTTCCAGTGCAGGAAGTTGCGGTACAGCGCGAGACCGTGGTCGGCGCTTTTTTCCGGGTGGAACTGGGAGGCAAAAATGTTATCCCTCGCCACCACGCAAGTGAAGCCAGTGCCGTAGTCGCTTTCTCCGGCACTGTGCGCGGCGCTTTCGGGCACGGCGTAATAGCTGTGCACGAAATAGAAGAACGCGTCGTCGGGCACGCCCTGCCACAGCGCATGCGGCTGGGTCTGGCGCACGCGGTTCCAGCCCATGTGCGGCACCTTGAAGCGGCTGCCGTCGGGCTGCAGCCGGCCTTCGAGCTGGAAGCGGCGCACGCGGCCCGGGATCAGCCCCAGCCCCGGCGTGTCCTGCTCCTCGCTGTGGTCGAGCAGCATCTGCATGCCCACGCACACGCCCATGAGCGGCTTGCTGGCGGCCGCTTCGAGCACGGCCTCGCGCAGGCCCGACTCGGCCAACTCGCGCATGCAGTCGCGCATGGCGCCCTGCCCCGGCAGCACCACGCGCTCGGCGGCGCGCACGTCCTCGGGGCGCGAGGTGATGACGACTTCCAGGCCCGAGCCCTGGGCCACGTGCAGCACGGCCTGCGACACCGAGCGCAGGTTGCCCATGCCGTAATCGACCACCGCGACGGTGCGTCCACTCATCTCACAAACACCCTTTGGTGGAAGGAATCACGTCGGCGGCACGCTCGTCCACGGTCCATGCCATGCGCAGCGCGCGCCCGAAAGCCTTGAAGATGGTCTCGCACTGGTGGTGCGCATTGACGCCCTTGAGGTTGTCGACGTGCAGGCTCACCAGTGCATAGTTCACGAAACCCTGGAAGAACTCGAACACCAGCTGCGTGTCCAGCGCGCCGATCATCGCCCGGGTGAACTCGACATCCATGTGCAGCCCGGGGCGGCCTGAAAAATCCACCACCACGCGCGACAGTGCCTCGTCCAGCGGCACGTAGCTGTGGCCGTAGCGCGTCAGGCCCTTCTTGTCGCCCACGGCCTTGGCCACGGCCTGGCCCAGCGTGATGCCCACGTCTTCCACGGTGTGGTGGCCGTCGATGTGCAGGTCGCCCGTGCACTCGACTTCCAGATCGACCAGCCCGTGGCGCGCGATCTGGTCGAGCATGTGGTCGAAGAAGCCGATGCCGGTGGCCAGCTTCGCCTGTCCGCTGCCGTCGAGGTTGATCCGCACGCGGATCTGCGTTTCCTTGGTATCGCGCCGGACTTCGGCGATACGGGGTTCACGGGACGACATCACAGGCTCGCTTTCAGGGCGTCGATCATCAATCGGTTCTCGTCGGGCGTGCCCACCGTCAGCCGCAGGCAGTTGCCCAGCAGCGGGTGCAGCGCCGACACGTTCTTCACCAGCACGCCGCGGGATTTCATGCCTTCGAAAGCCTGCTTCGCGTCGGGCACGCGCACCAGGATCATGTTGGCTTCGCTGGGATAGGGATGCGCCCCGGGCAAATCCCGGAGCTGCTGCAACAGCTGTGAGCGCTGCTCGCGCAGCACCGCCGCCTGGCGCGCGAACTCGTCGGCATGCTCCAGCGCGAACAGCGTGGCCTCGGCATTGAGCGCGCTGATGTTGTAGGGCGGGCGCACCTTGTCGATCTCGTGCACCAGCGCCGCGGCGCCGGCCATGTAGCCCAGCCGCACGCCGGCCAGGCCGAACTTCGACAGCGTGCGCATCACCAGCACGTGCTCGTGCTGGGCCATGCGCTGCAGCCAGCTGCGCGACGAGAACGGTTGATAAGCCTCGTCGAACACGACCAGGCCGCTGCCCTGCGCGCCCACGGCCTCGACGATGCGCTGCACGGCGGCGTCGTCGAAGAGGTTGGCGGTCGGGTTGTTCGGATAGGCGATGTAGGTGATGGCCGGCCGGTGCTCCTCGATCGCAGCCAGCATCGCCGCCTCGTCCAGCTCGAACTCGGCCGTCAGCGGCACGCCCACGAACTGCAGGCCCTGCAGCTTCGCGGACATCTCGTACATCACGAAGCCCGGCAGCGGCGCCAGGATCTTCGCGCCGGGCCGGTCGCAGGCCAGCGCCAGCAGCGAGATCAGTTCATCGGACCCGTTGCCCAGCATCAGCGCGCAGCCTTCGGGCAGCTCGACGTACTTCGACAGCGCCGCGATCACGTCGCCCACGCACGAGGTCGGATAGCGGTTGATCGCCACCCGGCCCAGCCGCTCGCCCAGCGCCGCCTGCAGCTCGGCAGGCAGGCTGAACGGGTTCTCCATCGCGTCGAGCTTCACGAGCCCGCGGCTGTCCTGGATGGCGTAGGCGTGCATGGACTGCACGTCCTGGCGGATCACGCGCTGCATGCGCGCCTGCAACGAGGGGCTGCTGTTGCTGTTGCTGCTGCTGTTCATTGCGCGTCCTTCCTGAGCCGGAACTCGGCCGCCTGCGCATGCGCCTGCAAGCCCTCGCCGTAAGCCAGCTCGGCGGCGATGCGGCCGAGCTGCTGCGCGCCCTGCTCGCTGACCTCGATCAGGCTGCTGCGCTTCTGGAAGTCGTAGGTGCCCAGCGGCGAGGAAAAGCGCGCCGTGCCCGAAGTGGGCAGCACGTGGTTGGGGCCCGCGCAGTAGTCGCCCAGGCTCTCGCTCGTGTAGGCGCCCAGGAAGATCGCGCCGGCATGGCACAGCAGCGGCTCCCAGCGGTGCGGCTCGCTGGAGCTGACCTCCAGGTGCTCCGGCGCAATGCGGTTGCTGATCTCGCAGGCCTCTTCCATCGAGCGCGTGAGGATCAGCGCGCCGCGCCCTTCCAGCGAGGCGCGGATCACGTCGGCGCGCGGCATGCCCGGCAGCAGCCGCTCGATGGCCGCGCGCACCTGCGCGATGTAGCCCGCATCCGGGCTCAGCAGGATGCTCTGCGCCAGCTCGTCGTGCTCGGCCTGGCTGAACAGGTCCATCGCCACCCAGTCCGCCGGCGTGCTGCCGTCGGCCAGCACCAGGATTTCGCTCGGCCCCGCGATCATGTCGATGCCCACCTGACCGAAGACGCGGCGCTTGGCGCTGGCGACGTAGGCATTGCCCGGGCCGGTGATCTTGTCCACGCGCGGGATGGTCGCGGTGCCGTAAGCCAGCGCCGCCACGGCCTGCGCGCCGCCCACGGTGAAGGCCCGGTGCACGCCGGCGACATAGGCCGCGGCCAGCACCAGCGCGTTCTTCTCCCCGCGCGGCGTCGGCACCACCATGACGATCTCGGGCACGCCCGCGACGTGCGCGGGAATGGCATTCATCAGCACGCTCGACGGGTACGCCGCCTTGCCGCCGGGCACGTAGATGCCCACGCGGTCCAGCGGCGTGACCTTCTGGCCCAGCAGCGTGCCGTCCTCGTCGCGGTAGCTCCAGCTCTTGCCGCTGGCCTCCAGCTGGCGCTCGTGATACGAGCGCACGCGCTGCGCGGCGAACTCCAGCGCTTCCCGCTGGGCCGGCGTGATGGCGTCGAACGCGGCCTTCAGTTCCTCGCGCCCAAGCTCCAGCGCCGACACGCTGTCGGCCTGCACGCCGTCGAAGCGGGCCGTGAACTCCAGCACCGCGGCGTCGCCGCGACTGCGCACGGCCTCGACGATCTCCGCCACCCGGTGCTCGATCGCGGCATCGGTTTCGGCCGACCAGTGCAGCACGCGCTGGAAGGCCGTTTCGAAATCCGCGTCGGCGGTGCTGAGGTGGCGCAGCTGCAGGCTCATGGGAACGGCGGGGTGGGCGAAGGAAGGATCAGGCGGGAATGGCGCCGGCAAAGGCGTCGATGAGCGGCCGCAGCGCGGCGCGCTTGAGCTTCAAGGCTGCCTGGTTCACGACCAGGCGCGAGGAGATCGGCATGATGTGCTCGACCTCCACGAGGTTGTTGGCGCGCAGCGTGGAGCCGGTGGACACCAGGTCCACGATGGCGTCGGCCAGCCCGGTCAGCGGCGCCAGCTCCATCGAGCCGTAGAGCTTGATCAGGTCCACGTGCACGCCCTTGTCGGCGAAGTGCTGGCGCGCGATGTGGGTGTACTTGGTGGCCACGCGGATGCGTGAGCCCTGCTGCACGGCGGCGGCGTAGTCGAAGTCCGCGCGCACCGCCACGCTCATGCGGCAGCAGGCGATGCGCAGGTCCAGCGGCTGGTACAGGCCCGCGGCGCCGTCGCCGCCGGCATGCTCCAGCAGCACGTCCAGACCGGCCACGCCCAGGTCCGCGCCGCCGTACTGCACGTAGGTCGGCACGTCGGTGGCGCGCACCAGCACCACGCGCACCTCGGGGCGGTTCGTGGGCAGGATCAGCTTGCGCGACTTCTCCGGGTCCTCGCCGACCTCGATGCCCGCGGCGCGCAGCAGCGGCAGGGTCTCTTCGAAGATGCGGCCCTTGGACAGCGCCAGGGTGATGGTCTCGTTCATGGCTAACTTAACTACTCTGGCTCGCGGGCTCAGGCCTTGACGCGCTCGATGTCGGCGCCGACGCCGCGCAGCTTCTCTTCCATGCGGTCGTAGCCGCGGTCGAGGTGGTAGATGCGGTCCACGCGCGTGAGCCCCTGTGCCACCAGCCCGGCAATGACGAGGCTGGCCGAGGCGCGCAGGTCGGTGGCCATGACGGTGGCGCCGGAGAGCTGCGCCACGCCCTGCACCAGCGCGGTGTGGCCCTCGACCTCGATGTTGGCGCCCAGCCGCAGCAGCTCGTTCACGTGCATGAAGCGGTTCTCGAAGATGGTTTCCGTCACCTTCGCGGCACCCTCGGCAATGCAGTCCAGCGCCATCAGTTGCGCCTGCATGTCGGTCGGGAACGCCGGGTACTCGCTGGTGCGGAAGCTCACCGCCTTGAGCCGGCCGTCGGCGCGCACGCGGATCGTGTCCGCGCCGCAGTCGATGCGCACGCCGGCCTCGCGCAGCTTGTCGAGCACGGCGTCGAGGTGGTCCGGCCGCGTGTTCTTCAGCAGCACGTCGCCGCCGGTGGCGGCCACGGCGCAGATGAAGGTGCCGGTCTCGATGCGGTCGGGAACGATGCGGTGCGGCTCGCGCGGCGCGTGCAGCCGTTCCACGCCCTGGATGCGGATGCGGCTGGTGCCATGGCCCTCGATGCGCGCGCCCATGGCGATCAGCATCTCGGCGAGATCGACGACCTCGGGCTCCTGCGCCGCGTTCTCCAGCACCGTCTCGCCGACGGCCAGCGTGGCGGCCATGAGCAGGTTCTCGGTGCCGGTGACGGTGACCATGTCGGTGGTGATGCGCGCGCCGCGCAACCTGCCGTCGGTGGTGGCGACGATGTTGCCGTGCTCCACCGTGATCTGCGCGCCCATGGCCTGCAGTCCCTTGATGTGCTGATCCACCGGGCGTGAGCCGATGGCGCAGCCGCCGGGCAGCGACACCGTCGCCCGGCCGAAGCGCGCCAGCAGCGGCCCCAGCACCAGGATCGAGGCGCGCATGGTCTTGACCAGCTCGTAGGGCGCCACCGGCTCGATCGCGCGGCCGGCATCGATCAGCACCTCGTCGCCGCCGGCCGCGCCGCGCTCGGCGCGCCAGTCGGCCGCCACACCCATGTTGCGCAGTAGCGCCAGCGTGGTGCCCACGTCGCGCAGGCGCGGCACGTTGGCCAGCCGCACGGGGTCAGGGGTGAGCAGCGCCGCGCACAGCTCGGGCAGCGCCGCGTTCTTGGCGCCGGAGATGACGATCTCGCCCTGCAGGGAGCGGCCGCCGCGGATCAGGAGTTGGTCCATTGGGAAGGGCTGGCAGGCGGCTCGGCAGCGGCGGCACAACGGGCCTCGCGCTCGCCGCGCGCGCCCACCGCGGCGACGAGGCCGCGAAAGGCGTCAGTGGTGGTGGTCGGCGGAAGGCTGCTGCTGCGCGGCCCACTCGGCGGGCGTGAGGGTCTTCATCGACAGCGCGTGGATCTGCTCGCGCATGCGGTCGCCCAGCGCGGCATACACGCGCTGGTGGCGCGCCACGCGCAGCTTGCCGTCGAACTCGGGCGAGACGATGGTGGCGAAGAAATGCCGCCCGTCGCCTTCAACCGCCAGGTGCGTGCACTCAAGGCCGGCGGCGATGTAGCTGCGAACGTCGTCAGGGGTGGGATCGGCCATGGTGGCGCGATTCTACCGGTGCGCGCCGTCCATCCCCGGCTCGCTGGGCCATCCAGCAGGCTTCGACCCGTAACCAAGTCCTTGCGCGGCGGCCAGCGAATGGCGCGAAAAACGCCTCAATGCCGCAGCTTGTACCCGCTGCGCAGCAGCTGCAGCGCCACCGCGGCGACGACGGCGAAGCTGGCGCCGACCACGACCAGGCTGATCCACGGCGAGGTGTCGCCCACGCCGAAGAAGCCGTGGCGGAAGCCGTCGATCATGTAGAAGAAGGGGTTCAGGTGGCTCACGCCCTGCCAGAAGCCGGGCAGCGAATGCACCGAGTAGAAGACGCCGGAGAGGAACGTCATCGGCATGATGATGAAGTTCTGGAACGCGGCCATCTGGTCGAATTTTTCGGCCCACAGCCCGGCGATCAGGCCCAGCGCCCCCAGCATCCCCGCGCCCAGCACCGCGAACACCACGATCCACCCCGGCGCCTCCAGCCGCATGGGCGCGAACCAGTAGGTCACCGCGAACACCCCCAGCCCCACCAGCAGCCCGCGCACCATGGCCGCGCCCACGTAGGCGGCGAACCAGGCCCAGTGCGACAGGGGCGTGACCAGCAGGAACACCAGGTTGCCGGTGATCTTGCTCTGGATCAGCGAGCTGGAGCTGTTGGCGAAGGCGTTCTGCAGCACGCTCATCATCACCAGCCCCGGGATCAGGAAGCTCGTATAGGCCACGCCCGGATAGACCTGCACGTGCTCCTCCAGCACGTGGCCGAAGATCAATAAGTACAGCACGGCGGTCAGCACGGGGGCCGCGACGGTCTGGAAGCTGACCTTGTAGAAGCGCAGCACCTCCTTGCGGAACAGGGTGCCGGCGCCTTCAAAGATGGCGCTCATGCCGTGGCTCCCTGGGCAGCGCGGCTGGAAGCCGCTTCCTCGGCACCCTGCATGATCTCGATGAACACGTCCTCCAGGTCGGCGCGGCCGATCTCCAGCTCCTCCACGCGCACGCCGCTCTGGCGCAGCGCGGCCAGCAGCGTCTCGACCTCGGCGGCGTCGTGCGCCTTGAGCTGCACGATGCGGCCGGTGATGCGGGCCTGCGGCATCAGCCCGGCCGGCAGCGCGTCGTCGGTCTTGAAGCGCAGCATGGTGCTGGCGGTGCCGGCCAGCAGGTTGGAGGTGCGGTCCAGCGCCACGATGCGCCCGCGCTTGAGCATGGCGATGCGGTGGCACAGCGCCTCGGCCTCTTCGAGGTAGTGCGTGGTCAGCAGCACGGTGTGGCCCTGGCGGTTGAGCTTGGCGACGAACTGCCACAGCGTCTGGCGCAGCTCCACGTCCACGCCGGCGGTGGGCTCGTCGAGCACGATCACCGGCGGGCGATGCACCAGCGCCTGCGCCACCAGCACGCGGCGCTTCATGCCGCCGGAGAGCTGGCGCATGTTGGCGCCGGCCTTGTCGGCCAGGCCCAGCTCGGAGAGCAGCTCGTCGATCCAGGCCTCGTTGTTCTTCACGCCGAAATAGCCGCTCTGGATGCGCAGCGTCTCGCGCACGCTGAAGAAGGGGTCGAACACCAGCTCCTGCGGCACGATGCCCAGCTGCTTGCGCGCCTGGGCGTAGTCGTTGACGACGTCATGCCCCAGCACCGCGACGCGCCCGCCGCTGGCGCGGTTCAGGCCCGCGAGGATGCTGATCAGCGTGGTCTTGCCCGCGCCGTTGGGGCCGAGCAGCCCGAAGAACTCGCCGCGGCCGATGTCAAAGCTGACGTCGTCGAGGGCGCGGAAGTCCCCGCGCGCGGTCTGATAGGTCTTGCTGACCTGCTGGAAGCTGACGGCTGGCATAGGGGCGGGATTGTAGGGAGGGGGTGGAAGACAGCCGGTGCATGAGGCCGGACCGTCCGCGACGGCCACAATCGCAGGCAGACCGACGATCACCGGAGCCGCCCATGGGATTGCCGCAGAAGAGCCTGGCTTACATCACGCCCGACGAGTACCTGGCGCTGGAAACGCAGGCCAGCACCAAGCACGAGTACCTGGACGGCGCCATCTACGCTTGGCAAGGCCACGGCCCGCAGGCCATGGCTGGAGGCACCATCCGCCACAACGCCGTGTCCATGGACATCTCGGTCAGCCTGCTCAACCAGTTGCGCGGCCGGCCCTGCCAGGTGCTGATGGCCGACGTGCGGCTGAACCTGGCCGACCGCAGCGCGTACTTCTATCCGGACGTGCTGGTCACCTGCAGCCCGAACGACCTGGCCCGCGACGACGGCGTGTCCGAACCCTGCGTGGTGGTGGAAGTACTGTCTCCCGGCACCGAAACCTTCGACCGAGGCGAGAAGTTCGAGGCCTACCGCAAGATTCCCAGCCTGCAGGCTTACGTGCTGGTCTCGCCCGACCGGCGCAGCATCGAGCTTTTCACCCGCGCCAACGGCTGGCAGGCTCAGCCAGTGGCTGAAGGCGAGGCAGTCGCCCTGGGTGTCATGGGGCTGCAATTGCTGCCCGGGGAAGTTTTCCAGCGGGCGTGATGCCCGGCAGTCCTCCCTCAACCCCCCGCCCCCTCCAGCACCTTCCTCCGCTCCGCCTTCGGCAGCTTCGCCAGCCGCCGCACCTCGGCGTGGAAGCGGGCCCAGTCGCGGCCCTCGCGCTCGAACAGCCGGATGAAGTCGGGCACCAGGTCGCCGTAGGCGCCCTGCACTGCCAGCGCGGCGTTGTTGGCGCGGCCGACCCAGCCGTCGTAGGCGCCGTCGCCGCCCCACTCGCGTGCTTTCAGCGCCTCGTAGTCGCGGCGGAACTCGGCCATCAGCGCCGCCTTCTGCGCACGCTTGTCCTCGGCCGGGGCGTCGCCGCGGTAGAGCGCGTCCAGCTTCGCGCGCAGCCCGCGCGTCAGCGCCCGGAACTGGACCCGCCGCGCCTCGATGCGCTCGTGCTCGGCGCGCAGCGCCGCGTCACCGCGGTGCTGCAGCCAGCGCTCCAGCCCCAGGCGCTCCACCGCCGTGGCATAGGACTCGTTGAAGGCGGTGTCGTCGTCCGCGTACGCCTCCTGGTGCGCCAGCTCGTGGAACAGCAGCCGCGCCAGCTCGGTCTCCGGGCCCAGGGCAAAGGTGTTGAGCAGCGGGTCGCCGCCGAGCCAGTTGCTCCAGCCCAGCGTCGAGTAGGCGGGCACGCCGTAGACCAGCACTTCCCAGCCTTCACCCTTGAGCTCGTCGCCCAGCGCGCGCGCGTCGTCGCGGCTGAAATAGCCGCGGTAGCCCACGCAGCCCAGCACCGGGAAGCACCAGGTCTTCAGCTGCAGCGACAGCTCCGGCGCCGCCACCACGTTCCACACCGCGGCGTCGCGCTGCAGGTCGGCATAGCGGCGGTAGCTGGCGTTGTCGGGCAGCTTCAGCTCGGCCACGGCGAACTCGCGCATCGCCTGGCTCAGCTGCAGCCGCGCACGCAGCTCCGGCGGCGTGGTGGCGTCCCGGACCCAGTCCTGGACCGGCCGCGCGCTGGCCAGCAGGCTGAAATGGCCGTGCAGCGACTGCGCGTAGTAGCCGACCGTGCCGCAGCCGCCCAGCCAGGGCAGCAGCGCGGCCAGCGCCAGGGCGCGCAGGGTGCGTGGCACGCCGCGGCTCACGCCGGCGCCACCTCCACCAGGCAGTCGTAGAACGACGGCCCGCCGCCCAGGTCCGTGAGCCGCTGGTGCGTGAGCTCGTTGACGTTGCGCCCGTCCAGCCCCAGCTTGCGCCACCAGATCCCGAGCCCGTTGACCACGCCCGGCCGCGCCCGCGTGCTCACGCGCGCGCGCAGCTTCACCTCGCCGCGGTCGTTGAAGACGCGCACCACGGCACCGTCCACCACCCCGCGCGCCATCGCGTCCTGCGGGGCGATCTCCAGCAGCGGCTCGCCCCCGATGTCGCGCAGGCTCTTCACGTTCACGAAGGTCGAGTTCAGGAAGTTGCGCGCCGGCGGCGAGATCATCGCCAGCGGGTAGCGCGCGGCGAGTTCCGGCGTCATCTGCGGGCTCTCGTGGTTGGGCACGAAGTCCGGCACGCCCAGCCCCGGCGCATCGACCACCACCTTGCCGTCCGGCGTCGGGAAGCCGCCCTCGGCAAAGGGCGCATCCGCCACCGGCAGCCGCGCCCAGCCGCGCGCGCGCAGCTGCTCGAAGTCAATGCCCTTGAGCGCCACGCGCGCCAGCGCCTCGTCGTCGTCGCCGAAGCACGGGTCCGTGAAACCCATGCGTGCCGCCAGCCGCCGGAAGATCTCGGTGTTGGGCAGCGCCTCGCCCATGGGCTGAACAGCCGGCTCGTTGATGAGCACGTCGGTGTGGCCGTAGGAGCAGTGCAGGTCCAGGTGCTCCAGCTGCGTCGTGGCCGGCAGCACGATGTCGGCGTGGTCCGCGGTGTCGGTCATGAACTGCTCCAGCACCACGGTGAACAGGTCCTCGCGCTGGAAACCGGCCGCCACCTGCGCCGACTGCGGCGCCACCGCCACCGGGTTGCTGTTGTAGACGACGACCGCCTCCACCTTCGGCCCGAAATCCGGCGCGGCCTCGCGCAGCAGGTCCTGCCCGATGGTGCTCATGTTGATGACGCGCGGGCTGCGCCCGGCCAGCAGCTCCGGACGCTGCAGCGCCGCGTCGTTGCGCGCCTGCGCGGCCCAGCCCGAGGCCGAGAGCAGCAGCCCGCCGGCGCGGTGCCGCCAGGCGCCGGTGAGGCACGGCAGCAGCGCGATCAGCCGCACCGCATTGCCGCCGCCGCGCACGCGCTGCATGCCGTAGTTCAGGCGGATCGCGGCCGGCTGCACCGTCGCGTAGTCCTGCGCCAGCTCGCGGATCAGCGCCGCGTCCACGCCGCAGACCTCGGCCGCGCGCTCCGGCGTCCACTCCAGCGCCCTGGCCTTGAGCTTGTCGAAGCCGCTGACGTGGCGCTGGATGTAGTCGTGGTCGAGCGCGTCGCCACGGATCAGCTCGCCCATCAGCGCCAGCGCCAGCGCGCCGTCGGTGCCGGGGCGCAGCGCGAGGTGGCGGTGGCATTTATCCGCACTGTCGGTGCGGCGCGGGTCGATGCACCAGAGCTTGGCGCCGGCGCGCTTGGCCTGCTGCGCCAGGTTCCAGAAGTGCACGCTCGACGTGATCGGGTTGCTGCCCCAGATCAGGATCAGCTTGCTTTCGGCGAAGAACTGCACCTGCATGCCCACCTTGCCGCCGTAGGTGGCGGCCAGCGCAGCGCCGCCGGCGGAAGCGCAGATGGTGCGGTCCAGCCGCGAGGCACCCAGGCGGTTGAAGAAGCGGCCGGCCATGGCC
This sequence comes from Azohydromonas aeria, assembly GCF_009760915.1. Lineage (GTDB taxonomy): Bacteria > Pseudomonadota > Gammaproteobacteria > Burkholderiales > Burkholderiaceae_C > Azohydromonas > Azohydromonas aeria. Next base: position 110,420 of record NZ_VIDQ01000010.1, read on the forward strand.
TCGCCCTGCAGCAGCCCCATGGTGCCGGCGTAGCTGTACGGCAGGATCGCCTCGGGGTCGCGCGCCGCGATGGCCTTCAGCTTCGCCGCGACGGTGTCCAGCGCCTCGTCCCAGGAGATGCGCTGGAAGCGGCCGCTGCCCTTGGGGCCGACGCGCTTCATCGGGTGCAGCAGCCGCTCCGGGTGGTAGGTGCGCTCGGTGTAGCGGCTGACCTTGGCGCACAGCGCGCCCAGGGTGCGCTCGTGCTCGGGGTCGGCCTGCACGCGGATGGCAATGCCGTCCTGCACGCTCACGCGCAGCGCGCAGGTGTCGGGGCAGTCATGCGGACAGGCGCCGTGGACGTGGCGCACAGGAGAAGCCGCAGTGCCGGCAGGGGTCGAAAGCGGAGAAATCGGAGCCTGGGAATCCATCGCCGCACTATTGCACAGCCCCCCAGGGGCTACCCCGTCGGGGGGATGGGCGGGGCTAAGATTTGTCACAGGTCGGCGCCGTCCGATGCAGGAGCCCTTGAGATGCAGTTGATCGAATCCATCCTGGCCGAAGCGGCCGACATTGCCAGGCTGCGCCGGGACATCCACGCCCACCCCGAGCTGTGCTTCGAGGAGGTACGCACCGCCGACCTGGTGGCGCGCCAGCTGGAGGCCTGGGGCATCGAGGTGCACCGCCACATCGGCCGCACCGGGCTGGTGGGCGTGATCCGCAACGGCAGCTCCAGGCGCGGCGTGGGCATCCGCGCCGACATGGACGCGCTGCCGATCCAGGAGCACAACCACTTCGAGCACGCCAGCAAGCACCCCGGGAAGATGCACGCCTGCGGCCACGACGGCCACACCGCCATGCTGCTGGGCGCGGCGCAGTACCTCGCGAAGCACCGCAACTTCGACGGCAGCGTCTACCTGATCTTCCAGCCCGCGGAGGAAGGCGGCGGCGGGGCGCGCGAGATGATCCGCGACGGCCTGTTCGAGCGCTTCCCGATGGAAGCCATCTTCGGCGCGCACAACTGGCCGGGGCTGGCTGCCGGGCAGATCGCGGTCAAGACCGGGCCGGCCTTTGCCTCCAGCAACGAGTTCAAGGTCACCATCCGCGGCAAGGGCTGTCACGGCGCCATGCCGCACATGGGCACCGACCCGGTGCCGGCGGCCTGCCAGATGGTGCAGGCCTTCCAGACCATCGTCACACGCAACAAGCACCCGCTGGACACCGCCGTGATCTCGGTGACCATGATCCACACCGGCGAGGCGACCAACGTCATCCCGGAAAGCTGCGAAATGCAGGGCACGGTGCGCACCTTCACCACCGGCGTGCTGGACCTGATCGAGAACCGCATGCGCCGCATCGTGCAATCCACCGCCGAGGCTTTCGAGCTGGAGGCCGATTTCGAGTTCGAGCGCAATTACCCGCCGACCGTGAACCACGATGCCGAGGCGCATTTCATCCGCCGCGTCGGCACGGAACTCCTGGGTGCGGACAACGTCAAGGAATTCGTGGCCACGATGGGCGCCGAGGATTTCAGCTATTTCTTGCTGGAAAAGCCGGGCTGCTATTTCGTGATCGGCAACGGCGACGGTGCGCACCGCGACGGCGGCCACGGCCTGGGGCCATGCACGCTGCACAACCCGAGCTACGACTTCAACGACCAGTTGCTGCCCATCGGCGCGTCGCTGTGGGTGCGGGTGGCCGAAGCCTGGCTCAATCGCTAGACCGGCCGGACGACGCGGTTTTCAACCTGACCCCGCGGGGTGGGAGGCTTTCATGGACATGGATGTTCTGGACGGTTTCTCCCACCGCTACGCCGAGGCGCGCAAGAAATTCATGGCCGCGGCCGACGCGGCCGGGCTGGACGTGCACTCGGAAATCCACCCGCTGCTGGGCCTGGACGGCGAGACGCTGGCGCTGGACGTGGCGCGCAGCGGGCCCAAGGACGCCGAAAAACTGCTCCTGGTCAGCAGCGGCTGCCACGGCGTGGAGGGTTATGCCGGCTCCGGCGTGCAGGTGGCGCTGCTGCGCGACGCCGAATTCATGGCCTCGGCCCGCGATGCCGGCGTGGCCATATTGTTCATGCATGCGCTGAATCCCTGGGGCATGTCGTGGTTCCGGCGCGTGACGCACGAGAACATCGATTTGAACCGCAATTTCCAGGATTTTCACCGGCCGCTGCCGGAGAATCCGGCCTACGACGCGCTGCACCCGCTGCTGGTCACCAACACTTGGCCGCCCTCGCCCGAGAACGAGGCGAAATTGCAGGCCGAATTGCAGCGCTCCGGCCTGGCGGCATTGCAGCAGGCGGTGAGCGGCGGGCAGTATTCGCACCCGGAAGGCCTGTTTTTCGGCGGCCACGCCCCGAGCTGGAGCCAGCAGGCGCTGCGCCATGTATTGCGCGAGCACGCCACGCGCTGCTTGAAACTGGGCTGGGTCGATCTGCACACGGGATTGGGCCCGGCCGGCCAGGCTGAGCCGATATTTGCCGGCGACCCGCGCGACGCCGATCAGCTGGCGCGGGCCCGCGCCTGGTGGCCGGGATTGACGGTGCTGCACGACAAATCCTCCAGCTCCTCCGAGCTCACCGGCCTGATGTGGACCGTGATACCGCAGGAATGCCCGCAGGCCGAATACACCGGCATCGGACTGGAATTCGGCACCGTGCCACCGCTGCATCTGCTGCAGGTGCTGCGGGCGGATCAGTGGCTGGACAACCACCCGGAAAAGCCGCTGCGCACGCCGCAGGCGGAAGGGATTCGGCAGGCGTTGTTTGGGGGATTCTTCATTGACACACCGGAATGGAAAAAGGGGCTGGTGGAGCAGGCTTGCGCGGCGGTGAAGGCTAGCGTGAACGGATTGGCGGCCTGACACCCGGAGTCATTCATGACGGCCAGCCACACCTTGATGTTCGCCGACAGTGAAGTGGCAGCCGTAACGGCGGTAGCCACGGGTATTCATATCCGGCTGTCGGCGGCGCATGTGCTTTTCCTTGAACGACCGGATGCCGGCAACTCGACGGAAGGATTCTCGCGGGGCGTTGAGATCCTGCTGCCGGGCGCCCAATGGCCGGATGGCGCCTTGTCAGGATTCATGGGAAGGATTTCGGAAGGCCGGATTCGCGTCGGCACCGCATGGGCCGTGAAACTCCCATTTCCCTGCAGCGTCAGCGCGCCCATTCAGATCGAACTTTCCTTTGCCAACCAGTCGCATCTGGAGCTCTCGGCTGCCGGGCTGGAGTGCCGCTTCGAGGGCGAGGCGAATTTTTCGGAGTCTTTATTTTGTTGACGCCATACATTTCCGCTCATCAAATTCGGCATTGACTGTCAGCCCGTTAGCACAGGCGCCCCGCATACTACGCCGTCATTCCCGCGAAGGCGGGAATCCAGGCGGCCCTCAAGCAGCCCGACAGGCAGCGTGCAGCGCCTAACGTGCTTTGACCTTGGGTGAGCCAACTCACCGGCCACCGGCTGCTTGGGGACCGCCTGGATCCCCGCCTGCGCGGGGATGACGAAGTGGTGGGCGTGCTGTGTCAGCTTTCGGCTGGCGTCCCTTCATTTTTCCGGAACGCCAGTGCACCGGTGCGGGATGACGACGTGGCAGTAGTGACGGATTGGATTACGGCTGATGTTTATTGAAGCGTGAAAACTTCAGACTCCAATCTTTCAAACCAAACCCATTTCCCCCAGCCTCCCCCTCACCTGCCCCGCCCCCTCAAACAACACCGCCTCCCACCCAAACTCCCGCGCCGCCTGCACATTGGCCGGGTGGTCGTCGATGAAGATGGGTTTCGTGCCGGCGAGTTTGAAGCGCTCGTGCGCCAGTTCGTAGAACTCGCGCTCGGGTTTCATCCGCTTCACGCGCCCTGAAAACAGCCCGCCGTCGAAGATCCTGAAAAAGCCGTGGTGCTGCTCGATATGGTCGGCATAGGGCAGCGGCATGTTGGAGAAATAGAACTGTTTCACTCGCTGCCGGTGCAGCGCTTCCAGCAGCGCGACGCTTTCCGCCATGGGCTGCAGCTCGTCCGGCACGGCGTGCACGACGGCCAGCACCTCGGCCTCGCTCAGCCCCGTGCGCTGCGCGATGCGCCGCGCCAGCGCGGGCTCGTCGAGCCCGCCGCGGTCGAACTCGTGCCAGTCCCCGCCCTCGACGAAGAAGCGCCGGCCCAGGGCCACGGCGCTGTCCTCGTCGGGGGCGTGGCGCGGCAGCACCTGGCGCAGCAGCGCCACCGGGCGCCAGCGCAGCAGCACCGCGCCGATGTCCCAGATCACCACCCGCGGCGGCGACGTCATGCCCTGAGCTTTCGCAGCAGCCCGGCGGTGGAGGTGTCCAGCCCTGATGTGTCACCGCTCTCGAAGCGCGGCAGCAGCGCGTTGCACAGCGCCTTGCCCAGCTCCACGCCCCACTGGTCGTAGGGGTTGATGCCCCAGACCACGCCGCTGGTGAAGACGCGGTGCTCGTAGAGCGCCACCAGCGCGCCCAGGCTGCGCGGCGTGAGCCGCTCCAGCAGCAGCGTGCTGCTGGGCCGGTTGCCGGGGAAGCTGCGGTGCCGCGCCAGCACGGCGCGGTCCAGGTCGGGCGAGGCGGTCGGCGCCTTCTCGCCGATGGCCTCTTCCGCCGTCTTGCCCAGCATCAGCGCCTGCGACTGCGCCAGGCAGTTCGCCAGCAACTTCGTCTGCAAGTCCGCGTGCGGATGCGCCGGTTCGCGCACGGCGATGAACTCCACGGGGATCACGTCCGTGCCCTGGTGCAGCATCTGGAAGAAGGCGTGCTGGCCGTTGGTGCCGGGCTCGCCCCAGACCAGCGGGCTGGTGCCGAAGGGGACGGGCTCGCCATCGAGATCCACGCACTTGCCGTTGGACTCCATCTCCAGCTGCTGCAGGTAGGCCGGCAGCCGCGCCAGCCCCTGGTGGTAGGGCGCGACGCAGCGGCTCGCGAAACCGTGGAAGTCGCGGTTCCAGACCTCCAGCAGGCCCATCAGCGCGGGCAGGTTCTCCTCCAGCGGCGCGGTGGCGAAATGCCGGTCCATGGCATGCGCGCCGGCCAGCAGCTCGCGGAATCCCTGCGCGCCGATGGCGATGGCGATCGGCAGCCCGATCGCGCTCCACAGCGAGTAGCGCCCGCCGACCCAGTCCCAGAAGCCAAAGGTCTTGTCGATGCCGAAGGCGGCCGCCGCGCTGACGTTGGTGGTCGTGGCGGCGAAGTGCTTGGCCACGTCGGTGCCGCCGCTGTCCAGGAACCAGGCCCGCGCCACCTGCGCGTTGGCCATGGTTTCCTGGGTCGTGAACGTCTTGCTGGCGACGATGAACAGCGTCGTGGCCGGGTCCAGCTGCGCCAGCAGCGGCGCGATGTCGTGGCCGTCCACGTTGGAGACGAAGTGGCTGCGCAGCCCCGGCTGCGTGTAGGGCTGCAGCGCCCTGACCACCATCAGCGGCCCCAGGTCCGAGCCGCCGATGCCGATGTTGACCACGTCGGTGAAGCCGGCCGCCCTCACTCCTTCCGCGTAGGCCAGCATGCGCTCCAGCACCTCGTGCACCTCGTCGCTGAAGGGGCCCTGCCCTTTCGGCGCGCGCAGCGCGGTGTGCAGCACGGCGCGGCCCTCGGTGCTGTTGACCGGCGCGCCGGCGAAGAGCGCGTCGCGCCGCGCCTCCAGCCCCACCTCGCGCGCCAGCTCCAGCAGCAGCCGCTTCGTGGCCTCGTCCCAGCGCTGCTTGGACAGGTCGGCGAAGACTTCCGGCGCCTGGACGCTGAAACGCTCGAAGCGCTGCGGGTCGCTGGCGAAGATGTCGCGCAGGTCCAGATCGCGGCCGTGGGCCTGCCAGTGGCCGCGCAGGCCGCTCCAGGCCACGGTGCGGTCGCCGCGCACGAAGGCGGCGGCGGGGCGGTCTTCGTGCGCGGCGCGGCTCACTTGCGCAGCTCCTCGATCATGCGGTCGAGCTTGGCGGCGTCGGCCGCGAAGGCCCGGATGCCCTCGGCCAGCTTGTCGCTGGCCATGGCGTCGTCGTTGAGCGCGTAGCGGAAGGCCGGCTCGTTGAGGGTGCGGGCGTGGATCTCCATCGCCTTGGCCGCCGCCGGGTCGAGGCGGCGCGGCACCGGGCCCTCGCTGCCCTGCAGCGCGGCCAGCAGGTCGGGGCTGATGGTCAGCAGGTCGCAGCCGGCCAGGGCCAGGATCTGCCCGGCGTTGCGGAAGCTCGCGCCCATCACCTCGGTCTCGATGTCGAAGTGCTTGTAGTAGTTGTAGATCGCGGTGACGCTCTTGACGCCGGGGTCGTTCACGCCAGCGTTGGCGGCCTCGTCCCAGGACGCGCCGGCCTGCTTCTTGTACCAGTCGTAGATGCGGCCGACGAAGGGGGAGATCAGCGTCACGCCGGCGTCGCCGCAGGCCACGGCCTGGCAGAAGGAGAACAGCAGCGTCAGGTTGCAGTGGATGCCCTCGTGCTCCAGCGCCTTGGCCGCCTGGATGCCTTCCCAGGTGGCGGCGATCTTGATCAGCACCCGGTCCCGGCCCACGCCGGCGCGCTCGTACAGGCCGATGAGATGGTGCGCCCGCGCGATGGTGCAGGCGGTGTCGAAGCTCAGCCGCGCATCGACCTCGGTGCTCACGCGCCCGGGCACGACCTTCAGGATCTCCAGGCCGAAGCGCACCAGCACCTCGTCCACCACGCGTTCCAGCGGCACGCGCGGATGCGCCTTCACCACCTCCTGCAGCAGCGGCGCGTACTCCGCTTGCTGCACCGCCTTGAGGATCAGCGACGGGTTGGTGGTGGCGTCGCGCGGCGCGAACTGCGCCAGCTGCCTGAAATTGCCCGTGTCGGCGACGACGGTGGTGTGCTGCTTGAGTTGCTCGAGTTGGTTCACGGCTGAAGTCCTGCAGGTTGGGCCTGCGCTGCGGTCACACATGGTCCGGGACGCGGTGCCGGCTCCCGGGGCGGAAGGCGGTGCGCGTTGACCCTCGTAAGAAACTCTAGCATCATGAACCATGTAACTCGGTTACATGACCGGTGCGATCACAGCGGAAGGTTTTTCACGATGTCCTTTGATCTGGTCTTCTTCGGCGGCACGGGCGACCTGACCTGGCGCAAGCTCATGCCGGCGCTGCTGCAGGCTTTTCGCCACGGCAAGCTCCCGGGCGGCGGGCGCATCCTGGCCGTGGCACGCGAGGAGCGCAGCGACGACGACTACCGCGACTTCATCCGCCAGCGCTTCGACGAGGTCGATCCGGCCAAGCGGCCCAGCGACGCGGAGTTCGCCGAATTCGGGCGGATGCTGCACTACATGCAGATGGACCTGTCGCAGCCCGGCGACTACGCCAAGTTGAAACGCTGGCTCGACGAGCCTCGGGCCGAGGAAGGCCGCAGCGCCCCGGCCGACACCGTGGTGCTGTACCTGGCCACCAGCCCGCACCTGTTCACCGTGATCTGCGAGCAGCTCGGCGCCGTCGGCCTCAACGGCGAGCGCGTGCGCGTGGTGCTGGAGAAGCCCCTGGGACACGACCTCAGGAGCGCGCGCGAGATCAACGCCGTGGTGCGCTCGGTGTTCAGGGAGGCGCAGGCCTTCCGCATCGACCATTACCTCGGCAAGCCCTCGGTGCAGAACCTGTCGGCGCTGCGCTTCGGCAATGCCCTGTTCGAGCCGCTGTGGCGGCGCGAGAGCATCGCCAACATCCAGATCACGATCGCCGAGTCGCTGGGCGTGGGCACGCGCGGCGACTTCTACGACCGCACCGGCGCCCTGCGCGACATGGTCCAGAACCACGCGCTGCAGCTGCTGACCATGATCGCCATGGAGCCGCCGCCCACCGCCGACGCCTTCGCCATCCGCGACGAGAAGCTCAAGGTGCTCAAGAGCCTGAAGCCCTTCACGCCGCAGAGCGTGCAGCGCGACGTGGTGCGCGGCCAGTACCGCGCCGGCAGCGTGGACGGCAAGCCGGTGCACGGCTACCTGGAGGAAGAGAAGGTGCCCGCAGGCAGCCAATGCGAAACCTTCGTAGCGCTGCGCACCGAGGTGCAGAACTGGCGTTGGGCCGGCGTGCCCTTCTACCTGCGCACCGGCAAGCGCCTGAGCGGCCGCGACGCGCACATCGTCGTCAACTTCCGCCCGGTGCCGCACCCGATCTTCGGCGGCACGGGACAGCCCAACAAGCTCGTCATCAAGCTGCAACCCGAGGACGGGCTGGAACTGCACCTGATGGCGGCCAAGGGCGGCGTGGGCAGCGGCAGCGAGGCGCTGTCGCCCGTGTCGCTGGACCTGGACTTCGACAAGGCCTTCCCGCACCAGCGCGTGGGTGCCTACGAGCGGCTGCTGCTCGACGCCATCGCCGGGCGGCTCAACCTGTTCGTGCGCAGCGACGAGCAGGAGCAGGCCTGGGCCTGGGTCGAGCCGATCCTGCAGTCCTGGGCCCAGGACGGCAGCGGCCCGCGCCCCTATGCCGCCGGCAGCTGGGGCCCGCCCGCGGCCAGCGCGCTGGTGGCGCGCGACGGCTTCATGTGGGATGAGGAGCAATGAGGCCGCCGCGCGCAGCGCGTGCCGCGGGGTCGGCGCCATGACGGAGAGCCCGATGCTCGAGCGCATCCGCGCCAGCCTGCCCGCGCTCTCGCCCGCCGAGCAGCGCGTCGGCCAGCTGCTGCTGGAAGACGCGCGCGCCTTTGCCGAGCAGCCGGTGGCGGTGCTGGCCGAGCGCGCCCGCGTCAGCAAGCCGACCGTGGTGCGCTTTTGCCGCAGCGTGGGCTACGGCGGCCTGGCCGACTTCAAGCGCAAGCTCGCCGGCAGCGTCAACGAGGGCGTGCCCTTCGTGCACCGCGCGGTGGACGCCGGGGACAAGCCCGGCGAGCTGCTGGTCAAGGTGGTGGACAACGCCGTCGGCGCGCTGCTGGCCTTCCGCAACCAGGCCGCGCCCCAGGCCTTCGAGCGCGCGCTCGACGCGCTGGAGGCCGCCGCGCGCGCGCAGCGGCGCATCGAGTTCTACGGCGTGGGCAACTCCGGCATCGTGGCGCAGGACGCGCAACACAAGTTCTTCCGACTGGGCGTGACGGCCGCGGCCGTGCTCGACAGCCACGTGCAGGTGATGAGCGCCACCATGCTGCAGGGCGGCGACGTGGCCGTGATCATCAGCAACTCCGGCCGCAGCCGCGACCTGCTCGACGTGGCCGACATCGCGCGCCGGCGCGGCGCCACGCTGGTGCTGCTCACCGCCAGCGCCACGCCGCTGGCGCAGCTCGCCGGCAACGGCGGGCACCCGATCCTGCTGGCCGTGGACCATCCCGAGGACGCCGACCGCTACAGCCCCATGGTGTCGCGGCTGCTGCACCTGCTGGCCATCGACGTGCTCACCACCGGCCTGGCGCTGCGCCTGGGCAGCGAGACGCTGCAGCCCATGCTGCAGGAGATCAAGAAGAACCTGCGCAACCGGCGCTATGTCAACGCGCCGTGAGCAGTTGCCGGTGATGGAGTGGAGAAAGGTTGAAGGCACGGCCCGGAACGGGCCAGCCGATGCCGCGGCGGCTGCCGCGGCCGGGCGCACGGGATGCGCGCCTCGGAACGGCGCCGGACGCGGTCCGGCGCCTCCGGTTCAGGCCGCAGCCGCCGCCGCCTGCGGCTCCAGCCCGGGCAGCGCGGCGTCCACGCCGTAGAGCTGCGCCAGCTCGGCCAGGGCCGGCGGCGGGTTGGCGATGCGCAGGTCGCCGCCGGCGGCCTGCGCGCCGCGGCGCAGCTGCAGCAGCACGGCCAGCGCGGCGGTGTCGAAGTCGCGCAGCGCCGCGGCGTCGACCTGCGCCAGCGCGCCGCCGGGCAGCGCCGGCTCCAGCGCGCGCAGCGCCTGCGCGGCGGTGGCCATGGTCAGGGTGTCGGGCAGGGACAGCGGCGCGGCGGACATGGCGTGGCTCACTCGTTCACTCAGCCCTTGCCGCCGGACTTGTTGCGCTCGGCCAGACGGGCGATCAGGCCGTCGATGCCGCCGGCGGCGATCTCCTGCGCGAAGCTGCTCCTGTACTGCTCGACCATCCACACGCCGGCGACGTTGACGTCGTAGATCTTCCAGGCGTCGCCGGCCTTCTCCAGGCGGTAGTCGAGCTGCACCGGCTCGTTGCCCCCGCGCACCTCGGTGCGCACCACGACTTCGGGGTCGGCGGCGTTGCCGCGGAAGGGCTTGAGCGCGATGGTCTGGTTCTTGACCTGCGTGAGCGCGCCGGCGTAGGTGCGCACCAGCAGCGTCTTGAACTCTTCCTGCAGCCGCTGCTGCTGCTGCGGCGTGGCGGTGCGCCAGGGGCGGCCCACCACGGTGGCGGTCATGCGCTGGAAGTTCACGTGCGGCAGCACCTTGGAGTCCACCAGGGCGCGGATGCGGCCCACGTCGCCGCCCTGCACGGCCTGGTCGGACTTGATGGACTGCAGCACCTCGTCGGAGAGCTGGCGCACGAAGGCATCGGGCGCGACGGCCTGCGCGTGCAGCGCGCCGGCGAACAGGAAGGTGCCCAGGAAGGCGAAAAGGCTCAGGAGCTTTCGGATCACGGAATTCGTTCCTTCAGTTGAGGCGCGGCGCCGGTGCGGCGCCACGAAGTTCCAACGCGCGAGGGGCGGTTGCGGTTCACCGCGCCGGCGCGGGCGCCGGAGCCGGCGCCGAGGCCGGCGGCGCGACGGGGTTCAGGCTCCCTGGGGCATCCTGCGTGCCGGCACTGGCCGCGCCGGCGTCGGCCTCGTCCTCGGGGCTCGCCTCTTCGGGCGGATCGCCGTCGTAGACGAGGCTGCGCCGGCGCGTGAGGTAGGCATCGCGGATGAACTGGTACTTGTCCAGCGCGATGTCGTCCACGACCCGGCCGGCCTCCAGCAGTTCGGAGCGGCGGTGCACCACCTGCACGGTCGTGGCGGCCGCCTTGTCCGCGGTGGGGCCGAACAGCACGGCGCTGGGCGAGGTCTGCAGGTCCAGCGCGAGGCCGGCGGTGTCGCGCAGCGAGGATGCGCCCAGCAGCGGCAGCACCAGGTAGGGCCCGGAGCCGGCGCCCCAGCGGCCCAGCGTCTGGCCGAAGTCCTCGCTCTGGCGCTCCAGCCCCATCGGCGTGGCCCAGTCCACCAGGCCCAGCAGCCCGAAGGTGGTGTTGACCAGCACGCGGAAGCTCATCGAGATGCCCGCCTCGCCCTTGCCCTGCAGGAACTGGTTCAGGGCCGACCAGGCGTCGGCGAAATTGCCGATGAAGTTGCCCACCCCGGTGCGCACCGGCGAGGGCACCACGTCGCGGTAGGCCGTGGCCACGGGCTGCAGCACCGTGCGGTCCAGCGCCTCGTTGAAGCTGAAGATCGGGCGGTTGAAGCCCTCCCAAGGGTCGGCCGGCGAGCGCAGGCCCGGCCCCCGCGCCGACGTGGGCGCCGAAGCCGCCGGCGGGGCCGCTTCGGGGGACGGTTGCGCCTGCGCCAGGCTGCCGCTCAGCAGCACGGTGGCCAGCGTCAGGGAAGCGGCGTGCTTCATGGCGGGGCTCCTGTCAGGGACGGTGGCGGGACACGGGAACAGCATGCCCGATTCAGGGCTTGGCCGCCGGGGCACCGCCGCCGTTGCCGTTGCCCGTGCCGCCGCCGGCATCGGCAGCCCTGCTGAAGAGGAACTGGCCGATCAGGTTCTCCAGCACCACGGCCGACTGCGTCTGCGTGATGGTGGCGCCAGCGGCGAGCATGGCGTCCTCGGCGCCGGGCTCGATGCCCAGGTACTGGTCGCCCAGCAGGCCGGAGGTCAGGATCTTGGCCGAGGAGTCGCGCGGGAACTGCACGCCCTGGAACACCTGGAACACCACCAGGCCCTGGTAGGTCTTGGGGTCCAGCGTGATCGAGGTCACCCGCCCCACCGTCACGCCGGCGCTGCGCACCGGCGCGCGCGGCTTGAGGCCGCCGATGTTGTCGAAGCGCGCCTGTAGCGTGTAGGCCTCGCGCTCGCCGAAGGTGGCCAGGTTGGCGGCCTTGAGCGCCAGGAACAGCAGCGCCGCCAGCCCCAGCAGCACGAAGCCGCCCACCAGGATCTCGATGCTTTTCTTTGCCATGGAATGCTTGTCTTGGATTCAGGAGTCCGGGTGCGCCGTCAGGGCGTGGAGAACATCAGCGCGGTGAGGATGAAGTCCATCGCCAACACGCCCAGCGAGGAGATCACCACCGTGCGCGTGGTGGCATACGCCACGCCTTCGGGCGTCGCGGCGGTCTCGTAGCCCTGGTACAGCGCCACGAAGGTGCAGATCACGCCGAACACGATGCTCTTGACCAGGCCGTTGCCCACGTCGCGCCAGACGTCCACCCGGCCCTGCATGATCGACCAGAAGTTGCCCGAGTCGACGCCGATGAGCAGCACCGCCACGACGTAGGCGCCCAGGATGCCGATGGCCGAGAACATCGCCGCCAGCAGCGGCATGGCCACCACGCCGCCGATGAAGCGCGGCGCCAGCACGCGCGCGCGCGGGTCGATGGCCATCATCTCCATGGCCGCGAGCTGCTCGCCGGCCTTCATCAGCCCGATCTCGGCCGTCAGCGACGTGCCCGCGCGCCCGGCGAACAGCAGCGCCGCCACCACGGGACCGAGCTCGCGCACCAGCGCCAGGTTGACGATCAGGCCCAGCGACTCGGTCGCGCCGTAGGTCACCAGCGCGTAGTACATCTGCAGCGCCAGCACGAAGCCCACCGACATGCCCGAGGCCAGGATGATCAGCAGCGACAGGTTGCCGATGGCGTGCAGCTGCGCGATCACCAGCGGGAAGCGCGCCAGCGCCGCCGGCGTGGCGCGCAGCAGGTCGATGAAGAAGAAGGCCGCGTGGCCGAGCGCGCGCAGCATCAGCAGGGTGCCGGCGCCCAGCCGCGCCAGTGCGTCCAGGGGGGTCTTCATGCCGCGCTCCGCTTGCCGGCGGCGCCGGCCACGCCGAAGTCCTGCGCCAGCGCCGGCGCGGGGAAATGGAACTTCACCGGGCCGTCGGGCTCGCCGCGCACGAACTGGCGCACCTCGGGGTCGGTGGAGGCCATGACTTCCGCCGGCGTGCCCTGCGCCACGATGCGCCCGCCCGGCGCGGCCATCAGGATCACGTGGTCGCTGATGGCCATGCACTCCGGAATGTCGTGCGACACCACCAGCGAGGTCGCGCCCGTGGCGTCGTTGAGCTTGCGGATCAGGTTGGCCGCAACCCCCATGGAGATCAGGTCCAGCCCCGCGAAGGGCTCGTCGTACATGATCAGGTCCGGGTCCAGCGCGATGGCGCGCGCCAGCGCGATGCGCCGCGCCATGCCGCCCGACACCTCCGAGATGCGCAGCCGCGCCGCGCCGCGCAGGCCCACGGCGTTGAGCTTCATCAGCACGATGTCGCGGATCAGCGCCTCGGGCAGCCCGGTGTGCTCGCGCAGCGGGAAGGCCACGTTGTCGAACACGTCCAGGTCGGTGAAGAGCGCGCCGAACTGGAACAGCATGCCCATGCGCCGGCGCAGCCGCAGCAGCTGGCTTCGGTTGCGCGCGTTGACGACCTCGCCGTCGAAGCGCACCTGGCCCGACGAGGGCGCGGCGATGCCGCCGATGAGCCGCAGCAGCGTGGTCTTGCCGCAACCCGAGCCGCCCAGGATGGCCGTGACCTTGCCGCGCGGAAAGCGCAGGCTCACGTCGTTGAGGATCAGCCGACGGGCGTCATAGCCGAAGCTGACATGGTCGATCTCGATCAAGGAGTCGGGCATCAGGAAGGCACAAGATCACGCGAACCTTGCGCCCGCGCAAAAAAAGAAAGACCCGCGAGCAGAAATGCCGGCGGGTCTGGATTGTCTCATGCACGCCCGTGGGCCTTCGGGCAGCGTTGCTGCGGTGCAGCAAGCCGTAAGCCCATCCGGCGCGGACATCTGGGAGCAACAGGGCCGTGCACGCATGCACGCCCCGTTGCGCCGGCGCTTTCGTCTCAGCGCGGCAGGTCGCTGGCGCCCATCAGGAACTCGTCGACCGCGCGCGCGGCCTGGCGGCCTTCGCGGATCGCCCACACCACCAGGCTCTGGCCGCGGCGGACGTCGCCGGCGGCGAAGACCTTGGGCACGTTGGTGGCGTAGCCGCCGGTGAAGTCGGTCGTGGCGCGGGCGTTGCCGCGGCCGTCACGCTCCACGCCGAAGCCTTCGAGCAGCGTGTTGACGGGGTTGGTGAAACCCATGGCCAGCAGCACCAGGTCGGCCTTGAGCACCTGCTCGGAGCCCGGGACCTCGACCATCTTGCCGCCTTCCCACTGCAGCCGGACCGTCTTGACGCCGGTGACCTTGCCCTTCTCGCCGATGAATTCCTTGGTGGCGATGGCGAACTCGCGCTGGCAGCCTTCCTCGTGGCTGGAGGAGGTGCGCAGCTTGTACGGCCAGTAGGGCCAGGTCAGCTCCTTGTCCTCGGTCTCCGGGGGCATGGGCAGCAGCTCGAACTGCGTCACGCTCACGGCGCCGTGGCGGTTGCTGGTGCCCACGCAGTCGCTGCCGGTGTCGCCGCCGCCGATGACGACGACGTGCTTGCCGTCGGCGCGGATCTGGCCCTTGACCTTGTCGCCGGCGCAATGCTTGTTCTGCTGCGGCAGGAACTCCATGGCGAAGTGCACACCGTCGAGCTCGCGGCCCGGCACGGGCAGGTCGCGCGAGACCTCGGAGCCGGCGGCCAGCACCACGGCGTCGAACTCGGCCGTGAGCTGCTCGGGGCTGATCTTCTCCTTAGCCCAGTTGGTGACCTTGGAGCCCTTGGGCATGTCGCCGATGATGACGCCGCAACGGAAGCTCACCCCTTCCGCCTTCATCTGCTCGACGCGGCGGTCGATGTGCGACTTCTCCATCTTGAAGTCGGGGATGCCGTAGCGCAGCAGGCCGCCGACGCGGTCGTTCTTCTCGAACACCACCACGTCATGGCCGGCGCGCGCGAGCTGCTGCGCGGCGGCCAGGCCGGCCGGGCCGGAGCCCACCACCGCGACCTTCTTGCCGGTCCTGACCTTGGCCGGCTGCGGCTGCACCCAGCCTTCCATCCAGGCGCGGTCGATGATGGCGTGCTCGATCGACTTGATGCCCACGGGGTCGTCGTTCACGTTGAGCGTGCACGCCGCCTCGCACGGCGCCGGGCAGATGCGGCCTGTGAACTCGGGAAAGTTGTTGGTCGTGTGCAGGACCGTGATCGCGTTGCGCCAGTCATTGCGGTAAACGAGATCGTTGAAGTCCGGGATGATGTTGTTGACCGGGCAGCCGTTGTTGCAGAACGGCGTGCCGCAGTCCATGCAGCGCGCGCCCTGCACCTGCGCCTGCTCGGCGGTCAGGCCGATCACGAACTCCCTGTAGTTCTTCAGCCGCGTCTCGACGCCTTCGTAGCCTTCCTCGATGCGCTCGTATTCGAGGAAGCCGGTGACCTTACCCATGATGTTTCTCTACCTTCGCTGATCGTTGGCCGCCGCGCGGGAGCGCCGCCTTGCATGGCTGCGCCCGCGCGGCCCGGACGGCGCGGCCCGGCGCCCTTCTCAGGGCACCGGCCGCGGCCGGCCGCCTCTTTACTTCGCCGGGACGCTGCCCGCGGCCTTGGCCTCGGGGGCCTTGGCCTTGGCGATGGTGGCGCCGGCCTCGCGGCGCGCCGCCATCTCGCCCAGGGCGCGCTTGTACTCGTGCGGGAACACCTTGACGAACTTGGCGCGCGCGGCGGCCCAGTTGTCCAGGATCTCGCGCGCACGCAGCGAGCCGGTCCACTTGTGGTGGTCTTCCACCAGCTTCTTGAGCAGCACCTCGTCGGGCTGGCCCTTGTGGAACGAGGCCTCGCCCTGCGCGGCGCGCTGCTCCTCGGCCGGCAGCACCTTCTCCAGCGCCACCATCGCCGTGTTGCAGCGCTGGGCGAACTGGCCGTCCTCGTCGTAGACGTAGGCCAGGCCGCCGCTCATGCCCGCGGCGAAGTTGCGCCCGGTCTTGCCCAGCACGGCCACGGTGCCGCCGGTCATGTACTCGCAGCCGTGGTCGCCCGTGCCCTCCACCACCGCGGTGGCGCCCGACAGGCGCACCGCGAAGCGCTCGCCCGCGACGCCGCGGAAGAAGGCCTCGCCAGCCGTCGCGCCGTACAGCACCGTGTTGCCCACGATGATGTTCTGCGTCGCGTCGCCGCGGAACTCGATGCTGGGCCGCACCGCGATGCGCCCGCCCGACAGGCCCTTGCCGGTGTAGTCGTTGGCCTCGCCGATCAGGTAGAAGGTGATGCCCTGGGCCAGGAACGCGCCGAAGCTCTGGCCGCCGGTGCCTTCCATCTGCAC
The DNA here is from genome assembly GCF_009760915.1 of Azohydromonas aeria. Classification (GTDB taxonomy): domain Bacteria; phylum Pseudomonadota; class Gammaproteobacteria; order Burkholderiales; family Burkholderiaceae_C; genus Azohydromonas; species Azohydromonas aeria. The sequence goes on from NZ_VIDQ01000010.1 coordinate 126,631, forward strand.
GAAGATGGTCTGGTCGGGCAGGCCTTCCGGATGGTGGCGGATCACCTCGCCGGAGAGCATCGCGCCCACGGAGCGGTTGACGTTGCGCGCCTGCTCCATGAACTGCACCTTCTCGCCGCGCTCGATCGCGGGCCTGGCCTTCTCGATCAGGCGCTGGTCCAGCGCCTTTTCCAGGCCGTGGTCCTGCGTCTCGACGTGCAGGCGCGGCACCTCGGCCGGCACCGCCGGCTGGTGGAAGATGCGGCTGAAGTCCAGGCCGCGCGCCTTCCAGTGCTCGATGCCCTTCTTCATGTCGAGCAGGTCGGCGCGGCCGATCAGCTCGTCGAACTTGCGGATGCCCAGCTGCGCCATGATCTGGCGCGCCTCTTCGGCGACGAAGAAGAAGTAGTTCACCACGTGCTCGGGCTTGCCCGAGAACTTGGCGCGCAGCACCGGGTCCTGCGTGGCCACACCCACCGGGCAGGTGTTGAGGTGGCACTTGCGCATCATGATGCAGCCCTCGACCACCAGCGGCGCCGTGGCGAAGCCGAACTCGTCGGCGCCCAGCAGCGCGCCGATGACGACGTCGCGGCCGGTCTTCATCTGGCCGTCGGCCTGCACGCGCACGCGGCTGCGCAGGCGGTTGAGCACGAGGGTCTGCTGCGTCTCGGCCAGGCCCAGCTCCCACGGGGTGCCGGCGTGCTTGATCGACGACCAGGGCGAGGCGCCCGTGCCGCCGTCATGGCCGGCGATCACGACGTGGTCGGCCTTGCACTTGGCCACGCCCGCGGCGATGGTGCCCACACCCACTTCCGACACCAGCTTCACCGACACGTCGGCGCGCGGGTTGGCGTTCTTGAGGTCGTGGATCAGCTGCGCCAGGTCCTCAATCGAGTAGATGTCGTGGTGCGGCGGCGGGCTGATCAGGCCCACGCCCGGCACCGAGTAGCGCAGGAAGCCGATGTACTCGGACACCTTGCCGCCGGGCAGCTGGCCGCCCTCGCCCGGCTTGGCGCCCTGGGCCATCTTGATCTGGATCTGGTCGGCGCTGACCAGGTACTCCGTCGTCACGCCGAAGCGCCCGGAAGCCACCTGCTTGATCTTGGAGCGCAGGCTGTCGCCGGCCTTCATGGCGTAGTCGGTGACGACCACGTCCTTGCCGACCACGTCCGACACCTTGGTGCCGTCGGCGATGGGGATGCCCTTGAGCTCGTTGCGGTAGCGCGCCGGGTCCTCGCCGCCCTCGCCGGTGTTGCTCTTGCCGCCGATGCGGTTCATGGCGATGGCCAGCGTCGAGTGCGCCTCGGTGCTGATCGAGCCCAGCGACATCGCGCCGGTGGCGAAGCGCTTGACGATCTCGGCGGCGGGCTCAACCTCTTCCAGCGCGATGGCCTTGCTCGGGTCGAACTTGAACTCGAACAGGCCGCGCAGCGTCAGGTGGCGGCGCGACTGGTCGTTGATCAGCTGCGCGTATTCCTTGTACGTCTCGTACTTGCCCGAGCGCGTGGAGTGCTGCAGCTTGGCAATGGCGTCGGGCGTCCACATGTGCTCCTCGCCGCGCACGCGCCAGGCGTACTCGCCGCCGGCGTCGAGCATGGACTGCAGCAGCGGGTCGTCGCCGAAGGCGGCGCGGTGCATGCGGATGGCTTCCTCGGCGATCTGGAACACGCCGATGCCGCCCACCTGCGTGGCGGTGCCGCGGAAGTACTTGTCCACCAGCGCCTTGTCCAGGCCGATGGCCTCGAAGATCTGGGCGCCGCAGTACGACATGTACGTGCTGATGCCCATCTTGGACATGATCTTCGAGAGACCCTTGCCGATGGCCTTGATGTAGTTGTAGATGGCCTTGTCGGCGCTCAGGTTGCCCGGCAGCGACTGGTGCATCTCCACCAGCGTCTCCAGCGCCAGGTACGGGTGCACGGCCTCCGCGCCGAAGCCCGCGAGCACGGCGAAGTGGTGCACCTCGCGCGCCGAGCCGGTCTCGACCACCAGGCCGGCCGTGGTGCGCAGGCCCTCGCGCACCAGGTGCTGGTGGATGGCGGACAGCGCCAGCACCGCGGGGATCGCCACCTGCGTGCGGTCCATGCGGCGGTCGGTGATGACGAGGATGTTGTGGCCGCCCTTGATGGCGTCCACGGCCTCGGCGCACAGCGACGCGAGCTTGGCCTCGACACCCTCGTGGCCCCAGGCCAGCGGGTAGACGATGTTCAGCTCATAGGTCTTGAACTTGCCGTGCGTGCTCTTCTCGATCGAGCGCAGCCGCGCCATGTCGTCGAAGTCCAGCACCGGCTGAGACACTTCGAGCCGCATCGGCGGGTTCACCGCGTTGATGTCGAGCAGGTTCGGCTTCGGGCCGATGAAGCTGTTGAGCGACATCACGATGGCCTCGCGGATCGGGTCGATCGGCGGGTTCGTGACCTGGGCGAACAGCTGCTTGAAGTAGTTGTAGAGCGGCTTGTTCTTGTCCGAGAGCACGGCCAGCGGGCTGTCGTTGCCCATGGAGCCGGTGCCCTCCTCGCCGGCCGTGGCCATCGGCGCCATCAGGAACTTGATGTCTTCCTGCGTGTAGCCGAAGGCCTGCTGGCGGTCCAGCAGCGTCTCGGCGAACTGCGGCAGCCCGCCCTTGGCGTCGATCGAGTCGAGCTTGATGCGCACGTTCTCGATCCACTGGCGGTACGGGCGCGCGCTGGCGAACTGGTTTTTCAGCTCGGCGTCGTCGACGATGCGGCCCTGCTCGAAGTCGATCAGGAACATCTTGCCCGGCTGCAGGCGCCACTTCTTGACGATGCGGTTCTCGGCGATGGGCAGCACGCCCGACTCCGAGGCCATGACCACCAGGTCGTCGTCGGTGACGATGTAGCGCGCCGGGCGCAGGCCGTTGCGGTCGAGCGTGGCGCCGATCTGCTTGCCGTCGGTGAACACCATGGCGGCCGGGCCGTCCCAGGGCTCGATCATGGCGGCGTGGTACTCGTAGAAGGCGCGGCGGCGCTCGTCCATGAGCGTGTGCTGCTCCCAGGCCTCCGGGATCATCATCATCGCCGCGTGCGCCAGCGGGTAGCCGGCCATCGTCAGCAGCTCCAGCGCGTTGTCGAAGGTGGCCGTGTCGGACTGGCCCTCGAAGCTGATCGGGTAGAGCTTGGGCAGGTCGTCACCGAGCACCGGCGACTTCATCACGCCCTCGCGGGCGCGCATCCAGTTGAAGTTGCCCTTGACGGTGTTGATCTCGCCGTTGTGCGCGACGAAGCGGTACGGGTGCGCCAGCGGCCACTCGGGGAAGGTGTTGGTCGAGAAGCGCTGGTGCACCAGGGCCAGGGCCGACACCGTGCGCTCGTCCTGCAGGTCCAGGTAGTAGGTGCCGACCTGGTCGGCCAGCAGCAGGCCCTTGTAGATGATCGTGCGGCAGCTCATGCTGGGCACGTAGTACTCGTGGCTGTGCGTCAGCTTGAGCTTCTGGATCGCGGCGGACGCCGTCTTGCGGATCACGTACAGCTTGCGCTCAAGAGCATCGGGAACGATGAGGTCCGGACCCCGGCCGATGAAGACCTGGCGGATCACCGGCTCCTTGGCGCGCACCGTGGGGCTCATCGGCATGTCGCGGTCCACCGGCACGTCGCGCCAGCCCAGCAGCACCTGGCCCTCGACGCGGATGGCGCGCTCCATCTCCTGCTCGCACGCCAGGCGCGAGGCGTGTTCCTTGGGCAGGAAGATCATGCCCACGCCGTACTCGCCCGGCGGGGGCAGCTCGACGCCCTGCTTGGCCATCTCGGCGCGGTAGAGCTCGTCAGGGATCTGGATCAGGATGCCCGCGCCGTCGCCCATGAGCTTGTCGGCGCCGACCGCGCCGCGGTGGTCCAGGTTCTCCAGGATCTGCAGGCCCTGGCGCACGATGGCGTGCGCCTTCTGGCCCTTGATGTGGGCCACAAAGCCGACGCCGCAGGCGTCCTTCTCGTTGGTGGACTGGTACAGGCCACCCTCGGCCAGCGCCGCGATTTCGGCAGCCGTGGCAGTGTTGTTCGTCGATCCGGCAGCCGTGCTCATGGCGCTCTCCAGGGCAATCAGGGAAGACGCGGAGACTAGTCCAGGATGCCCCCCGATTCAAGCGCTATAAAACAGGGTCAGACCACATTTATTCAACGCACTTTCTCCGTGCAGAAATAAATGGGGACAGTTCAACTTGGTGCCAGGTTGCCCCAGTCGCGCACCGTCACTGGTTTCAGGCCGGCGTTGCCTTGCGCGGCCGCCCGCGCGGGCGCGGCTGCAGCGGGCGCTCGGTATGCGCGCCCAGTGCGGCGATGAAGGCCGCGTCGCCCAGCACCCAGCCCTTGAGCGTGGCATCCATGAGCGAGAGCGCCTGCGGCTCCGGGAGCCCAGCTTCCAGCCGGGCACGGTGCGCCAGCTCGCGCTCGAAGGGCGTGTTGCCGGTGGCCCAGAACAGCGGGTGGTCGGTGACCAGCGGATCGCGCCGCCGGCCCAGGTGGTGCGCGGCGCTGGACCAGCGCCAGTCGAGCGCGCTGGGCACGAGCCCCAGGCGCTGCGGCTGCACTTCCACCAGCGTCAGCAACGGCAGGAAATGGCGCTGCGGCTGCGCCACGGTGGCGCGATAGCGCCCTTCCCAGAGCGTGCCGGAGCGCCCATGGCGGCGGTTGAAGGCGGCCACGTAGCGCCGGCCCAGCGCCTGCATGGCCGCGCTCAGGCCGGTGCCGGTGTCGGGGGTGAGCAGCAGCTGCAGGCTGTCTTCGAGCAGCGCGTAGCCGTGCAGCGCCACGCCGTGCAGGCGCAGCGCCTCGCGCAGCATGTCCAGGCAGCGCTGGCGGTCGTCGTCGTCGGCGAACAGGGCCTGGCCGGCGTTGCCGCGCAGCACGAGGTGGTGCAGCTGCCCGGCCAGTGCCAGGCGGGGAAGACGGGCCATGACGGAGGCAGGGAGGTGAAAACCTTCAGCGGTTTCCAAGTAAACGCTGCGCCAGCAGCGACATGAGATCCATGCGGCAATCGCAGACGACATGCACGTACACGACGCCCTCCCGGACCTCGTAGACGATGCGGTTCATGCCTGAGATCACTTGGCGATACGGCCCCAGGTTCAGCCGCACCAGTTCATCCGGAACATGCCCCGACTGGGGCTGCCTCCGGATCAGCTCAATCGATTGCTTGAGCTTCGTGTAGCTGCTTTGCCAGACCGGCCGACCGAAGTTGACAGTGAGGTAGCGCCGCAAGTCTTTCAGGTCATGTTGCGCCGACTCCAGGAAAACGACGCGCACGCTCACGCCTCATCGTCCTTGTCCAGTTCTGCGAATACCTCGGATGCGTCGCGAAAGCGCCCCTGCTCAATTTCCTGCTGTCCAAGCGCCAGGATCTTCAACAGGGCCAGTGTCTGCTCCTGCTCTTCGAACGAGCGCACGTCCATGACGACCAGCTTGGCCTCGCCGTTTTGCGTGATCAGCAGTGGTTCACGTCGCTCGGCAAGATCCCTTGCGATTTCCGCCGCATGGCTCTTGAGATAGCTGATGGGTCGCACCTGAGTGGAGTACTTCATCGTCGGCTCCAGCGTTGAATCGGACCGATTTTGGACCTTATTCGGTCCACTTTGGACAGCAGGCCTCACAGCCCTTCGAACGCCGCCGCCCCCGTCAGCCGCGCGTGCTCGCGCAGCGCGAAACGGTCGGTCATGCCGGCGATGTAGTCGGCCACGGCGCGGTGCAGGTCAGGCCGCTGCGCGAAGTCGGCGGGCATTTCCCGCGGCCGATCCAGGTACGCCGCCACCAGCGCGCGCACCACGTCCTGCGCCTTGCCGGTCATCGCCATGACCTGTGGATGCCGGTAGAGGTGGCGCATGAGGAAGCTCTTGAGCTGGCGGCTTTCCTCGCGCATGGCCGGGCTGAAGCACACCATCGGCGGCGACTGGCGCACGTCGTCGGCGCTTTGCGGGGCGTAGTGCGCCAGCCGCGCACGCGTGGCATCGATCACGTCGTAGATCTGCTGCGACAGCATGCGGCGGATGGCTTCGAACAGCAGCCGCCGCCCGGAAAGCGTCGGGTGCTCGGCCAGTGCCGCCTCGACGAAGCGCGCGAACAGCGGCACCGCCCGCACCTGCTCGATGGTGAGCAGCCCGGAGCGCACGCCGTCGTCGATGTCGTGCGCGTTGTAGGCGATCTCGTCGGCCAGGTTGGTGAGCTGCGCCTCCAGCGAGGGCTGCGTGCCCTCGATGAAGCGCCGCGCCACGCCGCCGGGCTCCTGCGCCTCCAGCTTGCGGGCGTTGCCCGGGCTGCAGTGCTTGAGCACGCCCTCGCGCGTCTCGAACGTCAGGTTCAGGCCGTCGTGGTCCGGATAGCGCTGCTCCAGCGCGTCCACCACGCGCAGGCTCTGCAGGTTGTGCTCGAAGCCGCCGTGCCCGCGCAGCGCCTCGTTGAGCGCGTCCTGCCCGGCGTGGCCGAAGGGCGTGTGGCCCAGGTCGTGCGCCAGGGCGATGGCTTCGACCAGGTCCTCGTCGAGCCCCAGCGTGCGCGCGATGGAGCGGCCCAGCTGCGCCACCTCCAGCGAGTGCGTCAGCCGCGTGCGGTAGAGGTCGCCCTCGTGGTTGAGGAAGACCTGCGTCTTGTAGACCAGGCGCCGGAACGCCGTGCTGTGCACGATGCGGTCGCGGTCGCGCTGGAACTCGCTGCGCGTGGGCGCGGCCGGCTGCGGATGGCGCCGCCCGCGCGAGCGCTCCGGGTCGCTGGCATAGGACGCTCGCATCGGCCAGGCTCCTGAAGGAAGTCGTGTCAGGCGCTGCAGGCCCGGATCACCTCGCGCACCAGGCCTTCCGGCGCGCCGCGCTGCACCGCCTTGCCCAGGCCGTCGATCAGCACGAAGCGGATCTCCCCGGACAGCGCCTTCTTGTCCAGCCGCATCAGCGCCAGCCACTGTTCCTCAGGGAGTGCCGGCGCGCGCACCGGCAGCCCGGCGCGCTCGACCAGGCGGCGCATGCGAGCCGGGAATTCAGCCGGCACCAGGCCCAGCCGCGCCGACAGCTCGGACGCCATCACCATGCCGCAGCCCACGGCCTCGCCGTGCAGCCACTCGCCGTAGCCCAGGCCGGCCTCGATGGCGTGGCCGAAGGTGTGGCCGAAATTCAGGATCGCGCGCAGGTCGCTCTCGCGCTCGTCGGCCGCCACCACCGCCGCCTTGATCTCGCAGCTGCGCCGCACCGCGTGCGACAGCGCCGCCTTGTCCAGCGCGCGCAGCGCATCCAGGTTGGCCTCGATCCAGTCGAGGAAGGCCGGATCGGCGATCGGCCCGTACTTGATGACCTCGGCCAGCCCGGCGGAGAGCTCGCGCTGTGGCAGCGTGTCGAGCACGTCGAGGTCGCAGATGACGCGCCGCGGCTGGTAGAAGGCGCCGATCATGTTCTTGCCGCGCGGGTGGTTGATGGCGGTCTTGCCGCCCACCGAGGAGTCCACCTGCGCCAGCAGCGTCGTGGGCACCTGCACGAAGGGCACGCCGCGCATGTAGCAGGCCGCGGCGAAGCCCGCCATGTCGCCCACCACGCCGCCGCCCAGCGCATACAGCACGGTGCGGCGGTCGCACTCGTTTTCCAGCAGCGCGTCGAAGATCAGGTTGAGCGTGGCCCAGTCCTTGTGCGCCTCGCCGTCGTGCAGCGCCACCTGCAGCACGCGCTCGTGGTGCCGCGCCAGCGCCGTGTGCAGCCGCTGCGCGTACAGCGGCGCCACGGTGGTGTTGCTGACGATGAGCGCCTGCGCCGCGCGCGGCAGGCCGCTCCACGATTCGGGAGCGTCGAGCAGGCCGCAGCCGATGCGGATGTCGTAGCTGCGCTCGCCCAGGTCGATGCGCAGTTCGCGGGTGGGGACGGCATTCATTCGGGGATCCATGCAGGAAATTCTAGGCAGGGTCCGGCTCGGGGCCGTGGCGGGGGTCGATGGGCGAAGGCACGCGCGCGGCGTCCACCACGCCGGCGAGCTCCAGCTGCATCAGGATCATCTGCAGCAGCGCGGGTACCGAGGGGCGGCCGGTTTCGATCACGTAGTGCGCCGTGCGCAGGTAGACCGGGTCGCGCTCGCGGAACATGTCGCGCAGCCGCTTGAGCGGATCCTTCACTTGCAGCAGCGGGCGCGTGGTGTCGTGGCGCAGGCGGCGGAACAGGTCTTCCGGCGTGGAGCGCAGATAGATGACGTGCGAGTGCGCGCGCAGCACGCGCTGGTTGTGCTCGCGCAGCGGCGCGCCGCCGCCGGTGGCCAGCACGCAGTCGGGGCCGCGCGTGAGCCGCTCGATGGTCTGCGACTCCAGGTCGCGGAAGGCCGGCTCGCCGTGCAGCTCGAAGTAGGCGCGGATCGACATGCCGATGTGCGCCTCGATCTCGTGGTCGGAGTCGAAGAAGGGCAGGCCGAGCTGCCGGGCGAGCTGGCGGCCGACGGTGGACTTGCCACCGCCGGGCATGCCGACGAGGGAGATCAGGGGCACGGCGCGGTCCGCGAAGGGAATGCGGCGGGGAAAGGCCGCGGGCTGCGAAAAGGCGCGAGTATGACGCGCCACCACCTTGCGCCCGCTGACACGGCGGCGCCGCGGCGCCGGTCAGCGCGCGGCGGCCGTGCGCTGCGGCTCCACCACCCGCGGCGTGATGAACACCAGCAGCTCCGTCTTGTTCTCCAGCCGCACCGTGTCGCGGAACAGCGCGCCCACGCCGGGCAGGTCGCCCAGCAGCGGCACCTTGTTGACGTCCTTGCGCTCCTCCCGGGTCAGGATGCCGCCCAGCGCCACCGTGCCGCCGTCCTCCACCAGCACCTGCGTGCGCACGCGCTTGGTGTTGATGGCCGGCCCGGTGGGCGTGAGCGCGCCGCGGCTGTCCTTGCTCACCAGCACATCCAGGATCAGCTGCCCGTCGGGCGTGATCTGCGGCGTGACTTCCAGGCGCAGGCTGGCCTTCTTGAACTCGATCTGCGTGGCGCCGCTGGAGGTGCCGGACTGGTAGGGAATCTCCTCGCCCTGCTCGATCTCGGCCTTGACCTGGTCGGCCGTGACCACGCGCGGGCTGGAGACGACACGGCCGCGTCCGTCGGCCTCCAGCGCCGACAGCTCCAGGTTCAGGAAGCGGTTGGCCGAGGCGCCGTAGAGCGTGACGGCAAAGGTGGCGGCGGACGCGGCCGTGCCCAGCGCGCCGGTGTTGGCCGGCAGGTTGACGAAGCGGCTGTCGGCATAGGTGGCCGTGGCGCCCTGCCCCGTGGCCGCGCCCACCGCGTTGTAGTTGCCGCCGGGCGCGAGGAAGGTGCCGCCGCCCAGGCCGACGCCGGCGCGGTCGCCGGCGGCGCGGCGCAGGTCCGTCATGCCCAGCCGCACGCCCAGGGCGCGGCCGAAGCGGTCGTCGGCCTCGACGATGCGCGCCTCGATCAGCACCTGCCGCACCGGCACGTCGATGCGCTCGATCAGCGCCTGCACCTCCGCCAGCCGCGCCGGCACGTCGGTGACGAAGAGCTGATTCGTGCGCGGCTCGAACAGCACGCTGCCGCGTGGCGACAGCAGCCGGGTGGCCGGCGGCAGCGCGCCGCCGCCCAGGCCGCCTGCCCCGCCCGCGGCCAGCAGCGGCGCCAGCGCCGCGGCGGTGGCCGTGCCGGGCCCGCCCGGCGGCG
>NZ_VIDQ01000100.1 GCF_009760915.1 Azohydromonas aeria
CCTGCGCCCGGTACGCGGGACTCTTCGCGGCCCAACCGCTCGAAGGGCTGGAACAGCCGGGCCAGTTGCGACTCGTCCATGCCCATCCCGCTGTCGCGCACGGCCACGATGGCGCAGTCGCCCTGGCACTGCAGCGTTACCTCGATGGACCCCCGCTCGCGGTTGTACTTGACCGCGTTGGACAACAGGTTCCACAGCACTTGGCGCAGTCGTCCCGCATCGGCCAGCACCCAGGCGTCTTGCGCCTCATCGCGCATCGTCACCGCCAGCGCCCGCCCCGCGGCCAACTGCTGCAACTGAACGAGCACTTCCCGCACCAGCGCCGCTAGGGCCACGGGCTGCAGCGACACCCGCAGCCGGCCGGCCTCGATCAGGCTGAGGTCCAGCAAGTCCTCGATCAGGCGCAGCAGATGGCGCCCGGCTTCGGCCACGTGGCCCAGCCGTTCCAGCATCGCAGGCGTCAAGCGCTGGGCGGCCTCCGCCCGCAGCACTTGCGTCATGCCAAGGATGGCATTGAGCGGTGTACGCAACTCGTGGCTGAGCCGGCCGATGAAGGTGTTCTTGGCTTCACTGGCACGCTCTGCAGCGATTCGGGCGGCCTGGGCGGCCTCCGCTTCCTCACGCATTGAAGCGTCCCGCACGATGATGCTGGCGCAGGACTGCCCATCCGCGTCCCGGTACAGCGCCGAGCTGACCTCGGCCTCGAACAGCACACCGTCGCCGCGGCGCATACGCAGCCGCCCCAGTGCCCGTCCAGTGGCATCGCGCTCTCGCAGCAGTTGTGCCAGCCGCGGATCAGCCTCGTCCACCAGCCCCTGGCGCCCCCGTGCGATCAGTTCGGCCTCACTCAGCCCGAACAGCCGGCACGCCGCAGGATTAGCGCTCTCGACTGAGCCGTCTGGGTGCGTCAGCAGCACGCCGTCGTTGCCATGCTCGTAGAGTAGGCGAAAGCGCGATTCGCTCCAGGCCAGCTCGCGCTCGCCCTGCACCCGGTCCGTCACGTCCAGCAGCATCATGACCACATGGCGCAGCGTGCCGTCGGCCTCGTGCTCCAAGTACGCGCTGCACAGTACCCAGGCCATCACGCCAGTGATCGGATGCTGAGCGCCCACAAGCTGGTTGTGTAGCGGCTGCATCGTGGCAAGCACCCGGCGAGCCGGGTACTCGGCCACGGGCATGAGCGAGCCGTCGGCGCGAAACAGCCGCCAAACGGGGTCGTCCAGCGCTCGGGCGAGCATGTCCGCACATTCCAGTCCTGTGAGCCGGCAGGCTGCCGGGTTGACGTACACCACCTCACCACTGGGCGCGTGGACCACCACGCCAGCCGCCAGGTGGTCCATCAGCACCCGGAAGTCCGGCGCACGGCCCGGATCGACAGGCGAAATCATGGTTTGTGTCCCAGGTAGTGTTCTTGATTGAAATGGCGCGGCACCACTGGGATGCACCGACCAGCGAAGGCTTTGCAGCATCAGGCATGCCTCGGACTGGACGCAGACCACTCATATCCCGGAAGCAGGCATCTGCACCGGCGCGCCAGCCTTGGTCAGCCCGTACGAGCGCTGTAGCTGATGACGGCGTGTCTACAGCTGCTGTTGTCTCGGGTCTGCACCAAGCGCGCAGACGGACACTCCAGGCGCTGCCTGTCAGGGAAGTAGCCATGCATGCCGGGCCAGCCCGGCTGCTGAAGGGCGGCGTGTTGGCGCTGCACAGCCAGCCGGGCCGCGGCAGCGTCTTCAACGTCGGGCTGCAATTGCACGTGGCGTAGTCCGCCCTGAGCGGCGCGCAGGCATGCGCGTCGGACCGGGCCGCCTCGCACGCGACGGCCCGCCGTGGAGAAGGCGCACGGCCCATGCCTGCCTAGAATCCCCGCACTACAACCCGGCGGGGCGGCAAATGACAGGCAGCAGGCTTTCAGTGGCGCAGGCTTCGGTTGCGCCGCAGCCGCGCCTGCAGCGGCTCCAGACCCGCGTGGCGCTGGTGCTGGGCGTGCTGCTGCTGGCGCTGGCGTTGTTGCTGGCCCTGGCGCTGTCAAAAGCCGCCGAAGACCGGATCTTGCGGCTCAGCGCGACCAGCCTGGAGGCCCAATCCCAACAGATGGCCCGTGAGCTCTCCGCGGGCATGGACGTGTTCCTGCGCGAGGTCATCCTGCAGACCCAGCGCGAGGAGTTCCGCAACCCCGCCACCACGGCGGCCGAGATGCGCGAGGCGCTCAATGCGTTGCAGGGAGCTTTTCCGCAGTTTGCCTACGCAGGCATCATCGACGCGGCCACGGGCCAGGTGCTGGCGGCCAGCCAGGGCCTGTTCGAAGGCGGCAATGGGCGAGGACGCCCGGTGTTCGAGCAAGGACTGCTCGGACCGTTCCTGGGTGACGTGCACGACGCGGTGCGCCTGGCCGAGCTGCTGCCCAAGCCGGCCAGTGGGGAGGCACTGCGCTTCCTGGACGTATCCGCGCCGATACGCAATGCCTCCGGCCAGGTGTACCGGGTCTTCGCAGCCCACGTGGCCTGGGAGTGGACACGCGAGCTGCGCGAGCACGTCTTTGGCCCGCTGCAGGCCAGCCAAGGCGTGCAGGCGCTGCTCGTGGACACGGCGGGCAAGGTGGTACTGGCCGGCTCCGACGGGATGCCCACGGGCACGGACCTGCGCCCGGTGCTCGGACAGCTGGGCGCGCGCGCCACGCGCGCGGCCTGGAGCGACGGGCGCGACTACCTGGCCGTGGTGGCCGACACCGGCCCGCGCGGCCGTTTTCCCGGCTTCGGCTGGCGTGTGGTCGCCCGCCAGCCCTACGAGGCCGTGCTGGCGCCGGTGCGCGAGCTGCGCAACGCGTTTGTCGTTGGTGCGTTGCTGCTGGGGCTGGCTGCGCTGCCGCTGGCCTGGATGGCGGCAGGCCGCCTGGTGCGGCCAGTGCGGCAGCTCGCCGCTGCGGCGTCCGCCATCCATGCCGGATCGCAAGGGGCTGATCTGCCTGCGGACGGCCAGCTCGGCGAAGTGTCAGCCGTGCGGCAGGCCATCGTGACGCTGCAGGACTCGGCACGCCTGCGGGCGCAGGAGGCGGTGGCCGTCGCGCGACAGTTCGCACTGCTGGCCGAGTCGCTGCCGCAGGTGGTCTGGGTCGCTGACGCCGATGGCCGGCTGCAGTACGTGAACCAGCCCTGGATTCGCCGGCGCCAGCCTGAAGGCGACTTCCCGGTGGAAATGCTGGCAGCTCTGGTGGATGCCCAGGACCGCGGCGCCTTCGAGCAGGCCTGGCGCACGAGCCTGGCCTCGGGCACCGCATTGGCCGTGCGCTGCCGGCTGCAAGCTGCAGACGAGGCGCCGCCGCGCTGGTTCGACATCGGTGCCCGGCTGCTTGCTGATGAGCAGGGCCGGCCGCTGCGCTGGGTCGGCACGCTGCTGGACGTGGACGACATGGTGCAGTTCGCGCAGGCCGGCGAGCGAGCACTGGCCGAGGAGCGCACGGCCCGTGCTGAGGCCGAACGGCTGGCGCGCATGCGCGATGAATTCCTGGCCACCGTCTCGCACGAGTTGCGCTCCCCGCTCAACGCCATCAGCGGCTGGACGGAGATCCTGGTGCGCAAGGGCAGTGCCGATCCCATGCTGGTCAAGGCGGCCGACGTGATCCGGCGCAACGTGCAACTGCAGGCGAAGCTGGTGAGCGACCTGCTGGACATGAGCGCGGTGCTCGCCGGCAAGCTGCGGCTCGACAAGCGCCCGCTGGACATGGCTTCTGCCGCACGCGAGGTCGTGCAGTCCCAGCTGCATGCGGCGCAGGCCAAGGGCGTGGCGCTGTACTGCACGGCAGCGAAGCCGGTCATCGTGGATGGCGACGCGCAGCGGCTGGCGCAGGTGATCTCCAACCTGGTGGGCAATGCGCTGAAGTTCACCGACGCCGGCGGCCGCATCGAGGTGGTGGCGGGCGAGGACGGCGGCCAGGCCGTGCTGCAGGTCTGCGACAGCGGTTGCGGCATCGCGGCGGACTTCCTGCCCCATGTCTTCGACCGCATGCGCCAGGCAGACTCCTCACATACGCGGCGTGCCGGTGGGCTGGGACTGGGGCTGGCCATCAGCCGCGCGCTGGTCGAGCTGCACGGCGGCACGCTGGCCGCACACAGCGACGGTCCTGGTCGGGGTGCCCTTTTCACGATGTCGCTGCCGTTGCTTGACGTGCCTGCCGGCCCCCCTGTGCCAGCCGATGCCGCCTTGGCCCAAAGCGCTGCCAGCCTGCAGGGATTGCACGTGCTGCTGGTCGATGACGAGGCCGACGCGCGGGAAGTGGCACAGGTGGCGCTGGCCAGCCTCGGTGCGGAGGTGCGGCTGGCGGCTTCAGCCGATGAAGCGCTGCAGGCCTTGCAGTCGTGCCGCTTCGACGTGCTGGTATCGGACATCGGCATGCCCGGCATGGACGGTCTGGCGCTCATCCGGGCAGTACGGCAACTGCCGGGTGGTGCAGTGCGTGAGTTGCCAGCCGTTGCGCTGTCGGCATTTGCGATGGAGTCCGATCGCCAGGCCGGGCTGGAGGCCGGTTTCCAGGCCTATGTCGCCAAGCCGATCTCGCTGCGCCGGCTGGCTGAAGCGATGCAGCAGGCATTGCATCTGGAACCGAAAGAGTCCCATGCTCCCACGGCACGGTAGAAAACGACTTCCGCTGCCTGCGCTGGCAAACGCCGTGTAAACCAGCCAAGGCCAAGACGGCGCGTTACCGCCACGGCGCAGCTTCTGTGGCACAGGCATGTCAATGCTTGCCAGCGTGGAGCGTCCTAGAGGGACGGTCCGCTTCAAGCAGGGCTTGCAGCAGCGCCAGCACCGGCAGTCAGATGGCTATAGCTTGCAGGGGGCGCTCCAGCGAGGCCAGCTGGGTTTCAATAAGCTTTGGCGGAGTCAAAACACGAAGCTCTCACGGCGGAACCCGTTTCACTGAGAGAGCGTTGTTGATAACAACAGCCGATTGGCAGTTATCAACCGGCTGCCCATGCGCAGGCTGCGAACGGCGGGAAGCAACGGGGCCGTCGCGCACCGTTGCCTAGGAGCGCGATGATGTCCACCTTGGCCGAAACCAACAGCTGGATGCGGCGCAACCACAGCGCCACGGCGACGCACGCTAGCAAATCCAGGTTGGCGCCACAGGCCGGGCCACGAGAGACCGGCAGAGGCTGCTGACAAAGGGACCGCGTTGTCGCCGAGCGAAAGCAACGCCGGCCGCACTGTCAGGAGCTGTTAGCGATGTCATCCAACGATGCGACGCTTACCTTTGGACCGAGCCCACCCTGCATCCGGTAAGTTTCACTTGCCCGGTCCGCACAGCAGATCCGCAGGCATGAAGCTCGTGGCCCGCGTCCCCACGCTGCCGTGGGGGAGGTCCTTCGCGAGATCCGCAACGCACCAGCCCGACGCGCAAGCCCGCTGAACATGGCTACGTTGTTCCACCGCACGCGCCAAGGAACCGGAGGGTGGCTTCCCACCTGTTCGCTGCGCGCCTACCTGGTGGCCTGGGTGATCGCCATCGAGTTGCCGCTGGTGGCCTTTGCAGTGATGCAGGCCGTGCGCGATGCGCAGCACCAGCGCCGCAACATCGAGTCGGGCCTGTTGAGCACGGCGCGGACCATCGCCGTTGCCGTGGAGCAAGAGCTGCAGGGCTCCATCTCCGCGCTGACGGCGCTGGCGGCCACCCGTGAGCTGGAAGGGGGCGACCTGGAGGCCTTCTACGACGAGGCTCGTCACGTGCGGGATGTGCAGCCGTGGTACTCGGTGTGGCTGATCGAGCCCGACGGCGCGCAGGTCATGAACCTGCTGCGCCCCTTCGGCAGCGGGCTGCCTTCGCTGCGCGAGCATGAATACGTCGGCCAGATGCCCTCGGCCCGGCGCGCGCTGGTGTCCGGGCTGATGCAGGACCCGCTCGATGCGCAGCCGTTCATCGCCATCACCGTGCCGGTCGTGCAGCAGGGCAGCCTGCGCTACCTGCTCGTGGCCGGCATGCGTCCCGAAGCGCTGACCGGCTTCGTGGCCGCGCCTCCAGGTGGCGTGGCGCAGGACGTCGTCTCGATCATGGACCGGGACTTCCGCGTCCTGGCCCGGGCGCCCCGGCACGCGGCGTGGGCTGGCCAGCAGGCGACCCCGGAGTACCGGGCCCTCGTCAGCCGTGGCCTAGAGGGCGTGGCCACCTCCCGCACTCTCGAAGGCGACCTCAGCTACATGGCCTACAGGCGGCTGGGGCCCGGCGGCTGGACGGTGGGCGTGGGCACGCCGGCCAGCGCCGTGGACGGGCCGCTGGCGCTGCACGTCTCGTTCACCGCAGCCATCGGGCTGACCATGCTGCTCGTGGCCATCGCCACCGCGCGGCTGCTGGGCCAGCGCGTGACCCGGCCGATCGAGCAGCTCGCCCAGGGCGCGCGCGACATCGCGGACGACCGCGTGCCGCGCCTGTGCGCCGACACGCCGCTGAAGGAAGTGGCGGACCTGCGGGTGGCGCTGCAGCGTGCGGGCGAGGCCATCGCGCAGCGCCACCGCATGCTTGAGCGCGAGCGCCGCTTCGCGCTGGAGCTGGCCGCGGCCGAGGACCGGGAGCGCCAGCAGATCGCGCGCGACCTCCACGACGGGCTGGGCCAGACGCTGGCGGCGCTGCAGATCCGCCTGGCCGCCCTGTGCCGGCATGCGGACCCCGACGTCACCCGCACGGCCCATGAGATCGCCGCCTTGGCCCGGCGCGCCGACCGCTCCAGCCGCTGCCTGTCCGAGCAGCTCGCGCCGCCGGTGCTCTACGACCTGGGCCTGCTGCCGGCGCTGGACTGGCTGGCCGACGAGATGCGCCAGCAGTTCAGCCTGAGCGTGCGGATCGACGACGACGACAGGCCCAAGCCGCTCATGCCGGAGATCCGCTCCCTCGTCTACCGCAGCGTGCGCGAACTGCTGATCAACGTTGCCAAGCACGCCTGCTGCGACGCCGCCGACGTCGTGCTGCGCAGCGACGGCCCGGCGCTGTGCGTCACCGTACGCGACCACGGTGTGGGCCTGGACGATGCGCATGCCGATGCCGATGCCGATGCCGGGCTCCAGCGCCGCGGCATGGGGTTGCGCAGCGTGCGCGAGCGGCTATCGCGCATCGGCGGACAGTTCGACATTCGCAGCTTCCCCGGCCAGGGCACTGAAGCCGTGCTGCAGGTGCCGCTGGCCGTGGCCGCCATTGAGGAGGCGGCATCATGACGGCGGCCACGCGGGTGCTGCTCGTGGACGACCACCGGCTCGTGCGCGAGGCCATTGCGCAGACGCTGCGCCAGGAACCCGGCGTGGAAGTCGCCGGCGAGGCCGGCAACGCGGCAAATGCGCTCGAGCTCGCTGCGTCGCTGCGCCCGGATGTGATCGTAATGGACATCCATCTGCCCGACCGCTCCGGCATCGAGCTCGCGCCGCAGTTGCAGCGCGCGCAGCCCGGCGTGCGCATCGTGGCCCTGTCCGCCTACACCGACAAGCGCTACGTCATCGAGATGCTGCGCGCCGGCGCCCTGGGCTACGTCACGAAGTCGGCCGCCGGCTTCGAGCTGGTGATGGCCATCCGGGCCGTCATGGCCGGGCAGTCCTACATCAGCCCGGAAGTGGCGGGCGCGCTCGTGTCCAGCCTGCACGGCGGCGAGCCGGCGCTCGACGCCGCCCGTCTCCTGGGCCGCCGCGAGGTCGAGATCTTGAAACTCATCGCCCAGGGTCAGCGCACGCCCGCCATCGCCGCGAGCCTGCAGATCTCACCCGCCACCGTCGATGCGCACCGCCGCAACATCATGCGCAAACTCGACATACATACGGTTGCCGACCTTACGAGATATGCCATTCGGCAGGGCCTCGTATCTCTTTGAGCTTTTTTACCTGTTTCCTGGTAATGCTTTTGCTGGAAAACAGCGATGTTTTTCTGCAAATACCCCGGCAAGCCCCGCACTGGCCAAATTACTTTTCTGATGAATCCACTCGGCTTTCACGGGACAGCCATCACAGGAAAAGGTTGAATGGTCCCGAAGGCAAAAAATGTCTCCAACAGCCAGAGCAGCCTTAAATATAGAACTCCAATTCCTGACCGAGGGCTTGCCCGGCACTCAAGCAACCGTGCCAGGGAAGGCTACAGCGGAACAGTGCTGCGGCCCAGCCTTGCACCCGCAGAAGAACATGATGGCTGGCGCGCCACTCCTGTAGGCGCGCGGGGCCAGGGCAAGCACTTTCCAGGCGCCCAGGCCGGCGCGCCTTGAAATACCGGCCCACGCGAATTCTATTTCCGACGCTTGATTTGCGACAAAACTGGGCGCCTGGGCCGATGCTTTCGGTCGGAAATTTCTCCCGTTTCTGTGCGGCGGATATTGACAAGAAGGGCAAGAAACCATGGGACCCCTTTTCCTTTCTGACAAAGTCTCGCAAAACCGCGTGCGCGAGGCTGAGGCGGCACGCAGGAACCGGCAGGAATTCCTGGCGGCGCTCTCGCACGGCAAGCTCTCGCGGCGCGAGTTGCTGCGGCTGGGCGTGATGACGGGTGCCGGCACGGTGGCCGCCACGCACGGCTTGAGTCCCTTTGTCAGCAGCGCCTATGCGAACGTCCCCACCGGGCTGCCGCGCAGCCCGCTGTTCGGAGCCAGACCGTTCACGCAGCCCATGCCGCGCGCGGACGTGCTCCCGCGCGCCCCGGTGTCCTCGCTCAACCCGGCGCCCCTGGCACAAGCCAACACCACACCGCAGTTGCTCGACACCGCATTGCCGGGCGTGAGGGCTGGCGACACCGGCCCCATCGAGGGTCGCCCACCGGGGCCGATGTGGGCACACCAGGAGTTCGAGCGCTTCGCCCCCAAGGTCGCGGTGGAGGTCACGCAGGAGCCGGTCAAGGCCAACGGCAGCTACAACCCCTGCGTGCCGTCGAGCCTGAATTCGGGCATCAACTCTTCCGCCGTGATCATGCCGCGCTTCCATCCCAGCATGCCGGTGCAGCAGCCCAACTCGGTCTGGACCTTCAATGGCACGGTGCCGCCCAAGCTGATGCTCGGCCGCTACGGCGAGCCGATCCTGTTTCGCCACCACAACCGGCTGCCCTTCGACGTCACGCAGAACAACGGCTTCGGGCGCCACACGCTCTCCACCCACGAGCACAACGGCCACCACGGCGCGGAGAACGACGGCTTCACCGGCGCCTACTTCTACCCGGGCCAGTTCTACGACTACCACTACCCGATCGTGCTGGCGGGCTGGCGCAGCATCAATGCCTACGCCACCGATGCGCGCGCGGGCACGCCCAACGACGCCGGCGGCATCGACAAGATCCCCGGCGACTGGCGCGAGACGATGAGCACGCACTGGTTCCACGACCACATGTTCAGCTTCACCATGCAGAACGTGTACAAGGGCAACGCCGGCATGTTCAACCTCTACAGCGCCGTGGACCGCGGCAACGAGGCGATCAACGACGGCGTCAACCTGCGCCTGCCCAGCGGCACGGCCAAGCCCTGGGGCAACCTGGACTACGACGTCAACCTGGTCGTCTCGGACAAGGCTTTCGATTCGAGCGGCCAGCTCACGATGGACATCTTCGACTTCGACGGCTTCGTCGGCGACGTGATGACCGTCAACTACGCCTACAAGCCGTACTTCGAGGTCGAGCGGCGCAAGTACCGCTTCCGCATCCTGTGCGGCTCGATTGCGCGCTTCATGAAGCTGGCGCTCTCCGACGGCTCACCCATGATCATGATCGCCAACGACGGCAACCTGCTGCCGGCGCCGGTGCGGCTCACCGAGCTCGACGAGCAGTCCACCGGTGAGCGGGTCGACGTCGTCATCGACTTCTCGCGCTACCGCGTGGGCGACAAGGTGCACCTGGTCAACCTGGCCGAGCACGACGACGGTCGCCGCGTGGACAAGGACCTCTCGCTGCGCGACGCGCTGGCGGGCAAATCCGACGACCCCTGCGTCGGACCGTTCCTGGAATTCCGCGTCGTGCGCGATCCGCCGCAGCCTGACCGCAGCGTGGTGCCGGCGCAGCTCATTCCCAACCCGGACCACGCTGCCATCCCGGTGGCGCGCACGCGGGTGTTCGAGTTCGGCCGCGGCGCCGCGCCCACGACCTACGACTCGACTTCTTCCTACCACGAGGGCGGGCCCTGGGGCATGAAGGTCAACGGTGGCCCGATGCTCTCGGCAGACTTCGGGCGCATCTCCGCGGCGCCAAAGGCAGGTACGCGCGAGATTTGGGTGTTCAAGAACGGCGGCGGCGGTTGGGACCACCCGATCCACATCCACTTCGAGGAAGGGCAGATCCTGCAGCGCGACGGCAGCGCCTCCAACGTGCCGCCGTGGGAGCGCGGGCGCAAGGACGTCTACCGCTTGCGACCGGGAGGCACCTGCACCATCTCCATCCAGTTCCGCGACTTCAGCGGCATGTTCATGGAGCACTGCCACAACACGGTGCACGAGGACAACGCAATGCTCATGCGCTGGGAAATGAATTCCAACGGCACCTCGGCGCTGCAGGCCATGCCCACGCCCATTCCGTCGCCGCAGGGCGTGACCTTCCGGCCGCCCACCGACATCCTGCCCTCGGCCTACTGAAGCCGCTCACCGACACCACTGAAGCGACATGTCCGGCGGGCGGCGCACGATGCCGCCCGCCGGGTGCGCCGCGGGAGATTCGCCATGGCTGCGATCCTTGATTCACGCTTCTTCTCCAACCGGCTGCCGGCCTGGATGCCGGCCCTGGGGCTGCTGCTGGCCGCGGGTGCCGCGGCGGCGCAGTCCTTCACCACCCCGGTGGTATCGAACCTGACGGTGCGCATGGCCGGACGTGCCGACGTCAAGCCGGATCCTGTCACGGTCAACGGCTCGGCCCGCATTCGCACCACGGTGGTCCCGGACCTCGACTGGCGTGCCACGCCAACGGTGCTGGTCACCATCGAGTTTGTGCGCCTGACGGCCGTAGGCATGAAGGGCGGGGGCCGCTACACGGTGGAGCAGACGGTGCAGCGGCTGCGCACCCTGGCGGCCGAGGACACCCTGGAGGTGACTTTCCCGATCGTGCCTGAAGCCAGCGCCGCGACCGAGCTGAGGACGGCCGTGACGGGCCTGGCTACCTTCGCGCTGAAGTTCGACACCAGATCCGGGACGTTGACCGGGGCCGAGGCCAAGGTCGGCACCCTGGCGGACTGACACGGTTGCCACTACCGGACTTCTTTATGAACCATTGCAACCGCAACCAACAAGTCGCTGCGCTGCCAGTTTGGTGGTCCTGGACGATGCTTTCCGTGGGCTTGGCGTTGCTGATGCTGCTCGGTGTCTGGACCGTCCCGGCCCGGGCCCAATCCGCCACTGCCGAACGCTACCCCAACGTGGCGCTGCAGACGCACGACGGCCGCAGCGTGCGCTTCCACGACGACCTGCTCAAGGGCAAGTCGGTGGCCATT
Source organism: Azohydromonas aeria (assembly GCF_009760915.1). Lineage (GTDB taxonomy): Bacteria > Pseudomonadota > Gammaproteobacteria > Burkholderiales > Burkholderiaceae_C > Azohydromonas > Azohydromonas aeria. The sequence continues at coordinate 11,412 of NZ_VIDQ01000100.1, forward strand.
CACGTCATCTACACCAGCTGCACCGACGAGTGCCCGCTGGAGATGGCCAACCTCGCGCAGTTGCAGCGCCTGCTGGGCGAGCGCATGGGGCGCGACGTGGTCTTCTACTCCATCAGCATCGATCCCAAGACCGACACGCCCGCGGTGCTTAAGGACTACGCCCAGCGCTTCAGCGTCGGCCCGGGCTGGACGTTGCTCACCGGCAAGCCTGAGGACATCGCGCTGCTCACGCGCAAGCTGGGCCTGGTGCGGCGCGCCGACAGCGCGGGCAAGGACGGCCACATGCCCATGCTGCTGCTTGGCCAGGAGGCCACCGGGCAGTGGATGCGCCACTCGGCCGTGGATAACCCGCGCTTCCTGCATGCGCACATGAAGAACTTCTTTGGCTGGCGCGACGCCGAGGCGGCGCCGGGCTACGCCCAGGCGCGGCCCCTGGCGCTGGAGCCGGGACAGCTGCTGTTCCAGAGCCGCTGCAGCGCCTGCCACACCGCCACCGGCGAGGCCGGCGGCAGCGGCCTCGCGCCGGACCTGCTGGGCGTGACTGCGCGGCGCGAGCGCGCCTGGCTGGAGCGCTACGTGGCCGCGCCCGACCGGCTGCAGGCCCAGGGCGACCCGACGGCGCTGCGCCTGGCGCAGCAGTACCCGAAGGTGCGCATGCCCAACCTGCGCCTGAGCAGCACCGAGGTGGCCAGCGTGCTCGACCACCTCGCGGCCGAGGCGGCGCGCCGCCCGGCGCCCGAGCCCGGGGCCCCGGCCGCGCCCAGAAAGGTGTCGGCCGGACACCAGCACCACCACTGAGAAGCACCGCGCAGCCGCTGCGGGTGCCACGGCACACGCATCGGCAACGCAGCAACCGAAGAAGGAGAAGCCCATGAAGTCACCGCGTCGCATTTCCCTGCTGCTGCCGGCCCTGCTGGCCGGCGCCGCGGCCCCAGCGCTAGCCGTGCCGTTTTCGGTGGAGGGCCGGCTGGGCCGGGTCAACGACAACGCGCTGGTGTGCAACCAGGTGCGCATCCAGCTCGGCGCCAACACCGTCATCACCACGCCTTCGGGTGTGATCGACAAGGCCAGGCTGCTGGACACGCAGCCTTTCCCCGGGCGCCGCAACGTGGAGCCGCCCGACGACGGCAATCCCGACACGCCGCCTCTGCCGCCGCTGTCGGCTTTCGTGGGCGGGACCTGCATCGTGTCGGGCGACGACAACGGCACCCGCCGCGTGGCCGACACCGTGTTCGTGGAAGTCAGCGAGAACGTGCTGGTGGGGCCGGTGACCATCACGCCGGGCGGGCCGTTCGAGATCATGGGCGTGCCCATCGTGCTGCTGGGCACCACGCCGGGCACGCCGGGGTACGAGCCGGGCGGGCGCATCGTCGCGTCCGAGCCCATCAACGACTTCGGCTACGAGGTCGATCTCGCCACCGTGCCGGCGGGGGACGAGTCCTCCGCGGAGGGCTACCTCGGCGCGCAGACGGACGTCTTCTACGCGCACGCCATCCAGACCACCGGCGGCCAGGCCAGGGCCTCGGCCACGGCGCCGGACACCCGCATCCTGCGCGGCAGTGTCACGCGGGCCAACGCCACCACGGTCAAGCTTGAAGTGCGCGGCGGCTGCCGCTTCATGGGATCGCCCAACGTCAACGGCACGGCGCGCACCCAGCGCGTCAACGTGCAGGTGGACAACGGCACCAGCGCCACGGGTGAGGTGGTCTGGACCAACGCCAGCGCGCCGGCCACGCCGGCCGCCGGCAACGTGACCTGCACCGAGGACACGGCCGCGCCCGGCTACGGGCTCTTCCGCTACCAGCTCGACCGCTACAGCGGCTACCGCGCGGTGCCGACCATGACGCGAGCCCGCGTCGTGCCCAGCAGCGCCTATCCCTCCACGGCCTACAGCACCGACTTCGTGCTGGACCGGGCTGGCTTCTGATCTGCCCAAGGAGGTTGCGACATGCGTCATTCCCGACATTTCCCCGCGCCGCGCCGTGCGGCGTGGCTCGCGCTGGCGGCAGCGGCACTCCTGGCCGGCTGCGGCGGTGGCGATGGTGGCAGCGGCGGCGCCAGCGAGCAGGCCGGCGCCTCCAGCAGCGAGGCGGCCCTCGCGGCCAACGCCGTGAACGCGGCGCCGGCCCCGTCCGCGCGGCCGGCCCGGCCCGGCCAGCGCTCCCCGGTCGATCCGGTGCTGCGCCCCGACAACGCCGCAGCCGCCAGCCGCATGGTGCGGCTCAAGTGCAACCAGGAATTCGCCAACCGCGCGCGCCACCAGGCGCAGACCTATGGCGACGTCCTGCGCCAGCGCCGGCTCGCCGACCTGTGCGCCCAGCTGCCCGCGGTGGGCTGAACGCGGCGCCGCCACCCGGAGGGCATTTCCCATGCGAACTTCCGCATCGAAGCCCCAGGCCCGCGGCGGCCGGGCCGCGACGGCGTTGCTCACGGCGCTCGCGCTCTGGTGCGCCACGGCGCCGGCCCAGGCCCAGGTCACCGTGAAGCGGCTGCCCGCCGCCGAGCTCAGGCAGCAGGCCCTGGCCTTCACCGACTCGCTCAAGCTCTCCGCGGTGCGGGACGCGCCCAACTTCGGCAACTTCGTGGTGGACCGCCAGGCGCTGCTGCAGCTGGGCAAGGCGCTGTTCTGGGACCGGCAGCTCGGCAGCGACGGTCAGGCCTGCGCCAGCTGCCACTTTCACGCCGGCGCCGACAACCGCTCGAAGAACCAGCTCAACCCCGGGCTGCGCAGCACGCTGGTGCCGGGCGGCGACACGCTCTTCGGCGCCAGCCCGAAGAACGGCGGCACGCCGCTGTCGGCCAACTACCAGCTGTCGCTGGCCGACTTCCCCTTCCACAAGCTGGCCAACCCCGCGGACCGGTCCTCCGCGGTGCTCTCCGACACGAACGACGTGGTTTCGTCGCAGGGCGTAATGAACGCCACCTTCGTCGAACTCGCCACGGTCGGGCGCGTCTCGCCCGAGTACCCGCACGACGCGGGCCTGCCGCACCCCGGCCTCTACATCGACGCGGCGTCGGGCGCCATGGTGCGAAACGTCGCGCCCCGCAATGCCCCGACGGTGCTCAACGCCGTGCTGAACCAGCGCAACTTCTGGGACGGGCGCGGCCGGGGCGAATTCAACGGCGTCAATCCCATCGGGTCGCTGCAGCAGGCCCCGATCGTCAAGACAGCCAAGGGCGTGTCCTCGCTGGTGCAGATCCGCCTCAAGCGCTCCTCCGCGGCGTCGCAGGCCACGGGGCCGGGCCTCAACAGCGCGGAGATGTCCTACGGCGGTCGCAACTACCCGGAGCTCGGCCGCAAGCTGCTGCAGCTGGGGCTGCGCCCGCTGGGGCAGCAGGACATCGCCGCCGACGACAGCGTGCTGGGCGTGGTGCGCGCGCTCTCGGGCCCGGGCCTGGACAGGAGCTACGCGGACCTCATCCGGCTAGCCATCGATCCCTCCTGGTGGCGGGCGCCGGCCCAGACCTACGTCGATGTCTCCAGCGGCGCGCCGACGATGGTGACGGCCGCCGCGCCGGGCCCGAAGCGCTTCACCGTCATGGAATACAACTTCTCGCTCTACATGGGCCTGGCGATCGAGGAATACGAGAAGACGCTCATCGCCAACGACTCGCCCTTCGACCGGTTCATGGAGGGCAAGCTCGACGCCCTCGACCGGCAGCAGCGGCTGGGCCTGCAGCTCTTCCTGGACAAGGGCCGGTGCATCAACTGCCACGGCGGCCCCGAATTCACGAACGCGTCGCAGCGCAGCGTGCGTGGCCTGCAGGTGCTGGAGCGCATGATTGTTGGCGACGACCGCGTGGCGGTCTACGACAACGGCTTCTACAACATCGGCGTGCGCCCGACGGCCGAGGACCTGGGCGTTGGCGGCCGGGAGAACAACCGGCCGCTGTCGAACTCGCGCCTGTTCCAGCAGTGCGTGCGCGACAAGCTGGCCGCCGTCGCAGGGATGCCGGTGGCCGAGGCCAACCAGGCCTGCTCGGTGCCCGGCATCCGGGCGCGCCCGCTGGAGGCCGCCACGCTGCTGTCCCGGGCCAGCGCGCAGATCGGCAAGCCGATGCCGGTGGAAGACCTGCTGGCCGCGGCCCGGCTGGTGCTCGCCGGCGATGCGCCCGACGTCGTGAAGGGATCGTGCCTGCTGGCCAGCAACCCGATGCTGCCGTGCCCGACCACCACGGCGACCGTGCAGCAGCCCGACGGCTCGACGGGCACCGCGACCGTGCAGGCCCAGGGCGCGCTGGACTTGCTGTCCACGGCCGTCAACCCGCCAGGGGAGTTCAAGCAGCTGCTCGCCGCGGCGGCCCGGCTGCTGCCCGACCGTGAGCGCCCCGGCACCGCGCCGCAGCTGGTGGCCCCGCCGCTGCAGCCCGACGAGCGCGTGGCCGTGGACGGCGCCAAGAAGACGCCGACCGTGCGCAACGTGGAGCTAACGGCGCCGTACTTCAGCAACGGCGGCCAGGCCACGCTGCGGCAGGTGGTCGAGTTCTACAACCGCGGTGGGGACTTCGCCGTGCACAACCGCGACGACCTGGCCCCCGACATCCGGCCCCTGGGCCTCACGGAAGAGGAGATCGACGCGCTGGTGGCGTTCATGCAGTCGCTCACCGACCCGCGGGTGAGGCGCGACCGGGCGCCGTTCGACCACCCGAGCCTGCCGCTGCCCAACGGCGGCGGCGCCGCGCCGCCGCAGCAGCGGGACTTCGGCAACGGCCGCCTCCAGCTGGTGGCGGACGACCAGGTGCTGCTGCCCGCGGTGGACCGAGGCGGGTCCGCCACGCCGCTGGGCACGCCGAACACGCCCTTTGCGAACTTCCTGGATCCCCTGAAGTAGCCGCGGGTTGATGGAGCACGCCTTGCCGAAGCCCGCCGCCCGTGCCGCGCACCCGGGGGATATCGCGGCCCCCGCACAGCCGATGCGGCGCCTGACCATGGCGCTGCTGCTGGGCGCGCCGCTGGTGGTGCCGGCTGCCGCATCCCCGGCGGGCTTCGCGCTGACGGACACGCAGGGCCGCCGCCACAGCCTGGCCGCCCACGCCGGGCGCTGGGTGCTCGTGAACCTGTGGGCGACCTGGTGCGCGCCCTGCCTGGCGGAGATGCCCGAGCTCCAGGCGCTGAGCCGCGCCCGCGGCGACTTGGTCGTGGTCGGCGTGGCCGTGGACGGACTGCTGGACGAGGGGCGCATGGCGCGCTTCGCGGCCCGGCTGGGCGTGACCTACCCGCTGGTGGCCGGCGACATGGAAATGGCCGCCGCCTTCAGGGCGCGCGTGCTGCCCACCACGCTGCTGTTCGACCCCCGGGGGCGGCAGGTGCTCGCCCGAGAAGGACGGATCGCGCGCCGCGACATCGAGGCCGTCCTGCGCTGAACCGGTACGACGGGCACAGTGCCTGATTCGCGGAAAGCGCATGGACCGAGGCAGGATGTACGTCTTCCGTAGCCTGGATCGAGACGGCGTACCGGCCGAACCGAACGACGCGGACATCGGCCGTTGAGCCGTGTCGTTGCACAGTCACGCCATGCCAACACGGTTGCTTCATAGGAACTGGACCGGAACCGGGTTCTGGACACCTGTCGGAGTGACAGGCCTGGCCAGAGCCTACCGCCTGGGTCACAGCGAATCCGGCGCCGTCAGATTGTGAATCGACGATGCGCTGCTGCCTTCCATGAGCGCGGCGGCACAGATCTTCAACGCAATGCTTTACCTGGACCACGCGTTGTCCGGACCGCTGTCGTTGGGCTGGCACGTGGCCACAAACGAGTGTGACACCGTGCTGCTGCAGTGCAACCTGCTTGGTTGGCAGGCAGTTGGCTTGCTCCAGAGATTCCTCGCGGCTCCTTTCCTCGGCACTGCGCGCATCGGGCGACCGGGGCTTCATGGCCCGCCACTTGGCGGGCCTTTTCTTGGGCAGCTGCGGATCGGCTGGTTTCCAGGCTGGCTGACCGCTTAATTTGGAGCTGTATCAGGATTAATTCAGCGTCAACGGTTCACGTCACCAAGCCGCCCAGCGTGGAACACATTGAACACCTGATCGCGCAGAAGCTGCCAGCGCGGTCATGACTGCGAGGTAACGGAGCAAGCCGCGTGGTATCAATGCGTTTTCAACGAACGACACAACTGGAACCACGGAGGGGAGCTTGTGAAAACGCATACCGTGCGGGCAGGGAGATGATCCTTCCAAACTGCGGACGTCGCGGCACTGGACTCCTGCTGGCAGCATTCCTGGCGTTGTTTGCAACAGTCGGTGCTGCAGCGCCGGGTACGCCAAGCCCCTGGGTCGCCACCACGGTGCAGCTCAAGGCCGCCTTCCTGCACAAGTTTCCGGCCTTCGTCGAATGGCCGCCCGGGACGTTCGTGGAAGCGCATGAGCCCTTCGTGATTGGCGTGCTCGGTGCCGACGATGTGTACCGGGAACTGCGCGAAATTGCCGCTGGCCGGCCGGTGCAAGGGCGCGGCGTGGTCGTGCGCCGCGTTGACAAGGCTACAGCGCCGCTGCCGCACGTCCTCTACATCGGCCCCGACGTCGCCTCCTCGAACACCGCCGCGCTGTCGGCGTGGCTCGGCACGCCGGTGCTGACAGTCACGGACGAGGAGGTGCGGTTCCAGGGCACCATCCTGCGTTTCGTGGAGCGGGATGGGGGGGTACGTTTCGAGGCCTCATTGCCGCAAGCTCAACGGGCCGGACTCAGGATCAGCGCGCGGCTGTTGGCTGTTGCCGTACGCGTGATAGAGGTCGAGCCATGAGACTCAGGACCCTGCGTGGCGAACTCGCACTGAGCTCCCTGTTGACGACGCTGCTGGCGCTCCTGCTCAGTGCAACACTCGTCCTGGCCTATGAATATTTTCAGTACCGGCAAGAGAAGGTGGAAAGCCTGCTGACCCAGGCCGACGTCCTCTCCCACTCAGTGGCCCCGGCTCTGATCTTCAAGGACCCTTTGACCGCGAAGCAGCAACTGGTTCCGCTGGCACACCAGAAGGGGCTGCAGCACGCGGCGGTCTACGACAGTGCCGGTCGCGTGTTCGCCCAGTATCCCGCGGCCCCATACCCCGGCGCCGTGCAGCCGCCGTCGCAGCTTGCATCCCCGCAGTGGCACTTCTCGTGGTCCGAGCTCGAGGTCTTCGAACCTGTAATGCAAGACGGTGAACAAGTGGGCATTGTTCAAATCCGGCTGGCTCACGACCTGTTGGCGCGCCTGGGCAGCTATGTGGCGCTCCAGGGGGGCGTGTTGCTCCTTTCACTGGCCTGCGCCATTACAGTCTTTGCCCGGCTGCAGCGCCGGGTGACGGAGCCCATGGCCCGCGTTACCGAGGTGGCCAGCGAAGTCATCGAACGGCGTGACTGGAGCTTGCGTGCACGACCCGAGCGCAACGAGGACGTGCAGCGGCTCGTGCATTCCTTCAATGCCATGCTTGACGAAGTTCAGGCCCGCACCGAAACGCTGCAGCGGGAGATGGAGGTGCGCCAAAAGGCTGAGGAAAGCCTGCTGGCGGCGGACAGGCGCAAGGACGAGTTCCTTGCAACCCTGGCCCACGAGCTGCGCAATCCACTGGCCCCGATGACGAACGCCGTCATGCTGCTGGGCCGGGAATCGACTCCCGCGGCCGGCAAGCAAAAGGCCGTGGCGATCCTGGACCGGCAACTGCGCCACCTCGTGCGCCTCATCGATGACCTCCTTGACGTCTCGAGGATCAGCACCGGCAAACTGGTGCTGCAGCAGGAGAACATTGACCTTGGGACGGTGCTGCACTCGGCGGTAGAGCTGATCGAGCCGGTGGCGCGCGAACGCCGGCTGCGGCTCGATGTCGCCTTGCCTGATGTGCCCTGCGTGCTGGTCGGCGACAGCGCGCGGCTGCTGCAGGTCGTCAGCAACCTGCTGACCAACGCGTGCCGCTACACACCGCCCGGCGGGCTCGTTGAACTCCGGGTGGCGCAGGCGCCGTCTTATGTCGAGGTGAGTGTTCGGGACACAGGAATTGGCATCGAGGCGTCGATGCAGGAGCGGATATTCGAGCTGTTCGAGCAAGGGGACAAGTCGCTCGAGCGGGGCAACGTCGGGCTGGGGCTCGGGCTGACCCTTGCCAAGCGGCTGGCGCAGATGCATGGCGGCGACGTAGGGGTCAGCAGCAAGGGGATCGGCCATGGCTCGACCTTCGTAGTGAAGCTCCCACGCCCCGAAGGCGAGATCTCGATTTCCAACTCGGCTGGAGCGGCGCTGACCACACCAGGCGCTGCATTGCGCCTGCTCATTGCGGACGACAACGTGGATTTCGCATCGAGCCTTGAAGTGCTTCTGGTGCAGTCGGGGCACAGCGTCCGAGTGGTTCACGACGGCCAGGCGGCCCTTGACGCAGCGCACTTGGAACTGCCCGACGTGCTGCTGCTGGACATTGGCATGCCCAAGCTCAACGGCTACGAAGTTGCCGAGCGGCTACGGGCAGAGTCCTCTTCCGGCGCAAAGCCCGTGCTGATCGCCATCAGCGGCTGGGGCCAGCCCGCAGACAAGGCGCGCGCAGCGTCCGCGGGCTTCGATCACCACCTGCTCAAGCCGGTGGATGCGGAAAAGCTACGGCAACTGCTTGCTCTCATTGCTGAAGGCCGAGCCGTTCCGTCACCTCAGAGCGTATCTGTCCCAGTGACCCATCCTCCTGCATGTCTATGAAGTTCTGGATTCGAAGCGGCGTGCGCGCCGGCCTGCTCACGTTGCTGCCTGGAGTTGCGATGGCACAGACAGTAGCCACAGCAGAGATCGCCGACCTCAGCCTCGAGGAACTGGTTCAGGTGAAGGTCACATCCGTGACGGGCAGGCCGCAGTCTTTACAGGAGTCTGCCGCTTCAGTTTTCGTGATCACCGGTGAAGACATCCGGCGCTCCACCGCGACAAGCCTGCCAGAGGCGTTGCGCCTTGCGCCAAACCTGCAGGTGGCTCGCGTCAATGCGCGTGAGTACGCCATCAGTGCACGCGGCTTCAACAACGCCATCGGCAACAAGCTGCTGGTGCTTGTCGATGGCCGCACCGTCTACTCGCCGCTGTACTCAGGCGTGTTCTGGGACGTGCAGGACCTGATGCTCGAGGACATCGAGCGCATCGAGGTCATCAGCGGGCCGGGTGCGACGTTGTGGGGCGCAAACGCGGTCAACGGCGTCATCAACGTCATCACCCGTACAGCCGGGCGAACTCGCGGGGCGCTGGTGTCGGCGCTGGTAGGCAACGAGGGGCGGCGCCTGGGCGCCCGCTATGGCATCTCCCTGGGAGAGCAGGCTGACTTGCGCATTTACGCGCTGCGCAGAGACCAGGACGCGCAACGATTGCCGAGCGGAACCTTGCGGGGCGATCACGGACGGCATGACCAGGCCGGCTTCCGGCTGGACTGGGGTGCCCGGTATGAGCGTCTGACCTTTCAGGGCGACGCCTACGAAGGGGGCGGTGACGGCGCCACCGGCGCTGGTCGGCGAGCAAGCGGCGGCAACTTGCTGCTGCGCTGGAGCGTGGAGCAGGCAGACGGATCGAACTGGCAACTCCAGGCCTATGCTGACCGAGCCAGGGTCAACGACCAGCAGATCTTCCGTGACACCACCGAAACCTTCGACTTCGCACTCACCCATGCCCCGGCATTGAACCCTGGGCACCGCGTTCTGTGGGGGCTGGGCTACCGTACCGCGTTGGGGCAAACCGAGCAGTCCCAGTTCGTACGCTTCGATCCCGCCCGCAAGCGGCTCCGTTGGTCCTCGGCCTTCATCCAGGACGAAATCCAGGTCGCGTCCGCATGGCGGCTGCTGCTGGGTGCCAAGGTCGAGACCAACGTCTACACAGGGGCGGAATTCCTGCCCACCGTTCGGGCGAGCTACATCGCGGACAGGGACAGCATCTGGTGGGGCTCATTGTCACGGGCGGTGCGGGCGCCGGCCCGGCTGGACCGCGAGTTCTTCTTCCCGGCCAAGCCGCCCTTTGCAATCCAGGGCGGGCCCGAATTCCGGTCCGAAACCGCTGACGTGTTGGAACTCGGCCATCGTGCGAGACCGACCGCGGACAGCAGCTACTCTGTCACGGCCTTCTATTCCCGGTACGACCGTCTGCGTGCCGGTGGCCCGGCGCCGACGACGATCCTGAACAAGGCCGAAGGCAGCACGTATGGGCTTGAGGCCTGGGGCAGCCTGGATCTGTCGACGCGCTGGCGTCTGAGCGCTGGATGGGTGGAACTGCGCAAGTCCTTGCGTGCTGATGCCGATGCCGGTGCGAACTCCGTCGAAAACCTGGGCAATGATCCCAGGCACCAAGCGATGCTGCGCCTGTCCGGCAAGTTGGGCTCGAGCGCCGATCTGGATGCCACGCTGCGCCACGTTTCCGCCCTGCCCAATCCCCGGGTGCCGTCGTACACGGCGGTGGACGTAGGAGTGCGGTGGCGCCTTGGCAGGGGAGTCGAAGCCAGCCTCCTGGCACGGAACCTTGGAGGTGGGCGGCACATCGAATTCGCGGATGGAAGCGAGTTCGGGCACTCGGTCTTCTTTCGACTGGCATGGACGCCGGAGTGAAAACCGCTGACGCTCGGTGCCCCGGTACACTTGCCGCGACGCCCATCATGAAAATAAGGCAAGTAAGACCGAGCTTGGGTTGACTGCGTCATTCAGCCGCTTCGAATTGAATGAATGCAGCCCACTTGAACGGCATCAGCGCGTCAAGATATAAAAAATCATTCTGCCCGAAACGAAGAAAGGCGTTCGCCAAGCCCAGTGCGACTGCTCCACATTTGACGTAACGTCCCGTTGGCCTGTCGTGCGCGCCTGCGGCGGGGCTGGCCTATCGCAGCGAGCCTTGTCGGCCCAGGGCATCCAGGGCAACACGCAGGCTGTAGCCGGGCACGCTCTCCCCGGCGTCTGC
>NZ_VIDQ01000101.1 GCF_009760915.1 Azohydromonas aeria
GTCGGCATGGCCCAGCCCTGCAGCTAGATGGGCCATGTACCCGTCAAACCGTGCTCCCATGTCCATACCCGAGCCTCCTGCGCGACTGGATAGGACAAATATAGATCAAATTATTGACACAGTAAGAATAGATCGTCCCAGGACGCCCGCGGTGGCGGCAGCATTCCAACATGCAAGGCGTGATGTGGAACGAACTCACCGATTTCTTCCGGTGGTGGCTGCCACTCTTCAGGATTTGCCCATGGCGGGGGCGTTGGCGTCGCAGCATGGGGTAGATCGAAGTCAAGGCCACCATAAAACTCGGGCAGGCGGCCGTGCTCTGCTTCACCGAGTACCGTGGTCAGCCAGCCGGCGTAGGCCCAGTCCGTGCCAGCGCTTGCTGCTGCCAGGTCCGGACAGCGATCCAAGAACTTGGCGGCCAAGGTCCGAGCATCGTCGTTCGCCGCATCGGTCCAGCCGAAATAAGCAGCGCCGTTCGCCGACGTGTAGAGCAGCGATCGCTGCAGCGTACGCGGCATCCAACCGTCGTCGCGCACGTCCTGCGCTGGCAGAAGGTGGCAGAGCCATGTTTCACAGTCAACCGATCGCCCGGCGCAGATGCGCAACTGCTGATAGCCCACCTTGTGCAGTTCGTGAACCATAGCCAGCAGCCGCGTGCCTCGCCGCTGCATGGCATTCGTTGATGCTGATTTCGAGATCGGCCGGACGCCTTCGGTTGGCGCAACTATCCGGGGTTCGTAGCCGGGCGGCACATACCCAGGCTGGGGAGCCATGTCGTGACCTGCGCGGCTTGCATCTGGGCTGGTCAGATCCCACCTGGCGAAGCTGGTGCTCATTTCTTCGAACGCCGAGGGCAGCCAGCCCGCGGCCAGGACGCTTTCCAACTCCTCAAGCCAGACAGCGGTTGCCGGTGCCAGCGGACCCTTGCATCGCTGCTGCACATGGTCCGGCACGCTCACAAGGATGGCTTGTGCCAGCCCGGCTGGGCTGACGTCACGGCGGACCGTGCCGCCGCAATGCTGCTCTAGGTACCGCGCCTCGCAACCGCTGCTGTAGCGGTAGAAGCTCTGGCTGGGTCGCCCTAACGGCTGGAACTCGATGCGCCAGTGGCAACCGGAAGGCGCCATGTAGGGCAATAGACCAAGGCGCCCATATCCATTGCGCAGCAGCCAGATGCCGGCGCGCACGACCTTCTGGCATGCGTCCAGCACCTGCTGATGCGCGGATAGGGCAACAGACGCCGACACTTGGCCTCCGTTCTCTACTTGGCTCATTCCTCGGGCTCGAACTCCGCACTCTTGAACTTGAGCACGTTGCAGTTCTCCTTCACCGCGCGCTGGAGTCCATCGTCAAAGCTGGCGGGTGTTTCGGCCTCGATGTCGATGGAGATCCGCATCTTCACACCGGGCTTGGCCGTGAACTGCAGGACCACTTCGTCCACCAAGTCCGAGAACTGCCTTTTGGCGGTGAACGGGTCGAGATCAATGCTGGCGTAGAAACGGCGTGACGTCTTCTTTTGCGGCGGCGGGGGCTCCGGGTCCGGTCCGGGACCAGGACCAGGACCAGGACCAGGACCGGGACCAGGGCCGGGGCCAGGATTCGGCCCGGGATTGGGCGGAGGTGGCGGAGGCGGCGGCGTCTCGTCTTCGAGCTTCTTGATGTAGGCAGCAGCAGCACCAGGCTCAATCAGCAACAGGCTCTGGTCCAGAACGACAGTGGTCCGCTTGCCAAAGACGAAGCCGACATATCGCCCTTCTTCTTTCGCCTGGGCCAAGCCGAAGAAGTCGCGGGATTCGACGCCGGCGCTGATCGTGAGCTGAAGGACAACGTCGTCCTTGAGGCGCGGCAGGTAGAGGTACTGACAGGTCTTGTGCCAAACGTCGAGCGCGCTCACGTCGCTCTCGCTTTTCCAAAACCACGTCCGCAGCATCGAGGCCAGGTGCACGGGCGCCCACTCGGTAATGAGCAGCTCGTTTTCCTTCATCACGCGCTCGATGTCCTGGGATGCGTTGGGTGCACCCGGGTTGAGCGGAAAGGGCTCCCACTGGACTTCGCTGAGGCCTTTGCCGGGCCGAGCCTCTTGGACGGGCGCCAGAAGCCATTTGTACGTCTCGCGCACCATGCGGCGCAAGGCATCGTTGGCATCGCCCAGACCCTTCTGGGCCTGCTTGGCTTGGAGCATGTCCAGGTTCAGCTTGCCTTCGCTGATGTCATTGACAATGGACTGCCAGGCCAGCATCGAACGCACCTGATCGCGCAGGCGGGCCACGTTGTCGTAGTCGGCCGCCATGAAGATCAGGCGGTTCTGCTTCTGACGTGGCGCGTCACCGCGGTTCTTCAGGATCTGGTTGGCACGATCAATGGCCAGGTTGGTGCCGCTGCGGCTGTAACCAGTATCGGGTGGCAGCACGACCAAGCGAAGCGACCAGTCGTCGGGAACGTCGCCACTGCTGGTGAAGACATGGATGCCGCCGAAAATGCCGGTGGCTAAGCTCTTGCGCACGCGCTCCTGGATGGCGGGAAAGACATCTTCCTTGTCCTGGAACCGGCGCTTGCGGTCCTCCATCTCACGGCGCAGGTTGGGCCGGGTGTCGAACCAGAATCGGTTGTTGCCGCTGTTGAGGTAATGCAGGCGATCGCCCAGGCGGCGCAGGGCGTCCTTGTAGACACCCGGTTGCTGGCCCGGGATTGCCACGCCCAGGACAACCCGTTCGAGTTCCAGACCGCGCACCATCTGGTTGGCGGTGCTCGGTGCGCTACCCAGGAAAATGGCACGTGCGGTGCGCCGGCAGGCCTGCACGGCCCCTAGACGCGTGTCCGTGTTCTCGATGCCGGTTGTCTCTGCACGCTCACCGTCGATGTCGCGTTCAAGGACCGGGTCCCAGCCTTGGGGCAGGTAGTAGATGATGTCGTTCCGGGTGTCCGCGTCGTACACCGGCAAGCTGCCCGGCATGATCAGCGGGTCCTTGTTGTCATCCTTCCAGAGGCGGTGGATGACCTTGGCCATCAGCTTGAGCACGCCGCGAGTGCGCTGGAAGTTATCTAGCGAAGACCAGTCCTCATAGAGGCGGTCGAACACCTCCGGATGAATCGGGTAGGCATGCAGCAGCCGGTCAAAGTAGCGGCCTTCCTGTGTCTCGCGAGGCAGGTCGTCCTTGTGAGTCACGTAGTAGTCGGCGAAGGCACGGCAAACCGACTCAGCGGCCAAGCGGTCATTGATCTGGCTGAACAGCCGGCGCCGGACAATCTCGAAAGCTTCCTCGGTTGCCACGGGCTTCCATAGGGCTTGGATGCGGCCGAAGTAGTGCGCCAGGGACGCCAATGCCCGCACGCCCCGCTGACTGCCGGCTTCTTTGTCTGACTCCGGCAGCGAAGCCAGCAGCACGGCCGTCGGCACTGCCTTTAGGGCTTCGGTCAGCGCCTGGATGAAGGTCAAGTTGGAATCAAAGGTGCCGCCCGTGAGTGCCTTACCTTCTTCAAACTGCCGGATGTAGGCCACCAGCTCATCGATCAGGATTACGCACGGCGCGTATCGGCTCAGCAGCGTCTCCAGCACTGCCTTGCCCGGTGAGGTGCCCGACGCATCGGCGTCGGCGACCAACGCATAGCCTTCGACCCCGCCCAATTGCCAAGCTAGGTCGCCCCATAGCGTGCTGACCGTCACCGCTCCATGAGAAACCGGTTGATTAGGAGACGATTTAATGCCGTCCAGCACTGCGATGCGAGCATGGGGCAGTTCGGCCACACCAGCAGTGTCAAGGATGGCGGACACGCCGGGCATGTCGCTGGCAGGAGCCTTGCCGCTGGCCAGGTGGTACACCGCCAGCATGGTGTGCGTCTTGCCGCCGCCGAAAGCCGTCTGCAGTTGGATGACCGGGTCGCCGCCGCGGCCGGCTAAACGCTTGACCACCGAGTTCAGAAGCAACCGCATGCCCTCCGTGATGAAGGTGCGCTGGAAAAAGAGCGCCGGGTTTTGGTACTCGGCCGTGGCCGTCCCAACATGTACCCGGGACAGGTCAGCGGCGAACTCGGCTTGCTGGAATGTGCCCCCCAACACGTCTTCATGGGGGACGGCTATTTCGCGCCAGGGTTTCAACGTCATGCCGTAATCTCCTCGGCCTTTTGCAGCATGTAGCCGAACTTCTCCTCAATCAGCGCCTTGCGCGCTTTGATGAAGTCCTCGAAGCGATCCAGTTCCCATAACGCAGGGTCGCTGGGAATTAGATGCAAGTTCAGGTACTGCTGATGCGCGGCATCAGATACAAAGCGCTTGCGCGCAAGCCACTCCTTGGGCGGTGTATCGCTTTTCCCTCCCGCGCCGTTCTCATCAGCCGTCAGCAGCATACAATTGGCCAATTGGTCGCGCACCAGTTGAGGGTACTTGAGGATGTTGCGCTTGCCAGTCTCGGGATTTATTACCTTTACGCTGCGTAGCAGGCTCTGCGGGAAAATGTGGTCCACGGAAGGTGTATTGCCCAAGTACGCAGGCCGGTAGTTAAAGCTTCGGTACCAAAGGTTGAAGAAAAGGTGTATTTCTCGCGAGCCGTAGTGCTGATCTAGGATCACATGCGGAGTTATGTCAAGGCTACGCCCTGCCTCGCGCACTACACCAAACACTTCAGGTAGTACGAAGTCTTTTTGCTCTTGGACGTTGCGCACAATCTTATCAATCAGTGAGTCCGGATTGCCGCTAAAAACTCCTGTCACCAGCACTCGCAACAGATAGTCCGGCAGTTGGATGTTCTTATTAAACGCTTCCGGGTAGTGATAGCGGTAGTAAATCAGTGGGATTAGCGCCAAGTACGACGGCATAGCCCGATCAGATCGGATGTAGGTGTGCGTCACCAGCAAATCGTGCACGGCCAGGATTGCCTTGGACAGCGCAGGCCACTGGGCCACGATTTCCTCTTTTGTCTTCCCATCGCGAAACTTGCCTACTTCATAGCGAGCGCCTTTATCGAGCATCGTCAGGCAACTCTTAAGCACGAAATCGCGGTCGTAATCGAAGCCCGTGGCATTGAGCTTGGCTAGCAGTTCTTCCATCTGCGCGTCGGCTTCATCCCAGCTAGAAGTCAGCAAAGAGAACAACAAATCTGACTTACCTAGCTTGGTGCCACCGGAATTTGCGCGGATGAAGATCTCGACAATGTCATCTACCTTATAGGCATCCGGATTGTCGATGCTGTCAAGTTCTTGGAATGTGATGTTGTCGCCATTGACGAACTCCTGCCTAGCGCGCGCAACGTTCAACTGCGCGGCTGTCCATTCGGTTTCTGCGAGCGTCACCTTCGCATCGGACACCAGTGCCTGCGCAATTTGAAGGTCTAGCTTGTTGTTCTGAAATACGATGTCTTTGAACCGAACCCAAGGCCACATGGCACCGGCAGCGTCTCGAAATGCAAACCGATAGCGGATGTCCTCGGGCGCCACCTGCTGGCCGCTGGTCACATCAAAGTACAGTTCTTTGCCTTCATAGCTGCCTTTAAGGCCGATAAATAGGCTTTGCAAGCGCTGCTGGCCGTCCAGCACCATCATCTTGGCCCGTTTGTTCTCAGGCACATAGAAGTCGGTCAGCTTGATGCTGCGGTGGTAGTTGTCTATGAAGCGACGGTGCTTTACCGGCTCCTTGGTCTTCCACACCAGCAAGGTACTGATCGGGTACTCCCGCATGATTGAGTCGAACAAGCGCGTAATTTGCTCCGGGCTCCAAACGAACGGCCGCTGGATGTTGGGCAGCCAAAAGCCACCGCCTTCAGATTCTTCGTCGTTGAGGTAGGAAACGATCTTGCGGATCGACAGCTTCCGGTTTTGCACACAAGCTCCCTGTTAATGTTTTTCACATGTCCAACTGCGTCTGCTGGCCGACCGGTCCAGATTCAGCTGCGGCGGCTTCGATGCTTGTCCACGCTGCTACCAGCTCGTTGTAAGCCCTCGCGTCCTCAGCCCAGTTCTGGCGCTCGCACAGGGTATAGAGCCGGTAAGCCAAAGCGCGGATAGGTTCGGCGCGAGCAGGCATGCGGGCTAGCAGTGCACCAGCGGTGGATTCACCGTCGCGATTGAGCGCGCAGATCAGCTGATGCAGGGCTTCCCACACCGGTGTCCGGGCATCGGCTTCAGGAGACCAGTCGGCATTCAATTCAGCCCAGCGCAAAAGGCGCAGGGTGCCGCCGCTGCTTTCCAGCACACCGGCCTCGGCCAGACCGCCCACGCTGGTGCCCTTGGCGCGCGCCAGCACGTCGGCCTCCCCGTACTTACCGGTGGCCCAGCCTCGTTGCTCAAACCAAGCTAAACAAAACTGAGTATCGTGGTCAAAATCATCTTCGGCCAGAAAGCGGTTAATCAGCTGCAGCGCGGTCTTCACACTCATCTTGCCGCCGTCGGCTTCCAGCACCGCGCTGTATTGACTGAAGATAGCCATGCCGGGACCGATAATGGCTTGGCTAAGATCTACCGGCGCTACGGGCGAGTTGACTCCGCCACGGGTCATTTCATCCAGCGCGTCTGGCAATGCTGCATTCAATTCGCGAATAAAGGCACGGCGCCCAATGGTGGGAGCGTCGTGAGCACGCTGGCGGCAGACCAACACAATACTGGAGGCTAAAGCATTGGTACCAGAAGCCACCATGCGGCCTGCACCTTCGGTACGCACTGGCCACGTCCCTGTGATTGCAAATCCAGCGTCAAGCACGGCTTGTAGGAAGGTTTCCCAACCTGTGCTAGACGTACCTGAATCGCCTTTTGTCTCACTTTGCTTAAAAGCATAGTAAATTGTTACGGGGAAAGCCGGATGCGCCTTCTCCGCTAGGTTGTGCATAGCCTGAGTCATGCCTTTAAGAAAGAAGATTTCTGCCTTCTCTTTACTGCCATGGCGATACGGCGTAGCGACCAATTCCTCAGTTTTCGGTACAGCCAAGGTGGCGTACAGACTTGGATAGATTGCCTTGAGATTTAAACGCAACCAAACGTAGAAGAAGTCGGACAAATCGGCATAGCCAATATTGTCATAATAAGGGGGGTCTGTAGAAACAACCTTTAATACGCTCAGATCTTGACGTTGAGCGTCAACTTGACAGACAACTCCAGCACTACTTGATTTTGGCAGGTCTCGGACTGACATGGCCCCCTTGTCAATTGCTGAGTCTAAGCTGCCCCCTGCATCAGCAAATGGGTTGGACTCGGCAAAGTCCCACACCATTGGAATCGCTTGTCTTGCAAAAGTTTCTCGAAATGCTCCGCGGTCATTCATCCATGATGCAATTGACGATCCAATATTTGCAACTTTGCTGATAGCGCATGCCAGATAAACACCTACTGCCTCCGCATACGCCTTTGCTCCACATCCCCCTACGTCCAATCCCAACCCGTCATCGACCATTCCAGCTGCTAATGCATCTTGATGGCAGCGTACAATCGCTTCCTGAACAATGTTGGAGAACGTAGTTAGTGCAACGAGTTGGCGAGGGCTGAACAGATCGCCATAGGTTTTCAAGCCGTAGAGTGGCGGTGAAAACCAGCGAGGGTTCTGCGGCATCTCGACCGTCGGACTCCACTCCGGCTGTGCGCTAGTAGCAACTTGTTCATGTTCATCGGTCGGCGACAAATAGACTCGCCCACGTTTGCCTTCTGCCACAATGGCCATCAGCCGAGCGCCCATGCGTCCAGCGTTCGCTTCAGCGTAAATGTGTTTCGGTTCGATCGGCGTGTCCGACATTACACACTGGAAATTAGCCCCGCGCGATAGTTTGGTTCCGTTTTTCGCTGCTTCGTTTGGTTCACCTATCTGCACGATAAATCGATAGTCCCCATCCTTCGCCACCGGCCGCACATAGGCTTGTTTTCCCTCTTTGCTGGATAGCACAAAAGTTGACGCCAGAGGCACATTGACGTTGGAAAAAGCCGGATTTGGGCTCTTGACCGTACGCGCCCACAGCCAAGCAATCACCGTCAATTTTTCGCCTAAGTAAGATTTAAGGTCAGGCCGTTCAGCAACCATTGAAACCGTCACCTCAATCTGAGGATAGAGATGTCCGATGCGTTTCTCGGCCTCTACTCGCATCCAGGCTCCATACCGACGAACGTCCTCAGCTAGGCCACGAGCGCCGGTCCAATCTTCACTGAATCGGCCTTGTTTGTCGCCTTCCAGCCGTGGTCCTACCGGTGCTTGACCAGCAAACTTCGGTGGGATCTCAATCATCGCCTTATTAATCGTTACGGCCACCGGGTTCAGGTCGCTTGCCCACGCTTCCAAACCAAGGCGTTGGGCCTCCAGTGGCAGCGCACCACCACCCGCAAAAGGATCATGAAAGGCAGGCAGCTTATTGGGGTTAAACAATTCGGCCGCCTGCGGGTGTCCCTTATTCAGTCGGCAGGTTTCTACCCAGCTTTCGATGATTGCAGCGCGAGCACGCTCTATCACTGCTTCGTTGGTGGTGTTTTCCCACTGCACCAAGTCTTCCATGATCTTGAACAACTCTTCGCGCTTAGCCGCAGCCCTTGCTTTGGTCATGCCCGAAAAATAGCCGCGCTCTCCGCCCGGGTCGTTCACCATTTGAGAAAAAATTACTGCCCGCGCTGCGGCCAACGGCCGGCGCGCCCACCACAGATGCAATGTGCTAGGGTGACCATGGCGAATAGACTTCTCGCGTGCTGACGCAGCGTTAATAGTGTCCAGTGGGATGGAAACTTCAATGAGTTTCTTTGGGGATTTAACGTTGTGCATCTAAATTCCAAGGTTTGAGATCCGCGATTGTTTTGGCTTGCATTAATCGATCAAAGCTTGTGTACTTTTGGCCTTGCATCGAGAGCCCGTTCTCCAAACCTATTGTGATAGGTTCTTTTAATTCAACGATGGTGTCAACCGAGATTTTGTAGCGCCCAGTCTCAGCGTGATTTAAAATACTCACGATCCTCGCATAATGCGTTATTGCTCGAATAGGACTATTCTGATAAATGCAAATCCACTTTAACTCATTCTTTCTACGGTCATTGATTCGAATCGGATACCATGCACGCTCCCCCAGAAACACATCGCGAAAGCTCTCGACACGAGCAGACACGATTAATGTGTCTGCCGGAGTCCGAGTTTTTTCACAATTTTCTTTCATCATATTTTCTGCGGCGACTCAGCACGGGCTAATAGTTGGTCAAGGTCAAAGTTAATGCTGGTGACAGCCCAGTCGGGCTCTTGCGTGAAAGGTCGGCGCACGTAGCACGGCACCTCGGCGGTTTCGCCGTTTACCAGCACGATGGCAAGCAAAAACTTATCCTGCTGGTTCAGGGCGTACAGCACCTCATTTTTAGTCACAGTCACGGTGCTGCTACCCTTAGTTCGCCCCTTAACCTCGATGTGGCGGGCATCGGACAGCCTTTGATTCTGCGAGGGCGGAATGCTGGTTATGTCCCATCCACATTTTTCCGCCGAAACGTCTATAACCTCATGGCCCATTGCTCGCTCGGCCGCCATGACGGCATCCATGGCGATGCGCTCGACCCTGGCCCGTGCTAAGGCATCGGCTGTCCAGCCCGGCTCGCCGCGGCGCTGCATGAGCAAGCCTGCTGGGATGACAAGGGCTCCGCCGACGACGACAGGCGTAGCGGAAGTCACATGCCGCATCGACATGAGTTCCTTTTCCCGGGATACACGGCGAGCTGTCAGGTCATCGATGGTGCGTTGCACGTTGTCCAGATTCAGGCGCACGTCCTTGCCAGCGGCACGGTCCTCCTGCAGCTTCACATAGCGGTCGGACCAGTAGCTGATCTCCTTGACCAAGCGTTCATGTACGGCCGCGAGCGTTTTGTCTACCTGGGTCTCTCGCCGACGCCTGACTTCTTCGTAGTGCTCGGGCACGAGATGGGCCGATGCGTGCGCCAAGGCGACCTGCTCCAGATCCTTGGCGATCCAAGGAGCGGCAAGTACATCCCCCACGAGGTCTAGATCAGGCGGCTCAATTGGCTGCAAGTCCAGATGGGGTGCCCACCCGGCATTGACTGCCTGCCCAGCAGGATCAATCTCAACAAACTGCATGCGACGGGAGGCAACGCGAGCCTGATCTTCCCCTTCGCGAACAGCGTGATCCACGATGAAGAGTACGCGGGGGGTGAGCCCCATATCGGCTGGGTCCACCAGCACGGTGCCTTGCTTCAGCTTGCCGCGGTGCTGCTCCAGCATCATGTCCGTCAACGCCTGCATCAGCGGATGGGCAGGATGCAGAAGCGACGCCATCGGCGCGTTCGCCCGGCCCGCCAGGCGAACGTAGCGCTTCTCGAAGCACACGCGCTCATAGCGGCGCAGTACCGGGTCCAGATGGCGCCGGTCGCGGCCGCTGATCTGGCGATCGCGCTCGCGAATCTCGGCCGGGACATTGGCAATCTCAAACCGGCCGGTTTCCCGTGCCCGCAGATCTCCGCCCAGTGCCTGGAATGCCTGCGTGAAGAAGGCACGGATGAAGTACGGCTGAAGCTTCCGGGCTTCCGCCTTCTCCATCTCTTCCTTGACGGCGAACAGCCGTTCCGCGTCCATCACCTCTTCGCACAGGGCGTTGCGCTTGATGATGGCCTTCAAGTGCGACGTGTCCAGTGCACCTTCCACCTTGCGATGCAGTCGTTCCTTGACTTCGGGATCGTCGCCGTACCGGATCGCATCAATCAGAAGGTCCTTGAGGCTGCGGTCCTCGAAGACCTCGCCCAGGATGTCGAACACTCGCCCACCGAGTGCCTTGCGTTCGACTTCCAGCTTGTCGAACAGCCGCTGGAAGACGTCGCCTTCCCGCGTCTCGGCCGCCACCATGTTCCACAGGTGGCATACCTCCGTCTGACCGATACGGTGAATACGGCCAAAGCGCTGCTCCAGGCGGTTTGGGTTCCACGGCAGGTCGTAGTTGACCATCAGGTTGGCGTTCTGAAGGTTTACGCCTTCGCCCGCCGCATCCGTAGCCAGCAGCACCCGGACCGTAGGATCGTTGCGGAAAGCCTCCTGGACCTTGCGCCGATCCTCGCGCCTGACGCCGCCGTGGATCATCACCACTGATTCCTCAGTGCCGATGAGGCCGCGGATCTTCACGGCCAAGTAGTTCAGCGTGTCGCGGTGCTCGGTGAAGATGATGAGCTTGCGTTGCCGTCCATCGGCATCGCGCATTTCGGGCGTGTCCTGCAGCAGCTGCGACAGCTCGTTCCACTTGCAGTCTTGCCCAGAGTGCACGACCTGGCGCGCCTGTTCCTCAAGGGCCTGCAGGCTGAAGATTTCTGCTTCGAGCTCCTGGATCGTTTGCGCTGCCGTGGCCTGGTCCACCACGGCTTCTTCGAAGTTTTCGTACTCTTCGAGTGCCAGTGCTTCCGCTGACTCCCATACGTCTTCTGGCGCGCCCTGCTTGCCGTTAACGCCCAACGTCTCGGCCAACAGCTGCCCGCGGCTGCGCAGCTTTTCTTCTTCAACGCGGCGGGTAAGCTTGATCCGGCGTCGCTTGAGCGACTGGTAGATGGCCTCGGGGCTGGACGCCAAGCGGCGTTGCAGCGAAGTCAGCGCGAAGCCCACGGTGCCCTTGCGAGCACCGTCCTGCAGCTGCTCAGCGCGGTTCATCTCCTCCTTCACGTACGCTGTGACCGACTCGTACAGCGCCGCTTCCAAGTCGGAGAGCTTGTAGTTCGTCGTGGTCGCACGGCGTTCGGGAAACAGCGGCGTGCCGTCGAACTTCAGCAGGTCTTCCTTGACCATGCGGCGCATCAAGTCGCTCACGTCCACCTTGTGCGCGCCGTCCCGGAACTTGCCGTAGAAGCGATCCGAGTCCAGCAGCGACATGAAGAGTTGGAAGTCCTCTTCCTTGCCGTTGTGCGGGGTGGCCGTCATCAACAGGAAGTGCCTGGTGACGGAGCCCAGCAGTTCGCCGAGCTGGAAGCGCTTGGTCTTGTTGACCTTGCTGCCGAAGTAGTTGGCCGAGAGCTTGTGGGCCTCGTCTACGACAACCAGGTCCCAGTGCGCCAGCCGCAACTTCTCCTGCAGTTCCTCGCTGCGCGAAATCTGGTCCACGCGGGCGACCATGAGGTCTGCATCCTCGAATGGATTGCCGCGGGACTGCTCGACCATCTCCCGGCTGAACAGCGTGAACTCCAGGCCGAACTTCTCGGCCATCTCGTCCTGCCACTGTTCCACCAGGCTGCCGGGAGCGACGATCAGCACTCGGCGGGCGTCAGCCCGCATGAGCAGTTCCCGGATGAACAGCCCGGCCATGATGGTCTTGCCTGCGCCTGGATCGTCTGCCAGCACGTAGCGCAGGGGCTGGCGCGGCAGCATCGACTCGTAAACGGCAGTGATCTGATGTGGCAGCGGCTCCACGTTGGACGTGTGCACCGCCATCATCGGATCGAACAGGTGTGCCAGGTTGATCCGGTAGGCCTCGACGGCAAGCTTGAACGCCTCACCCGCTGCATTGAATGCCCAGGGACGTCCAGCATCGGCCAAGGAAAGCTCTGCCTCGTTCGAGCGGAACAACATCCGCTCCAGGACTTGGCCCTCCGCCGTCTTGAAGTAGACGGTCAGTGCGTCGTTGCCCGCTTGCTCGGTAGCAACGATGCGAACGACTTGGCCAGGAACGATTCCCTGGATCGCAGCGTTCTTCTTGATCTCTTCGAGCTTCACGAACCGACGCCTCCCCTTGCGCCCCCTGTATTCTGAAGGAGGCTTACAGCGCTCATTGACCGCTGCCGGAGGTCTTTTGCTGTACCAACCGCTGACAAACGCCCAATGCAGGTTTCCGTGACGCAGATCACGGCGATGATGGTCTGAACCGCTGTCTTCCAGAAATTCTGAATGGTTGCTGTCCAACCCCGTGCAGCTGACTTCAGGCTACAGCCTACCCCTCGGGTGGCTCGCCACGTGAGCCTGTGCAGCGGAAATTTCTAGGCTGAAACGCGCTGGATGCACGAGCCTTGGGTTCGGCCGTGCAAGTGCCAAGCAGTCCACGCTGCGTCACTGCGCTTCAGCCCTATCCCTGCCGTGCCGCCGCCTGGCGCTTGTGCAGCTTCTTGAGAGCGTGAGCCACCTGCTCCGGCGTGACCTCGCCTTCGATTTCGCCCGCCAGGTTGAAGCGCGGGCCGCCGCCAGCGAGAGCTTCGACGTAGGCATCTGAGGCGGCCCATGCGGAAAGGCCAGCTTTGAGCGGGATGATGCCCAACGGCAGGCGGCCGGCTTTGCGCTCGGCATCAAGCACCTTGCCGACGCCGATGGCCATGGGCCGCGCACTGGTGAATAGGGCCGGGTAGTGCTCGACCAGCACGCTCAAGGCTGCGGCGGCCTTGAGCGCCAGGCGCCGGCGGCGTTCAGCGGCGCTCAGGGGCTCCTGCGCGGGCGTGGCCAGCGTTGCGGGTGCAGCCGCGGGCGGTTGGTCGGCGCTGGCGGGGGTGGAGCCGGCTTCGGACCGGGACTTGAGCTTGAGCACCGGCCTGTCGGCCTTCGGTTCAGCGCCGGCCGCCGCAGGGGTAGTCGGCGGCACGTCGGCGACGATCACGACTCGGCGCTTGCGATGGATGATGGGTTCGGAGGCCATGGGCGTTGTTCAAATCTTCAGGCGCGCGCTCGGTGCCGCATCTGGTTCACGTCGCTAGTTTGCCGGCGTCCTGGCCCTCGGCCTCGGCCTCGCGCTTGTCGTCGTCTGGGTGCCGCGCGAAGAGGTAGCCCACGCCACGCACGGTGATCACGCGGCGGGGATTGCGCGAGTCTTCCTCGATGAGGGCGCGGATGCGCGAGACGTGCACGTCGATGGAGCGGTCGAAGGCTTCCGGCGCGTGGCCCTTGAGGGTGTCCGTGATCTGGTCACGGGTCATGACGCGCCCGGCATGCTGCGCCAGGACGCGCAGCAGGTCGAACTGGTGGGGGGTGAGCTCGACTTCCTGGCCATCGAGCCGGGCCTTGTGCGCGCCCAGGTCGATCTCCAGCCTGCCGAAGCGCAGCGTCTCTTCCGCGGGCGCGACGGGCTGGGCGCGCAGCAGCAGCGCCTTGATGCGCGCCAGCAGTTCGCGCGGCTCGAAGGGCTTGACCAGGTAGTCGCCGGTGCCGAGGTCCAAGCTGACGATGCGCTCCAGCGGCTCGCCGCGCGTGGCGAGCAGCAGCAGCGGCAGGTGCCGCATTTGGCTGTCCCTGCGCAGCTCGCATGTGAGGTTCAGGCCGTCGCCGTCGGGCAGCATGGGGTCGAGCACCAGCGCGTCGAAGGTTTCCATAAGCAGCCGGCGCCGGCCCTCGGCAAGAGTGGTGGCGAGATCGACGCGGAAGCCGGCGTTGCGCAGGTAGCCGGCCACCATGGCACCAAGGCGCGCATTGGCGTCGATCAGCAGCAGTCGGGGCATGAAGGCAAGGGCACTCTCGGGCGCAGTAGGCAACCCAAAAGCATAGCCCTGGCCGTGGCCCGTTCAGCGCAGGCGCTCATGCGCGGGCTCGGCAGCGTGCTTCGCTGGGGCGGCTGTCGAAAATCATGGGCCTTGCGCCTCAGCGATTGTTCTTGAGCAGCTGCACGAGCTCGACCGCCTCCTTGGCGAACGGCCCTGATGGGTCGATCCGCTCCGCGAGCCCCTTGGCCGCAACCTTGAGCCGGCTGACGTCGAGCATGTGCCAGTTCCTGGCCAGTGCCTCGAACTGCACGCCACCGTTGGAAAAGTAGGTGTGCACTTCCTGGGTCCGGCAGCGGGCGTCCATGCGCAGCAACCGCATGCAGTCCTCGAACACGTCGGCGTCCAGGCAGCGCAGGGATGTGAGGTCGAAGGGGAAGCGTTGCCCGTTGTAGAGGCTCAGCAGGAAGCGCGCAATCCAGCTGCCTTGGCTCGACTGGCCCTGCGCGATCTGGAATAGGCGCTTGAGCGCGTCGATGCCTGCTTGCTCCATGGCGGCATCGCCGCCGTTCAGCGCCCCGAGCGGCCCGGACTCGGCAAAGCGCCGGGCCTGCAATGAGTGCAGGGCTTCGGCATCGGTCAGCGCCGCGGTCGGGTCGCGCTTGTCGTCGTCGAGGATGCGGCTGCGCAGCGCGTAGGTGGTCTCGGGGTCGTGCACCAGCGCCTGCGCCGCTTCGCGATAGTCCCGGGCGGTGAAGTCGAACGCCGGCGCGGCAGCGCGCACCCTGCCGGCATTGAAGTCTCTCACCAGCTGCTCGAAGGCCGGCAGATGCTCTTCAGGCACCTCCAGCGTGACTTTGACGGTGGGGTTGGGAAGTGCGTCATCGGCAGCTCGCATTGAGGGGGCCTTCGGGGTTCAGTGGCGTCGGCGATGGCGCATGGCCGGCTTTCAACGCTGGGAAGGCAATTCCAATCATCACTGACTTGGAGCAGAGCCGAATGATGTGCTGCCTGAGGCTGAAAGTAGTCTTTCGCTGAAAACTGCTCTTGTGTTCGCGTCGTGCTAAAAGCAGACAGCCAGCAAATTAATCCTACCAACCGCTCTGTAGTTGAGAATTGCCCGGTAGTGAGTGAGATGCAGAACGTATCTGTGTGCCAAGAGAGTGGAGGCAGGAATCTCACAAAGAACAGTCATCCCACCGCCGTCAGCGTACCGGTGCCGGCACTCCGACATTGGAGTTCCACACGAGGTCGTCTTCCTCAAGAAGGACGGTTAGCGACGCACCTCGAGGGCACTGGAAATCAAGAGCCACACCAATGCCTTGCGGCGCGGGAGCTGCCGCTGCGATACGGTCTACGTCAGCACCATCCAACTGCAATCCTTGGATGCGACCCCAACGGGCGCCCCAGGAGCTGCTAGTCACGAATACTGGTTGTCCAACGAAGAGCGGAACCGCAGAGGTTTCTACTACAACAATTGTCCCGTTCCGATAGGGTCCGACACCGTTTTGTTGTGTAAGCTGAGCCGACAAAGCAGGTTCTTTATATCGGGCATCGAGATAACGACCAACGACGGTCGAGAAGATCGCAGTCGAGAGCGCATCGATGAAGCCAATGGTCTCGTTCATATCATCGATGCCCAGCAGGTCTACAGGGTTGCCGCCCCGGTGCGCAATCTGGTTGCGGCGCTCAACGAGAGCGTTCAAACGTTCGTCGATCACTGTACGTGCTACGCCATCCCGCGGCGAAGCCGCTAGACCTTGTGTTTCTACGTACCATTCAGTAAGAGCGTCGCCACGGCGTGCACACGCGCAAACCTGTTCGATGCCGACGTCCGCGAATATTGTGTCGACCTCGCTAGCGCGCAGGTTGGTGTCATGCCAGACCACTGCGGCCTCGTTGAGTGCATACGGGTCCATGCCTTTGAGGCAGCGAAACAGGTTTTCAACCATGTCCACCGCATTAAGCCCGGCGTGTCGCCCCTGACCCAAACGACCGCGCGACAGCAAGTCGGCGCTGCGCTGCAAGTGTTTGTTGACGAGCTTCTGCGGGAGTGCGGCATAAGGCAGTCGACGCGCTTCGAGAGTTGCGAAGGAGGCGGCGAGCGTCTCAATGAATTTTTCGAACGAAGCGTAGAGCGCTACAGCGAAAGCTGCGTTGTCGAAACGTCGCCGGATAGATACGAATTGACGTACTACCGTCTCACCATGTCCCGTTAACGCTGCATTCACCGGCGTGATTGACGCCACAAATGCCTTCAGTTCGTTCAGCTCCTGCTTGAGCTCGTCCAGAGTAGATCGCACGCCGTGTCCGCAATTAGGCCGACGGGGTCTTCGCGATCGCTGCAGCGAACGCGACGCTCATGCAGCGGTTGCGCTGCTGGGTGTCGACAAAATTTGTCCTTCGACCTGAGAAAAGTTCTGCATTCGCTTGGTACATGGTCTGCAACTCGGCCCGCAGAACGTCCTTGTGTGCAATAAGCTTTGTCCGGTGCGGTACAACGTCCGGGCTGTTGGCCACGTACATAAGCGGGTCGTAAACAATTTTGGTCGCTCGCCGTCTACCCAGATCGAGGAGCGTAAATGCGTCGTTACCCAACGCATCCCATAAAAACCCGATAGTTGACTCGAACATTGTCCGGTAGTCAGCAAGCAATGAAGGCGCAAACCGATTGCCGCGGACGATGAATCGGTCAAGAAACTCAGAGATCTTGTTTAGGCCGGCTTTGAATTCCCCAATCTGCCGGTAGGCAAAGAAACGAAGCACAAGTTCCACGTCTTCCATCTTCTCGAACATGCGCATGCCTGAGGCAGTTGCTTCGTCGAGGGCATCATCGACTTCCTCGTCGCTATTGCGCTCCTCAGTAGCGGGCTCAAGCGGGATGCCCCACATGCGCCGAAACGACGCAAGTTCTGAAAGTTGCAAACACAATTTATTCAGCGGCCCGTTGTAGACTGCGTTCCGGGTTTCCTGGCTGCCAAGCTTAACTCCTCCCGAATTTAGGCGCTCGAAGACCATCTTCTTGAGCATCGCTGCGTGTGCCTCATTTTCGGCAGTCTCTTTGAGCAGGATAATCGACGAAATGTAGCGTCGATCTATTCCGTCGCGCACCTTAGATGGCAGTTGTGAATAGCAACGGCCGTCGAGGTCAGACCAGTACTGCAGGCCGGTCAGCGCAAACCGGTCGGCATAGAAGTCGCTAAGCGCAGTGAGTCGTTGACGGCCGTCCATCACCTCGAAGCGCGCCAAATCGCGTTCGTAGAGAAAGACTGGTGGAACCGGCACATTAAGCAGAAACGACTCGATGAGCCGTGACTTGCGCTCTGCGCTCCAACGGTGCCGGCGCTGGTACTCGGGATCGAGTTGGTAACGGAGTTCCGCGCGGCCGGTTTCGTCGGGCAGCGTCTCACGCAACATTTGAAGGATACCAGCCAGCGGATAGCGCGCCTGTTCGGTGACGATGCGAATCTCACCCTTTGCATAGCGGCTGTTCAATTCCTCATCGGAAGCTTTTGGTGCAGCGACGTCGTCGTCAAACGACACTTGTTCACCTGCAAGCAGCGCGCCTATCGCGGTGGGTGAAATCTCGCTGCTCGACGGTTGCTTTCTTTGTCTTTTCGTCATTGCTGGCTTTCTCGTCATGTGCGATGACAATAGACGTCGTATTCGGTGATGCCCTTACGCGGCGCGGTTTGGAACTGTCGGACTTGGCGGCGGCCCGTGTCTGCGTCAGGCACAGCTCGAGCAGTGACCATCTTCCAGCCGGTCCCGATCAACGACATCTTCAGTACCTGCATTGGGTCAGCATCGCGGTCGTGGATACCACCGAAGCGGACAACGAGGCGCGCATCTGCTGTCGTTCTGGCGGCGACATTGGTCCACACACGGCCTATTTCATGGGCAAAGTGTTGCGCGCCCGTGTGTTTGAGCTGCTGAGTGGAATAGCGGTACTCCACGTAGTCTGGTCCGCCCAGAAACCAGAGGCGAAGCCACTGGTCAGGCAAGTAGGTGCGCATGCCATAGTAAGGCGGCGAGGTCACTACCAAGCGTGCTGGAGGAAGGTCGTGGAAAGTCGTCGGTTCGCGACTGTCCGCCAGACGGACTTGACCGTCGACCTGCGGTGGCGGCACTGATAGATATCGCTCGGCACGCGTTTGAATGATGGCAATGAGGTCCACCTCTGGAGGGCGCATGTCGCGTTCATTCCAGAACTTCACGGCGTACTTGGGCTTTGGCGCGAAGGTACGAGGCGACTGATTTGACAAATACGAAGGCTGCCCCTTCGGACGCGGGCCATGGAGCGCTCCGAGAAGGATTGCGCGCAGCAGAATTTGGGCTGGTGACCGGCACTCAACCATTAAAGCTTCGCGGAGCTGGCAGATCTGGACTAGCGTTCGCTCATGGTAGGCCAGTCGCCAAAATTCTCCCTCCGGGACTGCGCACGGCGCGTCCGCTTCGGCCAGAATGGAACGTGCTGCGGTCACAACTTCGCAGGGCTCTGCGAAGGCCAGCTTCGCCTGCGCTAGGGCGGCAGCGACTGGACTGCTGTCCACTCCCACCGAGGGCATCTCAAGCAAACGGGCCGCGAAATTAGTTGTCCCGCGGCCGCAAAATGGATCAAGAACCCAGTCACCCCGGTGGCCGTACTGCTTCAGCACCCGCAGGGGGAAATCTAGCGGGTACATCGTGAAGTAAGGACAGACAGCGTTCAGTGCGGCACTCATTCGGAACTCGGCGGCCCCATCTGGCTCCGTCCGAGAAGTGCTGCGGAATGCGGCCTGAGTAGCGGGGCGAAGTCTCTAGGATTGTCAGTAAATATGAGAGCGTATCATGAGCCTATAGTCGCCACTCAGGTGAGTTCGTGACGGGCTGCTCTTGGCCGCAAGCTGCGGGCTGTCGCACATGGCTAAACAGCAGCTTTCGCTGCACCGTTGACGCACAATCGGTTGCGGCCAGCCTGCTTGGCGGCATAGAGCGCCGCGTCGGCACGGCGCAGCAGCGCTTCCAGGTCCGCGTCCGTGTCCTGCAGCAGCGCCAGCCCGCTGCTGAAGGTCACCGGGATGCCCAGTTGCGCCTGGCTGGCACGCTGCAGCAGTGTGCGCAGCCTGGCATCTATTTCCACGGCCTGCGCCTGCTCGCAGTGCCGCAGCACCAGCAGGAATTCCTCGCCCCCGTGGCGGCAGCTCAGGTCGGT
This sequence comes from Azohydromonas aeria, assembly GCF_009760915.1. Classification (GTDB taxonomy): domain Bacteria; phylum Pseudomonadota; class Gammaproteobacteria; order Burkholderiales; family Burkholderiaceae_C; genus Azohydromonas; species Azohydromonas aeria. Next base: position 19,508 of record NZ_VIDQ01000101.1, read on the forward strand.
CTGGCGCAGGCACAGCCGCAGCTGCTCGGCCGTGAGCTGCAGCACCTTGTCACCCGCCTCGTGGCCCAGCGTGTCGTTGATGCGCTTGAAGTGGTCCAGGTCCAGCAGGATCACGGCCAGCGGCTCACGGTGACGCCGGGCCATGGCGACGGCCAGCGCGGCGTGCTCCATGCAGCCGCGCCGGTTGAGCAGCCCGGTCAAGCCGTCCGTGCTGGCAAGGTGCTGCAGTGACCCGGTGGCCTCCTCGTGCCAAGCTGCCAGGAGCGCCATCGTGATGAGCGCCAGCGCCACGTGCTGCAGGATCGCAGCGGCGACGTTGAGCGGGTGCGGCGTGCGCAACTCGGGGTACAGACGCGTGAAAAAGGCGCCCAGGATGCCGCGGCCCAGCGTCACCGCCATCAGCACCGCGGCGCCGGTCAGGACCACGCCGCGCCAGCGCCGCCCTTTGCCCTGCGCCGGCCACGCACAGGCCAGCACGATGGCGCCCAGCATCACGGCCAACCCGGCATTCGACCAGCCGACACGCCATGGGTAGCTGTCGAAGCCCAGGCCATAACCCACGGGCGTGAGCAGCAAGGCGGCGTGCATGACGGCGCGCCCGGGGCGGCGTCCGATCCAGGCATTCACGGCATGCCAGATCGATGCCAGGCTCAAGCCAAGCAGCGCAATCCACAGCGTGGACAGCAGCCGGTCATGGACGGCGCGCGCTGCCAGCAGCGCGGCCCAGGCCAGCGCCTGCGTCACCATGGCGCCGATCATCCAGCGCGCAGCCGTGCGTAAGCGGTCGCCCTGCGGCGTCCTTCACCGCGGCCTTGCCATCCGAACAATGCCCTCATCGGTAACGCATGAGGAGCGACAAGGATGGAAGCAGGCAGGCAAGTCGTCAGGCGGCGGCGGCTGG
>NZ_VIDQ01000102.1 GCF_009760915.1 Azohydromonas aeria
GTTCCGGCGCAGCTTCGCCGACTACGTCTGGAAGCTCATCGAGCGCAATGCGCGGCCCTACGGGCTGCGCGTGGTGGAGGCGCGCCAGTGCGCCGACCCGCTGCTGTCGCCGCTGCTGGAGGCCGGCGTGCCGGCGCCGCGGCGCGGGCAGGCACTGCCGGCTTGAGTTCGATCCGCCGGCATCGGGCCGGCGCGGCACCGGCGCACACCACCCGGAACTACCGGGTCCAGGGCCGCGACACCCGTGTCGCGGCCCTTTCGCGCAGTGCGCGGGTCAGGCCGCCTTGCGCAGCAGGGCGTGGGGGTCGAGCACGTACTTGCGCGGCGCGCCGTGGTCGAAGGCCTCGTAGCCCTTGGGCGCGTCGTCCAGCGAGATGACCTCGACGCCCACCGTGTCGGCGATGTTGATGCGGTCCCACAGGATGGCCTGCATCAGCGCGCGGTTGTACTTCATGACCGGCGTTTGCCCGGTGAAGAAGCTGTGCGACTTGGCCCAGCCCAGGCCCAGGCGCACGCTCAGCGAGCCGCGCTTGGCGGCCTCGTCCACGGCGCCGGGGTCGTCCGTGACGTACAGGCCGGGAATGCCGATGGCGCCGGCCGCGCGCGTGATTTCCATGAGCGAGTTCAGCACCGTGGCCGGCGCCTCGTGCTGGGCGCCCTCGTGGCCGTGGCCGCGGGCCTCAAAGCCCACCGCGTCCACCGCGCAATCGACCTCGGGCGTGCCCAGGATCTGCGCCACCTGGTCCGCCAGCGAGGCGTCCAGCGACAGGTTCACCGTCTGGTAGCCAAGCTGGCGCGGATGCTCCAGCCGTACCGGGTTGACGTCGCCGACGATCACGCATGCCGCGCCCAGCAGCCGTGCCGAGGCGGCGGCCGCCAGCCCGACCGGCCCGGCGCCGGCAATGTAGACCGTGCTGCCCGGCCCCACGCCGGCCGTGACGGCGCCGTGGTAGCCCGTGGGCAGGATGTCGGACAGGCAGGTCAGGTCGCGGATCTTCTCCAGCGCCTGCGCCCGGTCGGGGAAGCGCAGCAGGTTGAAGTCGGCGTACGGGACCATGACGTACTCGGCCTGGCCGCCGACCCAGCCGCCCATGTCCACGTAGCCGTAGGCGCCGCCGGCGCGCGCCGGGTTCACGCTCAGGCACACGCCGGTGTGCGTTTCCTTGCAGGTGCGGCAACGGCCGCAGGCGACGTTGAAGGGCACGGAGACGATGTCCCCGACCTGCAGCGTCTCCACGTCGCGGCCCTTCTCGATCACCTCGCCGGTGATCTCGTGGCCCAGCACCAGCCCCAGGGGCGCCGTGGTGCGGCCGCGCACCATGTGCTGGTCCGATCCGCAGATATTGGTGGATACCACGCGCAAAATGACGCCATGCTCGGCGGTGCGCCCGCGCGGATCGACCAGCTTGGGAAAATCGATATTCTGGACCTCCACTTTGCCGGGGCCCATGTAAACCACGCCGCGGTTGCTGGAACTCATGTTTCGTCTCCTACCGTTGAAATACCAGGTTTCGGGCTGCCATGGCGACGCTGCAGGGCGGATCTCACCGCCAGGCCAGCGGGCCGAGGCGGCAGCCCGTCGCGCGATTCTTCAGGCGCATTGCCCGGCCGCTTGCACAGGGTGGACATGCAATTGAACGCATGCGACAGGGTTGGGCATCCGATGACTGGATTTCCGCAGCGGATGTGGCCGGGTTTCAGTGGAAAGGTCAATCAAAATGCCGGCTACCCAAATAATCGTGCTGGAAGAATTGATCTTCCAAGGCCGCTTCCACTCCAGAAAGAATTCCGTAAATTCGGACCTGCAACCTGGATTTCGAATTCGGACGTCTCAGCCGGCCAGTTTCCCGGTGTCGCCCGCCGCCACCCGGTACGAGCGCGCCAGCAGCAGCAGGCCCGCCGGATCGAAAGCCGAGAGGCGGATGTCGCACGCCGAGGGCGGGCAGCCGCCGGGCTCGTGGCTCAGGTGGCGGCGCGCGTCGAAAGCGATGCGCCGCTGGCCGAGCAGCCGCAGCTCGCACCGGCCGCGGATGCGGCGCAGCCGCTCGCTGCTGGCCTGCACATCGGCTTCCCGGGGCTCCACGCCTTCGAGGCCCAGCAGGAGGTCGCCGCACAGGCCGCTGCGTGGCGCGCCGCGCAGTTCGCAGCGCAGGCGCCAGGTCTGCTCCAGCAGCCCGCTGCCGTGCAGCGCCAGCGCGAACTGGCGCGCTGCGGCCATGGCGCCGGCCGTGGGAAGGTGAGCCTGGCAGTCTGCGGAAGGGGACATGGCGTGCGCTTGGGACGATGGGGGAGAAAGCCCATCGTGCGGCGAGGCGCAGGCCCGGACGCTGCCGTTTGCGACATGTCCTTGACGCCTGGCGACAACGGCACCCGCTCCGCCCCCGCCGCCCCCCGCGTGGCGTCCGGAGTGGCTCAGGCCGCCTCGGCGCCGTGCAGGGCCGTCTCGTCCTGCCGCACCGGCCGGCGGCCGTCGTAGAACGTGAAACCCGGGTCGCGCGTCGTGGCCCGGCCCGCCTGCAGCGCCGCCAGCGCGGCGCGCATGTCCTCCTCGCCCGCGCTCCAGCGCTCCTGGATGGAGGGCATCGAGAACTCCAGCGCCTTGGCCGACACCTCGTGCGCCGGCGGCTGGTAGGCCAGCAGCGCCACGGTGGTCTCGTCGCCGCGCCCGGCCACCGCTTCTCGCTCGTCCTCCAGCGCCGCGTCGCGCAGCGCCGGCACGGCGTGCGGGCGCTGGCGCTGCAGCAGGTGGCGCAGCCGGTACTCGCGGCGGAAGGCGTCGATGGTGCGCAGCGACTGCGAGGCGAAGGCGATGTCCTGCGTGCGCTCCAGCGCCGTGTCCATGGAGAAGGGCCGTCCGCCGCGGGCGTCGAACAGGTCCACGGCGAAGCACAGGTGGTCGCCGCCGGGCGGGTCGGCGAGCAGCGGGTCCAGCGGCAGGTTGCACAGCATGCCGGGGTCGCCCAGCAGCCGCCCGTCGATCTCCACGGGCGGGAAACCGGGAATGAAGGCGGTGCTGGCCAGCAGGTGGCGCGGCTCGATGGCCTGCCGGCGGCTGTCGAAATAGACCGGCTCGCCGCTTTCCAGGTCGACGGCGCCGATGACCAGCGGCAGCGCCGCCTGGTTCAGATAGTCGAAATCCACCACCCGCGCCAGCGTCGCCAGCATCGGCCGGTTGTCGAACAGGCCCACGTCGCCCGGCGTGCCGGGCAGCAGCGACAGGAAGCCCGAGGTGCGCGGCGTGAACAGCCCCGGGCGGCCCAGCATCAGCGTCTGCATCGCGTGCAGCTTGTTGTAGACGTCGCGCGCCCGGCCGCCTGCGGGCGCCAGCGCCGCCACGCCCCACATCGACGCCTGGCGCCAGAACTCGCGCAGCCGCGGCGCGCGCAGGTGCGGCGGATTGCCGGCCACGATGGCGGCATTGACGGCACCGATGGAGGCGCCGGAGATGAGCTGCAGCGGGCAGCCCGCGTCGAGCAGCGCCTCGCAGGCGCCGGCGGCGTAGGCGCCCAGGGCGTTGCCGCCGGACAGGGCCAGGCTGACGGTGCCGGCCGCGGGCCAGGGCCCGGTTCCGGACGTGGACAGTGCGGCGTCCGGCGCCGGGGAATGAAGCGATGAGGAATCCATTGCTGCACTGCAGCAATCGACGTGCCTCGTGGCGGTCCGGCGCGCGGCATGGGGCTTGCCGCCCGGGACGCGTCGCGTCCGAAGGGACGCTCCAGGAGTACGTGATGCAGATGGAGCAGCAACAGTTGAGGCGGCGCATCAACGAGGTGGCGCAGTCCGCCGAGGACGCCAAGCGCGCGTCCTACGGCAACGCGGTGCCGGCCGAGGTGCGCGAGTGCGTGGACAAGATGTACTGGCAGGCGCGCCAGGCGCGCGAGGCCTGCACGCCGCTGCTGCAACAGCAGCAGGGCGAGGCGCCGGGGCAGCAGCAGGCGGCGCAGCCGGCGGTGGACCAGGGCCAGTTGCGCGGCATGGTCGAAACGCTGGAACAGCTCGGCGACCAGGCGGTGCAGGCCTGCCGCGCCAGCGGCAACGTCGATCCGGCGCTGGAGCAGGCGCTGCAGCGCGCCCACGGCGACGCCTCGGCGTTGCGGCAGCAGATGCAGTGAGCAGAGCCGGGCCGGCGCCGCCCCACGGCCGTCGGCTACCCTCGCGCCCATGCTGAACCTTGCTTCCATCCGGGCCATCTCGCTGGACCTCGACGACACGCTGTGGCCGATCTGGCCGACCATCGACCGCGCCGAGGCAGTGCTGCACGCCTGGCTGGCCTTGCACGCGCCGGCGACGGCGGCGCTGTTTGCCAACCCCGAGGCGCTGCGCGAGATCCGCGTCCAGGTCGGGCACGACCGGCCCGAGCTCAAGCACGACCTGAGCGCGCTGCGCCTGGAGTCGATCCGCCGGGCGCTGTCGCGCGCCGGGGACGACCCGGCGCTGGCCGAGCCGGCCTTCGACGAGTTCTTCGCCGAGCGCCAGCGGGTGACGCTGTTTCCCGACGCGCGCCCGGCGCTGGAGATGCTGGCCGCGCGCTACCCGCTGGTGAGCCTGTCCAACGGCAACGCCGACCTGAACCTCATCGGGCTGGCGCCGCTGTTCAAGGCCCAGGTCAGCGCGCTGGCGCTGGGCGTGGCCAAGCCCGACGCGCGCATGTTCCAGGCCGCCGCCGACGCGGCGGGCGTGCGGCCGCACGAGGTGCTGCACGTGGGCGACGACGTGCTCATGGACGTGCTGGGCGCGCGCGACGCCGGCATGCAGACGGTCTGGGTGAACCGCACCGAGGCGCTGTGGCCGCACCCGCAGGAGCCGGACCTGGAAGTGGCCAACCTCACGGCGCTGTGCGAGGCGCTGGGCTGAGCGCCGGGCGCGGACGGGTCAGGGCGCGTCGCTGCGCCGCCCGCCGCCATCGGACCGGCGCGGCTCGCCCTCGCCCAGCGGCACCTCCACCCAGCGCGTCACCCAGTCCACGAGGCGGTTGATGCCGTCGAGGCGGTGCGAGGGCTTGCCCTCCTTGAGCACGTGGTGGTCGCCGCCGGGGTAGAGCACCATCTCGCACGGCGCCTCGGTGGCGCACATCAGGCTCACGAACAGCTCCTCGGACTGGCACTTCGGGCAGCGCTCGTCCTCCTTGCCCTGCAGGATCAGCGTTGGCGTACGCGCCCGGTCCACGTCGGTCATGGGCGACAGGCGCCGGCTGGTCTGGCGATCGATGCGCGGCGTGCCGCACATGTCGTAGGGGTCGCTGTAGTAGCCGCTGTCGCTGGTGCCGTAGTGCGTCTCCAGGTTCGTCACCGGCGCGCACACCACGGCGGCGCGGAAGGCGTCGCAGTGGCCGATGGCCCAGGCCGCCATGTAGCCGCCGTAGGAGCTGCCGGTGATGGCCACGCGCGCGTCGGCCAGGCCCTCGCGCTGCAGCGCCTCGACGATGGCCAGGATCTGCGCCAGGTCGTACTCGCCCCAGTGGCCGCGCAGCCGCCCGGCGAAGTCGCGCCCGTAGCTCGACGAGCCCACGGTGTTGGGCGCCACCATCAGCCAGCCGCGCGAGCACAGCACCGGCCAGAAGGGATGGTTCTGGAACGTCAGGTCGGCGTAGCTGGCCGGGCCGCCGTGCACGTCCACCAGCACCGGCATGGGGCCCTGCGAGTCCCGGGCCCGGATCAGCCAGGCCTCCACCTCCTCGGTGCCGCCGCGGCCGTCGGGCACCTCGAAGCGGCGCATGCAGGCCGACAGCGGCGTGCGCTCGAACCACCAGGCGTTGAGCTCGCCGATGCAGCGCTCGTGGCCGCCGTCGAGGTCCGCGGCGTGGAGCGCCAGCGGCGCCTCGCCGCTTTCGGCAAAGAAGGCCAGGCGCGAGCGGGCGAAGGCCACGGCGCCGACCTGGCGCTCGCCGTCCACCAGCGTGCGGCGCTGCCCGCCGGGCACGGCGATGCGCTCCAGGTGCTGGCGCCCGCGCTGCGCCACGAGCACGTGCAGCGCCGTGGAATCGGCGCTCCAGGACAGGGGCGAGCTGGGCACCACCTCGATGTCCGCGCCGCCCAGGCGCTGCGTGCGGCCGCCGTCCGCCTCGGCCAGCCACAGCTGCAGCTGCGCGTCGCCCTCGTGGCAGTTGCCGCTGAAGGCGATCCAGCGCCCGTCCGGCGACCACTGCGGCGAGCCGGTGTTGGGCTGCTCACGGGTGAGCCGGCGTGAATGACCGCCGTCGGCGTCGATGATCCAGAGGTCGGTGGCATGCGCCAGCCGCCCCTCGCGCGTGCGGCTGAAGACGATGCGCCGGCCGTCGGGCGACCAGGCCGCGGCGCGCACCTCGAAGGCACCCTCGGTGAGCCGGCGGTCCTCGCCGGTCTCGACGTCGAGCGTGAACAGGTGGATCTGCTGCGCCAGCAGGTAGCCCACGCCGTCCATCTTGAAGGGCAGCCGCCACGCCACTTCGGGCGCGTCGGCGTCGCGCGGCTCGTCCAGTTCCGATGGCGCGCCGCGCGCTTCCGGGTCCACGTTGACGATGCTGGTAAGCAGCAGGGTGCGTCCGTCCGGGCTCCATTCGAAGGCAGTCACCGCGCCCTTGAACCAGCTGACCTGGCGCGCCTCGCCGCCGTCGGGCGCGATCACGAAGACCTGGTTCAGCCCGGCGCGGTCGGAGAGGAAGGCGATGCGCCGGCCGTCGGGCGACCAGCGCGGCTGCTTGTCCTGCGAGGACCCGGCGGTGAGCTGGCGCGGCTCGCCGCCGCCGTCCAGCGGGTACAGCCACAGCGCGCTACGGTAGCCGTCGGCCCCGCGCTCGACCCGCTTGACGGCGCACACGGCCACGTCCAGCGCGGCCACGGCGTGAAGCTCGTCCACGCGCTGTTCCAGGCAGAGGTCCTCGACCTCGAAGGGTTTGTTGCTGGTGGGCATGGCGGCGCTCGGCAATGCGGTGGGGTGCAGGCCCGGCACCGCTTGGCGCGGCGCCGGGCGGCTCTCAGGGCCCTGTGAAAGCCGGGATGCGGGACTCAACGCTCCTCGTTGTTGCGGTTTCCGCTCTGGTTCTGCTGCCGGTTCTGGTCCTGGTTCTGGTTCTGCTGCCGGTTCTGGTTTTGGTCCTGGTTCTGCTGGCGGTTCTGGTCCTGGTTCTGGTTCTGGTTCTGGTCCTGGTTCTGCTGGCGGTTCTGGTCCTGGTTCTGGTTCTCCTGCCGGTTCTGGTTCTGGTCCTGGTTCTGCTGCTGGTTCTGCTGGTTCTGCTGGGTCATGCGAGTGCTCCTGGCGGCATGCCGGCGGGATTGCCGGTCCATCCAGGTCGGCAAGGGCAGGGCCCGGCGGCCTGCGCCGCGGCCCGGGATGAATCCGTATGCCGCCGGGACGGTTCGGCGGCGGTCAGTCCGCGGGCGGTTGCGGCTGCAACCTCCACGTTCCGGACCGTTCCCGGGCCCATACAGGAGCGATCAGAGGCAGGCCCAGCCGTTGCTGCGGCGCGGAGCCTGAGGCCCCGCGCGGCGCCGCGTCACGGCTTCAGGCCGAGGGCGATGCCGTGGCCGCCGGCCGCGCCACCGCCATGCCGGCCGGGGCGGCGGCGCCATCCAGGGCGGCCGGCACGCCGGCCGGGGCGCCGCCGCTGCCTTGCGGCAGCCCGTACACCTCGCGCCAGAACGCGGCCGTGCCCATCTGCTGCAGCGCCTGGGCGTAGTCCCGGCGCAGCTCGGGCAGCCGGCGCAGCACCGGCAGCAGCGTGCGCAGCAGGTCGCGGACCTCGGCGGCGACGCGCGCGCGGTCGAGCTCCACGAGGTAGCCGGTGTCGCTCTGGCCGTGGCGGTAGAGCACGCGACGGAAGCGCCAGACGTCGCGGGCGCGGCCGAAGAAGTCCTTGTCGTGCACCAGCACCCGCTTGCGGCTGCGCAGCAGCGCGGGCGGCAGCAGCATGCCCTGCAGCGTCAGCGTGCGCGCCGCGCGCCGCAGCGGCGACTCGTGCTGGCTGCGCCGCGGCGTGCGCAGGTCCAGCCCGGCGCGGTCGATGGGCTCGAGCTTCTCGGCCGGGCGCAGCGCGGCGATCTGGGTGCGCACCTGCGCCAGGTCCATGTGGTCGCGGAAGAACTGCGGCCCCGCGGCGACGTGCCGCAATGCCAGCGTCAGCGCCTGCGCGCTGGCGTAGTGGTAGCCCGCCAGCGGCTTGACGAAGCGCAGCTTGATCACGCGCAGCAGCGCGCGCACGGCGCCGCGCTCGCGCAGCAGCGCGTGCATGAGGTGGTAGCGCGCGTCGAGGTACGCCGTCATCGGCCCGTGCTTGAGATGGAAGTCCTCGCCGTAGCAGGCCACGCCCGTGAGCGTCGTGATCTCGAAGCGGTTCATGAGCCCGAAGAACACGTCGTCGCCGCGCACGAAGAAGGGGAAGGGCCAGTGCCGCACGTCGGCCAGCGCGAAGGCGAAGAACCACCAGCCGCCGAAGTCGGGGCGGCGCGGCGGCCGGTCGCAGTCCAGCAGCGTGGAGACGCTGCGCAGGTCCGCGCCGATGCCCATGGGAATGCAGAAGCCGTCGAAGCCCGCGCCGTGCTCCAGCAGCTGCCACGGGTGCAGCTCGCTGACGAGCGCGCCGGCCACCGCCAGCCGCGGCGTGCGCGCATGCGACAGCAGCGCCAGCGTGCGCGCGATGGACTCCGGCTCGCACGAGGCGTCGTCGTCCATGAGCAGCACGTGCGTGTGCTCTGCGCCGTCGGCCAGCGCCAGCATCCCGCGCGCGAAGCCGCCGGAGCCGCCCAGGTTGCGGTTGGGAATGACGCTGACCTCGGCGTCGGAGGCCAGCGGCAGGTTGCGCGAGTTGTCCACCACCGTGAGCGTGATGCGCCCGCGCAGCGCCGGCGCGCGCAGCAGCGAGCGCCGGATGCGCTCGACCGCGCCCATGACCTGCGCCACGCGGTTGAAGTGCGTCACCACCAGGCCCAGCCGCACCGGGCTCACGGCGGGCTGCGGCGTCGCCCAGCGCCCGGCCGTGAGGCGGCCCGGCGTGAGCGCGCGCAGCCGCAGGAACAGCAGCCCGTCGGGCAGCGTGTCCCAGCCGGGCACGGGCAGCTGCGCCGCGGCGGCGCCGGCGGCGAGCTCGACCTCGCGCTCGGCCAGCCACACCGGCGCCTGGCCGTGGCGGTGCAGGCCCAGGCTGGCGACGAAGCGGCCTTCGCCTTCGAGCTGTAGCACCACGGCGCCCAGCGCGCAGTGGCGGCGCCAGGTCGTGACGGAGAGCGCGCCGTAGTAGGTGTCGGTCGTGGCCACGCCGCCGGGCTCGAAGCACAGCGCGGGCTGGTCGAGCCGGCACCAGGCCTTGTCGTTGAGGCGCACGTACAGGTCCTCGGGGGCCTGCACTTCCAGGTTGGGCAGGACGAGGTTCTGCAGGATGTTCATGGTTGGGGAGTCAACTTTCTTCTCTGGTCGCGCCGCAGCTTGCGGCGTCCGTTGAGGCGCTTGAGCCAGAACACGAGCCGCTCGCGCAGCGACAGCGGCACGGCCTGCACGCGCGCAAGCACGCTGTACTTGGCCACGGCGCGCACTTCCTGCAGCCCGTAGCGGCTGAGCACGCGCGCGGCGTCGGCGCGCGGGTCCAGCGCGTGGTTGCGGTAGAGCTCGCCGCCCAGCGGCCGCGTGTGCCACACCGGCGTGGCGTCGATCACGGCGATGCCGCTGAGCCCGGCGCGCTCGCACAGCACCGGCCAGGTCCAGTCCAGCCCCCAGCCGCTGTGGCTCTGGGCGAAAGTGTCCTGGCAGGCGCCCAGCGCGGCACGGCTGAAGAGCGGCGCCATCACCTCGACGAAGCGCGTGTAGCGCAGCTGCGAGTGCGGGTCCTGCAGCAGCGTGTTCCAGGTGTGGAAGGAATTGCGCGTGAGCGCCGGCTGCGCCAGCTGCAGCTGGTGCGCATGGAAAAAGGCGAACATGCGGTCCAGCGTGTGCGGCTGCACCGACAGGTCGTCGTCGGGGAACCAGACGCAGTCGTAGGCCGCGATGAGCTCCGCCTGCTCGTCCAGCAGCTCGGCCAGCGCCGGCCATTTCGGGCCCGCGCGCATCTCGTAGTGGTCGGCGTCCTCCTGCCAGCGCCCGGGCGTGCGGCCGTAGTAGCTGATGAAGAGGTCGAAATCGCGCCGCGGCGCCGCGATCCATTCCCGGTGCAGCGAGCCGTCGCCGGCGCGCAGCACGACGAGGTTGCGGCACGGGCGCGCACGCGGCTCAGCCCGCGTCATGGCCGGCATGCGGCACGAGCCGCTGCGCCACCCCGGCCGGGGTGGTGGTCATGGCGGCGGACGCCGGGCCGGGCCCGGGCAAGGCCCGCTGCTCTTGTGCCCGCAGCGCCCGCCGGTTGCACCAGCTGTAGTGCGCCTGCTGGCACAGCTTGCGCCAGCGCATCGCGGCGCTGCGCTCGATGCCGCGCCCGACCATGGAAGACTCGCTGGCCATCGGCCCTTCGCGCAGCGGGTAAGGCTGCACGCCGTAGAGCTCCAGCCCGCATTCCCACCAGTAGCGCAGGTCCACGTCCACCGGCCGGCCGAAGGGGCGGCGCTGCTGCAGCAGCTTGCGCGCGCCGCGGCGGTGCAGCACGTAGCCGCCGGTGAGGCTGGGCACGCGGGCGTAGCGCACCAGCGAAGAGCCCTCGCACAGCGGCTGCGCCTGCGCCACCTTCTCCTGGTGCCGCCCGATGAGCTTGACCATGTCCCATTCGCCGGGCAGCGCTTCGATGGCGCGCAGCACCTCCGGCAGCGAGGCATCGACGTCCACGTCGTCCTCCAGCACCGCGGCGCAGGGCGCGTCCGACTGCAGCAGCCGCTGCCACGCGGCCAGATGGCTGGCATAGCAGCCGATCTCGGCCTCGCACAGCGGCTGGTGGTATTGACGGCGGTTGAGTTCCTCGCTGTAGAGCACGGCGCGCTGCTGCTGCGGCAGCCAGGCGCCGTGCACGCCGGGCAGCCGCTGCGGGCGCAGGCCGACCCGCGTCAGCTGCAGCCACGCCGCAGCCCAGCGCTGGGCATGCAGCGCCAAGTTGATCACGTAAATTTCCATTGGGCGCACGGTGCCAGCCGGTTGTGGGAAGCGGCAACCCAGGCTGTCGGCATCCCCAGCCCGGGTTTACTCCCTCCCCTGAATGCGGGGCGACCTCCCGGCAGGGTATTGCCACGAGGCGTTTTGGCCTGGCGTTCCGGCGCCGCGGCGGAGCGCGGTTCGTGCATCCTTGCCGCCCATGACCGCCGCCCTGCTCAACCCTGCTGAAACCGCTGCCCGGCTGCCCTGGAGCCGCCTGGCCGACTGCATCGAGGCGCTGCTGCGCGATCCCTCGGTGTCGGTGCCGCCGCGCATCGTGCAGCCGCTGGCGCACGGCGGCAGCCTCTTCGTCATGCCCGCGGCCGACGCGCGCGTGGCCATCACCAAGCTCATCACCTTCGTGGCCGGCAACGCCGGGCGCGGGCTGCCGGCGATCCAGGGCGACGTGGTCGTGTTCGACGCGCGCGACGGGCGCCGGCTGGCGGTCCTGGACGGCCCCACCGTCACGGCGCGGCGCACCGCGGCCGTGTCGCTGCTGGTCGCGCGGCGCCTGGCGCCGCGGCCGCAGGGGCCGATGCTCATCGTCGGCGCGGGCGTGCAGGGCCGCGCGCACCTGGAAGCCTTTGCCGACGGCCTGCACGTGCGCGAGTTCCGGGTGGCCTCGCGCAGCCCCGGCAGCGCCGACGCGCTGGTGGCGCACGCGCAGGCGCTGGGGCTAAGGGCGCGGCGCGTGGACGACGCCGATGCCGCGCTGGCCGACTGCCCGCTGGTGGCGAGCTGCACTTCCGCGCAGCAGGTGGCGCTGCGCGCGCGGCCGCGCGACGACGCCTTCGTCAGCGCGGTCGGCGCCTTCACGCCGGCCATGGTGGAGTGGGATGCCGAGGTCTGCCGCCACCTGGCGCGCCATGGCCGCATCGTCGTGGACAGCCGCGACGCCGACCACGAGGCCGGCGACCTGCTGCAGGCCGGGCTTGACGTGGCCGCCTTCCCGGCGCTGGCCGACGTGGTGGCGGGCAGCGCGGCGGGGCAGGGCGGCCCCGTGTTCTTCAAGAGCTGCGGCTGGGCCGGCTGGGACCTGGCCGCGGCGCGCTGCCTGGCCGACGGCGCGACGGGCTGAGCGCCAGGGCCCGCCGCGCGGGCCGACAATCCGGACTTTGACTTTGCCAACCCGATGCAAGCGAACCGACTTTCCCGCGGCCTGGCACTCAAGGAGGCGCTGCTGGCGCTGGTCGTCGTCGGGCTGATCGCCGGCGTCGCGGCGCCGCGCATGCTGCGCCAGCGCGAGCACCCGGAAACCGCCATCGCCCGCGCCCAGCTCGACGCGCTGAACCGGGCGCTGCAGGCCTACCGCGCCGACGTCGGGCACTTCCCCGACGCGGCGCAGGGCCTACAGGTGCTCACGCAACCACCTGCGGGCGAGGACCGCACGCGCTGGCGCGGCCCGTACCTGCGCGATGCGGTGCCCGTCGATCCCTGGGGCGGGCGCTGGTTCTACGAGCCCCAGGGCACGGCCGCGCGCGGCTACGCCCTCTACAGCCTGGGCCGTGACCAGGCGCCGGGCGGGCAGGGCGAGGACGCGGACATCGGGCGCTGAGCGGCAACCCAAGACAACATACCCGATTGAGGCCAAACCATCGAGCACCTGAAAAGCCGGCCTGGACTGCGTGCCCAAGGTCGCCACTCACCGGCTCCCCTTGCTCCTTCCTGAGTCGGGCCTTCAATACTTCTTCAAGCGTCGCGCCCGGCAGACAGGAGCGGCCGGCAGCGAACGGGCGGGCAGGAGAAGCGGGTGAGGAAGGCGGTGGCGTCGTCGTGCCGCAGCCCATCGGAACGCTGGCAGAGCCCTTCCAGTGCGTCGCGTATGTTGTAGCCAACGGTCTCCGAAAGAGCTTCCCGACCGCTGGCGACCGTCGTTGCGGTTCGCAACAAGGGCCCGAAAAAAAAGCGCCGCGACGGGCATCAGCCCGTCGCGGCGCTTCGCTGAAGCTTCAGGTCCGGCCGGCCGGGCCCGCAAGGGGCCCGGTGGCCGCGGCACTCAGACGCGCGCGGCTTCCAGCGCGGCGTTGAAGGTGGCGCTCGGACGCATCACGGCGCTGAGCTTCTGCGGGTCCGGGAAGTAGTAGCCGCCGATGTCCACCGGCTGGCCCTGCACCGAGTTCAGCTCCTCGACGATCCTGGCCTCGTTCTCTGTCAGGGCCTTGGCCAGCGGCGCGAAGTGCGCGGCCAGCTCGGCGTCGTCGGTCTGCGACGCCAGCTCCTGTGCCCAGTACATGGCCAGGTAGAACTGGCTGCCGCGGTTGTCGAGCTGGCCGGTCTTGGGCGAGGGGCCCTTGTTGTTGTCGAGCAGCTTGCCGGTGGCGGCGTCGAGCGTGCGGGCCAGGATCTTGGCCTTGGCGCTGCCGGTCTTGATGCCGAGGTCTTCCATGCTCACCGCCAGGGCCAGGAACTCGCCCAGCGAGTCCCAGCGCAGGTGGTTTTCCTCGACCAGCTGCTGCACGTGCTTCGGCGCCGAGCCGCCCGCACCCGTCTCGTACATCCCGCCGCCGGCCATCAGCGGCACGATGGACAGCATCTTGGCGCTGGTGCCCAGCTCCATGATCGGGAACAGGTCGGTCAGGTAGTCGCGCAGGATGTTGCCGGTGACGCTGATGGTGTCCAGGCCGCGGATGACGCGCTCCAGCGTGTAGCGCATGGCGCGCACCTGCGACATGATCTGGATGTCCAGGCCCGTGGTGTCGTGGTCCTTGAGGTAGGTCTCGACCTTCTTGATCAGCTCGGCCTCGTGCGGGCGGTACGGGTCCAGCCAGAACACGGCGGGCATGCCCGAGTTGCGCGCGCGGGTGACGGCGAGCTTGACCCAGTCGCGGATGGCGGCGTCCTTGACCTGGCACATGCGCCAGATGTCGCCGGTCTCGACGTTCTGCGACAGCAGCACTTCGCCGGTGGCGAGGTCAACGATGTTGGCCACGCCGTCTTCCGGGATCTCGAAGGTCTTGTCGTGCGAGCCGTACTCTTCGGCCTGCTGCGCCATCAGGCCGACGTTGGGCACCGTGCCCATGGTGCGCGGGTCGAAGGCGCCGTTGGTCTTGCAGAAGTTGATGACTTCCTGGTAGATCCGCGCGAAGGTGGACTCGGGGATGATGGCCTTGGTGTCCTTGGGCTTGCCGTCGGCGCCCCACATCTTGCCGCCGATGCGGATCATGGCCGGCATCGAGGCGTCCACGATCACGTCGTTGGGCGCGTGCAGGTTGGTGATGCCCTTGGCCGAGTCCACCATCGCCAGCTCCGGGCGGTGCTCGTGGCAGGCGTGCAGGTCGCGGATGATCTCCTCGCGCTTGGTCGAGGGCAGCGTGGCGATCTTGTCGTACAGGTTCACCATGCCGTTGTTGACGTTCACGCCCAGCTCGTCGAAGAGCTTGCCGTGCTTCTCGAAGGCCTCCTTGTAGAAGATCTTCACGGCGTGGCCGAAGACGATGGGGTGCGAGACCTTCATCATCGTGGCCTTGACGTGCAGCGACATCATCACGCCGGTCTTGCGCGCGTCCTCGAACTGCTCCTCATAGAAGGCGCACAGCGCCTTCTTGCTCATGAACATGCTGTCGATGATCTCGCCGTCGAGCAGCTTGACCAGCGGCTTGAGCACGATGGTCTTGCCGCTCTTGGTGGTGAGCTCCATCTTCACGTCGCGCGCGCGGTCCAGCGTCATCGACTTCTCGCCGTGATAGAAGTCGCCGTGCTTCATGTGCGCCACGTGCGTGCGCGAGGCCATGCTCCACTCGCCCATGCTGTGCGGGTTCTTGCGGGCGTAGTTCTTGACGGCCAGCGGCGCGCGGCGGTCGGAGTTGCCCTCGCGCAGCACCGGGTTCACCGCGCTGCCCAGGCACTTGGCGTAGCGCGCGCGGATGGCCTTCTCGGCGTCGGTCTTCGGGTCTTCCGGGAAGTCGGGCACCTGGTAGCCCTTGGACTGCAGCTCCTTGATCGCCGCCACCAGCTGCGGTACCGAGGCGCTGATGTTGGGCAGCTTGATGATGTTGGCGTCCGGCTCCAGCGTCTTCTTGCCCAGCTCGGCCAGCGTGTTGGGCCGCTTCTGCATGTCGGTGAGGTACTCGGGGAACTCGCCCAAGATGCGGTTGGCCACCGAGATGTCGCTCTCGACGACGTCGATGCCCGCCGGCGCGGCAAAGGTGCGGATGATCGGCAGGAACGAGTACGTCGCCAGCAGGGGCGCCTCGTCGGTCAGCGTGTAGATGATGCGGGGGGTATCGGCAGGCATGGCGTCGCGCTCGGGGTTGAGAAAAATGCAAACCCTTAACTGTATTCAAAATTCACGGCTTCTCCCCTGATTTGCGGGTCGGTTAACACGTAGCAACGCCCAGTCCGTGACACGAAAAGCCACAGCCCGCCTCACAAGTCAGGGCAAACCCTGAGTATTTCCCGCGTGCAATCGCTCTTATGTAAAACTGCGTTGCTTAGCGGGCAAAAATGAAGAAGCGCCGCGCAACGGGCGTCGCGCAGCGCTTCGTGGAGCGCCGGGCGCCGACTCCGGGCGCCCGCCAGGCCGTTCCGGTGTCAGGAGATGCGCGCCACGCGCTCCAGCTCCGAGCGCAGCAGCTTGACCAGCGCCGGGTCGTAGGTCTGCAGCACGCGGTCGGTGACGGGTTGCGTCGCCTGGCGCATGCGCTCCTGCTCCGCGGCGGAAACCTCGTTGATCTGCATGCCCGCGGCCTTGAGATCGTCCACCGCCTGGCGCGACTGCTCGCGGCTGATGCGGCGCTGGTAGTCGCGCGCCTCCAGCGCCGCGGCCTGCAGCACCTTGCGCTCTTCACCTGAGAGCTTGTCCCAGAACTTGCGGCTCACCAGCACCACGATCACGCCGTAGGCATGGCCGGTGGTGCTGGCGTACTTCTGCACCTCGAACAGCTTGGCCGAGCGCGCCACCAGCAGCGGGTTCTCCTGCGCGTCGAGCGCCCTGGTTTCCAGCGCACCGTAGACCTCGCCGAAGGACATCGGCACCGGGTTGGCCTGCAGCGCCTTGAACATGTCGATGAAAACCGGGTTCTGCTGCACGCGGATCTTCAGGCCCTGCAGGTCCTCCAGGCGCTGCACCGGGCGGCGGCTGTTGGTGACGTGGCGCAGGCCGTTCTCCCAGAACGCCAGCCCAATGAAACCCTTGTCCGGCAGCCGGGCCAGCAGCGCCTGGCCGAAGGGGCCATCCATGAGCGCGTCGGCCTGCGCCGGGGTGCGCACCAGGAACGGCAGGTCCAGCAGCCCGAACTCGCGCACCGCGCCGGCCAGTGTCGCGCTGCTGGGCACGAACATTTCCTGCACCCCGCCCACCAGCGCGGACTGCTGCTGCAGCTCCGGGCCCAGCGCCAGCGCCGGGTAGTCCTTGACCTTGAGCTTGCCGCCGCTGCGGGCCGCGACGATCTCCACGAACTTCCTGGCGCCCAGGCTGATCGGGTGGTCCGCCGGGACGGTGGTGCCGATGCGCAGGGTGCGCTCCTCGATGCCCTGCTGGGCCTGCGCCCCGGCGCTGCCCAGCAGCAGCGCGGTGGCGGTGAGCGCCGTGCGGCGCGTGATCCCGGAGGGGCTCATTGTTGTCTCCCTGGTCAGATGGCTGTCAGACAAACCCGGGATTCTAGGATCGGCTCCTGGTCCGCCCTGCACGCCGGCCTGCCGGGCCACGGCAGCCTTGTCCCCCGACAATCCCAGTTTTCCCCAGGATCACCCATGACTTCGATGAACCGGCGCGCCGCCCTGGGCCGCCTAGCCGCGGCCACTCTTGCGGGCAGCGCCTGCCTGCCCGCCTTCTCCCAGGGTCCCCAGGCTTTCCAGGGCCGCACGCTGCGGCTGCTGGTGGGCTTTCCGCCCGGCGGCGGCACCGACGCCATCGCGCGGCTGCTGGCCGAGCGCTTCAAGGACGAACTCGGCGCCACCGTCATCGTCGAGAACCGCCCCGGCGCCGGCGGCCAGCTCGCGGCGCAGGCGCTCAAGGCCGCGCCGGCCGACGGCAGCACCCTCTTCCTCACCCACGACCACACCGTCTCGATCCTGCCGCTGGTGGTGAAGCACCCCGGCTTCGACACCGCGCACGACTTCACCCCGGTGGCTGGCTTCGCCACCTTCGCCAACGCGGTGGCGCTGTCCGGCGCCACGCCCGCGCGCACCTTCGCCGACTACGTGGCCTGGGTGCGCAACGCCGGCGGCGGCAAGGGTGCCATGGGCATCCCGGCGCCGGCCTCGGTGCCGGAGTTCCTGGTCAAGTCGATCGGCGAGAAGTTCAGGCTCGACCTCGTGGCCGCGCCCTACCGCGGCAGCGCGCCGATGATCGTGGACATGCTGGGCAATCAGATCAGCGCCGGCGTGGGCTCGGTACCCGACTTCATCGAGAACCACCGCGCCGGCAAGCTGCGCATCGCCGCGGTGATGGGCGCTGCGCGCCAGCCGCTGCTGCCCGACGTGCCCACGCTGCGCGAGGCCGGGCTGCCGGGCTTCGAGGAGCTGCCCTTCTACGGCCTGTTCGCGCCCGCGGGCACGCCGCGCGCGGCGCTGGAGCCGTGGTCGGCGGCGCTGGCCAAGGTGATCGCACAACCGGAGGTGCGGGACCGCCTCACCGCCATGGGCCTGTCCGTGGGTTTCACCAGCGGCGAGCAGCTCGGCAGCCGCGAGCGCGCCTATTCGGCCAGCTGGGCCCGCATCATCAAGGCCAGCGGCTTCCAGCCGCAGTAAGCACCCGGCGCTCGCCGCTGCCTCATTTCGAGGCAGCGCCACCAAACGCTTGGCGCATCAGGCACTTGGCGCCGCCGCGATCCGCTTCGCCACAGGGTTGTCCACAGCGGCGGTGGGCAAGTCGCGGCGATCGTGCCGCGCTTCGAGCCCCGCTCAATGCGCGTGGCCGCCTTCCGCGCTCGCCTTGTCCCAGCCGTTGTAGAGCAGGTTGAGCACGACCGCGGTCACGGCCGCGAGCAGGATGCCACTGTGCAGGATCGGCTCCAGGGCATGCGGCATCTGGTTGAAGAAGCGCGGAGAGATCTCCGGGATCAAGCCCACGCCCAGGCTGATGGCCATGATGTAGAGGTTGTGGCGCTTGGCGCCCCGCACGTCCACAGCGTGCAGGATGCGGATGCCCGTGGCCGCCACCATGCCGAACATCACGATGCCCGCGCCGCCCAGCACGAACTGCGGCACCGAGGCCACCGTCAGCGCCAGCTTGGGCAGCAGCCCCAGCGCCAGCATGATGAATCCTCCCGCCACGCACACCCAGCGGCTGCGCACGCCGGTGACGCCCACCAGCCCCACGTTCTGCGAGAACGAGGTGTGCGGAAAGGTATTCAGGATGCCACCGATGAGCGTGCCCAGGCCGTCCACGCGCAGGCCGCGCGCCAGGTCCTCCCGGTTCAGCGGCTTGCCCGTCAGGTCGCCCAGCGCCAGGAACATGCCCATCGACTCGATCATCACCACGACCATCACCACGCACATGGTCGCGATCGCCACTGCGTCGAACACCGGCGCGCCGAAGGCGAAGGGATACGCCGCCGCGATCCACGGCGCCTGCGCGATGCCGTCGAAGCTGACCTCCCCCAGCGCCAGCGCGATCAGGAAGCCGACGATCAATCCGATCAGCACCGAGATGTTGGCGAAGAAGCCGCGCACGAAGCGCGTGACCAGCACGATGCTCAGCAGCACCGCCAGCGCCACGCCGAGGTAGAGTGGGCTGCCGAAGTTGGGATTGTTGGCGCCGCCGCCGGCCCAGTTGGCCGCCACGCGGATCAGCGACAGCCCGATGGTG
Organism: Azohydromonas aeria; assembly: GCF_009760915.1. Lineage (GTDB taxonomy): Bacteria > Pseudomonadota > Gammaproteobacteria > Burkholderiales > Burkholderiaceae_C > Azohydromonas > Azohydromonas aeria. Next base: position 18,770 of record NZ_VIDQ01000102.1, read on the forward strand.
GAAATGATCACGCCCGTGACCACCGGCGGGAACAGCGGCAGCAGCCGGCTGATGAAGGGCGCGGCCAGCGTGGCGAACACCCCCGCGGCGATGACCGAGCCGAAGATGCCCGGCAGCCCCAGCGCCGGATTCGCGGCCATGGCCAGCATCGGCCCGACCGCGGCGAAGGTGACGCCCATCATCACCGGCAGCCGGATGCCGAAGCGCCAGAAGCCGATGGCCTGGATCAGCGTGACGATGCCCGCGCACAGCAGGTCGGCGTTGATCAGGAGGGCGATCTGGTCCTTGGGCAGCTTCAAGGCGCCGCCGATGATCAGCGGCACCGCCACCGCGCCGGCATACATCACCAGCACGTGCTGCAGGCCCAGCACAGCGAGCTTGCCCGCGGGCAGCATCTCGTCGACCGGGTGCACGGCTTGCTGCGACTCGACGGGCTCGGCCGCCTCCTGCGCGGCCGACGCGGCCACGCCGGCGGCCGGCCCCAGGGTGTTGGCATGGGACATGGGTGTCTCCTTGGGTAATGTGTGCGGCCTCAACCGCGCCGAGCGCAGGCGTCGAGGCTTCATTCCAGGCCGGGCAGCGCTTGAAGGAACGCTTGGCCGGTGAGCCGGTAGGAGGCCCGCAAGCGGGCCTCCTACCGGGTTGATCGCGGCAGCGTCAGTTCACTGCGCGTGCGCCCCCGCCTCGAACCAGCGCCGCAGCAGCGCGCGCTCCTCGTCCGTCATCTGCGTGGCGTTGTTCATGGGCATGAGCTTCTGCACCACGGCCTGCTGGTACACGGCCTGGGCGTTGACCTTGATGAGGTCGGCCGTGTGCAGCGCCACGTTCTTGCTCTGCAGCTGGGCGTTGTGGCACATCGTGCAGCGCTGCTCGATCACGCCCTGCACCTGCGCGAACCGCACCGGCTCCTGCGCCGCGGCCAGCGCGGGCTCGGTGCGCGCCACCGGCGCCGGCGCCAGCCAGATGGCCATCGCGCCCAGCGCCAGCGTGCCCACCACCGCATGCTCCCAGGGCGTGCGCTTGCCCAGCACGTGCGCCTTGTGGCGCGAGACGAAGCTGTGGCGGATCAGCGCGCCGGCCAGCATCAAGAGCACCAGCACCAGCCAGTTGTTCTTGGCCTGGTACAGCCAGCCGTAGTGGTTCGACAGCATGGCGATCAGCACCGGCAAGGTGAAATACGTGTTGTGCACGCTGCGCTGCTTGCCGCGCTGGCCGTGGATCGGGTCCACCGGCTGGCCGGCGCGCAGCTGTGCCACGACCTTGCGCTGCCCCGGGATGATCCAGAAGAACACGTTGGCGCTCATGGCCGTGGCCATCATCGCGCCCACCAGCAGGAAGGCGGCGCGCCCGGCAAAGAGCTGGCACGCCAGCCACGA
>NZ_VIDQ01000103.1 GCF_009760915.1 Azohydromonas aeria
GCCGGCAGCCGGCGCGGCGGGCGGTCGGTCGGGCGCTGCCGGGGCCGCAGAGGCCGGCGTCGCGGCCACCGGCGGCAGCGGCATCGACCTGGACGCGGTCGAGGACGTGGGCGCCATCAGGCCGGCCGAGCGCGGCAGCGCCACCACGGGTGCCGGCACGCGAGCCGCTGCCGTCCAGGACGACTCCGGCAGCCCGGGCGCCGGCGGCGCCGCGGCAGCGCCCGGCGCGGCCGTGGGCAGCGCCTGCCGGATCAGCCGCTCGAAGGCACTCCACGGGTCGGCGCCACGCGAGCCGGCGAGACGCCGCAGCCAGCCCAGCTCGCCCGCGGCGAACAGGCCCTGCGCGGCACGCAGCGTGCGCTGCGCGGCGGCGTCCCAGTGCGGCGCGCTCATGCCGCGCCTTCCGTGCCGGTGCCGGCGCCGCCCTCGCGCAGCGCGGCGAGGTAGACGGCGACCTGTCCCGGAGACAGCTCGGCCACCTGCTGCGGCGTCCAGCCGTAGTGGCGCGCCAGCAGCACGTGCGCCTCGCCGATGGGCGACGCGGCCGCGGCGCGCGCGGCGCTGCCGCCGTCGTCGGCCAGGCCCGAGATGCGGTTGATCTCGGCCAGCAGCCACTGCACGAGGCCGGCGTGGAGCTGGCGCACCTGCTCGAAAGAGAGCACCGGCTCGGCCAGCGACTCCTTGACCATCAGCAGCGGCACCAGCGAGGCGTCGTCCTGCGCCGCCCGCGAGATCAGCGCCAGCGTCGCCACCTTGAGCGGGCGCAGCCGCACGCGCCGCGCGGCGCCCTCCCCTTCGGGCTGCCCGGGGTGCAGCACCGCGGCGGGAATCTCGACCTCGTGCACCAGCAGCGCGCCGGCGAGCAGGTCCTGGGCGCTCAGGAAGGGAGAAGGCGCGGTCAGGGCGGACATCGGTCGATACGGCTCTCAACGGTCAGGCGGGGAAGGCTCAGGCCTCCTCGTAGGACACGCGCATGGCCTGGAAGGTGACGGCCTCCATCACGAAGCTGCCGCTGGGGATGGTGTAGCTCCAGTGGTCGAAGCGCACGCCGAAGACGGTCACGCGCGCCGACTGGTCGGGACGGTTCGGGTCGCGCAGCGTCGAGACCAGGTTGAACGAGGGCTGCACGAAGTTCGCCGCCGCGGGCGGGCTGTTGGCGCCGTCGCCCAGCAGCAGCCGCAGCAGCGCGCCGTTGACGTGGGCGCGCTCGGCGCTGCCCGTGACGCGCACGATGCCCGGGCGCAGGTGCGTGGGGTAGCGGCTGCCGATCTCGTAGAAGGGCTGCACGTCGGCGCTGACGGCGATGGAGACGTTGGTCAGGCGCCCGACCACGTTGGAGAGGTCGTACTGCGACACCAGCGCGTCGGCGGCCTGACCCTCCGGGGTCGAGCTGTCCTCCACACCGAGCACCAGCACCGCGTCGATCGCGCGCAAGACGTCGTTGGCCATGACGAAGGCTCCTGGGCTTGAAGGGTCACTGCAGCGTCATGACGACGCGGATGAAGTCGATGCTGAAGGTGGGCTGGATCGTCATGGCCACGCTGACCTGGCCCGCGATCTCCTGCTGCCGCGTGGCCGAGACTTCCAGCGAGTAGCCGGTGAGCGCCTCGTCCTGGACCATGCCGGTGAGGAAGGCGTCGAGCGTGGACTTCAGCGCCGAGCGCACGCGCGCGTTGTTGAGCCGGCCGATGTAGGGGTTGGCCGCGGAGCGCACGCCGTACTTGGCGTAGTCCACGATGCGCCGCGTCGGGATGGCCGAGTACGGCTGGCCCATGCCCTCGGTGGTGACGCCCTTGAGCACGCGCAGGCCCTGCTTGTTGACCACGGCCAGCACGTTGCGCTGGATCAGCTGCGCCTGCTCGCCGCGGTTGGCCGACAGCGCCAGGCCCGGGATGTTGAGCGCCTTGTTGGTCAGGCTGGCCTGCACCGGCAGCGAGGAGATCAGGCCCGCCACGGCCGCGGCGGTGTAGGCCGGCGGCAGCTGCGTGCCGTCGGGCAGCCGGATGCCCGGCGCCACCAGCACCACGCGCGCCTCGGCCAGGCTGTGGCCGAGGAACTCCGCCACCGAGTCGCCGGCCGCGCCGATGACGCCGATGCGCTCGAAGTCGGTGTCCTCGGTGGCCTTGAGATGGTCCACCAGTACCGAGCCCATCGCCCGCGCGTCCTGGCCGGCCAGCACCACGATGTTGACCACCTGGTTCGAGATCGCCTGCAGCGCGGCGGCGTAGTCGTCGGCGCCGGCGTCGGCCCCGTCGGCGCCGCCGGCGTTGCTGCCGGTGCCGAAGAAGGCCGACACGCCCGCGGCCGGCCGGCCGTCGCCGTGAGTGGCGTCGGCCTCGACCGTGACCAGGTTCGACGCCGCCGCCAGCTCGGCCAGCATGCGGCCGTCGGGCACGGTCCAGCTCTCCTTGAGCGGGCCGCTGGCGATGGTGACCTGCACGCTGTCGGCGGCCTCCACCGAGTAGCTGGCCAGCAGCGTGTCGCCCGACGGCGCGCGCGGCGCGGCGCCGGCGGGGAAGTCGAGCTGGCCGTTCCAGGTCGTCACCAGCACCTGACCGGGGCCGGGCGCGGCATGGTCCACGGCATAGGTGGCGACCACGCCCTGCCCCGCGGCGGGCACCTGGCTGGCCTCGAAGGTCAGCTCGCCGGTGACCGGGTTGATGCGCAGCTCGTTGAGCTTGGGGGCCACGGCCACGTCGTAGAGCAGCGTGCCCGCGGTGACGCCGTCGGGCGGGTTGGCGCCGTAGGCGCGCAGCACCTTGCCGCCGGCATCCACGACGCGCACGGCATTGACGGAGGCCACCTGCGCCACCGGCGTGCCGGCGAGCTTGAACACCCCGCCGGCGGTCTTGGCCACCGTCTCGCCGCTGGTGACGGCCTTGTAGACGATGTCGAAGGTGTCCACGCGCCGCGTGTCGCCGCGGATGACCTGCAGCCGGTTCTGCGGCGTGGGCAGCACGCGCTTGTAGGCCAGGGCCGCGAAGCCGGAGGTCTGGCGCTCGTTGGCGATGCGCGCCGGCGTGCGCGCCGGCTCGACCGAGACCTGCAGGTTGTTGCCCCAGGTGCCCGGCGTCTTCGCCTTCAGCGTGGCGACGGTGTTGTCGCTGCCGTCCTTGAGCGCGTAGCGCGCGGCCGAGGCGCGGGCGCTGGCCACGCGCACGGCGATCACGGTGGAGGCGCCGTTGCCATAGACGTACTGCAGCGCGCGGGTGAGCGTGAGCGGGTTGCTGCCATCGGCGGGCACCGTGAAGCGGTCGGGCGGCCCGAACAGTTCATTCGCCTGCGCCGGGCCGGAGAGCGTGACCGGCACCCCGACCGGGCCGGCGCTGGCCGTGCCCAGCACCGCCACGATGCCGGTGGCCACGCCGCCGGCGGAAATCAGGCCCTCGGCCCGGACGTCGATATAGGTCCCGGGTACCACCATCTCTGCCATCGCCGTTCTCCTTGGCTGCGCGGCGGATGGCGCCCTCTCGACCGGGACCGGGTCGAAGCCGCTTGAGCCGCGCATTCCCCGCTTCCGATGTTCGCCATCGCTCTTTGGGGGGGCAGTAGGCCGTCTGATCGCGGTGGTCTGGTATCCCTAACTCGTCGGCTTCAGGCCATTGACTTTTCAACCACTCCATGGCACCCGGGTGGCCCGGGAAACGCGGCGGCCCTGTTTCTGGCTCACGTATAACGGTACTAATCAAAGGTATCATTTTCGGCATCGAATTCACCCGGCGCACCATCGATGTCCAGAAAGGCAGACGCAACAGACACTTGGCAGCGCCGCCTGGGGCCGCACCATTTCGCGCACCTGCGCGCGGTGGCGGACGGGCTGCCGATCCCCGCCTCGGCGCAGCGCTACCTGGGCATCGAGCACGGCAACGCGGCGCTGGCGGCGCACCGGGACGTGGTGGAGCGGCTGCGCGCCGTGGCACGGCGCGCCGGCGACGCGCGCTGGCGGCTGGTCGGCCTGGTCATCCGCGGCACGCCCGATGGCGAGGCCCGCCCTGCCCTGCACGACTGGGCCGCCGCGCAGGGGCTCGACGGCTGGAGCGAGGCCGAGCTGCAGGAGCTGTACCGGCAGGCTTTCCCGAACGAGCGGCGCGCCGCGCGCAACCAGCGGCTGCGCCAGCGCCAGATCGAGGCGCTGCGCGCGCTGGAACAACTTGCCGGCGAGGCGCCGCGGGCGAGTGATGCCGTCGCGCTGTGGTTCGATCCCCGGCTCGCCGAGCGGCTGCAGGGCAACGGCCTGCTGCTGCTGCAGGACCTGCAGCAGGCGGTGGCGCGCGGCGGGCGCTGGTGGCGCGCGATCCCCGCCATCGGCGCCACCAAGGCGCGGCGCATCGAGCACCACCTGCGGCAGCTGCTGCCCGGTGACGCCGGCGAGCCCGCGACGGCCGGCGCGCTGGTGCCGGCCACGGCCATGCTGCCGGCCGCGGCGGGCGTGGCGCGGCGGCCCCGCTTCGACCTGCCGGCCGAGCCCGCGCCCGGCGCCAACCGCGCCGCGATCGAGGGCGCGTCGCTCACGGCCACGGACGACGCGCAAGCCATCGAGCAATGGGTGGCGGCGCGCGCCGGCAGCATCGCCACGGCCCGCGCCTACCGGCGCGAGGCGCAGCGGCTGCGGCTGTGGGCGGCGGTGGAGCGTGGCAAATCGCTGTCGGCGCTGGACGTGCGGGACTGCCTGGCCTACATGACCTTCCTGGAGCACGTGCCCGAAGCCTGGATCTCGCGCCGGCGCGCCGCGCCGCTGGCGCCGGGCTGGGCGCCGTTCGCGGGGCAGCTCACGCTGGCGAGCCGGCGCCAGGCGGTGGTGATCGTGGCCAGCTGCTTCGCCTGGCTCGTGCGCGGCGGCTACCTCCTGCACAACCCCTGGGACCTGGTGAACCGGTGCACCGGCGACGACGCGGCCGTGCACGCGCTCGATTCGCGCGCCTTCGAGCCCGAGGTGTGGACGGCGCTGCTGGCCTGGATCGAATCACAACCGCCCTCACCTTCGCGCGAACGCATGCTGTTCCTGCTGCGCTTCACCGAGGCCACGGGGCTGCGCGCCGGGGAACTGACCTCGGCGCGGCTGTCGGACCTGCGACCCGTGGCCGGGCGCTGGGCCATGCAGGTACAGGGCAAGGGGGCGAGGAAGCGCATCGCCGCGGTGCCCACGCAGGCGCTGCGCGCGCTGGAGTCGTACCTGGCGGCGCGCGGCCTGCCCGCGCTGGAGCGCGCGCCGCGGGACGCGCCGCTGCTGGCCAGCGTCGACGACCCGCTGGCCCCCATCGGCTACCAGGCGCTGTACGAGACGGTGCGCGGCTGGCTGCGCCGCGCGCTGCGCTGGGCGCCGCTCGACGACGCGCAGCGCGGCCGGGCCGCCCGCGCCTCGGTGCACTGGCTGCGCCACACCTGCGGCACCCGGGCGCTGGAGCGCGGCACGCCGCTGGAAGTGCTGCAGGCCCAGCTCGGCCACGCCGACCCGCGCACGACCATGCGCTATGCCCGGGCGCAGCTGCAGCGCGTGCAGGACGGGATGGAGCAGGCGTTCGGGGAGTGAAGGGCCGATACGGCGTCCCAAAACGGGCCGCGTGGAAACCTGGTTTCCAGGGCGCCGACGAGTCACAAACGTCCTCACATGAAGCAAAAAGGCGGGGGTCGGCGGGTCTGCGCCGGGTGTGTCCACGCGATGTCCGATCACGCCGGGAGCTGGCTCGCATGAAAAAAGCCGCTGGAAACCAGGTTTCCAGCGGCTCTCGTCCATCAGGCCACGGGCACGGCGGGCGGCACGCGCCGCCGGCGCTCGCCTGGTGTCAGGCGCCGTCCTTCTTGCCCAGCATCTTTACCAGCGCTTCGGACAGCTGCGCCATGAAGTCGTCGTCGGCGACGTGCGACTCCAGCGTCAGCACGGCGCGGCCGCGGCTGTCGCGCTTCCAGCTGCCGGCCAGGCGCCCGCCGACGTGGAACTTCTCCGGCACCGCGCGCTCGGCCACGCGCCCGGCCAGGTGCGCCACGATCTGCCCGGGGCTGGGCCGCTTGCTCATCTGGCGGATGCGCTCGGCGCGGCGCAGCACCGCCTTGCGGTCCTGCTCCAGCGCCTGCGCGATCTCCTCGGCGTGGCGCGGCTGGATGTCCAGCGGCGTGGCGAAGGTCTCGACGATGGCCGCGGGCAGCTGCGCCACGAGCGTGGCCTTGCGCACCCAGGTGTGGCTCACGCCGATGGCCTCGGCCAGCCGCCGCTGCGACGGGAACAGCCCCGCGTCGAGCGCCGCCAGGTAGGTGATGCCCTGCTCGTAGGCCGACGGGTCCTCGCGCTCGCGGTTCTCGCGGTCCATGGACAGGAACAGGTCCAGGTCGGGCATCTCACCGTCCCAGACCACGGCCAGCACGGGCAGCCCCAGCTCCAGGCAGGCGCGGTGGCGGCGGTGCCCGAAGACGATCTCGTAGCGGCCGGGCGCGGAGTCGCCGCGGCGCACAAGGATGGGCTGCGTGTTGCCGCCGGCCAGCTCGATGCTGGACTTCAGCCGCGCGAAGGCCGCGGTGGCGAAGGCCGAGGCATGGCGATTCGCCCAGCGCGTGGCGTCCACCAGCGCCGGGTCGAGCTTCACCGTCGGCAGCGAGCCGTCGAAGGCCTTGAGCTTCTCGCGCAGCGCCTGCAGCTCGCCCTGCATGGCCAGCATCTCGGTGCGCGCGGCCAGCATCTGGCCCGGCGCCGTGCGCGGCAGCGGCGGCTTGCCGGCGTCGCCCTGCGCGGCGCGGGCCTCGATCGAGGCGGCGATGTCGGCGGTGGTTGCAAGCAGTCGCTTGCCGATGCTGCTCATGGAGCGCTCCTGGAAATCTGGGTCATGGGGCGTGGATCACGGCACGGGCGCCGGCGCGGTGGAAACCTGGTTTCCACGGCGCTTCAGGCCGGCGCGCCGGCGGCGCTGGCGGCACTGGAGCTGGCCGCGGCCGTGGCCACGCGCGTGCGCCAGGCCTCGACCACCGACTGCTCCACCAACTCGACCACGCGGTCGTAGGCCTCGGAAGCGCGCTTGTAGGTCTTGGCCGCGCCCTCGTACTTCTGCACGTCGTAGACGGTGCCGAACTCCGCGGCCTTGGACGAGGTCACCGTCGTCTTGGGCACCTCCACCGGCAGCAGGTACTCGCCGTAGGTGGCCTGGATCCACTGCCGCACGGCCGGCGCGGCCACGTCGGACTGGTCTACCCGCGACAGCAGCACGTGCAGGAAGTCGAAGGTCTTGCCGCGCTTGGAGGCCTGGTCGAGGTTGCTGCCCAGGTCGGCGAAGAGGCTCCAGAATTGGGCCGAGGAGGCGAAGTCGAGTGCCGAGGGCGGCACGGGCACCAGGATGCCGTCGGCGGCCATGAAGGCGTTGATGGTGACGTAGGACAGCGAGGGCGGCGTGTCGATGATGATCACGTCGTACTCCTGGCGCACGCCGTCGAGGCTGGCGTTGAGCACGTCCCAGAAGCGCGCATTCGGGTCGTTCATCTGCATCGCCGGCAGGCTGAACTCGGCCTGGAACAGCAGCGGCGCCGCCGGCACCAGGTCGATCCCCGGCCAGTAGGTGGGCTGGATGGCGTAACGGATGTCGTCGGCCTCGCCGCGGCAGATCGGCACGATCGTCATGTCCTCCTCGACCTCGGTCTCCGGCAGGATGCCGAAGAGCGTGGACAGCGAGCCCTGCGGATCGACGTCGATGGCCAGCACCCGGTGCCCGCGCATGCTCAGGCCCTGCGCCAGGATCATGGCGGTGGTGGTCTTGGACACGCCGCCCTTGAAGTTGCCCACCGCGATCGTGATGGCCTGCTGCCCGGCCGGGCGCATGGCGTTGCGGCGGTACTCGCGCGTCCAGCGCCGCACTTCCTCCAGCGAGAACTCGCGCCGCCCGCCCGTGGGCGTGAGCTGCCCGGTGGGCAGGTCGCCCTTGGTGATGCGGTAGGCGACATGTGCCTTGTCCACGCCGCACAGCGCCGCCAGCTGCGTCGCGTTGAAGCTGGGCGCGACCTTGCGCGCCTCGGGCGCGAGCAGCCGGCCGCGGATGCCCTCCACCATGCCGGAGGCGCGTTGCGCCAGCGCGGTGATGCGCGCCATGTCGATGGCCGGGTGCGCCCGGGCCGCGGCGGCCGTGGAAACCTGGTTTCCAGCGCCTGAGCTTGCAGCTTCGTTCTTCATGTCTTCGCCGAGTCAACAGAAACGAAGGCAGTTTATAGAAAAGCGTTGACTCGCCAACGAATTTGCAGAGCTTCGCAGAGGAGGACGTTGCGCCGGCGCCTCACCGCGTGATGTGAGGAAATTTGGGACACCGCTCGCGGCGGCCGCGCTCATGTGTGAGGCGGATTGTGATTCGAACGCCGCATGCCCCCGGCCAACCCGCTTCCCACCCCGGTGCAAAGGCCGTTCGGCCGCCATGGCCTCGGGGTTTCCCGCAGCCCGAGGCATGGCCCGGGGCGCACGGGCCCGTGGAAATGAACGAAACCCATGTCCACTCACAACGAAGCCCACAAAAGCTCACGCATCGGGTGTGCCGAATCCCATGTCCACTCACGAAGAAGACCAGGGAAGCTCACAACGAGTCCCAAATCCACTCACACGTTGTCCGAAAAATCCATGCGTGACAGGCACTTGCAGCACCGTCAACGTATTTCAAGAATTCAACCTGCTATTTCAATCACTTCAAGCGCCAGTCCGGCGTGAACTGTGAATGGAGCCATTCACACTCGTGGCATGATGTTTGGATGGACATCACGGACGGCAGCGACGGCGCGGACGGCTTCTCACCGGACGCCCCGGACGAGGAAGGCACATCCGCGCGCGAGCGCCGCCCGCGACCGGGCGCGCGGCGCGACGACGCCGTGGTGCAGAAGGCCAACGAGTCGATCGCCATCCGGCCCAAGAAGGGGCGGCTCACGCTGCTGTCGCGGCGCATCTACAACGCGCTGCTGTTCCACGCGCAGCAGCAGGGCGTCGAGGAGAAGCAGTACAGCATCCCGCTGGCCACGCTCATCGGCGACGCGCATTTCAACTCGCGCAACGTCGCGCTGCTCAAGGAGCACATCCGCGAGATGCAGACCACGCTGATCGAGTGGAACTCGGTCGGCGCCGGCGAGCAGCGCTGGACCTCCTCGCAGCTGCTGGGCGCCGTGGAGATCGCCGAGCGCGGCTCGGGCTACCCGGTGATCATCAGCTGGAGCTACCCGGACCGCGTGCGCGAGCGGCTGCTCAAGCCCAGCCGCTACACGCGCATCCTGCTGGAGGTGGGGGCGCAGATGCGCTCCTACGCCGCGGCGGTGCTGTTCGAGCTGGGCATGCAGTACCTGACCTCGCCGTCGCGGCTGACCATGCGCGAGGACCTGTTCTGGTGGGCCTCGGTGCTCACCGGCCGCTCCGACGTGGAGAAGGTGGACTACCGCTACTTCAAGCGCGACGTGCTGCGCCCGGCACTGGCCGAGGTCGAGGCGCTGCAGCAGGACTTCGTGCTGGAGCTCATCGAGCACAAGGAGGGCCGGCGCGTGGCCGAGCTGCAGTTCCGCGTGCTGCGGCGCAGCCCCGCGCCGCTGGAGGTGGCGCAGGCGCGCAATACCTTCGACCTGGAGCTGGTGGATCGGCTGCGCCAACTCGGCTTCAAGGACGAGGACGCCGAGCTGCTCTACACCCGCACCGACGAAGCGCTGCTGCGCGCCACCGTCGAGCACGTCGAGCAGCGCCAGCGCAACGCCGCGCTGCCGCCGCTGGCCTCGGCCGCGGCCTACCTGCGCGACGCGCTAAGGAAGGGCTATGCCGGCGCGCCGGGCACGGCCGCCACACCCGCGCCCGCGCCCGGCGTGGCCGAGGCGCCGTCGCCGGCGCTGCAGGCCTCGGCCGTGCAGGCCTCGGTGCAGGGCATCCGCGACGAGTGGGAGCGGGCGCAGGCGCGCGACTGCGAGGCGCGCTACCAGGCGCTGCCCGAAGAGGAGCGCGAGCGGCTGCGCCATGCCTTCGAGGACGAGGCGCTGCCGGCGCTGATGGCGCCGATCGCCCGTGCCTGGGAGCGCGACGGCCCGGCCAGCCGCGTCGCCGGCCCGCTGTTCCTGCGCTGGCTGGCCCGGCGCTGGATCAGCGCCGAGCCCACCGAGAAGGACCTGCTCGAGTTCGCCATCGCGCGCGGCATGCTGCAGCTCGGTTGACGCGCGGCCGGTGCGCTGGAAACCAGGTTTCCAGCGGGGTCGGCGCGGCGCCGGCGCAGCCAGCGCGGCGCACCCCTGGCAACCGTCCATTCGCAGGGACCGCGGCGTTGGACGCATCTGCAAACCTCCGCAACAGTCAAGCCACTGAACACGAGGGCGGGGAAGCGCATGTACAGGTTCGAGTGGTTCGAGCAAGTAAGGCTCGGGACGGCGGCGCGGGTCGATGCGGCCAGCGCGGCGCGCGTCTCGCCGGTGGTGTGGGCGCTGGGCTTCACCAGCCTGCTCACCGACATCTCGGCCGAGATGGTCAACAGCACGCTGCCGGTGTACCTGGTGCTGCACCTGCGCATGAGCCCGGCGCAGTACGGGCTCATCGACGGCCTCTACAACGGCTTCGCGGTGGCGCTGCTGGCGCTGCTCGCGGGCTGGCTGGCCGACCGGCATGCGCGCCAGAAGGAGCTGGCCCTGGTCGGCTACGGGGTGTCGGCGCTGTGCAAGCTGGCGCTGCTGGGCGCGGCGTCCTGGGGCTGGCTGCTGTGGGTCGTCGGGCTGGACCGCGCCGGCAAGGGCCTGCGCACCGCGCCGCGCGACGCGCTGATCTCGCTCAACAGCCCGAGCGGCCAGTACGCCGGCGCCTTCGCGCTGCACCGCGCGCTCGACGCCTGCGGCTCGCTGCTGGGCCCCATCGTCGCCTTCGCGCTGCTGGCGCAGTTGCCCGGCGCCTTCGACGCGGTGTGGATGACAAGCTTCATCTTCGGCCTGCTGGGCGTGGCGGTGCTGTGGTGCTTCGTGCCGCGGCCGGCGCGCACGCCCGCGATGCCGGCGCCGGCCTCCGTGTCCGCCCCCGCTGCCGCCGCGGCGGCGGGACCCTGGATCACGCGCCGGCTGCTGCTGCTCGCCGGCTGCGGCGCGCTGCTGGCGCTGGCCACCATCAGCGACGGCTTCATCTACCTGCTGCTGCAGCAGCGCCAGCCGGCGGCCGCGGGCTGGTTCCCGCTGTTCTACGTGGTGACGGCGGCGGCCTACATGCTGCTGTCGCTGCCCGCGGGCCGCCTGGCCGACCGCGCCGGGCGCGCGCGCGTCTTCCTGGGCGGCTATGCCGTGCTGATCGCGCTCTACGCCGCGCTGCTGGGCGGCGACGCCCTCGGCGTGCCGGCCCTGGTGGGCTGCCTGTGCCTGCTGGGCCTGTTCAACGCCGCCACCGAGGGCGTGCTCATGGCCATGGCCAGCGCCGAGGTGCCGGCGGGGCGCCGCACCACCGGGCTGGCGCTGGTGGCCACGGGCGTCGGGCTGGGCAAGCTGGTGTCCTCGGTGCTGTTCGGCTGGCTCTGGCAGGCACAGGGCACGGCCACCGCCGTGTCGGTATTCATCGCGGCGCTGGGCCTGGCGCTGTTCATCGTCCATCGCGCACTGAAAGGGAAGGTGCTCGCATGAATCCCAACCAATCTCACAAGACGGCCAGGCGGCCGGCCATCGTGTTCGGTGCCGTGTGCGTGGCCGCGGCGGCGGCGCTGGGCGTCACCCTGTTCCAGGCCAAGCAGCGCCTGGCGGGCGCGGCGGGGGAGAGCGGCGCGCCGACGGCCGAGGCACTGGCCCCGCTGTCGGTGCCGGGCCGCGTCTTCTTCCGCCACAACGGCATGGACGCGCACTACGGCCAGCTGGCCTGGCGCGAGGGCGGCAGCGGCGCGCCGCGCTTCGCCGAAGCGCTTTCCTGCGAAGTCGTGCACGTCTCGGGCGGGCGCGGCAGCTGCCTCACGGCCGACCGCGGTGTCGTCACCACCTACACCGCCAAGCTCTTCGACGCGGGCACCTTCGCCGTCACGGCCGAGCTGCCGCTCAAGGGCATCCCGAGCCGCACCCGCGTCTCGCGCGACGGGCGCCTGGCCGCCTTCACCGTCTTCCTGGCCGGCCACGGCTACGCCAGCCTCGACTTCTCCACGCAGACGCTGATCGTGGACACCGCCGACGGCCGCGTGCTGGGCGACCTGGAGGACTTCGCCGTGACCCGGAACGGCCAGCCCTTCAAGGAGAAGGATTTCAACTTCTGGGGCGTCACCTTCACGCCCGACGCGCGCGGCTTCTACGCCACGCTCTCCAGCGGCGGCGCGCACTACCTGGTGCAGGGCGACATCGCCTCGCGCAGCGCCCGCGTGCTGCACGACAACGTCGAGTGCCCGTCGCTGTCGCCCGACGCCACGCGCGTGGCCTACAAGAAGCGCTTCATCGTGGACAAGCGCGTGACGTGGCAGTTCTTCGTGCTCGACCTCCAGACGATGGCCGAGACGCCGCTGCCCGAAGAGCGCAACGTGGACGACCAGATCGAGTGGCTCGACGACGCCCACGTGCTCTACGCCATGACCTCGCCCAGCGCCGGCGCCAGCACCGAGGTCTGGATGGCGCCGGCCGACGGCCGCGGCCAGCCGCGCCTGGTACTGCGCGACGCCTACTCGCCGGCGGTCGAGCGCACCGCGCCCTGACGCGGCGCCCGCTTCGACACAACGGCAGCCGAGGCTGCCGTTTTGCTTGCTGGATGCAGCGTTTCGCTGCATTCCTTGCGCTTCCGCCTGCCACGGCCCGCGACCAGACTCTTGTCATCCATCAAGCGGGAGACAAGACATGGCTGTTCAGACCACCCCCACCACCGGCTTCGACACCCTCTACGTCGGCGCGCGCGACATGGTGCGCCTGGTGCAGCGCCAGGGCCTGCCGCAGTGCATTGCCGGCGTGGCCGAGCGCATCGGGCGCGACTTCCTGCGCTGGGGCGACTTCGACAAGACGCCGCGCGTGGCGAGCCACTCGCGCGACGGCGTGATCGAGCTCATGCCCGTGGCCGACGCCGCGCGCTTCGCCTTCAAGTACGTCAACGGCCACCCGAAGAACACGCGCGCGGGCCTGCCCACGGTGATGGCCTTCGGCGTGCTGGCCGACGTGGCCACCGGCGCGCCGCGGCTGCTCAGCGAGCTGACGCTGGCCACCGCCATCCGCACCGCCGCGATGTCGGCCGTGGCCGCGCGCGCGCTGGCGCGGCCCGACAGCCGCGTCATGGCGCTCATCGGCAACGGCGCGCAGGCCGAGTTCCAGGCGCTGGCCTTCCGCGACCTGCTGGGCATCCGCGAGCTGCGCCTCTTCGACGTGGATGCGGCCGCCACCGCCAAGCTCGTCGCCAACCTCGACGGCGAAGGTTTCACCAGCATCACCGTCTGCGCCAGCACCGCCGAGGCGGTGCGCGGCGCCGACGTCGTCACCACCGTCACGGCGGACAAGACCAACGCCACCATCCTCACGCCGGAGATGGTCAAGCCCGGCATGCACCTCAACGCCGTGGGCGGCGACTGCCCGGGCAAGACGGAGCTGCACCGCGGCGTGCTGGAGCGCGCGTCGGTGTTCGTCGAGTACGAGCCGCAGACGCGCATCGAGGGCGAGATCCAGCAGGTGCCGGCGGACTTCCCGGTGACCGAGCTGTGGGAAGTGCTGGCCGGCCGCCGTCCCGGCCGCCGCACGGCGGAAGAAGTGACGGTGTTCGACTCCGTCGGCTTCGCGCTGGAGGACTTCTCGGCGCTGTGCTTCGTGCACGACACCGCCCTGGCGCTGGGCCTGGGCCAGCGCATCGACCTGGTGCCGGCGCAGGACGACCCGAAGGATCTGTTCGGGCTGCTGCGGCGGGAGAAGGTGGAGGCGTGCGCGGCGTGATGTTGCAGGCCTTCCTGGAGGGAAGAGCACCGCTGGAGGTGGCGCTCACCGAAGCCAGTGCGCGCAGGGGCGAGGAATTGCTGGCGCGGGTCTGGAAAGAAACTTGCGGCCAGGCTGGTTGGCCGCCGAACCGTGTTTGCGCTTTTGCGCAGGCCCGGCAAAGGCGCCTTTCAACGCGCTGGTAGGAGGCCCGGCCACTGAGCCCCGTTTCCACGCGTCGGGGACGCGCAACGCGCGGTGAACGACTCCTACCGGCTCCGGCCGGCCGCCCGACCTCACCCGATCGCGCTCGCCGACTTCAGCGCCTGCCTCAGCACGAACTTCTGGATCTTGCCGGTGGAGGTCTTGGGCAGCTCGCCGAAGACGATGCGCTTGGGCGCCTTGAAGCGCGCGAGCTGCGTGCGGCAGAACTCGATGAGCTCGTCCTCCGTCGTGGTGCTGCCGTGCTTGAGCTCGACGAAGGCGCAGGGCACCTCGCCCCACTTCGGGTCGGGCTGCGCCACCACGGCGGCGAGCATCACGTCGGGGTGGCGGTGCAGCACGTCCTCGACCTCGATCGAGCTGATGTTCTCGCCGCCGGAGATGATCACGTCCTTGCTGCGGTCGGTGATCTTGACGTAGCCGTCGGGGTGCAGCACCGCGAGGTCGCCGGTGCGGAACCACCCGCCCTCGAAGGCCTCGGCCGTGGCCGTCGGGTTCTTGAGGTAGCCCTTCATCACCGCGTTGCCGCGGAAGCACACCTCGCCCAGCGTCTGGCCGTCGGCGGGCACGGGCTGCATGGTCTCGGTGTCGAGCACCGTCACGGCCTGCTGCAGCGGGTAAGGCACGCCCTGGCGCGCATTGAGCCGCGCGCGCTCGGGCAGCGGCAACGTGGACCACTCCTCCTGCTGCGCGCACAGCGCCGCCGGGCCGTACACCTCGGTCAGGCCATAGACGTGGGTGATGGCGATGCCGATGCGCTCGCAACCCTCGATCACCGCCGCCGGCGGCGCCGCGCCGGCGATCAGGCCCTTGATCTCGTGGTCGATGCCCTCGCGCAGCGCGGCGGGCGCGTGGATGAGCAGGCCATAGACGATGGGCGCGCCGCACATGTGCGTGACGCGGTGCTCGCGGATGAGCGGGTAGATCAGCGCCGGATCGACCTTGCGCAGGCACACGCTGGTGCCCGCCACCAGCGCCAGGGTCCACGGGAAGCACCAGCCGTTGCAGTGGAACATCGGCAGCGTCCACAGGTACGTCGGGTGCTGCGGCAGGCTCCAGCCGATGGCGTTGCTCGCGGCGTTGAGGTAGGCGCCGCGGTGGTGGGTGACCACGCCCTTGGGGTTGCCGGTGGTCCCTGACGTGTAGTTCAGCGCGATGGCGTCCCACTCGTCGCCGGGCAGCATCCACGGCGCCGCGGCATCGCCCTCGGCCAGCAGCTCCTCATAGGTGATCTCGCCCATGCGCTGCCCCTCGGGCGCCAGCTCGTCCTCGACCTCGACCACCAGCGGGCGCCGCTCGCCCAGCAGCGCCAGCGCCTTGGCGATGACGGGGGCGAACTCGCGGTCGGTGAGCAGCACCTTGGCCTCGCCGTGCTGGAGCATGAAGGCGATGGACTCGGCGTCCAGCCGCGTGTTGAGCGTGTTGAGCACCGCGCCCGAGGCCGGCACGCCGAAGTGGGCCTCGAACATCGCGGGGGTGTTGGGCAGCATGGCCGCGACGGTGTCGCCGCGCCCGACGCCGCGGCGCTGCAGCGCGCTGGCCAGGCGGCGGCAACGATTGAAAGTGTCGCCCCAGGTCTGGCGCAGGTTGCCGTGCACCAGCGCCAGGCGCTGCGGGTAGATGGCGGCCGCGCGCTCCAGGTAGCTCAGCGGCGACAGCGGCACGTAGTTGGCGGGGTTCTTGTCGAGGCCGATCTCGTAGGGGTTCGGGCGGGTCATTGCGGGTGTCTCCTTCGTCAGGCGGCGGGCCGCTCGGCCCGGCACAGCCTTCAAGCATGGCCCGCATGGCTTACGCCAGGCACGCGCCGTGAACAAGTTTGCAGAGGCAGATCAAATGGCGCGCGGGTGGTATGAAAGTAAGTGATCGTTTCGGCAATTTCGGATAATGGAAGGTTGCGGTTGCCTCGCCGTACCGAGGGGCGCGGGCGCAGTACACAACAGGTTCACGAACGAGGAGGGTCGCATGGCCACGGTGACGATTTCGAAGAGCTTCAGCTTTCAGCAGAACCAGGACTGGAACTGGGACGTCACGAGCTACTCGGGCTCGTCCATCACCATCAGCGACGGCACGCACTCCCAGGTCCTCAAGGGCAGCTTCTCCTTCTCCCCGCTGGGTGACGTTTCCGGCACCGTCACCTCCACGAGCTACTCGGTGGGCGGCGCGCAGGTCTACAGCGTCACGGGCGTGAGCCTGAGCGCGGCCAGGATGCAGGTGTTCGCCGAGACCGCGGGCGACACCCAGGCCAGCTACGCCTACGTGCTGGCCGGCAACGACGTGATCAACGGCAGCGCCTTCAACGACACGCTGTGCGGCTACGGCGGCAACGACACGCTCAACGGCAACGCGGGGAACGACGCGATGTTCGGCGGCACGGGCAACGACACCTTCGTGGTGGGCCAGGCCGGCGACACGGTGACCGAGTACGCCAACGAAGGCACCGACACCGTGCAGTCCGCCGTGACGTGGACGCTGGGCGCCAACCTGGAGAACCTGGTGCTCACCGGCAATGCGGCCATCAGCGGCACGGGCAACACCGGCAACAACGTGCTCACCGGCAATGCCGCGGCCAACGTGCTCGCCGGGGGCGTGGGCAACGACAGCCTCGACGGCGGCGCGGGCAACGACCGGCTCGACGCCGGCGCCGGTGCGGACACCCTAGTGGGTGGCGTGGGCAACGACACGCTCCTCGGCGGTGCCGGTACGGACCGCTTCACCGGCGGTGCCGGCAACGACACCTTCGTCTTCGCGTCCGCGAACGACCTGGGACTGGGCACCACGAGCGACGTCATCACCGACTTCACCCCGGGCCAGGACAAGATCGACCTGTCCGCCATCGACGCCAACCTCTCCAAGGCCGGCGACCAGGCGTTCGTGCTGGTGACCTCCGGCTTCGGCAGCGCGCCGGGGCAGTTGAGCTACGGCGCCGGCGTGATTTCCATCAACACCGACACCGACGCGGCGGCCGAATACCAGATCAAGCTCATCGGCACCGTGCCGGCGAAGCTGGCCATCACGGACTTCATTGCCTGAGGTATCTCCCGCCGGCGCGGACTGCGTCATCGGGCATTGCCGAGTGGAGAAGAAGGAAGAAGAGAAAAAGAAGGCCGCGCAGCAGTCAGCAGGCGCGAGCCAACTTGGCCTTGCAGCGGCAGCAGGGGAGCAAGAGGCGGGAGCGCAGAAGTAGGGCTGGCCGCAGCGGCGCCCGCGCATAACTCTTACGCGGGCTCACGTGGCGAATACATCGGGGCTGGCACATTGCCGGCCTTGACTTGTTCTTCCTGTCAAAGCTGAGAACGGCCTACCGCCTACCGGAACTGAACTCTCGCTTCGTAGTGATTGCCAATGCGTATGGGGCTTGGGTGAATGACTGCTTTGCAGCGGGAGCAGTCGTTTGACCGAAGGCTTCAGACGCCGCATTCGGCCAATTGCTGCTGGCCGGCACGGGGCTGCGAGCAGCGTGTCACCGCCTGAATAACGATCTCCGTAAACATTGATCAAGGCTTTGTACCGAATCGACCGAAGAACGTTGCGGGTCGTTGCATACTAGACGCTAAGAGCAAATGTGACGAAAGAAGCGCCATGGCACGAGTGTTCATTAGTTATAGCCACAAAGATGAGAATTTGAAAAATCTAGTCTGCAGCCAGTTGAGCGTGGTAGAGGATCTGTTAATTTGGGATGACCGGAAGATTGAAGCTGGTGATGATTGGTTGAATGAAATTGAGAAGCAGCTTGCAACGTGCGACGTAGCACTATTGCTTGTTTCGTCCGACTTTCTAAATTCTATTTTTATAAAGAACAAGGAAGTGCCGCCTTTATTTCAGCGTCAAAGGAACGGAGTTCGTATTATTCCTATAATATTGCGGCCGTGCGCTTGGAAGCACTTAGATTGGCTGCAGCGCTTGCAAGCTTGGCCAAAAGACGGAAGGTCGCTCAGTGGCATGTCCGACCACGAGAAAGAATCAGTAGTTTCTGATGTGGCAAGTCAGATACTGCAGTGGAAAAGGCGGCCGCACACTGAAACAGCGATTGGGCGGGCACTACCTCCGGAGCGGATTGACCTATCGCGATTGCCAGTGGGCGCGCAAACTTTTCTCGGTCGTGGCACAGAACTCCAGTCATTAGATGCGGCTTGGGAAAATGGAATACCAATTGTGGAATTGGTTGCACCAGGAGGTGCAGGCAAAACTTCACTTGTCAAACGATGGTTAGATGGAATGAGGCAGAGTAACTGGCGTGGGGCACGGTATGTTTATGGATGGAGCTTTTTCAGTCAGGGGACGAATGAAGACAAGCAAGCGTCGGACGACGTTTTTATCAGCGAAGCTCTACAATGGTTTGGCGTCAAAGCAAGTGCAGAAATGGCACCAGCTGACAAAGGACGAAAACTGGCAGAAGCTGTTGCAGTTTCACGTACTCTGTTGGTGCTCGACGGAATAGAGCCTTTGCAATATCCGCCTGGAATCATGGCTGGTGCATTGCGTACCCCTGGCGTCGAGGCATTGCTTGGCTACTTGGCGATGGCCGGAGCAAGTGGGCTATGCTTGCTCACGACTCGCGAGTCAGTTCGAGATTTAGTTGAATATGAGCGCACAGAATACCATGCAGGAGGTACTGTTCTGCGTATTAGTCTGGGAAATCTCAGCGTAATTGACGGCGCTCAGCTGTTACATCGACAGGGTGTAGTCCGCGCTGGAACGGCATCGATCCCAGCAGATGATGAAGAACTTCAGGAAGCAAGCCGCGAAGCCCAAGGACACGCTCTCACACTGAGTCTTCTAGGCTCATATCTAGCAGTGGCACATAAAGGCGACATTCGTAAGCGCGATCAGGTAAATCTACAAGAAGCAGATATTGAAATGCATAATGGCCATGCTTTTAAGGTAATGGCTGCTTATGAAAGATGGTTTGAGCACGGCGGAAACCAAAGTGCTAGGGAGTTGGCGGCACTAAGAATGCTTGGTTTTTTCGATCGACCAACAAGTCTGGATCATATAAATGTTTTGCGCACCAAGCCAGCCATCTCTGGGTTAACTGAGCCGCTTATAGAGATCAGTGAAGCTCAGTGGCGCATAACATTGAAGCGGCTCGAAGAATGCGGTTTAATTTATGTTGATGACGTCAACAATAGTTTCGATGCGCACCCACTAGTGCGGGAATATTTAGCCACCTCCTTAAGCAATAATTATCCAGATGCTTGGCGCGAGGGGCACTATCGGATCTATAAGAAACTTGAGGCTTCTGCACCACCCCAGCCCGATGGACTAGCTGAGTTGCAACCATTATTTCATGCAGTAAGTCACGCGTGTTTGGCTGGATTCCAGCAAGATGCCTGCGCACTGATTTTCAGAGACAGGATTAGAAGAGGGGAAAACTACAGCATCAGTAAGCTAGGAGCTTTTGGAGCTGACTTGGGGGCCGTAGCTTGTTTTTTTGATGAACTGTGGTGCCATGTCTCGACTCGGCTCTCCAGAGGTGCACAAATCTGGTTGCTTACTAGCGCGGCGTTTGATCTCCGCGCATTGGGGCGTTTGGCTGAAGCGCTTGTGCCGAATCAAGTTGCTGCAGAGATGTGCATTGAAGACAAAAATTGGCAAAATGCAGCGATCACCTACGGGAATTTGAGTGAAATCAAGCTAACTCTTGGCGAGGTTGCAGGGTCTATTGCCGACGCACGCGCCGCACTAAAGTTTGCCAATAAGAGCGGAGACATATTTCTAAAGATTGTTTCTCGTACAACACTGGCCGATGCACTTCACCAGCAAGGGGACAGGCATCAAGCTGCCGCACTGTTTGATGAGGCAGGTAGATTGCAATTTAAATACACGCCACAGCAGCCAAGACTCTATGCGCTGCAAGGGTTCAGAACTCATGAGCTACTAATGGCTAGTGCGGAGCGCTTGGCATGGTTTGGGAAAATAGAGAACCAACTGCCTATTGAGCAATGCAATAGTGTTATACCGCTAGCTATTAACCTGGCAATTCAATAATTCACCGCCTATATTGTGTTCATGAGCAAGATCGACGGTCGCCATCTTTCCGAAGACACACTGCAGTACCTGCGGCGACAGGCACATGAACTGCGCAAGTCAGG
>NZ_VIDQ01000104.1 GCF_009760915.1 Azohydromonas aeria
AGAGCGTTCGAGACCAGTAAAGGCCCCGGGAACTCCAGGCATCCCCGAAAGTCCCCATGTGTCAGGCACCTCACCCAACGCCTCGAACGCCCACGCTTATCGGCTGTATGTTTTTAAAGAGCATCGACATTTGCTTCAACCCGCCGCAAACTCCACCCGGTAACCCGAGCTGCCGCTTGCAGCGCGTTTCGCTGTGTCGTTCAGCGAAGAAATGAATTCTGTCAGCGCTCACTAACCTTGTCAACCGCCGTTCTATTTCCCAGCTGCGTTGCGGGTTATTTCCCGGCTCGCTTCAAACACCGCGTTCATCTCACGCACGGCGCCTGGTCAAACTCATCCACCCGGGCCGCGGCCGCTTTTGACGGCTGCCGCACATTTCCCCGGTGGACCGGCTTGAAAACTCGTCCCGGCCGCTCGACGGCTGTTTTACGGCCGCTTGAAAGCCCCGCCTTTCGGCCAGCTTGCAATGCGTCGGGATTCGTTTGCGAGGGCGTGAGTATACACACTTTTGGGCGACATGCAAGCAGGGGGATCGGCAACGGGCGCCAGGGCTCGGCGCGCGCCGCATCGGATGCCGCCCTGCCCCTGGGCCGCTACGCGCCCCGCAGCGCCCGCGCCCGCGCCAGACCGCGCCCGGCGCAGCCTTCCGCGCAGGGATCGCGCGACCGCAGCAGCGCCGTGACCTCGTCGAGCTCCAGCTCGCGAGAGCGCCCGATGGCCTGCCGCAGCCGCTCCTGCAGCTCGTCCTCCAGCAGCAGCCGGCGCCACAGCGGTACCGACGCCAGCACCAGCGCGACCGCGAGCCGGGCGTCGCCGTCAGGGGCAAAGGCCCAGTCCAGCGCGGCGCGGATGTCGGCCACGTCGCCGCCCTCCCGGCGCAGCCCGTCGCCATCCGGCAGCGCTTCAGGTTCCGCCGCGGCGCGGCGGCAGTGCGCCAGCACCTGCCGCGCATGTGCCTCGCGCGCCGCGCGCAGCTCGCCGGCATCCGCCAGCTTCTCCAGCGCGTAGCGACGCAGCGACTCGAACAGCCGGTAGCGCGGCGGCCGCTCCGCCAGTTCCACGCTGACCAGCGAGCGGTCCACCAGCCGGCCCAGCCCCTCCAGCGCGCGCTGCGCGGCCGCGTCGCCGCCGCGCAGCCGGCACACGGCTTCCACCGCCTCCAGCGTGAAGGGCGCCCGGAACGCGCCCAGCTGCCGGAACAGCGCCTGCTCGTCGGCGCTCAGCGTGTCGTAGCTCCAGTCGATGGTGGCGGCCAGCGTGCGGTGGCGCGGCTGCGCGTCGCGCGCGCCGCCGCCCAGCCGCGCCAGGCGCTGATCCAGCAGCGCCGACACGCCGGGCAGCCCAAGCACCGGCACCCAGGTCGCGGCCAGCTCCAGCGCCAGCGGCAGGCCGTCGAGGCGCCGGCACAGGTCGGCCAGCAGCGCCAGCTCCGCGGCGTCGAAAGCCAGGCGCACGTCCTGCGCCTCGATGCGCTCGGCCAGCAGCCGCAGCGCCGCGTACTCCAGCGCCGATTCCCGGCTCAGGGTTTCGCTTTCCGGCGGCACGCCCAGCGGCTGCAGCCGCT
This sequence comes from Azohydromonas aeria, assembly GCF_009760915.1. GTDB lineage: Bacteria > Pseudomonadota > Gammaproteobacteria > Burkholderiales > Burkholderiaceae_C > Azohydromonas > Azohydromonas aeria. The sequence continues at coordinate 1,565 of NZ_VIDQ01000104.1, forward strand.
TGACGTACTCGCCCCCGGCCCGCAGCGCCTCGCGGCTGGTGGCCAGCAGGTCCACGCCCGGGCATTGCGCCAGCAGCTCCTGCGCCAGCGCGCACACCGCCTCGACGACGTGCTCGCAGTTGTCCAGGATCAGCAGCAGGTGGCGCGTGCGCAGGTGCTCCACCACCGCGCCCAGCGCGCTCGGCCCCGCGGGCAGGCACAGCCGCGAGGCCAGGTGCGGCAGCACCAGGCTGCCGTGGCTCAGCGCGGACAGGTCCAGCAGCTGCACGCCGTCGGCATAGGCACGCCCCGAGCGCGCGCCCACGGCGCGCGCCACGGCCGTCTTGCCGATGCCGCCCGGGCCGGTGAGCGTGATCAGCCGCCGCAGCGCCAGCTCGTACTGCACGGCGCTGACCAGGTCGTCGCGCCCGACCAGGGGCCGCGCCGACAGCGGCAGCGCCAGCGGCTGCCGCGGCACGGGCGGCGCGCCGTCCCGGGCCAGCGGCGCGGCGCGTCGCTCGCCCGGGTCCGGCTCCCAGGCCACGTCGGCCACGAAGGCATAGCCGCGCCCGGGCACGCTGGCGACGAAGCGCGGCGCGGCGGACGGGTCGTCCAGCGCGCGGCGCAGCGCCGCCACCTGCACGCGCAGGTTGCTCTCCTCCACCACCACCCCGGGCCAGGCCAGCGTCAGCAGCTGCTGCTTGGCCACCACCTCGCCGCGGCGCTGCACCAGCACCACCAGCAGGTCCAGCGCGCGGTCGCTCAGCCGCACCGGCTGGCCCCGGCGCAGCAGCCGGCGCCGCGCCGGGGCCAGCACGAAGTCGCCGAAGCGCGCGGCACGGGGATGGGATTCGGGGGGTGGGGGCAGAGGCTGCATGGCGCTCCGATCACGCCGCGCGCGGCCCCCGATGCCTCGATGCGCGAGGCGTACTGCGGCCGGCACGGCAGGTGGGAGGACCCGGGGCGCTGCCGGGGCACCACGGGAACGGCAGCCCGTGAGTTTTTCACGCCGTTCCCCTCCGACATGGCAAGCGGGGCGCGCGGTTGATACCAAAAGATGCGGCGGGCGCCCCGTGCGCCCAGGGCCTGGGTCAAACCGGTCCGGAAGCGGTTGCCGCGACGAAGCGGCAGTTCAGGCCAGGGACTTCTACAACGGCATGTCAACCGTGATGAGAGCTACTGCGCCCACCCATCACGCTCTTCAGCGATCTGGCGGTCGATGTCCGCCTTGTCGCGCCCGGCCTTCTCCGGTTGCTGCGCCAGCAGCCACGCCAGTGCATCCGTGCTTTCTTGCAGGCCCTGTTCCAACTCGGATTCGGCAGCCGGAAGAGTGTCCATCGATCCCTCCTGCAGGAGCCGAAATGTTATCGATGCTCGCAGCCAGGACCCTGGTCTTGAGTTCAAGAGCAGGTACACCTCGCTGACACGGCACCGACTTGATCACCGGACTGCCCGCGGGCCGCAGTACAGGTGTACCGAACAAAGATTCGTCACCTTGGCGAAGGCCCCATGTGTGTATCGGCGCTCAGTGCTTCCCAAACGACTTCGGGCCCTCACGGGCCCGAATTTCTGTCGTGTCCGCCTCGCGGCGGCGTACCGGTCGGCGCCTCGACCGGCGCCTTCCCGAATCACAGCGGGTAGGACCGCTTCGGCATCGCCAGCAACGACTCGGCCTTCACGGCCGGCCGCGCCAGCGCCGTCAGGGCGCGCAGGCCGTCCAGGAACCACAGGAACACGTCGGCGGCAACCAGCGCGCCACGCGGGGCGATGCGGGAAACGTCGGAGCTGGTGATGGGAGCCATGTGAAACCTCTTTCAATGCGTCTGTTCTTCGATGGACGCCATCTTAGGGTTTCCACCTAATTACACCACTGAATTCTCGGCATCCCGGTTATCAATGAAACGCATATCCAGCCCGCCGCCTGGCCGCCCGCTCCTCAATCCAGCGCGATCCAGTGCCCCACCGCCGGCTTGCCCTCGCCGGTGTGGAAGCGCAGCAGCTCCGCCTGCACGCCGGCGTCGGCGCGCGTGACGCGCCGGTGCTGGCGCTGGTGCTCGGCCCAGCTCTCCACCAGGAACCACTCCACCACCCGCCCGGCGTCGGCCGTGTGCTCGAACACGCCCCAGGCGAAGGCACCGTCGCGCCGCCGCGCCTCGCCCAGCCGGCGCAGCACCGCCAGGAACTCGGCGCGCTCGGCCGGCCGGATGCGGTACTCGACCTGCACCATCACCGGCCCGCGCTCCGCGGGCGCCGCGTGCACCATCTCCGCGTCCGGCCAGTGCCGCGCCGCCTCCAGGTCGGACTCGCCCGCCGGAAGCTTCAGTCGGTACAGCGCCAGCGCCGCCAGCGCCCCGCCGGCCGCGGCGATCCACAGCGCCGCCGGCACGCCCAGCGCCTGCGCCACGCCGCCCCAGGCCAGGCTGCCCGCGGCGCTGGCGCCGCTGAACACCATCAGGTAGACGGCCAGCCCGCGCCCGCGCACCCAGTTCGGCAGGATCGCCTGCGCCGTGCCGTTGAGCGTGGTCAGCGCCGCGATCCAGCCCGCTCCCAGCAGCAGCATCAGCGCCACCGCCACGGCCGGCGGCGGCACCAGCGGCAGCGCGGCCATCACCAGGCTCACCGACAGCGCCGCCGCCAGCATCAGCCCATCGGTACCCAGCCGCGCGCGCAGGCCCGGCAGCGCCAGCGCCCCGCCAATGGCGCCCGCCCCCACCGCGCCCAGCAGCAGCCCGTAGAAGCCGGCATCGCCGCCGAGCACCTCGCGCGCCACCAGCGGCAGCAGCCCCCACAGCGCCGAGGCGAAGGCGAAGAACACGCCCGCGCGCAGCAGCACGCGCTTCAGGTCGCCGCTGGCGCGCGTGTAGCGCAGCCCGGCGCGGAAGGCGCCAAGGAAATTCTCCGACAGCGCATCCGGCGCCTTGGCCGGGCGCCGCCACCACCACAGCGCCGCGATCACCACCAGGTAGCTGGCCGCGTCCGCCGCGTAGGCGGTGGCCGCGCCCAGCGCCGCCACCACGATGCCGCCCAGCGCCGGCCCGATGGCGCGCGAGACGTTGACGCCCAGCGAGTTCAGCGCCGCCGCGCCGCGCAGCTGCTCGCGCGGCACCAGCTCCGGCACGATCGACTGCCACGCCGGCCCGACCAGCGCCGCGCCGATGCCGCTCAGGAAGGTCAGCCCGATCAGCGTCTCCACCGTCAGCGTGCCGGTGCCGGCCAGCAGCATCAGCACGGCGCTGACCAGCGCCATCGCGGCCTGCACCAGCATCAGGAAGCGGCGCCGGTCCAGGATGTCCGACAGCACCCCGGCCGGCAGCGCCAGCAGGAACACCGGCAGCGAGGCCGCGGTCTGCACCAGCGCCACCGCGGCCGGGCTGGCCGACAGGTCCGTGATCACCCAGGCACTGGCCACGTCGCGCATGAAGCTGCCGGTGTTGCCCAGCACCATCGCGCCCCACAGCACCGCGAATACCGGTTGGCGCAGCGGCGCGAAGGCGCCCGCGGGCGCGGGAGGCGGCACGGCGCCCGCCCGGGAAGGATCGACGCTGCTCATGTCCCGGCTCCCTTCGCGCTGCTCACACCGCCCAGCACGCGCAGCCCAGTGCGCCCCAGAAGTCCTGGAAGTCGGGCCCGTCCGACACCGGCACGCGGCTGCCCCAGGCCCGAGCGTGCGCATGGCCGTGCACGCCGCAGGCGCGGGCGCAACCACAACCGGCTGCCGCCTGGCGCCGCAGCGCCGCCTGCATCGGCGCCCCGTCGGCGTCGCCCCAGGCGGCGTAGCCGCCGAAGGTCTTCACCGGCGACCAGTCCGGCAGCACCGGCGGCGCGGGCGGGTCCCACTCGGCGAAGTCGCCCGCCGCATACACCACCTTCCCGCCCACCACGGTCAGCAGCGAGGTGGTGTCGGCGATGTCGTCCTCCGGGCAGGCCAGGACGTCGCGGTCCGGCACGCACAGGTCGGCGAGCCGGCCGGGCTCGATGCGCCCTTTCCGTCCCTCCTCGTTCGAGAACCAGGTGACGTTTTCCGTCCACATCCGCAGCGCCGTCTCCCGGTCCAGGCAGTTCTCCGGCCCGTAGAGCCGCATCCCGCCCACCGTCCTGCCGGTGACGAGCCAGGACAGCGACACCCACGGGTTGTAGGAGGCCACGCGCGTGGCGTCAGTCCCGGCCGACACCTTCACGCCCGACTCCAGCAGCCGCCGCACCGGCGGCGTGCGGCGCGCGGCCTCGGGCCCGTAGCGCTCGACGAAATACTCGCCCTGGTAGGCCATGCGGTGCTGCACCGCCACGCCGCCGCCAAGTGCCGCGATGCGCTCCATCGAGGCCTCGGAAATCGTCTCGGCATGGTCGAAGAACCAGTGCAGGCCCTGCAGCGGGATGTCGCGGTTCACGCGCTCGAACACGTCCAGCGCGCGGCGGATGGTCTCGTCGTAGGTGGCATGCAGCCGCCACGGCCAGCGGTTCTGCGCCAGGATGCGCACCACGCCTTCGAGCTCGTCCTCCATGGACGCCGGCAGCTCCGGGCGCGGCTCGCGGAAATCCTCGAAGTCGGCCGCCGAGAACACCAGCATCTCGCCGGCGCCGTTGTGGCGGAAATAGTCGTCGCCCTGCTGGTAGCGCGACGACGCGGCCCAGCGAATGAAATCGTCCTTCTCCTGCTTCGGCTTCTGCGTGAACAGGTTGTAGGCCAGCCGCACGGTGAGCTCGCCGCTCTGCGCCAGCTGCTCGATCACCGCATAGTCCTCGGGATAATTTTGAAAACCGCCGCCGGCGTCGATGGCGCCGGTGACGCCCAGGCGGTTGAGCTCGCGCATGAAGTGGCGCGTGGAATTGAGCTGCAGTTCCGGCGGCAGCTTCGGCCCGCGCGCCAGCGTGGCGTAGAGGATGGCGGCATTGGGTTTCGCCAGCAGCAGCCCGGTGGGGTTGCCCTGCGCATCGCGCTCGATCACGCCGCCCGGCGGCTGCGGCGTGTCGCGCGTGTAGCCCACGGCGCGCAGCGCCGCGGCGTTGAGCAGCGCGCGGTCGTAGAGGTGCAGCAGGAACACGGGCGTGTCCGGCGCCACGGCGTTGAGCTCAGCCAGCGTGGGCAGGCGCTTCTCCTCGAACTGGTGCTCGGTGAAGCCGCCGACCACGCGCACCCACTGTGGCGCCGGCGTCACGGCCACCTGCCTCTTGAGCATGGCCATGGCGTCGGCCAGCGAGCGCACGCCGTCCCAGCGCAGCTCCAGGTTGAAATTCAGCCCGCCGCGGATGAGGTGCAGGTGGTTGTCGATCAGGCCGGGCAGCACGCGCCGCCCGCGCAGGTCGATCACGCGCGTGGCCGGCCCGGCCAGCGGCATCACGTCCTCGTCCTCGCCCACGGCGGCGAAGCGCCCGGCGCGGATCGCCACGGCGCAGGCCTCGGGCTGCGCGCGGTTCAGCGTGGTGAAGCGGCCGCCGCGCAGGATCAGGTCGGCGGCTTCAGCCATGGCGGCCTCCCGCGGCGGAATCCTCCGGCGTCACGCATTTCGGCAGCTCGCCGAACATGTGCGGCTTGACCTGCTGGTGCAGCCAGGAGGTCGAGGCCGCATCGGCCTTGAACACCTGCCTGAGCAGCGGCGGGATCTGCTCGCCCACCAGGATGCCTAGCAGCCCCACCAGCGCGATCACCGGCGGCGCCGGCGAGCGCACGTGGAACAGGGCATAGATCACCCCGACCAGCAGGCCCAGGGCGGCGGAGAGGACATAGGGTTTCATGAGGGCACTCCTGGCGGCAGGCGGCAAGCGCAGAACGCCCGGGACACGGCGTGTCCCGGGCGGGTCGCGTCAGCCCTCGTGCGCGTTGAACATGGTCTTGGCGTAGGTGATGCCCAGGCCGTAGGCGCCGCCGTACTGTTTCGCGATGCCGGTGGTCATGTCGTAGGTCTCGCCGCGGGCCCAGTCGCGCTGCAGCTCCAGCAGGTACTGCAGCGAGGTCATGGGCCGCACGCCGGCCTGCACCATGCGCTCCATGGCGCGCTCGTGCGCCTCGGCCGTGACGTCGCCGCAGGCGTCGGCGATCACGTACACCTCGAAGCCCTGGTCCAGCGCCGACAGCGTCGGGCCGACGATGCACACCGAGGTCCACAGCCCCGAGAACACCAGGCGCTGCTTGCCGATGGCGTTGACCACCTTGATCACCTCGGCGTCCTCCCAGGTGTTCATCGAGGTGCGGTCCAGCAGCTCCTGCCCCGGAAAGGCGCTGGTGATCTCGTCGAACATCGGCCCCGAAAAGCTCTTCTCGGCGACCGTGGTGAGGATGGTGGGCACCTTGAAGCCGGCCGCGGCGCGCGCCACCAGCGCGGCGTTGTTGCGCAGCGTCACGGCGTCGATGGAGTGCGTGGCGAAGGACATCTGCGACTGGAAGTCGATCATCAGCAGCGCGTGGTCGGTGGGCGACAGCAGCAGCGAGCCGGGCGTGGGCGTGGCGGTGAGGGCCATGGCGGGTTCCTTTCGGGGAGTGATGCCGCTGGGGGCGGTTGGGGCGGTTGGGGCGGTTGGGAGGAGCAACCTGCGTTCAGCTCTGGATGAAGCGCAGCAGGTCCTGGTTGAGCTGGTCCTTGTGTGTGGCGGCCAGGCCGTGCGGCGCGCCGGGATAGACCTTGAGCGTGGCGTTCCTGACGAGCTTCACGGCCTTCTGCGCCGAGTTGGCGATGGGCACGATCTGGTCGTCGTCGCCGTGGATGAAGAGGGTCGGCACCTCGATCTTCCTCAGGTCCTCGGTGAAGTCGGTCTCCGAGAACTGCTTGATGCAGTCGAGCTCGCTCTTGAGCGAGCCCTGCATGCCGATCAGCCAGAAGGTGTCGCGCAGGCCCTGGGACACCTTGGCGCCGGGCCGGTTCGCGCCGTAGAAGGGGCCGGAGAGGTCGCGGAAGAACTGCGCGCGGTCGGCCGCGACGCCGGCGCGGATGCCGTCGAACACGTCCAGCGGCAGCCCGTCCGGGTTGGCCGGGGTCTTGAGCATGATCGGCGGCACGGCGCCCACCAGCACCGCCTTCGAGGCCCGGGCGCTGCCGTGGCGGCCCAGGTAGCGTGCCACCTCGCCGCCGCCGGTGGAGTGGCCGACGAAGACGGCCTCGCGCAGGTCCAGCGCCTCCACCAGCGCCGCGAGGTCGTCGGCGTAGGTGTTCATGTCGTTGCCCTGCCAGGGCTGGCCGGAGCGGCCGTGGCCGCGCCGGTCGTGGGCGATGACGCGGCATCCGCGCTCGGCCAGGAACACCATCTGGTCTTCCCAGGCGTCGGCGCTCAGCGGCCAGCCGTGCGAGAACACGACCGGGCGGCCGCGGCCCCAGTCCTTGTAGAAGATTGGCGTGCCGTCGGGGGCGATGAAGGGGCTCATGGCGGGCTCCTGGCTGTCCGGGTGAAGTCCGGGCGGAATCCAAGCTTCGGGGCGCCGCCGGCGCGCGGCCAGTGAAAGCTCGGGAAAAGTTGCTAAGGGCGCCGCGGCACGGCCTTCACGCCGCGCTCACTCCAGCCGGATGCCGGCCTTGTGCACCAGCGCCGCGGTGCTGGCCATCTCCTGCTGCAGTTGCTGCGCGAAGGCCGGTTGCGCCAGCGACGGCACCTCGGCGCCGAGCTTGTCGAGCGCGGCGCGCACGGCCGGCGCCTGGCGCGCCTGCGCGGTGGCGGCCGACAGCCGCTCCACCACCGCCGCGGGCGTCTTCGCCGGCAGCAGCATCCCGACCCAGAAGGTGTAGTCCGAGCCCGCGTAGCCGGCCTCCACCGTGGTGGGCACCTGCGGCAGCGCGGCCGAGCGCGCGGGCGAGCCCACGGCCAGCGGCGTGAGCTTGCCTTCCTGGATCAGCGGCAGCGCGCTGACCAGCGGCGCGAAGAACCAGTCCACCTGCCCGCCCACCAGGTCCGTCAGCGCCGGCGGCGTGCCGCGGTAGGGCACGTGCGTGGCCTGCAGCCCGGCGGCGATGCGGAACTTCTCGGCATTGATGTGCGTGGCGCTGCCGTTGCCCGCCGAGGCGTAGCTCAGCCGCCCCGGGCTGGCCTTGGCCCGCTTCACCAGCTCCTCGACGCTGGCGATGCGGCTGGCGCTGGACACCACCAGCACGTTGGGCAGCGTGGCGAGCATCGCCACCGGCGTGAAGTCCTTGAGCGTGTCGTACTTGAGCTTCGGGTACAGCGCGGCGTTGGCGACGTGGCCGGCGGAGTGGATCAGCACCGTGTGGCCGTCGGGCACCGCGGCGGCCACCTGCGCCGCGCCCAGCGTGCCGCCGGCGCCGGGGCGGTTGTCCACCACCATCGGCTGGCCCAGCAACTTCGCCAGCTGCTCGGCATAGACGCGGGCGATCACGTCCGTGCCGGACCCGGCCGTGAAGGGCACAACCAGCGTGATGGGTTTACTCGGATAGCCGGCCTGCGCCACGGCGGGCGCGGCGGGCGCGATCAGCGCGGCGGCGGCGAGCGCGGCATGGACGAGAACGAGGCGGCGGCGAAGCGTGAACATGGCGGTCTCCTGGCATCGAGGCGAAGAACCCGGCGCCACCCCTCTCCTGTCCGGCAAGCCGGCGGCGGGCGGCAAGGGCATGGTGGAAACAGGTGCAACCGAAGCGGCTGCAAGCGGCGGCTAGAACTGGTGCCGCAAGCCCAGCGCGAGCACGCGCGGGCGCTGGCCGGGCGCGATGCCCAGCTCGTTGATGGCGAAGTCGTAGAGCGCGGCGCGCTCGTTGGCGATGCGGCTGGCGTAGGCGTAGACGGCCGTGCGTTTCGACAGCTCGTGCTCGTAGCCCACGGTGAGCTGCGAGGCGCCGGTGCCGGCACCGCTGCGGAAGAAGCCCACGGTCTCGGCCGCGTCGCCGCGGCCGTCGCCGGCGCGCGTGTAGCCCGCGCGCAGGCTGCCCGCGCCCAGCCGCACCACGGCCGAGAGGTACCAGGCGTTGCGCCGCAGCGTGCCGGTGGCCGTCTCGTAGCGCAGCCGCTCCACCATCGCCGCCAGCCGCGCCGGGCCGGCGCGGTAGGCCACGCCCAGCTTGGAAGCCGTGTCGCGCGTGTCCGGCGCCTGGTACTCGTGGTGCCGCTCGTGCGCGGCGGTGAGCGTCAGGCCGGAGCCCTCCCAGGTGAGCGACCCCGACGCCAGGCGCGGCCGGCGCCCGTCGTCCGGCCGCTCCTCGGACAGGCCGTGCGCCAGCCGCGCCGACAGCCCGTGCCACGCCGGGCTCCAGTACTGCACCTGGTTGCGCTGGCGCCGGTCGAAGGAACTCGTGTCGATCAGGTGGTCGGTGCTCGGCGCCGAGCCGTTGCCCATCAGGCTCATGTAGCCGGCCGTCGTTGGGTAGAACGGGTCGAAGCCGGAGGTGGAGGCCGTATAGGGCAGCGTCCAGGTGCCGGCGAAGAGCGTGCCCCACGGCCCGGCCAGGCCGAGCCGCGTGTCGCGCCCGGCCAGCGTGCCGCCGCCCGTGTCCAGCGACACGGCGCTCTCGACCTGCCACACCGCCTTCAATCCGCCGCCCAGGTCCTCCTCGCCGCGGAAGCCGAACACCGAGCGGTAGTTGCTCAGCCGGCTGGCCGACAGCGACGGGCCCTCGCCGCTGGCCCCGACGTGCTCCACGGCGGTGTTGAGGCGGCCGTACAGCGTCACCGCGCCGGCGGACTCCTGGGCAGCCACGCCGCCCGCGCCGCCGGCGGCAGCGCCGGCCAGGGCCAGCGCCGCGGCGGCATGCCGTCTCGAATGTTTCATTTCGTCTCCTTCACGTTCTTGAACTGCTTGGCAAAGGCAATCGATTGCCTTTCCAACCGCACGGATGGCGGCGGGCGCTGGCGGTTTCAGGCGTTGGCCATCACCAGCAGCACCCGGCACGGCCCGGGGCCGGGATTGCGCAGCGCGCGGGACTCGCCCGGCGCGATGCGGCAGGCGTCCAGCGGGCCCAGCTCGGCGACCTGCGTCGCGCCGTCGAGTGCGGCCGTGACTTCGAGCCGGCCTTCGAGCACCACGTAGAACTTCTCGGCGCCGGAGGCCGACGCGGTGGTGCCGCCGCCGGGCTGCAGCGTGGACAGCCCGATCCAGGCGCTGTCGCCGGGACCGGCCTCGCGGCCCTGCAGCCGGCGCATCTCCATGCCGTGGTGGCCGGGCGCCTCGTAGCGCGGCGCCTGCGCGAATGGGACGACGTGCATGGCGGTGACTCCCGGTTCAGGGCGCCAGCACGACGCGGTCCATGGAACCCTCGAGCACGCGCCGATAGGCCTGCGCCGACTGCTCCAGCGGCAGCAGCGTGGCCTCGTCCACCTCGAAGGCGCGCAGCGAGCCGTCTTCGAAGCCCGGCAGCAGTTCATCGAGCACCCGCGCGCACTGCGTGGCCGGGATCTTTAGCGTGTCCACGCCCAGCAGCTGCAGGTTGCGGCGGTAGAAGGCCAGGATGTCGAAGGGCACGCTGCGCTCGATGGTGGAGATCAGCACCTGCGTGCCGCCCACGGCCAGGCTGTCCAGCGCCGCCTGGAAGTACGGCGAGCCCACGGTGTTGAAGACGATGTCCGCGCCGCGCCCGCCGGTGGCTTCCAGCAGCCGCGCGGCCAGGCCCTCCTCGCGGCCGTCGAAGACGCGCACCGGCGCGCTGGCATGGCCGGCATAGCTGCTGGCGGCGCGCTCCACGCCCAGCACCGTGGCGCCGGCGCGGGTGGCGAGCTGGATGGCGGCCTGCCCCACCTTGCCGTTGGCGCCGAAGACCAGCACCGTCTGCCCCTCGCCCTTCAGCCCGGCGCGGCGCAGTCCCTCGTGTGCGGTGATGAAGGGCACGCCCACCGCCGCGGCGGCGGCCATCGGCACGCTCTCGGGCTTGCGCGACAGCGCCTGCACCGGCAGCACCAGGTAGCGCGCATGCGTGCCGTCGCGCGTCACGCCCAGGTCGCCGCCGGTGCCCCACACCGGCACGCCCAGCCAGGCCGCGGGACCGGCCACGACCGTGCCGGCGAAGTCGCGCCCGGGCGTGCGCGGCCACACCGCGTGCGGCATCAGCCCCAGCGCGGCCTTCACGTCGCTCGGGTTCACGGCCGCGGCCCGGACCTCGACCACGGCATGGCCGCTCGGCGCGTCGGGCAGCACGTCGGGCACCAGCTGCGGCGCAAGCGAGGCGGCGTCGGCGGCCTGCCGCGTGAGCAGCAGCTTGCGGCCGGTGGACGAAGGGTTCGTGGTGTTCAGGGCATTCAGGGTGTTCATGGTTGCTTCCTCGACGGGTTCGGTGAAAGGCCGCTCAGGCCCGGTTGCTTTCGCGCAGTCCCCATTGCGCACGGGTTTCGGCGGCCGTGGCCAGGCGCCCGCCCAGGTCCTCGACGATGCGGCGCGCCTTGCGCACCAGCTCGGCATTGCCGGTGGCCAGGCGCCCCTTGTCCAGGTAGATCGTGTCCTCCAGCCCGATGCGCACGTTGCCGCCCAGCAGGAAGGACTGCGCCACGGCCTGGAAGGCCTGGCGCCCGACCGCGAAGGCCGACCACTGCGCCCCGGCCGGCAGCAGCGAGCGGGCGAAGGCCAGCGCCGCCGGCGAGAAGGGCAGCGCGTAGCGCACCCCCGTGACCAGCGTGAACAGCCCCGGCCCCTGCAGCACGCCGTCGTCGATGAGCCGTTGCGCCAGCACCAGGTCGCCGCTGTCGAAGCACTCCAGCTCCGGCACCACGCCGGCCTCGCGGATGGCGCGCGCCATGCGCGCCACGCTGCGCGGGGTGTTGATGACGACCTGCTCGCCGGAGTTCATGGTGTTGAGGTCGAGCGAGCAGATGTCCGGGCGCAGCGCCACGACGTGCTCCACGCGCGCTTCGGGCGGCAGCAGCGAGGTGCCGGGACCGGCCACGCGCGGATCCGGCTCGCCCGGCACGAAGCGCCCGCCCGGGCCGGTGGTGAGGTTGATGACCAGGCGCGGGTCGTGGCGGCGGATCGCTTCCACCACGCGGGCGTACAGCTCGATATCCATGGACGGCGCGCCGGTCTGCGGGTCGCGCACGTGCAGGTGCACGGCGGCCGCGCCGGCCTCGCCGGCGGCCAGCGCCTCCTCGGCGATCTGCGAGGGCGTGATGGGCAGGTGCGGCGTCTGCTCCGGCCGCGTGAGGTTGCCGGTGACGGCGCAGGTGAGGATGGTCGAAGCGCTCATGCTGTGTGCTCTGCTTGCTTTCGAGAATGGGTTTCAGCCCAGGTGCCGGCCGCCGTCCACGACCAGCACGCTGCCGGTGGCGTAGCGCAGCGACGTTGCGCAGGCGACGATGGCGGCGGCCACGTCGTCGGCCACGCCCACGCGCCGCAGCGGCAGCGTCGCGCCCACGCGCTCGTTGAAGCCGGCGTCGCGCCCGGCCACGAAGGGCGTGTCCACCACGCCGGGCGACACCGCCAGCACCCGCACGGCCGGCGCCAGCGTCTTGGCCAGCGCCCGCGTGGTGGCATCGATGCCGGCCTTGGCCGCGGCATAGGCCAGGTTGCTGCCCAGGCCGGTGAAGGCGGCGATCGAGGACACGTTGACCACCAGCGCGTCGCCCGAGGCCTTCAGTTGCGGCGCGAAGGCGCGGATGGCGGCGAAGCTGCCGCGCCAGGTGACGGCGAAGACGGCGTCGATGAGCGCATCGTCCAGCGCGTCCAGGTCCGCCGCCGGCACGGGCTTCGTGAAGCCCGCGGCATTGACCAGCAGCGTCGCGCCGCCGCTGCGCTCGCGCACCTCGGCCGCCGCGGCGGCGAGCGTGTCGCTGTCGGTGACGCTGGCGCGCACCGCGAAATGGCCGGGATGCCCGGCGCCCGGCAGCGCGGCCAGCAGTTCATCCGCGGCATCCAGCGGGTCGCGCTGCAGCAGCACCACGCGCGCGCCCAGCGCGGCCAGGCGGTGCGCGGTGGCCGCGCCGATGGCGCCGATGCCGCCGGTGATGACGGCCACCTGGCCGTCGAGCCGCTCGCGCGGGGCGAAGCTGCGCTGGTCCGCAGCCGTTGAAGTGTCGGATCGCATGGCGTCGTCTCCCGGGGGGTTCAAGGCAGCGGGCAGTGCGGCAGCCGGGTGGCGCCGCGCTCCAGCTTCAGGTCCACGTGCAGGCGGAAACCGCCCTCGCCGTCCGGCTCGAAGCGGCGCAGCAGCGAGCCCACCGCGCCGAAGACCACGTCGTCGAAGGCATGCGGGTCCTCGGCGTCGAAGAACTGGGTGGCCAGCACCTTGAAACCCTCGGCCGCGACGATGAAGTGCAGGTGCGCCGGGCGCATGGTGTGGCGGCCCTGCGCCGCCAGCAGCGCGCCGCAGGGCCCGTCGGTGGGCACGGGATAGCCGGCAGGGCGCACGCTGACGAAGCCGAAGCGCCCGTCGCCGTCGGTGGTGAAGCGCCCGCGCAGGTTCATGTCGGCCTGCGCCGGATCCTGGTTCTCGTACAGGCCCTTGGGGCTGGCCTGCCAGGTCTCGACCCGCGCACCGGCGATGGGCGCGCCCGCCAGGTCCGTGACCCGGCCCGTCACCGTCAGGCGCGGCCCCGGCGTGTCCTCGCTGGCGATGCGCGCGCCGTTGGCGCGCTCGGGCTGCCCGGCGCGCCAGAACGGCCCGACCAGCGCCGGCTCGGTGCCGCCGGCCTCGACCGCGTGGCGCGCGCCGCGCAGCTGCACCAGCGTCGCCAGGCCCAGGATGTCGGCCAAGAGGATGCCCTCGTGCTTGCGCGGCCCGGTCGCCTTGCCCACCGCCACCAGGAAGTCCAGCCCCGCCTGCAACTCGTCGGGCTGCAGCTCCACCTCCAGTGCGAAGGCATGCAGGTGGCGGATGGCGGCGGCCAGCACGGTCTTGAGCCGCGGGTCGGCGGTGCCCTCGTTGGCACGCAGCACGGCCTCCAGCAGGGCCTTCGGGTCGGAGGGATTGAGCGGGACGGGGGTCATGGAGGTCTCCGGTGTTGCACGAGTGCCGCAAGACAAAGGGCAATCGATTGCCTTCAGGTTAGGCGCTGTTGGCGGCTTCGTCAAAACGCTTTCCTCACCAAAGCAGCGGTCAAGGCCATGCCCGGTTTGCAAGCCGGGCCCGATTCGCGTCACAATGAGGGCAAACGTTTGCCCGACATTTTTTGCGATGCCCATGAACCGCCTGCCTGACCCCGACCCGTCCGCGCCGCGCGCGGGCGCGACCATCGACGACATCGCCCGCGCCGCCGGTGTGCACCCGGCGACGGTGTCGCGCGCGTTGCGCGGGGTGGCGGGCAAGGTGTCGCGGGACAAGCGCGCCGAGATCGAGCGTCTGGCGCGCGAGCTGGGCTACCAGCCCAACGCGGTGGCGGCCTCGCTGCGCACGCGGCAGACGAACATCGCCGCCGTCGTGGTGCCCGACATCGCCAACCCGCTGTTCGGCCCGGTGGTGCAGGGCATCGAGAGCGCGCTGCGCGCGCAGCGGCTAATGTGCCTGGTGGCGCAGACGCCGCAGCGCCCCGAGGAGCGGCGCGAGCTGGCGCTGGCGCTGGCGAACCGGCAGGTCAGCGGGCTGCTGATCCTGGCCGCCGAGAGCGACGACCCGATGCTGGCCGTGGCGCGCGAGCGCCGGCTGCCCACGGTGCTGGTGAATCGCGGCAGCGGCGACCGGCAGTTCTCCAGCGTGGTCAACGACGACCGCGAGAGCGTGCGCCTGGTGCTGGAGCACCTGGCGGCGCTGGGCCACCGCGCCATCGCCCACGTCGCCGGGCCGGCGGCCTCCTCCACCGGCCGCGCGCGGCGCGACGCCTTCAACGAGCAGCTGCGCGCCCTGGGGCTGCCGCCGGGCCGGGTCGTGGAGGCCGCGGCCTTCACGCGCGAGGCCGGGCGCGCCGCCGCGCGCGAGCTGCTGCAATCCCAGGAGCGGCCGACGGCGGTGTTCGCGGCCAACGACCTGATCGCGCTGGGCGTGCTCGACGAGGCGCGCGCGCGCGGCCTGCGCGTGCCGGGCGAACTGTCGCTGGTGGGCCACAACGACATGCCGCTGGTGGACCTGATCGACCCGCCGCTGACCACCGTGCGCGTGGCGGTGGAGCAGATGAGCCGCCAGGCCGCGGCGCTGTTCCTGGAGCTGCTGGCCGAGCCGGCGCTGCCGGTGTGCACGCGGCTGCTCATGCCCGCGCTGGTGGTGCGCGCCTCGACGGCGCCGCCGCCGCCCGCTGCCGCGTGACGCAATCCACGCCGCGCGCGCCGACCCGGTGCACCGATCGCGCCGCGGCGCGTTGGGCAGCCGCGCTTGACCGTTTCACCCGCTGCGGCTTTGCCCCGGCGCCGCGAAGCGGCCCTTATCCTGCGCGCCGCCCGCGCCCGGCCGCCCGGGGCGGGCACCCCGGATTCACGACGATCACGATGGAGCAGTTCAAGGCATGACCAATCGAGGGATCCTCCCAGCCGCCGCCGCGCTGCTGGCCGCCGCCGTCCTGGCCCAGCCGGCCCTGGCCGCCGGCACCGGCGGCGTGGCCATCGCGGTGGGCCCGAAGCACCCGGCCGCCGCCGCGGTGCTGCTGGGCGGCAACGTGACGCTGGCGTCCACCGTGCTCAAGGACAAGGCCGACTTCGGCCTAATCGCGGCCCGCATGGGGCAGTCCGACGCGGAAGCGGCCGGCGTGCCGGCCCCCGGCGCCCAGCCCGCCGCGGGGCCCGGCCCTTCTGGCGGCAGGAGCCCGCGCGGCGGCGCGACCAGCGGCGGCTGAGGCCGCCCTTCAACCCTTCGTTGCGGGCCGCCTTCAGCCGCGCGACTCGCGCGGCTCGACGCCCAGCATCTCCTCGAAGGCGGCAAGCGCGCCGCCGTCCTTGACCACCGCGCGCAGCCACTCGTGCAGCGGCATCTCGCCCCAGCGCGCCGCCTTGTCGGCGAGGTAGGCCACGGGGCTGTGCGGCTCGGCCTGGCGGAAGTAGTCGGCCACCAGGCGCAACTGCTGCAGCGCCTGGGCGCGGGAGCGGATCGGGCCGGACAGCGCGGCGGGTGTCGGCGCCACCGCCGACGCCGCTGCCGCTGCGGGCGCCGCCGCGGCGTCGCCCGCCGGCAGCCCCGCTTCGATGACGCCCGCCTCGCGCCCAAGGCGCGCCCAGCCCTCGGCCGCGCGCTCCAGCGCGGCGCGCGCCGCGGCAAACGACGGCCCGTCCCGCGCCAGCCGCTCGTCGACGGCCGCCTGCAGCCGCTGCAGCGCGGCGGCGGCCGCCGTGATCGCCTCCAGCCGCAGGGTGAAACCGTCGCGTCCCAGGGCGCCGGCCGTGCGAAGCAGGCTTTCCAGCGTCGGCCCGGCGTCGCCTGCGCCGCCGTCATCGCGGGCGGCCGCCGCCACCGGCTCCGGCCCGGCCTCGGCCTCGCGCCGGTGCTGGCGCGCGGCTTCCACGTCCAGCAGGTTGAACGCCTCGGCGCCGCTGCCGGCCAGCGGCAGCCGCGCGGACAGGTCGGCCACCCGCGCCGCCAGCCAGGCCAGGCAGCCGCTGCGCGCCTCGAAGTCGTCGCCGTCGGGCAGCGGGTGCAGGGCGTCCCAATGGCGCTCGACCAGCGCGGCGGCCAGGTCCAGCCCGTCGGCCAGGCCGGCGAAGCCGCGCAGCCGTGCCCAGGCCTCGGCCAGCCAGCCCGCCACCGCCAGGTCGCGCGAGCGCGTGCGCAGCAGCGCCTCGCAGCCGCGCGCCACGCCGGGCCAGTCGGCGCTCTTCAGCGGCGCGACCCAGGCGCCCTGCTCCAGCGTCGGGTCGTCCTCGCGGCGCAGCTCGCGCAGCACGTCGAGCTCGGGGGCGAAGGACAGGTCGGCGCCGCAGGGCGCCTCGGCGGACAGCGGGGCGAGAAAGGGTTCGAGGTCCATGCGGGCGGCGGCGTCGGATTGATCGGGAACCCGGCACGGCGCCGGGCTTGCGCATCAGAGCCGCGGCCCGGTTGCGCGCGCAAGTGCCGCTAACCCGGGCCGCCGCAGCGTCCGGACGGGCCGCGCGCTCAGGTGCGCAGCGTGCGGTTGAACAGCGCCAGCGCCCGGCCCCAGGCCTGGCCGGCTGCGGTGGCGTCGAAGCGCGGCGTGGTGTCGTTGTTGAAGCCGTGCTGGGTGCCGGCGTACTTGAAGGCCTCGTAGCGCACGCCGGCCTCCTTGAGCGCCGCCTCGTAGGGCGGCCAGGCGGCGTTGATGCGCTCGTCGTTCTCGGCGAACACCAGCAGCAGCTGCGCCTTGATGTTCTTCACCTGGTCCAGCGCCGGCGGCGGCGGGCCGTAGAACGGCACGCCGGCTACCAGCTCGGGCACGCGCGTGGCCAGCATGTTGACGGCGCCGCCGCCCCAGCAGAAGCCGATGGCGCCGAGCCTGCCGTTGCCGCCGCTCACGCCGGCGCTGCCGCCGCGCGCCCAGTTCGCCGCGGCCACGAAGTCCTCGCGCGTCTTCGCGGCATCGAGCTGCCCGAAGCGCTCGCGCGCCTGGTCCTCGTTGCCGGGATAGCCGCCCAGCGGCGTGAGCGCGTCCGGCGCCACGGCAATGAAGTTCTCCAGCGCCAGGCGCCGGGCGATGTCCTCGATGTGCGGATTCAGGCCGCGGTTCTCGTGCGCGACCAGCACTACCGGCAGCGGCCCGGCCGCCTGGGCCGGGCGCACCACGTACGCGCGCACCTTGCCGTAGCCCTGCGGCGAGGCGATCTCCACGGACTCGGTCTTCAGCCGCGCGTCGGTGGGCGCGACCTTCTGCGCCCGCGCGAAGTCGGGGCTCAGCGCCGCCAGCAGCGCCGCGGCGGTGGTGCCGCCGGCCACGGCGTGGCGCGCGGCGCGGTCGAGGAAGCCGCGCCGGTCGATGCCGCCGTGCACGTACTGGTCGAACAGGCGCAGGACTTCCGGGTCGAAATCGGCCGCGGTCAGGGGCGGGTTCTTGGCGTCGGGCATGGGACACGTTCCTGGGTGAAGGGGAACGCGCGTTGTACCAATGCCCGGCCGGGCCTGCGCGGCCGACCTACAGGCGCCCCTCCTGCGCCCACACCCGCGCCAGCCACTTGGAAAAGTAGACCAGCGCCGAGGTGCCCGGCCGCGCCGCGGGATTGGCCTGCCGCGCCTTGGCGAAGTCGCGCCAGATGCGCACTTCGGGCAGCCGCCCGTAGTCGGGGCTGGCCGCCAGCGCCGACTGCGGCCCGACCCGCTCGGCCTCGTAGCGCTTGTACCAGGGCTGCTTCTGCGCTTCGGGCAGGGCCAGGAAGCGGTCGCGCGCCGCCATCCACGGCTCGGACATGGCCGGCGGCGCCGCCGCGGCCTCGCGCGGCAGCGGCGGCACGGCGGCGGCCCCGGCCCCGGGCGCTGCGGCCGCGGGTGCTGGTGCCGGCG